>CAZQLL010000026.1:0-49870 GCA_964594125.1 uncultured Thermoanaerobaculia bacterium | reverse complement strand
ACAAGCGGTGGAGTATGTGGTTTAATTCGATGCAACGCGAAGAACCTTACCTGGGTTTGAACTGCTGGAGTCAGTCTCAGAGATGAGGCCTTCCCTTCGGGGACCCCAGCAGAGGTGCTGCATGGCTGTCGTCAGCTCGTGCCGTGAGGTGTTGGGTTAAGTCCCGCAACGAGCGCAACCCCTGTTCCTAGTTGCCAGCGGTTCGGCCGGGGACTCTAGGAAGACTGCCGGTGACAAACCGGAGGAAGGTGGGGATGACGTCAAGTCATCATGGCCTCTATGTCCAGGGCTACACACGTACTACAATGGGCGGTACAAAGGGCTGCAAACCCGCAAGGGGGAGCTAATCCCAAAAAGCCGTCCTCAGTTCGGATTGCAGTCTGCAACTCGACTGCATGAAGGTGGAATCGCTAGTAATCGCGCATCAGCATGGCGCGGTGAATACGTTCCCGGGCCTTGTACACACCGCCCGTCACATCACGAAAGTCGGCTGTACCAGAAGCCGGTGGGCCAACCGCAAGGAGGCAGCCGTCCAAGGTATGGTCGGTGATTGGGGTGAAGTCGTAACAAGGTAGCCGTAGGAGAACCTGCGGCTGGATCACCTCCTTTCTAACGGAGATCCGGTGCCGCGTGACGCGGCATCGACTTCGAGGTCGACCACCTGTACGCTCGGTTTAGTTTTCAAACGAACCTCGCCGAGAGGTTCTTTGAATGGGCCTATAGCTCAGTTGGTTAGAGCGCACGCCTGATAAGCGTGAGGTCAGTGGTTCAAATCCACTTAGGCCCACCATCAGGCGGGTCGGGCCGCGCCACGACGGGGCAGTAGCTCAGATGGGAGAGCGCCGCCCTTGCAAGGCGGAGGTCGTCGGTTCGAACCCGATCTGCTCCACCAGCCACGCCGGACCTCGCGGTCCTGCCGCCGGCAGGACGGCGAGGTCCTACGGGACGCTCGAAGAAGTTCTTTGACAACTCATTCTGGGTAACAGGCTATACACGCAAGTGTTTCGGGTTTGTGTGGTCAAGCTACTAAGGGTAAACGGTGGATGCCTTGGCGCCGAGCGGCGATGAAGGACGTAGCAAGCTGCGAAAAGCCTCGGGTAGCCGCAAGCAGGCTGTGATCCGAGGATGTCCGAATGGGGAAACCCAACTGGGGTCATGCCCAGTTACCTCCTGGCTGAATCCATAGGCCTCGAGGAGCCAACCCGGGGAAGTGAACCATCTCAGTACCCGGAGGAAGAGAAAGCAAGCGCGATTCCGTCAGTAGCGGCGAGCGAAAGCGGATCAGCCCAAACCCCGTACGTGCCAAGCTGGCAGGCGTTGCGTACGGGGGGTCGTGGGACTCGATGTGGTCCACCTGCCAGTGGGCCGAGGAGTTACAAAACGTCCGCCTAGCAGAACGGCCTGGAACGGCCGGCCATAGAGGGTGAAAGCCCCGTATGCGAAAGGTGCGGCGCCTCCTCATTCGAGCACCCAAGTACCACGGGACACGGGAAACCCTGTGGGAATTCGGGAGGACCACCTCCCAAGGCTAAATACGTCTCGGCGACCGATAGTGAACCAGTACCGTGAGGGAAAGGTGAAAAGCACCCCTGTAAGGGGAGTGAAACAGTACCTGAAACCGTTTACCTACAAGCAGTGGGAGGGCTATGCCCCGCAAGGGGAATGCCTGACCGCGTGCCTTTTGCATAATGAGCCGGCTAGTTACTCTCGGCGGCAAGGTTAAGCATTTTGCGAAGCCGCAGCGAAAGCGAGTCTGAACAGGGCGCTTGAGTCGTCGGGAGTAGACGCGAAGCGGGATGATCTACCCTTGGCCAGGATGAAGCGTGGGTAACACCACGTGGAGGTCCGAACCAGTGTTGGTTGAAAACAACTTGGATGAGCTGAGGGTAGGGGTGAAAGGCCAATCAAATTCCGTGATAGCTCGTTCTCCCCGAAATAGCTTTAGGGCTAGCCTCGCGTGGTTCGTGTCGGTGGTAGAGCACTGGATGGGTTAGGGACCTTACCCGGTTACCGCCCCCAACCAAACTCCGAATGCCGACAACGTCAAGCGCGGGAGTCAGACGGCGGGGGATAAGCTTCGTCGTCGAAAGGGAAAGAACCCAGACCGCCAGCTAAGGTCCCCAAGTGACAGCTAAGTGGTGAAGGATGTGGGGTTGCTGGGACAGCCAGGAGGTTGGCTTAGAAGCAGCCATCCTTTAAAGAAAGCGTAATAGCTCACTGGTCTAGCGATCCCGTGCCGAAAATTCAACGGGGCTCAAGCTGTCCACCGAAGCTGCGGATCTTCAGGGCCTGCGGGCCTTGGAGGTGGTAGGGGAGCGTTCCATGTGGGTGAAGCCAGACCGTGAGGACTGGTGGACTGCATGGAAGTGACTCTGCCGGCATAAGTAGCGATAAGGCGGATGAGAACTCCGCCCGCCGGAAGCCTAAGGTTTCCTGAGCAAGGTCAATCCGCTCAGGGTTAGTCGGTCCCTAAGGTGAGGCCGAACGGCGTAGCCGATGGGAAGCAGGTTAAAATTCCTGCACCACTCTGTTCTCGTTATCACGACGGGGTGACGCAGAAGGATAGGCGGGACTGCGATTGGAAGTGCAGTTTCAAGCGTGTAGGCGGGGGTGGTAGGCAAATCCGCTGCCCCGTTAACGCCGAGACGTGATGACGAGCCCGCAAGGGCGCAAAGCCGCTGATTCCACGCTGCCGAGAAAAACCTCTAAGGAGAGGGCAGGGTGACCGTACCGGAAACGGACACACGTAGGCAGGGTGAGTAACCCGAGGCGCTTGAGTGATCCCCCGTGAAGGAACTCGGCAAAATGACACCGTAACTTCGGGAGAAGGTGTGCCTCTGCCCGTGTAGATCTTCGCGATCGAAGCGGACGGAGGTCGCAGTGAAAAGGCCCAGGCGACTGTTTACTAAAAACACAGGACTCTGCAAACGTCACAAGCGGACGTATAGGGTCTGAAGCCTGCCCGGTGCCGGAAGGTTAAGGGGAGGGGTCATCCCAGCTTGCTGGGGGCAGCTCTGAACTGAAGCCCCGGTAAACGGCGGCCGTAACTATAACGGTCCTAAGGTTAACTCTTCGCTAGCCTTAGTAAAACTGAACCATATGCGGGAAACTCCTCGAAAACTCGTCGGTACTCGTCCGAGATGCTCGGAAAGTAAGAATCCGACAGACATGGGGACAATCCGCAGGGAAGGCCCGGGAACTCCCGGGAACCCTCAGAGACTTGATGTTCGGGGTTGGCTATGAACCTTGATCCTCAGTGGATCGTGGGCTTCGTCGACGGTGAAGGGTGCTTCCACATCGGAATCAGCCGGCATCCCGAGATGAAGCTGGGCTACCAAGTCCTTCCAGAGTTCACCGTGGTACAGCATGAACGGGACGTACAAGTTCTCCACGCGCTCAAGGCGTTCTTCGGTTGTGGCGTCGTCCGACGCAACCACGACACGAGGATGGCCTATCGTGTGCGAGATCGGAGGCACCTGAGCGAGTTCGTCGTTCCCTTCTTCGAGAAGCACGAGCTGAAGACGAAGAAGCGAATCGACTTCGTGCGCTTCAGGAAAGTCCTGCTCATGATGGAGCGCGGCGAGCACCTCGAAGCCGAGGGGCTCGTACGAATCCGGGAAGTTGCGGATTCGATGAACCTAGGCCAGCCAAGGTAAAGTCCGGCTCTTGCGGAAACGCAAGAGGTGATCCGAGCGAAATTCCTTGTCGGGTAAGTTCCGACCTGCACGAAAGGCGAAACGATCTGGGCGCTGTCTCCACGGGGGGCTCAGCGAATTTGTAGCACCGGTGAAGATGCCGGTTACCCGCACCAAGACGGAAAGACCCTGTGCACCTTTACTACAACTTGTCACTGGACCTTGGCGTTGTATGTGCAGGATAGGTGGGAGGCTGTGAAGCCGGGGCGTCAGCTTCGGTGGAGCCGTCGGTGAGATACCACCCTTACTGCTCTGAGGTTCTAACCTGGGACCGTGAAGCCGGTCCGGGGACACTGGCAGGTGGGTAGTTTGACTGGGGCGGTCGCCTCACAAACTGTAACTGAGGCGCCCAAAGGTTCCCTCAGGCTGATTGGAAACCAGCCGGCGAGTGCAAAGGCACAAGGGAGCTTGACTGCGAGACCTACAAGTCGAGCAGGGACGAAAGTCGGGCTTAGTGATCCGGCGGTCCCGTGTGGAAGGGCCGTCGCTCAACGGATAAAAGGTACGCCGGGGATAACAGGCTGATCCTGCCCAAGAGTTCACATCGACGGCGGGGTTTGGCACCTCGATGTCGGCTCATCGCATCCTGGGGCTGAAGCAGGTCCCAAGGGTTCGGCTGTTCGCCGATTAAAGCGGTACGTGAGCTGGGTTTAGAACGTCGCGAGACAGTTCGGTCCCTATCTGGTGTGGGCGTAGGATACTTGCGGAGAGTCGTCCTTAGTACGAGAGGACCAGGACGAACGAACCTCCAGTGTACCGGTTGTCGCGCCAGCGGCAGCGCCGGGTAGCTGTGTTCGGATGCGATAACCGCTGAATGCATCTAAGCGGGAAGCCAACTCCAAGATAAGGTATCCCGGGCGCAAGCCCCTAAAGGCCTGTGGTAGATGACCACGTTGATAGGCCGGAGGTGGAAGCGCGGCGACGCGTGAAGCTGACCGGTACTAATCGGCCGTGCGGCTTGACCACACATATACCCGTTTCTTGCGTGCATGCCGCATACCCAGGTGAGTTGTTGAGTTTGTTGAAATGCGAGGTTTTTCCGGTGGTCTTACCGAGAGGGAAACACCCGTTCCCATTCCGAACACGGAAGTTAAGCCTCTCTGGGCCGATGGTACTTGGTGGGAAACTGCCTGGGAGAGTAGGTCGCCGCCGGGGAAGTCGTGAGGGCCCTGCTTACGAGCAGGGCCTTCGTTTTTTCTGGCTCATCCGGCGAATGGCCGGGTACGATCGCTGCGTAGACGGTGTTGTCGAAAGTGCAAGAGTAAGAGCTTGTGTGTCTTCACACGCTCCCAGCCCCACGAGAAGCTGAAGCGGCTCTCGCCGCCGCCGTCGCCGTGGTCTTCGATCGTCTCGAAGTGACGTCGCTGGAACCTGTGCCCGAGTTCTTGCATCTCATACGAGTCGAATCACTTCTGCCGACACTCGGTCATTCCCCGGGTGAACCGTTTTTCATGGAGAGCGCCGGCGCAGGTTGGTCGGAGGCGGCGACCTGCCCGCGACGAGGGGAGCGAGCCGTGGCGTGGGGGTGGGCCTCGCGGGGCTTCGCCCCGCTCGCTCACCAGCGTGGGTCGGCGGCGATGAGGTCGCCGGCCGCCAGCGGGTCGAGCGGGCGCGAGAAGAAGTACCCCTGGGCGAAGCCGCAGCGCAGGTCGCGCAGGAGGGCGAGCTGGGACGCGGTCTCGACCCCCTCGGCGATGATCTCCTTGCCGAGGTTGTGGCCGAGCGTCACGATGGCCCGCACGATCTCGAGGGACTCCTCGTCGTGGGTGATCTTCGCGACGAAGGTGGAGTCCACCTTGAGCGTGTCGATCTCGAAGCGGCGGAGGTACGAGAGCGACGAGTAGCCGGTGCCGAAGTCGTCGATCGAGAGCTTGATCGCCAGACCGCGCAGGTGCTCGAGCATGGGATCGGTGTAGCGCGCCTTCTCCATGATGACGCTCTCCGTGATCTCGAGCTTGAGCACGCTGCCCCACAGGCCGTTCTCGCGCAGCGCGCGGTCGATCTGCATCGGCAGGTCGGGCTGTGCGAACTGGCCGCCGGAGACGTTGATGCTCATGGTCAGCGGCGGCGTGCGCTTGAACTTGACCTGCCAGGCGCGGAGCTGGCGGCACGCCTCGGCCGCCACCCAGCGGTCGATGGCCATGATCAGGCCCGTCTCCTCGGCCACGTGCACGAAGTCGGCTGGGTAGACGAGGCCGCTTCGCGGGTGGTGCCAGCGGACCAGCGCCTCGAACCCGGCGATCTGACCCCGGGCTAGGTCGATGATCGGCTGGTAGTGGACGGCGAACTCGCGGGCTTCGACTGCTCTCCTGAGGTCGTTCTCGAGCCGCAGCGCCGCGACCACCTTCTCGTGCATGCCGCGATCGAACACGGCGTAGCGGTCGCGGCCGAGCGCCTTGGCGCGGTACATGGCGGTGTCGGCGTCGCGCAGCAGCTCGTCGGAGGAGCGGTACCCGGCGCCGTAGTGGGCGATGCCGATGCTCACCGTCGCATAGACCTCCTGGCCGCCGAGGTCGAAGGGCAGGCGCAGCGCCTTCTGGATTCGCTCCGCGACGAGGGTGGCCTCGCGGGGGTCGGCGATCTCGTCGAGGATCACGGCGTACTCGTCGCCGCCCAGGCGCGCCACCGAGTCGGTCGGGCGCAGCGACTCCTCGAGCCGCCGCGAGATGCCGACCAGGAGTTGATCGCCGGCGAGGTGACCGAGGCTGTCGTTGACCAGCTTGAAGCGGTCGACGTCGACGAACAGCACGGCAAACGGCGGCGAGCCCTGGCGGCTGGCGCGGTCGAAGACGCGCTGCAACCGGTCGAGGAAGCGCGAGCGGTTGGGAAGACCCGTCAGCGCGTCGTGGGCGGCGTCGCGCAGCAGCTCGGCGTTCCGCACCCATGCGCGACGCTCGTCGAGGCGGGCGGAAAGAATGCGCAGCCGGGTGGCGAGCGCCTCGGCGCTCGCCGGCCACTCCACGACATCGTCGGCGCCGTCGCCGAGAGCGGCCGCGGCGGCGCCGGCCTCCGGATGCTGGAGGACCGCCAGGACGATCCGCGGACCGGCGCCGTTCGTCTTCCGGACGACGTCGCGGCACAGGCGCCGCCCGGCCTCGCCGCGGCCGGGCCACAGGACGCCGATGAGTTCGGCCCCGTGCTGCGCGAGCGCCCGGGCCGCCTCGCGATAGGAGCCGGCCCAGCGGGCCGAAACGCGCCGGTGCGCGAGCGCGCGCTCGAACTCGCGCCGCACAGCCTCGTCGTCCGCGAAGATCAGTGCGGTCGGTCCGATGGAAGGGTCGGGCTCGGTCATCGCCATCCCTTGTAGAGACCCCACGATGATAGCACCGGTCTCAGCGCGGGTTGGCGCCCGCACGCAGGCCTGGCTTTGCTATGCTCGATCGTCACGATCGCAGCACGCCCGCGGCGGTGGTTTCCGGCCGGCGCCCGGGCGCCGTCGGGCGCCGCAGCGCGGCGTGCGCCCCGTGGCGATCTGAGGAGGCCTGCGCATGAGGCGGTCCGCTCGCACCCACCCGGGGCCCCTTGGCTGGCCGGGCCGGGCGCTGGTCGTCGGGCTCGCCGCCGCGATCATGGCCGGCTGCGCGAGCTTGCGGTCGCCGCAGCACGACCGCACCGCTCCGGTGCCGGAGAGCGCGGCTCGTCCGGTCACGATGCCGGAGGCGTCGGCGCCGCCGCCTGCGGCCCCGGCGGTCATCCCGGAGAAGCTCTTGCAACCCGGTGCCACGCTCGCGCTCGCCGACATCGTCGAGCTCGCCCTGCAGAACAACCCCCTGACGCGCACCTCGTACCTGCGGGCGCGTGCGGCTGCGGCGGCGCTCGGCGCAGAGCGCTCGGCGCACTACCCGCGCGTCGACGCCTCGGTGGCGGCGGTGCGGGGGAGCTCCGGCGCCGTTGGCGCGGGCGGTGGCGCGGCCATCACGACCTACGGCCCGAGCGTCGCGCTGAGCATGCTGGTGCTCGACATGGGTGGGCGCGCGGCCGACATCGAAGGTGCGCGCCTGGAGTTGCTCGTGGCCGACTGGACGCACAATGCCACCGTGCAGGGCGTCGTGCTCGGCGTGCAGCTCGGCTACGTCGCCTACCTCGACGCCCGCAGCCAGCTCGCAGCGGCGCGGACCTCCGTCGAGACGGCGCAGGCGGCGCTCGACGCCGCCACGGTGCGCCACGAGGCCGGTGTGGCAACGATCGCCGAGGTGCTGCTGGCCAGGACCGCGCTGTCGCAGGCGCAGCTCGCGGTGGACACGCTGGTGGGGCGCGTGATGGCGCTGCGCGGGTCGCTCGCGACGGCGATGGGGCTGCCGGCGACCACGCCCTACGATGTCGGCGAGCTCCCGGCGGAGCTGCCGTGGGAGCTTGCAGACGGCGCTGTCGAGCCGCTGATCGAGCAGGCGCGAGCCCGGCGTCCCGACCTCGCAGCGGCGCTGGTCGGCGCCGAGCGCGCCGCGACCCGCATCCGTTCCGCGCGTGCCGACGGTCTGCCGTCGCTGTCCGCCACCGCGTCGGCGGGGCGCACCTGGTACGACCCGGACGCCTTCGGCGCGCAGGGCGACTCGTGGACGGCGCGGCTGCTCCTGAACGTGCCGCTGTTCACCGGCTTCGAGGTGAAGCACAACGTCGAGAAGGCGCGCGAGGACGCCGCCGCAGCGCGGGCGCAGGCCGAGGTGCTCGAGCAGCAGGTGATTCTCGGTGTGTGGACGAGCTACTACGGCGTGAAGACCGCCGGCCAGCTCGTGCGCACGTCGCGCGATCTCCTCGCCAGCGCAAAGCAGAGCGAGCGGGTGGCGTTCGGGCGTTACACGGAAGGCGTGGGGACGATCATCGATCTGCTGGCGGCGCAGTCGGCGCTCGCCGAGGCGCGGTCGCAGGAGATCAGGGCGCGCGCGCAGTGGTTCGCTGCTCTGGCCAGGCTCGCGCACGATACGGGGACGGTGTCGCCGGCGCTGCAGGCCATGATCGCCGTCACGCAGGGGAGCACCCAGCCATGAGGACGATTCCTCGAGTCGTGCAGGACGACACGTGCCGCGGCCGGCGGCCGACCGCGCCGGCGGGGCCGGCGGCAGCCGCCACCGCGGTTGCCGTCGCCGTGGCGTGGGCCGCGGCCGGGTGCGGCGGCGGCGCGGCCGGCGCCCGCGGCGGACCGCCGCCGGTGCCGGTGGTCGCCGGGCAGGTGGTGCGCAAGACGATGCCGGTGACGTTCCGGGCGATCGGCAACGTGGAAGCGGTCGAGGCCGTCGCCGTCAAGGCGCGGGTCGGCGGCGAGCTGCAGCGGGTGTGGTTCGTGGAGGGGCAGCGCGTGCGCGCCGGCGAGACGCTGTTCACCATCGACCAGCGACCCTATCAGGCCGCGCTCGCACAGGCCGAGGCGCTGCTCGCTCACGACCAGGCGCTGCTCGCCAAGGCGGAGGAGGACGCGCGGCGGTACGCCGGGCTGGTCGAGAAGGACTTCGTTACCCGCGAGCAGTACGCCCAGATCAACGCCAACGCCGCGGCGCTGCGCGCCGCGGTCGCCGGCGACCGGGCCAGGGTCGACGCTGCGAAGCTCGACCTGTCGTTCTGCACGATCGTGGCGCCGGTGGCCGGCAGGACCGGCAGGCTCGCAGTGAAGGCCGGCGCGCTGATCAAGGCCAACGACGACAAGGCGATCGTCACCATCAACCAGATCGATCCGATCCACGTGGCGTTCGCGGTGCCGGCGCGGCACCTGCCCGCCGTGCTCTCGCGGCGCGCCGGCGGCATCGGCGTGCGCGCGGCGGTTCCCCACGACCCCGCCCCGCCGGCCGAGGGCGAGCTGTTCTTCGTCGACAACGCGGTCGACACGGCCACGGGCACGGTCCTCCTCAAGGCGGTGTTCGACAACCGCGACGAGCGGCTGTGGCCAGGCCAGTTCGTCGACGTGACGGTGGTGCTCGGCGAGGAGCCCGACCGTGTGGTGTGCCCGGCGCCTGCGGTGCAGACCGGCCAGCAGGGGCAGTACGTGTTCGTGATCGGCGCCGACGACACCGTCGAGATGCGCGAGGTGAGCGTCGACCGCGGCGACGAGCGTGAGACAGTGATCGCCGCGGGCCTCGCGGGGGGCGAGACGGTGGTCACGGACGGCCAGCTCCGCCTGGTGCCGGGCGCGAAGGTGGTGCGCCGCGGCAGCGTCGCGCCGGCGGGCGGCGGGTCATGAACCCCTCGGCGCTGTTCATTCGCCGCCCGGTGATGACGACGCTCGTCATGGGGGCGATCCTCGTGTTCGGCGCGATGGCGTACTCGCTGCTGCCGGTCTCCGACCTCCCCAACGTGGACTTTCCCACGATCTCGGTGTCGGCGGCGCTGCCCGGCGCCAACCCCGACACGATGGCGTCGTCGGTGGCGACGCCGCTGGAGAAGGAGTTCGCCACCATCGCCGGCGTCGACCAGATGACGTCCTCGAGCTCGCTCGGCAGCACGCAGATCACCCTGCAGTTCGCGCTCGACCGCGATATCGACGCCGCGGCGCTGGACGTGCAGGCGGCGATCGCGCGCGCCAACCGGCAGCTCCCGCAGGACATGCCGTACCCACCGACGTACCAGAAGGTGAACCCGGCCGACCAGCCGATCCTGTACATCGCGCTGACCTCGCCGACGCTGCCGCTGCACGAGCTCGACGAGTACGGCCAGACGATGATAGCGCAGCGCATCTCGACGGTGTCGGGGGTCGCGCAGGTGCAGGTGTACGGCTCGCAGAAGTACGCCGTGCGCATCCAGCTCGACCCGCGCGCCCTCGCCACCCGCGGCATCGGCATCGACGAGGTCGCCCGCGCCGTGTCCAACGGCAACGTGAACCTGCCGAGCGGCGTGCTCTGGGGGGAGGAGAAGGCCCACACGCTGCAGGCCTCCGGCCAGCTCACCAACGCCGCCGCCTACCGGCCGCTGGTGGTGGCGTACCGCGACGGCAAGCCGGTGCGCCTCGACGAGCTCGGCGCGGTGCGCGACAGCGTCGAGAACGACAAGACCGCGGCGTGGTTCATCGACCAGCGCGGCGTCATCCTCGCGGTGCAGCGCCAGCCCGGAACCAACACCGTCGAGGTGGCGAACCGGGTGAAGACGCTGCTGCCGACGTTCGAGGCGCGGTTGCCGGGGAGCGTCAGGCTGGTGACGCTTTTCGACCGCTCGCTGTCGATCCACGAGTCGGTGAACGACGTGAAGTTCACGCTGGTGGTGACGCTGATCCTGGTCGTCGTCGTGATCTTCCTGTTCCTGCGCAACCTCTCGGCGACCGTGATCCCGTCGCTGGCGATGCCGATGTCGATCGTCGGCACCTTCGCGGTGATGCATCTGCTGGGCTACTCGCTCGACAACCTGTCGCTGATGGCGCTGACGCTGTCGGTCGGGTTCGTGGTCGACGATGCCATCGTGATGCTCGAGAACATCGTGCGCCACATGGAGATGGGAAAGTCCGCGTTTCAGGCGGCGCTCGACGGCGCCGCCGAGATCTCCTTCACGATCGTGTCGATGACGCTGTCGCTCGCAGCGGTGTTCATCCCCGTGCTGTTCATGGGCGGCATCGTCGGGCGGCTGTTCCGCGAGTTCTCGGTGGTGATCGGCCTGTCGGTGCTGATCTCGGGGTTCGTGGCGTTGACGCTGACCCCGATGCTGTCGAGCCGCTTCATCAGGCCGCCAGGGGAGGCGCGCCATCATGCGCTGTACAACGCCTTCGAGCGCCTCTTCGCCGAACTGCTGCGCGTCTACGAGGTGGGCCTGCGCTGGTCGCTCGGCCACCGCCGCGTGATGGTCGGCGTCACCGCGCTGGTGACGCTGGGCACGGTGTGGCTGTTCGTGCTGGTGCCGAAGGGATTCATCCCGGCGCAGGACATCGGCCAGATCTTCGGCCAGGTCGAGGCGATCGAGGGGATCTCGTTCGCAGCGATGGCCCGCCACCAGCAGGCGGTGGCCGAAGTGCTGCGCGCCGACCCCAACGTCGAGGCGTTCATGTCCTCCGCGGGCGGGCGCGGCGGCATGGGGGCCTCGAACACCGGCTTCTTCTTCGCCCGTCTCAAGGACCGGAGCGTGCGCCGGCTCACCGCCGACGAGGTCGTGCAGGGGCTGCGGCCGAAGCTCGCCGCCGTCCCCGGCGTCCGCGTCTTTGCGCAGACGCCGCCGGCGATCCAGGTCGGCGGGCGGATGACGCGCAGCCTCTATCAGCTCGCGCTCACCGGGCCCGACACCGGCGAGCTGTACGCCGCGGCGCCGCGCCTCGAGGCGGCGCTGCGCGCCCATCCGATGCTGGTCGACGTCTCGAGCGACCTGCAACTGAAGAACCCGCAGATCTTCATCGACATCGACCGCGATCGCGCCTCGGCGATGGGGGTGACCGCACGCCAGCTCGAGGACGCGCTTTACACCGCCTACGGCACCCGCCAGGTGTCGACGATCTTCGCGCCCAATAACCAGTACCGGGTGATCATGGAGCTGCTTCCGGAGTTTCAGGCCGACATCCTCGACCTGTCGCTGCTGTACGTGCGCGGCGACGGCGGCAGGCTGGTGCCGCTCGACGCGCTGGTCAGGATGCGGCCCGGGCTGGGCCCGATGACCGTCAATCACTCGGGGCAGGTGCCGTCGGTGACGCTGTCGTTCAACCTGGCGCCGGGGCGGTCGATCGGCGAGGCCGCAGCAGAGGTCGAGCGGATGGCCGGCGAGACGCTGCCGGCCGCCGTCAGCGCCCAGTTCCAGGGCACCGCGCAGGCGTTCCGCTCCTCGATGGAGGGCCTCGGCCTGCTGCTGGCGCTCGCGATCCTCGTCATCTACCTCGTGCTCGGCGTCCTCTACGAGAGCTTCATCCACCCGTTCACGATCCTCTCGGCGCTGCCGCTCGCCGGCCTCGGCGCCCTCGCGACGCTGCTCCTGTTCCGCGTCGAGCTGTCGATCTACGCCTTCGTCGGCATCATCATGCTGGTCGGCCTGGTGAAGAAGAACGGCATCATCATGATCGACTTCGCGCTCGCGGCGCAGCGCAACGAGGGGAAGGCGCCGGCCGACGCGATCTACGAGGCGTGCGTCGTCCGCTTCCGGCCGATCATGATGACGACGATGGCGGCGCTGTTTGGCACGCTGCCGATCGCGCTCGGCATCGGCGCCGGCGCCGAGGCGCGGCAGCCGCTCGGCCTTGCCGTTGTCGGCGGCCTGGTGGTGTCGCAGTCGCTGACGCTGTTCGTCACGCCGGTGATCTACACCTACATGGAGGGGTTGCAGCGCCGGCTGACCGCCCGCAAGGCCCGAACGTAGGGCCGGCCTTGTCCGGAGAGCCCTCCCCAAACTCCGGGAGCGCGGGCGCCCTCGCCGGCGCGCAGGTCCTGCTCTGCGGAGCCCGCGACGGCGAGGGTGCCGGCCCTCCCAGTGGTTTTCAGGGTCCGGGCTGCGCTGGGCTCATCAGGGTCACAAGAAGGGCCTGGAGGTGGTCGGGGCTGGAAAGCCCCTCCTTCGAACCCATTCAACGCAGGTGCTCCTGGGAAGGTGATCCTACGGCGTGGAACCGAGCTGCATCTCGACGCCGACGCCCGCGAGCCACACGCCGTGCCGCGGGTCGGCAAGCTCCTCGCGACGCCACGCGTGTCCGGCGCTGATCTCGCCGATGAGCCACGGCCACCGGAGCCGCCGCCGGTACGCGAGGTCGACGCCGTACTCGCGGGTCGGCACCGGCGCTCCGGTTTCGCCGTCGGTCCAGACGTGGCACGCGACCGCGGAGCGCTCGTCGAGCCAGCGGTAGGTGGTCAGCTCGGTGCCGACATCGACGCCGTCGGTGACCTCCGAGACCGTGCCGGAGAGGGAGAGGCGGACGAGGAAGCCGCGCTTCCGGCGGCGCTCGAGGTCGAACGCCGTGGTGGTCCCGAACCCCTGCGTCTCGCGCCAGAACACCGTCTGCCGGAAGCGGAACAGGGCGTCGTCACCCATCGGGACGAGCTGGCGGAAGCGGGCGCGCACGTAAGGGTCGATGGGGTCGGCGATGCGCGCGCCGGCGGAGAACGAGAGGCGGCCGCCGCGGCCCTCGATCGGCACATACTCCAGTCCGGCGACGGTGTCGCGCTCGGACTCCGGGAGGTAGTCGAGGCCGCCGCCGGCAGGGCCGGTGGTGGACACCATCTCGTCGATGTCGCCGCGGCCGATCAGGATGCCGAGCCTGCGCTCCATCTGCGGGAGGACGTAGCGCGCGCGCAGGCGCAGCGCGGGCGCGACGCCTTCCTCCTGGTCCCACGTCACATAGGTGGTCAACCACGCCCGGCTGACGTAGACGTCGTCGTCGGCGCGCACGTCGCCGAACAGGCCGTCGAACCACGCGGCGCTGCCCGCAACGGTGCGGTGCGCCCATGAGCGCAACCGGGCGATCCACGGCGCCCTGGGGAGGGGGTGGTCGTCGCCGGCCACCGCAGGCGCGGCGGCGGGCGGCGCCGCGGGCGTCGCCTCGCCGGCCGGTGTTGGTTCCGGGACCGGCGCCGCCTGCCCGTTCGTCGGCGCGGCGGCGCCGTCGGCCGTCGGCTCGGCTGCGGGTTTCGGCGGAGCTGCATCCGGCGCCGGCGTCGGCGTCGGAGCCGGGGTCTGCTGTCCGTCCGCCCGCGTGGCGCCGCCGTTCGCAAGCGCCAGCACGAGCGTGGCCGCGGCGGCGGCGAGCGCGCGGCAGCGCGGCACGCAGGCGCGACGGGTCCGGGATCCCCGGTCCATCGCCCGCCCCTACCCCGTCCGCCGATAGCAGGCGAGGTGGCCGTCGAAGTACGTTCGCTCGAACGCCGCCGGCAGGTACGGCCGCAGGCAGTCGGCGACCGACAGGATCACCGGGTCGCCTGGCGCGGTCGCAAGCTCGCGTCCGAGACGGCGGTAGAACAACTCGCCGCCGCCCTCCGGGCGCACCGGGCGGTAGAGGTAGACGAGGTCGTACCCGGACGCCGACTGCTGCGTCACGTCCGCGACCCGCCACTCGACCCGCTCGTCGGGGATGCCGAGCCACCGCTGCAGGTCGCGGCCGGCCTCGCACATCCGCCGGGAGATCTCGACCTGAACGGTGAGCGCGTGCGGCGCCAGCCACTGGACGAGCAGGAGCTGCAGGCCGTTGCCGGCGCCGAGGTCGATCGAGCGCGATGCGGGAGTGATCCAGTCGGGCGCCTTGAGCACGGGCGAGAGCCCGCCGGCGTGGCACCAGTAGCCGCCCGTGCGGTCCACGATGGCGCGCTCGCCGGCGTCGTAAGGCGCCTTGTGCCCGTGCAGGTGGCAGTAGAGCTCGAGGAACGCTGCTTCCAGCGCTTCGCCGTCGCCGGCCGCCATCGCCGTGAGCAGGGCGGCGCGCAGGCGGCCGTACTCCGGCAGCAACCCGAAGCGGTCGGGCGGCGGCGGCAGCGTCGCGACCAGCGCCACCAGCGCCGCGAGACGCTCGCGCTCGCGGGCCGGCCTCCCATCCGCCGGCAGGATCGCGGCGATGGCGCCGGGCGCGCAGGCCGTGCCGGCGAGACCCGCGGCCGTCGCGCGCGCGTTCCCGGTTTCCGGTGCAACGCCCATCGCAACCATCCTACTGCAACTGTAGAGCATGCCCGGCGGATTCCCATCCGCGCTATCCTCGCGTGTCGCGGCGCAGCGTCCGCAACGGCGCGCGCGGAGGAGGCAACGATGCGGAGGCGCAATGCGAATGCGTTCATGGCGACGGCGGCGGCGCTCGTGGCGGCGGCGGCCGGCGTCGCCAGTGCGGCCGTCCCGACCCCCGGAGACGTCATCGGCATCGAGGTCGGACGCGACCGCGTGCTCGCCGACTATGGTCAGACCCGCGCCTACCTCGCCGCGCTGGCGGCGGCGAGCCCGCGGGTGCGGGTGATGGACATCGGCCCGACCGTCGAGGGGCGGCAGATGATCGCGGCGGTGCTCTCGTCGCCTGGCAACCTGGCGCGCCTGGACGAGCTGCGCCGCTCGTGGGCACACCTGGCCGATCCGCGCGGTCTTTCCGAGAGCGAGCGCACGGCGCTCGCGGCCTCCCTGCCGAGCTGCGCGCTGGTGATCGCGGGGATCCACTCCAACGAGGTGGCCGGCACCCAGTCCGCGCTGCTGCTCGCGCAGCGCCTCGCGGCGGCGCCGGACGGCTCGCCCGAGGCCGGCTGGCTCGAGCGCACCGTCGTGCTGCTGGTGCCTTCGATGAACCCAGACGGTCAGGACGCGGTCGTCGCCTGGTACCGCAGGCTGGCCGGAACGCCGCACGAGGGCGCCGGCCCGCCGTTCCTCTACCACCGCTATGCCGGGCACGACAACAACCGCGACTTCGTCTTCCTCACCCAGCCGGAGAGCCGCAACCTCAACCGGCTCGCCTACCGCGAATGGCACCCGCAGCTCTTCCTCGACCTCCACCAGATGGGGCCGACCGGCCCGCGGCAGTTCGTGCCGCCGTTCGCCGAGCCGCTGGCGCCCAACGTCCACCCGCTGGTGTGGCGGATGACCGGCGCAATCGGCTCGTGGATGGCGCTGCGCCTCGAGCAGGAGGGCAAGGCCGGCGTCGTGTCGGGATGGATGTTCGACGGCAATTGGATCGGCGGCACGCGCAACACGGGGTGGTGGAAGAACGTCTTCGGGCTGCTCACCGAGACCGCCGGCGCGGCGCTGGCCAGGCCGGTGTACGTCGACGAGAACGAGCTGCGCGCCTCCGGCAAGGGGCTGCAGGCGTACCGCTCCCAGATCAACTTCCCCAACCCGTGGCGGGGCGGCAAGTGGGGGCTCGAGGAGGCGGTCGCCTACCAGGTGACGCTGACGCGCGCCTTTGTCGAGTTCGCCGCGGACCACCGCGCCGAGGCGCTCGCCGGGGTGGCGGCGATGGCCGCCGAGGCGGTGGCGCGCGGCGCCGGCGAGCGTCCGGCAGCGTACGTCGTTCGCATGGATGGTCCGGACCCGGGGCGAGCGCGGCGGCTGGTCAACCTCCTGCTCGAGGCCGGCGCGGAGGCCGAGCTCGCGGGAGCGGGGTGCACGGCGGACGGCGCGCCGGTGCCGGCGGGATCGGTGGTGTTCTCCGCGGCGCAGCCGCTGCGCCAGTACCTGGTCGAGGTGCTCGAGCGCCAGAGCTACCCCGAGGTCTCGCTGGGCGGCGACGAGATCGCGCTGCCCTACGACATCACCGCCTGGACCATGCCGCTGTACCTCGGCGTCGACGTGCTGCGCGCCGAGCGCGGCGTGGCGGGCCCGCTCAGCCGCATCGCGGCGCTGCTGACGGCAGGGGAGCCGGCAGCGGCGGTGCGTTCCGCTGGCGCGATCGCCGTGCCGGCGGAGCACCTCGCCGCCCACGCCGTCGCCAACGCCGCGCTCGCGCAGGGCGTGCCCGTGCGGCGGCTGGCGGCCGCTGGACCGGGCGGCCTGGCGGCGGGCAGCATCGTGCTCGCCGGCGGCGAGGCCACCTTCAGCCTGCTGCAAGCGGCCGGCGCCGAGGCGGTCGCGCTGCCGGCCGTCCCCGCCGCGGCGCTGCCGCTGCGGCGGGTGCGCGTCGGCGTCTACCACCCACACATGGGGTTGGAGGACGCGGGGTGGTGCCGGTGGGCGCTCGAGCGCGCCGGCTTCCCGGTGGCCGTGGTGGACTCCGGCGCCATCGCCTCGGGGGTGTTCGCCGGCCGCGTCGACGTGCTGGTGGTGCCGCCGCTGAGCGGCAAGGCGATCGTCGAGGGCCCGGAACGGCGCGTCATCGAGCCGCCGCAGGTGTTCCGCGGCGGCATCGGCAAGGAGGGCGCCGAGGCCGTGAAGCGCTGGATCGCCGGCGGCGGCACGGCGGTCGCCTTCGCGGCATCGGCCGAGTGGCTCGCCGAGCTCACCGAGGCGCCCGTCGGCAACGCGCTGAAGGGCGCCGGCCGCGACGAGTTCAGCGCCCCGGGGGCGCTGCTCGACCTGCGGGTTGAGCAGGCCTCGCCGCTCGGGTGGGGGTTGCCGCCGCGGGTGGCGGCGCTGATCGACGCCCCGGTCGCGTTCGAGACCCGTCTCGCCGCCGACCCCGCCGCCCGCACCGTCGCGGCGCGCTTCCCCGACGGGCCGCTGCTGCTCTCCGGGTGGATGCGCGGCGAGGAGCGCCTGCGCCGCCGCGCCGCCGCCGTCGAGGTCCGCTCCGGTGCGGGCCGCGCCGTGCTTTTCTCCTTCGCGCCCTACTTCCGCGGGCAGACCGAGGGCACGTTTGCCCTCCTCTACAACGCCGTCATGCTCGAGATGATGGAAGCAGGCACGTAGGCTACGGCGCCGGCGTCGGCGCGGGCGTCGGCGACGGCTTCGGCACGCGCAGCGTGTCGCCGCCCTCGCGCGCCACCGCGTCGTACCACGCCTGCGGCAGCGGCGGATGGGTGACGTTGCCCTTCTCGTCGCGCACGTTGCCGTCGAGGTACTTCCAGATCAGGAACTCGCCGAGTGAGCGCCAGCGCGCGGTGACCATGTCGCCCTGCGCCACGCAGTACTCGGTGAGGTGCGTTCGCGCGAGCGCCGGCGCGGTCTTGTAAAGCGCGAGCGCTGCCGCCTCGTTCTCCGCCTGCTCGGCGAAGAACCTACCCTCGAGCTCCCGCTGCACCTTCTGGATGTCGACGATCATGTCGGAGTAGCGCGTGTACCCCCAGTTAGCGACGAAGTTGAACACCCACCACGCGGAGTCCCACGAGAACCTCGTGAAGTCGCCGGTGCCCACCGCGAAGCTCCTCGGCACGGCCGTGATGCCGCAGTACATCGGCACGAACACGCTGGTGTAGGTGTCGTCGAGGCCGAACCAGAGGATGCCGCCGATGGGGTTCGGCAGCCACGACCGCCCCTGCGCCACGAACGAGAACCCGGTCTGCTGCGTCGAGATCGCGCGCTCGTTCAGGTACGTCTCGTCGCCGACCTTGAACGTCATCGGCCGCCAGCGGTACGGGCAGGCGAACGGCCCGGCGCCGATCCCCTTGGAGAGGTCGAACTCGGTGCCCTCGAAGTGGTCGCGCATGAGCGCCATCACGTCGCGCACGCCGAGCTTCGTGTCCGGCTTGACGAACAGCGGCATCGGCTCGGCGCCCGGGACGCCCTTGACGTAGTCGGAGGTGAGGTTGAGCGACGGGGCGGCGCGGCGGAACGCGTTCCACACTCGCGCCTCGCAGAACCGCAGCGCGCCGAAGTCGGCCGGCGCGTAGGCGTCGACGAAGCTGAACGCCTCGTCCTTGCCGGCGAACCACCCCTTGTCGCGTGCGAACGAGATCACGTCCTTCGAGTAGAGGCAGTTGGCGGGATCGTTGAGCGGGAAGCGGCGGATGCGCGCCTGGTTGGCGTGTCCGCCGATGAGCCCGTCGGGGACGCGCAGCGCCACCCACACGGCGCCCTTGGCGTCCTTGCCCTTGCCGATCAGGTCGACCACCCACACCTCGTTGGGATCGGCGACCGAGAACGACTCGCCGGACGAGGCGTAGCCGTACTCGTCGAGCAGCGCGCCCATGATCTGGATCGCCTCGCGGGCGGTGCGCGCGCGCTCGAGCATGATGTACATCAGGCTGCCGTAGTCGATGATCCCGGCCGGCCCGGCCAGCTCCTCGCGGCCGCCGTACGTCGTCTCGCCCACCGCCACCTGGTACTCGTTCATGTTGCCGACAACCGAGTAGGTGACCGGCGCCTGCCTGATGCGCCCGAGGAACTTGCCAGTGTCCCACTCGATGATGTCGCGCAGCGTCCCCTCGGCGTGGATGCCGGGCGGGGTGTAGTAGAGCTCGCCGTACAGCTCGTGCGAGTCGGCGGCGTAGGTGATCATCGTCGACCCGTCGGCCGACGCCCCCTTGCTGACGAGGATGTTGGTGCAGGCGTCGGCCGGCCGGCTGCCGGCGAGCGACGCGACCGCGACTGCGACGGCGACGAGCTTCCTGTGGCTCATGTAGTGGTGGGTCCCCTCTTTCGCCGGCGCTCGCGGCGCCGGCGCATCGGGGATCCTAGCAACCGGCGGCCCCGCGGGGAAGCCCGTGCCCGCGGAGCGACCCGCGCGATGGCGGGTAGCGAGGACGCTTGTACGAGCCTTCGCTAGCTGCAAGGCGACCGCGGCATAGGAGCTGTAGGGGGTTATAGTGCTCACAATGACGACGGGTTTGACACGAGGTCGCATGGGCCTGGCAATCCCGCTTGCCCTGGCCGCAGTCTCCTCGGGTGGTGCGTCCCTTCCCGCAACCGTCGATGTCACCTTGGTTCCACCGGCGGCCCACCCCGGCCCGGCGGTAGCCACGCTCGTGGTGACGAGCGGCGATCTCCGCGAGGAGGTCACCGTCCCGCTGCCTGGCGAGTGGCGCTTGACCGTCGTAGCGGGCAGGGCCGTGACGATCGAGGCACGTGCGGAGGGACTGTGGGCAGCGCCGGTCGTCGTTCTCCCGCCGGCGCATGCCGAGATTCGCTTCGCAGCCGCCGGCCGGGTGATCGGAAAGGCCTCCGCTGCTCGCCCTGGTCCCGCGCCGGGAGCGTTGAAGCTCCGGTTCTCGTCTCAGACTGGGCAGGGTCTCAGCGGTGAAGCCGCATGCGCTGTCGCCGATGACGGAGGCGTGTCCTGGTGGTTGCCCGTTGGCGTCTTCGACCTGCAGCTCAGCGCCGAGGGGTTCGTCTCGGTCTACTTCTGGGACCGAACCGTTGCGACGGGCACCGACACCGACCTCGGTGCCATCCGCCTCGTTCCCGGCAACTCGTTGACGGGGTGGCTCCGGACAGAGGACGGCAAGCCGCTCGCCAGGTCCGCGGCAGTCGTCCTGCGGCCGGCGGGCGCCGAGCTGCCCGAGGCCGCTCGCAAAGGTCTTCGCCTAGACGCCCTCGACCTGGCAAAGCGCCCCGACGGCACGGGTTTCTTCCATTTCGCGGGCGTGGCCCCGGGAACGTACGACCTCCTCGCACACCAGGACGGCTATGTCGATGCCGTCCGCCACGGCGTGGCGGTGCACGACGGTCTTGAAGCGCGAGTATCGGGCGACGTCGTGCTCACGACGCCGCGCACCGCCGCGGTGGAAGTGACACCGCCACGCCCGTTCGGCTCGGAGCGCTGGCTCGTGACGCTGCTGCGGCAGTCGCGTGACTCGACGGTGCAGACGGCCGAGCAAGTCACCGACGATGGAGGCGTCGCGAGCTTCTCGGGTCTTGCCCCGGGGCCCTACATTGCCCTCGTCTCGAGCGGCGGGAAGCGGTGGGCGAAGCAGGCATTCGAGGTTACCGACAGCGACGAGCGGATTCGCATCGACACCGGGTCGCTTCACGTGCTCGGCAGGGTGCTTCTCGGCAAGGAGCCGCTTGCGGCTGCGGCGGTGATCTTCGGCGGTCGCACCGGCGAGGTGTCGGTCGAGATGCGCACCGACGATGCGGGGGCACTCGACGGGTACCTGCCTCGGGGCGGCGACTGGAAGGTCGAAATTTCGGCCGAGCGCCCCGTGGTGGAGCGGAGCCTCGGCAAAATCACCGTCTCTCGGCGACCGCGCCGCGACTTCGCCGAGGTCGAGATCCGCCTTCCCGACAGCCGGGTGCAGGGCACGGTGGTGGACGAGGCAGGGGTTCCACCCCGGCGCGCCATCGTCCGGCTCCGCCCGCGGGTGACGGACGAGGGTGAGATCGTCGCCGACGCGAGTGGCGGGGTGTTCGATGTCAGGGGGATCCCCGCCGGGCTGCTCGAGGTCCAGGCCGAGTCGAGGGACGGCGTGAGCGACACCGTCCTCGCCACCGTCATGGAGGAGGGGATCACGGGGCCGCTGGAGCTGGTCCTGCGGTCGTTGCGCCCGGTCGGAGGCACGGTAGCCGGGCCGCGCGGCGGCGCTCCCGGCGTGCGCGTCTACCTGCGGCCTGTCGGCGAGGGCTTTCACGGTGGCGACGAGGTGTTCACCGACGCCCGCGGCGAGTTCACCGCGCGGCTGCCGCGGTCGGTGCGGGGCGTGGCCGTGCAGCTCATGGCGCCGGGGTACGCGCTCACTCTCCTGCGCACGCCGCTCCCCGAGCAGGGGCGCCTGGCGTTCAGGCTGTCCGAGGCGGCCGGCGCCGTCGCGCTTCGTCTTCCGCCCGGTCTCGAGGACGCCGTCTTCGGCGTCCACGCGGGGTGTGCGGCGTGGTACGGCGCGCTCTGGGGATGGGCGCAGATGAACCCCGCCGAGCGCAGCTTCGACGCCACGCGCAACGAGCTCGTCCTGCCCCGGCTCGAGCCCGGAGAGTGGTCGTTCTGCGTCGCAGTGCCCGGCTCGGCGGAGTGGTTCTCGATCTGGGCGCTGGGCGTTCCCCCGCCAGGCCCCTGCCGCACCGTGACGGTCCAGCCCGGCACGACCGTGGCGGTCGACCTCGCCGCAAGCAGAGAGTCCGGCCTGGCTCCGTAGCCCCGCAGCATCCCGGCTTGGATCGTTCCTGGTTTCATCAAGGTGCTGCACATCGTGCGGCCGCGCGGCCCGCACGGTGCGGCGCGCTCGCTACTCCGATTCGGACCGCTCGAGATCGGTCAGCAGTGACGCGAGAGGCGCGAGCAAAGGCGGCAGGTCATCCTGCACGGTGCGCCAGATGACCTCGAGGTCCACCCCGAAGTACTGGTGAATCAGCTTGTCGCGGATTCCCGTCATGGCCTTCCACGGCACGCCGGGGTAGGCTGCACGCACGTCCGCGGGGATCTGGCGAGCGGCCTCACCGACGATCTCGAGAGCGCGAATGACGGCAAAGCTCGTCCGCGCGTCCTCCGCGAACGTCTCGACGCTCATCCCGCTGACGAACGACGTGGCCTTCGCGATGGCATCGAGGATGTCGCGAACATAATCCGAATGAAGGCGCGGAGGTGTCATACGGAGACGGCTTCCTGGAGTATCCGCTTCCCCAGCGCAGGTTTGAGAGCCGACCTCATCACGAGGTCGACCCGAAGATGCAACGCCTCGCTGAGGAACTCCTCCAGTTCGAGAAATCGGAGCAACGACGGCGCGGTGCTGAACTCGACCAAGATGTCGACATCACTGTCGGCGCGGTCATCTCCGCGAGCCCGCGAGCCGAAGAGACTCAGCGAGGTGACACCGTACCGTGTTAGCAGGAAGGGAAGGAGCGCCCTGAGCGTGTTCCTCAGTTCGTCGACTTCGAACCGCGAAGGTCGTCCTCCTTCGGCGCCCGCCAGCATTTGACTCATGACACTCTCAGTATAGCCGCGGCCACACGCGCGCAGAGCGGCGGTCTCTTTGTCTCGCGCGGTGCGTCGTGTCAGGATCGCTGCCTGTTCGTTGTTGATGCACTGGCCGGCTGGAGGACAAGGGGTGAAGATGCTGCCACGAGCTCACGTTGAGCGCTGCTACGCTCTTTTCGTAGCCTCGTCCCACAGGAGCAGGCCGGGAACGTGCGTGAAGTGGCGGTCGTAGGAAACGAGCCATGCCCCGGACTCGATGGCGTGGGCCGCGATCCAGACGTCGTTGATCGGGATCGGCGTGCCGGCGACCCGAAGTGTGTGCTTGACGACGCCAAACACCTCCGCCGTGGCGCTCGTCACGTCGAGGGTGCGGACCGCGGGTCGACGAAGGAAGTCGCCGAGGGTCTTGAGGTTCGTCCGCTCCCTGCGGCCGCCCTTGAATCCCGCGTGCAGCTCTCCGAGCACGACCGCCGACATCAGGACGACGTCGGCGGAAGCCAGCGCGTCGAGCACCGCCTCCTTGCCGGACAGCAGGGCGGTGTAGGCGTTGGTGTCGATCAGGACCCGCTTCACCGCCAGTCCCCGTCGTCGACGACTGCGAGCTCGGCCGTAGCCTCCTCGAACTCCTGCACGCTCTCCGCCGACCATACGCCGAGGAACGCCTCGAACTGCTCCCGGTTGTGCCCTGCGGGTTTCGGCTTCATCCCCAGCGCCTCCTCGAGCAGGCGCTTGATCGTCCGGTTCATGCTCGTCCCGTCGGACGCGGCGACCTGCTCGAGCCGCGCGGCAAGCTGGCTGTCTACGCCGTGAATCGTCATGGACTTCATCACGTACCTCCAGACGAAGCATATCATGAGGCATCAATGTGAACCATTGTCGTTATCAGATGATTCAGTTCCTGACCGATCTCGAGGCCGGGTCCGAGGCAGCGCCGCTCGGATTGCGTTGTACCTACGGCGCCACGACGGCTCCGGCCGCGCGTGCCGTGGGCGCGGTGCCCGCCCGGTCGGGTGGAGGCGGTCCTCCGGAAGGGCAGGAAGGACGAAGCGCTGAGGGCGGCCGCTGCTGCCGCGGCGGCGGCAGCGGCGTGCCCCTTCGCCGTGCCGCGGCGCGGCATGGTTGCGCCGCGGCGTCCGCAGGTCTAGAGTAGCTCCATGGCGAGCCACCCGAGCGGCTTAGCGCAGGCGGCGCGGTACGACTTCGACACCGACGTCATCATCGTCGGCTCCGGGTTCGGCGGCTCGGTTGCCGCGCTGCGGCTGTCCGAGCGCGGGTACAAGGTCTGGGTCGTCGAGAAGGGAAAGCGCTGGCGCCCCGAGGATTTTCCGAGAACCAACTGGAACATTCAGCGGTCGTTCTGGCTCCCCTGGGTCGGCTGCTACGGGATCTGGGGGATGCACCTGTTCCGCGACTTCCTGATCCTCCATGGGATCGGAGTCGGCGGCGGCTCCCTGCTGTACGCCAACACGCACCTCGCTCCCGACGACACCGTCTGGGACGACCCGCTGTGGAAGGAGCTGGAGGAGTGGCGGCGGATGATGCCGCCGCACTACGCCACCGCCCGACGCATGCTCGGCTCGGTGCCGTCGCCGCGGCTCGGCGACGGCGACGAGGCGCTGCGCCGCATCGCCGAGCGCAGGGGCCTCGGGCACACGTTCCACCCGACCAACGTCGGCGTGTTCTTCGGCGAGCCCGACGTCGAGGTGGACGACCCGTACTTCGGCGGCGAGGGACCTCGCCGCACCGGCTGCACGTTCTGCGGCGGCTGCATGATCGGCTGCCGCCCGGGCGCCAAGAACACCCTCGACAAGAACTATCTGTATCTCGCCGAGAAGCGCGGCGCGAAGGTGATCCCCGAGACGCACGTCGAGCTGGTGGAACCGCTGCCGGGGGGCGGCTACCGCGTGCGCTGGCGCCGCTCCACCGACCGGGTGGTGAAGGAGCGCGGCGCGTGGACGGCGCGCAAGGTCGTGGTCTCCGGCGGCGTGCTCGGCACCACCTCGCTGCTGCTCGACTGCAAGCGCAAGGGGGCGCTGCCCCGGCTCTCCGACCAGCTCGGCAACTACGTGCGCACCAACTCCGAGGCGCTGCTCGGCATCACCTCGCGCGACAACACGGAGCTGTGGAAGGGCGTCGCGATCCAGGCCGAGGTGCACGTCGACGAGCGCACGCGCATGGAGATGGTGCACTTCCAGAAGGGCTCGGACGTGCTGCTGCTGCTCGGCACCGCGCTCACCGACGGCGGCAACGGCGCGCCGCGCCAGCTCAAGTGGCTGCGCAACCTGTTCCGCCACCCGCTGCTCGGCCTGCGCGCCCACACGCCGTGGGGGAAGGCGGAGCGCTCCAACGTGCTGCTGGTGATGCAGACCAACGACAACCACACGCGGCTGCTGCAGCGCCGCCAGGTGTACTGGCCGTTCCGCCCGACGCTGTCGTCGAAGCCTCCCGCGGGGCAGAAGCGCATTCCGTCGTACATCCCGATCGCCAACGAGGTGGCGCGCGAGCTCGGGAAGGAGCTCGACGCGATCCCGCAGAGCACCATCAACGAGGTGCTGCTCGACCAGTCGACCACCGCTCACATCCTCGGCGGCTGCGCCATCGCGGGGCGGCCGGAGGAGGGCGTGATCGACTCCCGCTTCGAGGTGTTCGGCTACCCGGGGCTGTATGTGATGGACGCCTCGGTGATCGGCGCCAACCTCGGGGCGAACCCGTCGCTGACGATCACCGCGCTGGCGGAGTACGCCTGCGCGAAATTCCCGCCGGCCGGCGAGGCCCGTTGACCGTGGGTGGCGCGGTCGCCATCGGCCTGCCGGCACCCGACTTCACCCTCGCCGACTTCGAGGGTCGCCCGGTGTCGCTGGCCGTGTTCCGCGGCCGCCGCCACGTCGTGCTGGTGTTCAACCGCGGCTTCACGTGAGTGTTCTGCCAACGGCACATGGCGCAGTTGCGCCGTGATCAGGCTGAGTTCACGCGGCGGGGCGCCGAGATCGTGGTGGTCGGTCCCGAGGGGCCGGCGGGGTTCCGTGTGTACTGGGAGCGGGAGAAGCTGCCGTTCGTCGGGCTTCCCGATCCCGAGCACACCGTGCTGAAGCTGTACGGGCAGCAGGTAAAGCTCTTCAAGCTCGGGCGCATGCCGGCGCAGGTGATCGTCGACGCCGCCGGGGTCGCCCGCTGGGCGCACTACGGCCACTCGATGTCGGACATCCCCGCCAACGCCGAGCTCCTCGCCCTGCTCGACGAGCTCGGCGCTCCGACCACCTAGCGGCCGGCCGCTTTCCACGGGGGCACGGCTCCTATAGCGGCCAACCGCTGTCCACCGAAGCCTGGTTTCTGTAGCGGCCGGCCGCCGGCCGGCCGTCGAGGTCCGGGGCAGGCATGAGCCAGGCCGCCCGGCGGGCAGCCGTTAAGCGATCTTGCGGGCGGCGGCGAGGAGATCGTGGGCGGCGGCGGCGTGCGGCAGCAGCTCGGCCATCGTGCCGCGGCGGAGCGTGAACCGCCCCTGCATGATCGCCATCACGATGTCGAGGCGGCCGCTGAGCACGCGCCGCCACGTCTCGGAGTCGGCGCCGACCACGAACGCGGCAGCCTGGAGGTCGGCCGGCGAGGCGCTGCGGGCGGCGCGGCACTCGCCGTGCGCGAGGTCCAGGAGCACGGCGCGCTCACCCGCAGTGCGGCCCTCCTCGGTCATCACGAAGACGATGCAGTCGTCCCAGCGCGCGCCGGAACGCCGGTACCGCGAGCTGCGGTTGATCTCCTCGCGCCATGCAGCGGCCCATTCCGCCGTGAACGCCTCGGCCATCGCCCCACCGCCCGTCCCGCGCGCTCGCCGGCGCGGACGCGCGCATTCTAGCCCGGATACCTCTTGCGGCAGGACAGGCGGGGAGGTGTCCGGGCAAGCCCGGCGGCGGCGCCCCGGCGGTGGGGATCCTGGTGTCGACAGTGGAGGAGTGGGTGATCTTGGCCGGGCGCCGACGCGACACGTGGACCTTCACTCCCGCCGGCGGCATGGCCGGCACGCGCCAGATGCTGCGGCGGCACACCGTTGATGCAGGGGTCCTCGGGGCTCCGTCTCGCCGCAGACTCATGCGCGCCTGTGGCGTGGACGATGCCGCTGACGCCCGCTCCCGGCACGTGTCCGATTCCCCCAAGTTCGCCGGGCCGTTGGAGGATCCGGCCGCACGGCGGCTCCCCGCGTGGTATCCTCGGCGCGCATTCCGAGCACGCAGCGAGGGGGGACCATGCGAGTTCCGGCGTTGATTCTCAAGCAGCTTTACACGTTCGGCAGCCTGGAGAACATCCCGGACGGGGTGCGGTTCGCCCTGAAGAACCGGCTTTCGGACGCGACGCTGACGCGGCTCGCCGGCGTCAGGATCGACGACGTAGAGGTGCCGCTGGCCGACCTGACGCTCGACCTCGGCGACGGGCGCCAGGTCCCCGGCAACGCGGTGGGACCGCAGCAGACCGTGCCATTCCCGCTGCGCAAGACCGTGCACATCACGGCGCGCATCGACACGCTCGCCGCCGGCAAGCACGAGGTGACGATCGCGTTCGAGGCCGACCCGTTCGGCGTGCTTTCGTTCACCGTCAAGGACGCGATCGCGGAGGTCAAGCACGCGCGGGTGGCCGTGCCTGCCGACAAGGAGGACAACCAGCGGCCCGAGATCATTGCGGCCCGCCAGAGGTTCGTCGAGGAGTTCACGGGAGCGAAGCTGCACCACCTCACGCGCTACTCGTTCGACCCGGCGATCGTGAAGGGCAACGTCGAGAACTTCACCGGCGTCGCCCAGGTGCCGATCGGCTTCGCGGGGCCGCTGCGCGTCAACGGCGAGCACGCGAAGGGCGACTTCCTGATCCCGCTGGCGACCACCGAGGGGACGCTGGTGGCGTCGTACAACCGCGGCATGAAGGTGCTCAGCCTCTCCGGCGGCGTCACCAGCACGGTGCAGGGCGACTGCATGCAGCGCGCCCCGGTGTTCGTCTTCGACTCGGCGCGCGAGGCGCGCGCGTTCAAGGAGTGGGTCGACCTCCACATCGGGCCGATCCGCGAGGCCGCCGAGGCGACCTCGACGGTGGCCAAGCTGCAGTTCATCGACACCTACCTTTCGAACCGCTTCGCCTTCCTGCGCTTCAACTTCTCCACCGGCGACGCCGCCGGCCAGAACATGGTGGGGCGCGCGACGTTCGCCGCCTGCTCGTGGATCCTCGAGCAGGTGACCACGGTGCGCAAGTTCTACCTCGAGTCGAACCTCGCCACCGACAAGAAGGCGTCGCAGGTGAACATCATGCGCACGCGCGGCAAGCGGGTCACCGCCGAGTGCGTGATCCCGCGCAGCGTGCTGCTCGAGCACATGCGGGTGGAGCCCGAGAGCCTGGCGTATCATTGGGGCGTCAGCTCGATCGGGGCGTTCCTGTCCGGCGCCAACAACAACGGCGCGCACTCGCCGAACGGTATCACCGCGATGTTCATCGCCACCGGGCAGGACGTCGCCAACGTCGCCGAGTCCTCGGCCGGCATCCTCTACACCGAGCTGACGCCGGAGAAGGACCTCTACATCTCGCTCACCATCCCGTCGCTGATCGTCGCGACCCACGGTGGCGGCACCGGCCTGGCGACGCAGCGCGAGTGCCTCGAGGTGCTCGGCTGCGCCGGCAGGGGGAAGGTGAACAAGCTCGCGGAGATCGTCGCCGCTGTCGCGCTCGCCGGCGAGATCTCGCTCGGCGCCGCGATCTCGTCGCTCGACTGGGTGTCGTCGCACGAGAAGTACGGAAGGAACAGATAGTCGAGAGTCGAGGGTCGAGAGTCGAGAGTCGATGTGCTCCATCCGGGAGGCGCCACGGCGCGCCCGCAATCCTGGGAGCAGCGGTGTCCCGGCTTCCCGGCGGGGCCGCCGGCGCTCGAGGGGTGATGGCGCCGGATTGCCTTGAAAGTCCCCCATTCATCCGGGAGCGTGGGCGCCCTCGCCCACGCGGAGGCCCTGCCTGGCGGCATCCAGGCCGGCGAGGGCGCCGGCCCTCCGTCACGCTTTCATCGTTCGCGGGTGCGGCTGCGCCCGCATGAGTATTCACTCCGGCGCTTCAGGGGAGGTCGCGAGCCTCCCTCCAGGGAACCGACAGCGCGGGCTCGCGCCCGACGCGGGCGCGAACCCGCGCTGATGCTCGGGAAGAGGCGCGACCGGGTCGGCTAAGATGGCGCATGGCTTCGGCCGCCGGGGACGGCGCAGAGAAGACGGTGCAGGGCGAGAGCGCCGGCAACGGCTTTGAACTCATGCACGAGGAGCGGCCGCCGAGCCTGCTGCGGCGCGTCTTCGTCACCTACCGCCATCTCAACGGGCTGCTGCTCGGCGGCCTGGTGGCGCGGGTGCGCCACCAGAAGGCGACGGGCGAGGGGAAGGGGCCGGGTTTTGCGCTGTTGCGGCTGCTGGCGTTCGTCGTGCGGCCGCTGGTGTCGCGCGCGCTCGTCGGCCTGCCGTTCCCGGTGCAGCTCCGCCGGCGCCTCGAGATGCTGGGCCCGACCTACATCAAGCTCGGGCAGGTGCTGGCGCTGCGCGCCGACCTGCTGCCGCGGGTGGTCACCGACGAGCTGAAGAACCTGCTCGACCGCCTGCCGGTGGTGCCGTTCGAGCGCTTCATGGAGATCGTCGTCAGGGACGTCGGGAGGCCGGCCGACGAGATGTTCTCCTGGGTCGATGCGGTGCCCCTCGGCTCGGCGTCGATCGCGCAGACGCACCGGGCGAGGACGCGAGCCGGCGACGATGTGATCCTCAAGGTGGTGAAGCCGGGGATCGCCGAGACGCTGCGGCGCGACGCCAGGCTGCTGCAGCTCTTCGGCGCGTGGCTGCAGCTCTTCATCCCGCGGTTCCAGCCGCGGCGCGTGATCCGCGAGTTCTGCGACTACACCCTGCGCGAGGTCGACCTCCGGCTGGAGGCCGACAACGCCGAGACGTTCGCCGCGAACTTCAAGGACATGCCGGACATCGCCTTCCCCAGGGTGTACCGCGAGTACTCGAGCGAGCGCGTGCTGTGCATGGAGTTCTTCGACGGCATCAAGCCCAGCGACGAACGCGCGCGGGAGATGACGGAGGAGGACCGCGCCCGGCTCGTCGACCTCGGCGCGGCGGCGATCATCCGCATGATCTATCGCGACGGGTTCTTCCATGCCGACCTGCACGCGGCCAACCTGATGATCCTGCCGGGGCCGCGGGCCGGGTTCATCGATCTCGGCATGGTCGGCCGGCTCGACGACGAGCTGCGGCGCACGCTGCTGTACTACTACTACTGCCTGGTGATCGGCGACACCGAGAACGCGGCGCGGTATCTCACCACGGTGGCGCAGCCGGGGCCGGGCGGCGATCCGCAGGGGTTCCGCCGCGACATCGAGGAGGTCAGCCGGCGCTGGCGCCGCGTCGCCAACTTCCGCTCGTTCTCGCTCGCCCAGCTCATCATGGAGTCGGTGGCGCGGGGGGCGCACTATCGCATGTACTTCCCCGTCGAGATGGTGCTGATGGTGAAGGCGCTGGTGACCTACGAGGGGGTCGGACACATGCTGATGCCGGGCTTCGACGTCGCGGCGGTATCGCAGCCGCACGTCACCCGCATCTTCCTCGGCCAGTTCAATCCGCTGCGCCTCGCCAAGGAGGGGTTGCGCGGCGCCCCCGAGGTCGTCGACGCTCTGGTCAAGGCGCCGCTGCTCATCACCGAGGGGCTGCGCGTACTCGAGCGCACGACGCGCAGACAGCCCGAGAACCCGCTCGCGGGCGTCCGCGGCGCGCTGTTCGCCGGGTTCTGTCTTGTCGCCGGCGCCATCCTCGCCGCGGTCGGCAAGCCCGTGTGGGCGTGGGCGCCGCTGTTCGTGGTCGCGTTCCTGCTCGCAATCCGCAAGGGGAGCTGAAGCGGGCAGGAGGCGCGAAGCGCCGCGTGCGTGGCGGCAGAACGGTGACGGGGACGCACGTCGCGTCCCCGTCACCGGCTTCTGTCGAGTCCCGACCGTCAACGGTCGCCTGGCGACCGGCAACGGTCCTACTCGGCCTTGCGCGTCGCCGGCTTCTTCCCCTTCTCGATGGTCCGGGTCAGCTCCTCGACGCGCTTGGTCAGCGTGGCGATCTCGCTGCGCGACGGCACCCCGAGGCGGTGCAGCGCCTTGGCTACCTGATCGTCGAAGCCGGCCTGCACCTGGTCCCACATCAGGCCGATGTTGGCCTTGGCGTCGGCCACCTTGCCCTTGACCTTGGCGACCTGCTTGACGCCGCGCGCCTCGTACTCCGAGCCGCGCTCGACGAGCGTCTGGAACAGCGCCTTGCCCTCCTCACCGGCGACGGCGAGGGCGCCGAGGCCCGCGAGCCAGATCTTGTGGGCGGATTCCTTGATCTCCTGCTGCATGTCCTGGTCCTTCTTCATGGTCTGCCTCCTTGCAGTCGTCTGCGCCTCTCCGGCGCGTGTCCCGGTTCATGCCCGCGGCCGGCCGTCCGCAGGCGGTTCGTTGCTTCTGCCTACTCGGCCGCGCCGCGCCTCTGCGCGCCGCGTCGCGCGGCAGTCCGCTGCTTGCGCGGGCGCTGCGGAGCGGCCTCGACCTCGGCCTCGCGCCGGATGTCGAGCTTCATGAGCGACGTCTCGAGCTCGTCGAGGCGCTGGCGCAGCACGTTCATCTCCTCGCGCGCCTGGCGCACCGGGGCGAAGCGGTCGATCGACGACTGCACGAAGCGGTCGACGCGGTCCTGCAGGCGGCGCACGCCGCTGTTCACGGCGTCGGTGCCGAGGCGGATGATCTCGTGCAGGAGGTCGCTCGGCAGCGCGCCGGTGCCGCGGCGGCCCTCCTCCGAGATGATCTGCGTCAGGGTCTGCGCGGTCACCTCCTCGGCGGTCTTGCTGTCGATGACCCGCACCTCCTGGCCCTGGCGGATCCAGCCGGCGATGTCCTCGAGCAGCACGTAACGGCTCTCCTCGGTGTCGTAGAGCTTGCGGCTGCCGTAGCGCTTGATCAGTCTCACCATTTCCGACCTCCCCTCGCCCGTCCGCTTGCCGCCGGTCCAGGGCGGGTGCCGCCTCGCGGCACCGTCTGCAGACAATATACCGCAGTGCGGCAAGCTTGTCAAGCCTTTCCTGCCGCAGCGCGGCAATGCTCTTCTGTCAGTGCTGTCAATGGCTCCATGGCGGCGTTCGAACGCCGCTGCGGCGGCCGCGATGCCGCAGCGCGGCAGCATGGCCGTGCCGGCCGAAAGGGCGCAGGCGGCGCGGGCGGCGGACGTCGTTGGTACAATGCTCCCCAGCAGCGCGCGGATTCCGGCAGGCACGACCGTCCAGGTCCGAGGACTTGGAGCGGGCGGCGTGACATCCGGCGATGGCGGGCTGGGGGGCGAGAGCCATGGCGGCGAACAGCGGGAAGAGCGAGGCGCTTTCGAACGTCGACAGTGCCTGGCTGCGCATGGAGGAACCGACCAACCTGATGACGATCACGGCGCTGATGAGCTTCGACGAGAAGCTCGACTTCCGCCGCCTCAAGGCCACGATCGAGGACCGCCTGTTGCCGTTCGACCGCTTCCGGCAGCGGGTCGTGCAGCCCCGGCTGCCGCTGGCCAAGCCGCGTTGGGTCGAGGACGAGCACTTCGCGCTGTCGTCGCACCTGCGGCGGCTGGCGCTGCCGCACCCCGCCGACCAGGGGACGCTGCAGGAGGTGGTCAGCGAGCTGATGTCGACGCCGCTCGACTACTCGAAGCCGCTCTGGCAGCTCCACCTGGTGGAGAACTACGGCGACGGGTGCGCGATCATCGGCCGCATCCACCACTGCATCGCCGACGGCCTGGCCCTCGTCCGCCTGCTGTTCACGCTGGTCGACGAGGGGCCCGACGCGCAACCGCCCGCGGGCGGCGCCTTCGCGCCGGCGTCCGCCGGGGGCGGGCGCCTCGAGCCCGGCGCCGGGCGGCGCCGCTCGCGCGGGTGGGTGCCGGACGGCGGCCTCGATGCGCTGCTCAGCCCGGCCCGGATCCTCGCGATGGCGGGCAGGGGCGCGAGCGCGGCGGGCGAGCTCGCCAAGCTGCTGACGCTGTCCTCGGACCCCCGCACGGTGTTCAAGGGAAAGCTCGGGGTCGTCAAGCGCGCGGTCTGGTCGGACCCGGTCCCGCTCGCGGACGTCAAGGCGTGCGGCAAGGCGATGGGGGCGACGGTCAACGACGTGCTGCTGACCGCGGTCACCGGGGCATTGCGGCGTTACATGCTCGACCGCGGCGAGGTCCCCGGCGGCGTCAGCATCCGCGCCGTGGTGCCGGTCAACCTGCGGGCGCCCGACGAACCGATGACGCTCGGCAACCGTTTCGGCCTCGTTTTCCTCGCGCTGCCGGTCGGCGCGGAGGGCAGTGCGGCGCGGCTGCGCGAGCTCAAGCGCGAGATGGACCGGATAAAGGGCTCGCCGCAGGCGATCGTGGCGTTCGGCGTGCTCAACGCCCTCGGCATGGCGAGCGCCGAGATCGAGAGCCTCGGGGTGAGCATCTTCGCGCGCAAGGCGACGGCGGTGATGACCAACGTCCCGGGGCCGCCGAAGCGGCTCTATCTCGCCGGGCTTCCAATCGCGGAGTTCATGTTCTGGGTGCCGCAGTCTGGCCGCCTCGGCCTCGGCGTCAGCATCCTGTCGTACGCCGGCGGCGTGCGCCTCGGCGTGGCGGTCGACGTCGGGCTGGTGCCCAACCCCGGGATGATCGTCACCCACTTCCACGAGGAGCTCGCCGAGCTGATGCAGATGGCGTGACGGGCCGCCCGCCGGGGGCCGTCATCCCACGGCGCCGCCGCGCCGCCGCCCCGATCGCGCTGCCGCCGGCCGCTACTTCCAGCCCTTCGGGAAGGAGGTGGCGACGGCGGACGCCGAGTTGACCATCTCCTTCGCGGCCACCGCATAGGGCACGAGAGAGAACACGCTGCCGCGGGCGAGCTTGAGCTTGCCGCGCAGCAGGCCGAAGATCGGATCGACGTCGCCGGCGAGGACGCCTTTCCAGGTCTCCGGCGAGGCCGTGATGACGTACGGTGCGGCGTCGAGGTCGGCCGGACCGGCAGCGCCGGCGCCGCGGCAGTCGCCGTGCCACAGGTCCGCGATGACCGCGCGCTGCGCGGGCACGCCGTAGCTCGCATCGGCGGTCATCACCAGCGCGATCGCCCCTTCCCAGTTGGCTGCGGCCTTCTTGTACGCCGCGTTGGAGTTGATCTTCTTTCCCCACTCCTTCGCCCACGCCTCGGTGAAGATCTCCGCTGCCATGTCTCCTCCCGTCGCCGCGCAAGGCCGATACGATGCGAGACCGCTGCCGCTGCGAGAGCATAGCGCCGCCGCCGGCGGCACTCAAGACAAGCCGATGAGGTCGAGCTCGCGCTCGGCGAGCCGATCGGCCAGCGCCGCCAGGCCCTCGAGTTCGGCCGGCTCGCGCTCGAGCATCGGCACCTCGACCAGGCTACTGCCGGCGCCCAGCAGCGAGCGCAGCGCGGCGACCCCGCGGCGGTCGCGTTCCCCGAGCCACGCCAGCAGCCGCACGCCGTCCACGGCTTCCGGCGCCGCGGTCCCCGCGTCGCCGCACGTCGGGTTGATCCGGTTGACCACCACCGTCCCCAGCCGATGGCCGGCCTCGCCGAGCCGGCGCGCGAAGAAGAGGGTGTCGGGCACGCGCTCCTCCTCGGGACCGCCGACCAGCACGAAGCTGGTGCGCGGGGCGCGCAGCAGCGCCTGGACCTCCAGCGCGCGCTCGCGGAACCCCTCGAAGAGCGGCGAGAACGCCAGGAAGAACTCGGCCATGTCGCGCAGCACCTCGAGGCCGACGATGCGGTCGAGGAACGCCTCGACGCTGTGCCCGACGAAGCCGAGGCGCCGCGTCGTTCGCAGGCGGCCGTTCTCGTCGAACCACGGTCTGAGCGCGATGCGCAGTGCGCCGGAGTCGAGGAACGCGACGATGCGCTGCGGCGCCTCGAGGAAGTCGAGCGCCTGCCGCGTCGGCGGCGTGTCGAGGATGACGCGCTCGTAGCGGCCCGCGGCGGCCACCTCGAACAGCCGCTCGACCGCCATGTACTCCAGCACCCCGCCGAGCGTCCCCGAGAGGTGGTCGTAGAAACGGTTGGCGAGGATGCGGTTGCGCGCCCGCTCGTCCGGCGCGTAGCGCGCGACCAGGCGATCGAAGGTGTCGCGGGCGTCCAACAGGCTGGCGTGCAGCGCGCCGGGCGCGTCGAGGGCGACCGCCACGTCGCGCGTGCGCGCCGCCTCGCCGACGCCGAGCGCGTCCTTCAGGCGCAGCGAGGGGTCGAACGTCATCACCAGGGTGTCGGCGCCGGCGCGGGCCGAAAGCACGCCGAGCGCGGCGGCGATCGTCGTCTTGCCGACGCCGCCGGCGCCGACCACCACGACGACGCGCGGGGCGCCGCTCACGCCGGGCTCCCGCGCCCGTCGACCGCGGCGGCCGCCAGGTGTCGGCCGAGCGCGGCGACCAGCTCGGGGCCGCGTTCGAACGGCAGCAGCGGCAGCTCCACGATCGTCCCGGCCTCCGCCGCGCGCAGCCGCGCGAGCTCGCGCTCGTTGGCCTGCCGGCGCCGCCGCCAGGCGGCGAGCGGCGGGTCTGTGGCCGCGGCCAGCGCGGAGGGGAACGGCGGGAACAGTGCGTTGACCACCAGCGCGTCGGCGCCGCGGCCGAGGCGGGCGAGGAGCGTCCGCTCGAGCTCGAGCGTCTCCTGCACCGGCATCTCCTCGGCCCGCGCCACGATCACGATCGCGCACCGCGCCGGGTCGCCGACGAGGCCGGCGAGGCGCGCCGCCATCCGTCCGAACGGCCCCTGCCTGACCACCTCGGCGGCGAGCGACGGGGCGGTGAGCAGGGTGACGCCGTGGCCGCTCGCGGGCGCGTCGAGGACCACCGTGTCGAGCCGCGGCGCTCCCGCGATCGCCGGTCCCTCGACGAGGCGCAGCGCGTGCCCGAGCACCGCCATCTCCTTCAGCCCGGGGGCGCCGTCGGCGAAGTGGGCGTATACCGGGCTCGCCAGCACGCGGCGCACCAGCGGCCCGATGCGGAGCTGGTGGCCGACGAGGTCGTCCATCTCGCGGCGCGGGTCGAGGTGCTGGAGGTAGAGGCCGGGCCCGACCGCGAGCAGCTCGCCTCCCGACGGCGGCGCCTCCAGCCAGGCGTGCAGGCTCTCGCGCGGGTCGATCTCGAGCAGCAGCGTGCGCCGGCCGCCCGCAGCGAGCAGCGTGCCGAGCGCCGCCGCAACGGCGCTCTTGCCGACGCCGCCCTTGCCGGTCACCACGATGAGCTGACGCGAGGACAGCGCGCTGGCGGTGCTCATGGCAGGTGGCCAGGCCCGGCCGGCGAGCGGAGGGGTGGAGCGTTGAGCGTCGAACTTCGGGAGGCAAGCGTCACGAGCCCAGGGACAACGACCAGGCGGCCGGAGAGCGTTCGCCGGCAGCGCAGCGCCGTGCGTGCAGCACTCTCGGAGCGCGGGCGCCCCCGCCCGCGCGGCGATCCTGCGGATCGACTCTCGATCCTCAACGCTCAACTGCCTCCGGTGTACATCTCTTCCACCAGCGCCGCGTACTGCGCCTCCACGACGCGGCGTTTGACCTTCAAGGTGGGCGTGAGGTGGCCGGCCTCGAGCGTGAGCGGCGCGGGGAGGACGCGGAACGACTTGATCTGCTCGTAGCGGGCGAGCCCGGCGTTGACCTGCTCCACCGCCGCCGCGTACGCGGCGACGAGCTCGGCACGGGTGAGGAGCGCCTCCGGCGCCGCGACGATCCCGCGCGCGGCGGCCCACCGCCCCACCTCCTCGATGTTGGGCGAGAGCAGCGCCACGATCGCCGCGCGCCCGTCGCCGATCAGCACCGCCTGGTCGACGAGCGGGCAGCGCTTGAGCTCCGCTTCGATCGGCTGCGGCGCGACGTTCTTGCCGCCGGCGGTGACGATGAGGTCCTTCTTGCGGTCGGTGATGAGCAGGAACCCGTCGTCGTCGAGGTCGGCGATGTCGCCGGTCGAGAAGAACCCCTCGGCGTCGATCGCCTCGGCGGTCTGCGCCGGCTTGTTCCAGTATCCGCGAGTCACGCTCGGGCCCCTGACCTCGAGCTCGCCGTCCGGCGCAAAGCGCAGCTCGAGGTTCTCCAGCGGCTTGCCGACGGTGCCGAGGCGCAGCATGCCGCGCTCGGGGCCGTTGACCGCGATCACCGGAGACGTCTCGGTGAGCCCGTATCCCTCGAGGATCGGGATCCCGAGGGCGTGAAAGAACTCGGCGACGTGCAGGGGGAGCGCCGCTCCGCCCGAGATCGCGTAGCGGATGCGGCCGCCGAGCGCGGCGCGGATCTTCGCGAACACCATCCGGTCGGCGAGCCGGCGCTGCACGGCGAGCCCGCCGTCGAGCGGCTTGCCGGCGAGCTCGCGGTACACCGCCTGCCGGCCGACGCCGAGCGCCCACTCGACGAGCGCGGCGCGGACGCCGGCGCCGCCCGCCTTCTCGAGGATGCGGTCGCGCACCTTCTCGAAGAAACGCGGCACGCCGGCGAACAGCGTCGGCGCGATCTGCGGCATCAGCTCGGCCACGTGGTGGACGGAGCAGTACGCCTTGCGCGTCGCCCGCCACATGTAGACGTAACCGAGCATGCGCTCGAGCACGTGGCACAGGGGGAGGAACTCGAGCGCCAGGTCGCGGTGGTCGACGGGCACCCGCGGCGCGGCGGCGAGCACGTTGCTGACCAGGTTCTCGTGGGAGAGCATCACCCCCTTCGGCTCGCCGGTGGTGCCCGAGGTGTAGACGATGGTGGCGAGGTCGCGCGCCTTGACCCGTGCCGCCCGCTGCCAGAAACGCTCGCGGGCGTCGGCGCCGGTGCCGCCGGCGATCACCTCGTCGAGCATGGTGCACCCGGGGCCCGGGGCGCCCTCGATCTGCACGAGGTGCTTCAGGGCGGGGCAGGCGCCCCGGACCTCGAGCACCTTCGCCATCTGCGCGGGGCTCTCGACGACCGCCGCGACGGCGCCCGAGTCGGCGGCCTGGTAGGCGATCTGCGCCGGGGTGAGCGTGCCGTACAGCGGCACGTCGACGGCGCCGAGGTCGAGCACCGCGAGGTCGGCGATGTGCCACTCCGGCCGGTTGTCGGAGAGCAGCAGCACACGGTCGCCGCGCTTCACGCCGAGCTCGGCGAGCCCTGCGGCGAGGCACGCCGTCGAGGCGAGGAACTCCCCGGTGGAGAGGACGCGCCGGCCGCCGGGGACGAAGTGGGTGTAGTGGTCGCGGCGCGGCATGTCGACGTCGCAGCGGTACAGGTCGAGCAGCGTGGTTGCAGCCAAGGCGCCCCCCGCCGGGCCGGGTGTGCGCCGCGACGACCGATCAGCGTCCCGGATCCCTGGCCTGGGCCCATCGTAGCGTGTGGCGGCGCGAGCGGGAAGGGAGGCGAGGGGCCCGCGTGTTGACTCGCCGGGCGGGGCTGTGCGAGGGTGGCCGCGTCTTGTGGGGAGGTGGTCATGGCCGACATCACCAGGATCCAGCAGGAGATTCGCGCCGCCGGCTGCGACGGCTGGCTGCTGTACGACTTCCACAACCGCGACCTCGTCGCGTACCGGGTGCTCGGGCTCGACCCCGCCAAGTTCACGAGCCGGCGGTGGTTCTACTGGATCCCGGCGCACGGCGAGCCGGTGCGGCTGGTCTCCAAGGTGGAGCCGCTCAAGCTCGACGCGCTCACGGGCGCCAAGCGCTTCTACCTCTCCTGGCGCGAGCTGCACGCGAGCCTGAAGGAGATTCTCGGGGGCGCGAGGACGGTCGCGATGCAGTACTCGCCGATGTGCAACATCCCGTACGTGTCGCTGGTCGACGGCGGCACCGTCGAGCTGATCCGCTCGCTCGGCTACGAGGTGGTGAGCTCCGCCGGCCTGGTGCAGACGTTCGAGGCGGTGCTCGACGACGCGGCGCTCGCCTCGCACGTGGAGGCCGGCGTGCGCATCCAGAGGATCAAGGACGAGGCGTTCGCGCTGATCGGCTCGGAGCTGCGGGCAGGCCGCACGATCACGCAGTACGACGTCCAGCAGTACATCATCCGCCGCTTCGGCGAGCTCGGCCTCGACTGCCTCGGCGAGTGGCCGATGGTCGGCACCAACGAGCACCCCGCCGACCCGCACTTCGAGCCGAGCCCAGAGAACGCACGGCCCATCCGGCGCGGCGACACCGTGCTGATCGACCTGTGGGCGAAGCTCGCCCAGCCACGCTCGATCTTCTACGACATCACCTGGTGCGGCTTCGTCGGGCCGAACCCGCCCGCGAAGTACGTGGAGATCTTCACTGCCGTGCGCGACGCGCGCGACGCGGCGGTGGCGTTCGTGCGCGAGCGGTTCGCCAGGGACGAGCCGGTGTACGGCTGGGAGGTCGACGACGTCTGCCGCGGCGTGGTGAGGAGCGCCGGGTACGGCGATTTCTTCATCCACCGCACCGGCCACTCGATCGGCGAGCAGGTGCACGGCAACGGCGTCAACATCGACAACCTCGAGACCAAGGACGAGCGCCGCATCGTGCCCGGCGTGTGCTTCTCGATCGAGCCCGGGATCTATCTCGCCGGCGAGATGGCGGTGCGCTCCGAGCTCGACGTCTTCGTCTCGCCCGCGGGCTCGGTCGAGGTCGCCGGCGCGATCCAGAAGGAACTGGTGCTGATCGATGCCTGACGAGCCGCGTCTCGCGCGCCCCGGCGAGGGCGAGATCGAGCTGCTGCGCGTCCACGGCCAGGTCAACGCCGAGCCGATCCTCGCGGCGCTGCGCGCCAACGGGATCCCGGCGCGCACCGTCGGCGAGGCGCTCGGCTCGGTGTACGGCCTGACGCTCGACGGCCTCGGCGAGGTCACCATCGTGGTTCCGCTGGAGCACGAGGAGCGGGCGCTCGAGCTGCTGGCCGCCGCCGAGGGCGACCGGCTCGCGCTCGCCGACGACGCCGTCGAGCCGTTGCTCGCCAACCTCGCGCCGCCGAGCGACCCCGAGGAGCCCTAGCTCCCTGCCCGCAGCCGCTGCCGGCGAGCGGTCGCCATCAGGTTGAGGCACTCCACTCCTATCGAGAACGCGATCGCGAAATAGAGGTATCCCTTCGGAATGTGAAAGCCGAGCCCGTCGGCGACCAGCGCCACGCCGACCAGGATGAGGAACGACAGCGCCAGAATCTTCACGGAGACGTGCTTCTCGATGAAGGCGGACAGCGGCTCCGCCGCGACCATCATGATCCCGACGGCGATCACGATCGCCGTCGCCATCACCCACAGGTGGCGCGCCATGCCGACGGCGGTGATCACCGAATCGAGCGAGAACACGATGTCGAGCACCGCGATCTGCGCGATGACGCCGGCGAAGCTGGCGGCTCGCACCGTGCGCGTGTGCTCGTGCGCCTCGACGGTGGCGTGGATCTCGGTGGTGCCCTTGGCGAGCAGGAAGACGCCGCCGGCGAGCAGCACCAGGTCGCGCACCGAGAAGCCGTGGCCGAGCGCCGAGAACAGCGGCCGCGTGACGCCAGCAAGCCACGAGATCGTCGCCAGCAGCCCCAGGCGCGTGATCACCGCGAGCCCCAGCCCGGAGCGCCGCGCCGCCGTCTGGCGCGGCTTCGGCAGCCGCTGCGAGAGCACCGAGATGAAGACGATGTTGTCGATGCCGAGGACGATCTCCAGGGCGGTGAGCGTCAGCAGGCTGGCGACGATGTCGAGCATTCCCGGGACCCTCCCTGTCACGTCCCCGCGGCCGGGCTTCGGACGCGGATTGTACCGGCATCCGCGCGCGCCGCGACGGGTGGCGGGCGGCTGGCGTGCCGGGCGCCGTCGCGGGCTTGCGGCGGCCGCGAAAATCGCGGAGCATGACGGGCACGACATCGGCCCGGCGTCCGAGGGCGGGAGGAACGATGAGCTGGTATCTCTGGGTGATTCTCGGCTACCTGCTGGTGCTGACCGCCTACAACTTCCACCGTGCGCGAGCGGTCAAGACGCAGGAGGACTTCATGGTGGCGGGGCGGCAGCTCTCGCTCACCAAGATGGTGTTCACCCTCGTGTGCACGTGGATCGGGTCGGGCACCTTCATCGCCGGCGCCGAGTACGCCTACTACGCCGGTTGGAGCGCGATCTGGCAGCCGGCCGGCGCGTTCGTCGGCATCGCCATCATCTACTTCATCGCCGCCCGCATCCGCACGTTCGGGCAGTACACCGTCGGCGACATCCTTGAGGTGCGCTACGGGAAGTTCGCGCGCCTGTTCGGCGCGCTCGCGCTGATCATCGCCTTCACCACGATCGTCGCCTACCAGTTCCGCGCCGGCGGCTACATCCTCAACGTCGTCACCGACGGCAGGATCTCCCTCGAGACCGGGCAGGCGATCGCGGCGGCGTTCGTGATCCTGTTCGTCGCCATCGGCGGCATGGTCGCGGTCGCCCACACCGACCTGCCGAACGGGATCATCATCGTCTCGGCGTGCTGCCTGGCGATCCCGTTCGTGGTGCTCGCGGCGGGCGGCTGGACGCACATCCACCAGGTGCTGCCCCCCGGCCACTTCGAGGTGTTCTCCCCCGACTTCGGGCGCTACCCTGCGCTCAAGGGGTTCGCCTACTTCCTCTCGACGCTGCTGCTGCTGATGGGCGTGCAGTCGATGTACCAGAAGTTCTACGCGGCGCGCTCGCCGCGCGACGCCAAGCAGGCGGTCGCGATCTGGATCGTCGGCACGATCGTCGTTGAGACCATCGTCATCGCCATCGCGGTGTTCGCCGCCGCCTACAACACCGAGCACGGCACGAACTGGGACCCGCGCTCGCTGGTGCTCAACGCCGCGCGCCACATGGTGCCGGCGCCGGTCGGCGTGCTGCTGCTCGGCGCCGCCTGCGCGGTGGTGCTGTCCACCGGCATGAACTACCTGCTGTCGTCGAGCTCCAACGTGATGCGCGACATCTACCAGAAGTCGATCAACCCGAGCGCCGACCCGGACAAGATGGTCGCGCTGCAGAAGGTGTTCATCGTCGTCATGGGGTTCGTCGCGTTCCTGATGATCTTCGTCCCCACCGTGCTCAGGTGGCAGATCTCGGTGCTCGGCTACGCCTACTTCGCCTACACGATCTACGGCGTCGCGATCACCCCGGCGCTGTTCGCGGCGCTCACCTGGAAGCGCGCGACGCGCGCCGGCGGCATCGCCTCGATCGTCAGCGGCACCGTGGCGGTGATCCTGATGGAGCTGGTGCTGCCGCGTCTGGCGCCGTCGATCATGGTGGCGGCGAGCGAGAACAGCTACTTCGGCGCCGACCCGTGGGGGATCCCGAGCATCTACCCGGCGGCACTCATCTCGATCGGCTCGCTGATCGTCGTCTCGCTGCTGACGCCGCCGCCGAAGGCCGAGGAGCTGGCGCCGCTGTTCAAGGCGTAGCCACAACGGGGGCGCCGCGGGGCCGGCGTACGAGCGTCGCGTCGCAACGGGTCCCGCCCGATTGGTGCGGGCGAGTCGCAGACCAGACGCGCGCGCCATCGGGGTTGACACGGCGCGGGGGGGGGGGGGTAACGTGACACCTGTCGGACGGAGGTGAGACATGCGAGTGACCACAAGGGCTGTTCTGGCGACAACAGTCGTTCTCTCGCTGCTTGCTGCAACGGCGCCCGGCGGCACCGCATGGGCGCAGGGCGACCCACCGCCCCTTGAGTATGACAACGGAGGCGGCGGTTCAGGAGGTGGAGTGAACTGCAACAACGGTTGTCAGTCCTGCATGCCCGATGGCGAAGGTGGGGCACTGTGTGCCTTTGCACAAGGCAACGGCCTCTGCACGTGCATGGAGTACTACATCTTCGGGCAGAACTACTGCGGTTTGAGCGGTCAGCCCTGCGATGGCACGGTTGTCAGGGGGTAGTCGCGCGCGGACCCGCATCTTCGTGGCGGCGTGTCTCCTGCCGCTCTGTGCCAGACCCCTCGCGGCGGCAACTCCCGTGGCACTCTCGATCCGAGGCGGTGGCGAGCGTGTTCACTGTGTTGTCACCGCAACACGGTCCTTGTCTGCCGAGAGTGGGGCTGCGTATTCCCCGATTTCGGTGCAGACCGAAGCTCCGGGGTTGGCGGCCTTGGATCTCGAGCCCGGATCGGTGTGGTCGGTGCGGGCCGAGGCCCCCGGCTACTGGTCGGACGTGGCCACGGTTGTCCCCGGGACCGGCCGCTCACACGCGTCGCTGGTGCTGTGGCCGAGCACGACACTCGGTGGTGAGCTTTTCGGGCAGCCGGAGCTTGGAGCGGCGCCGGCGCTCGTCGTGTCGTTCCAGGGAACGGCCGCCGCTGCCGACGGGCCTCTCCCTCTCGCGTCCGCCGACTGCGCGCTCTCGGAGCACCGGTTTACCTGCGAGGTTCCAGCCGCCGCGACGGATCTGCGCCTTCATGTGCCAGGGTATGTCACGCACTATCGTTGGGGAGTCACGCTGCGGGCGGGCTCGACGTTCGATCTCGGCAGGATCTTCCTGCAACGGGGTGCGTCAGTGGTCGGCTGGGCTCGCCGGCACGAGGATGGTCTTCCGGCCGCGGGCTGCCGGATCGTCCTCGAACGGCGCTCGGCCGGGCCGGTGCTGGATCCGGCGGATTCCGAGCGGAAGCGCCTGGAGGCCGGAGGCGCCTCACCCAACGACCGCGGCTTCTTCCAACTGGCAGGCGTCGCGCCAGGGGAGTACGTCCTGCTTGCCAGCGCTCCGGGCTTCGCCACCACGGTGCGGTATCCGGTCCGGGTATTCGAGGACGCAGAAACAGAGCTTACGGAGCCCGTGGTACTGGAACGGCCGATCGATCTTGCAGTCGCGATCGTGCCAGCGACCGATCCCTGGGGGAGGCGGTGGCACGTGGAGGCCATGCGTCCCGGCCGAGTCCCGGGCTATTCACGGAGGCTCGGCGGCAGCGCTGCCACGCCGCAGGGGGAGTGGTGGCTCGGAGCCATCGCGCCAGGGCGTGTCGAGCTCTCGGTGCTCTCGTCGGACCTCGGAACGCGTTGGCACACTCAGGAGGTTGTCGCAGGCCGCGACGGCGCCCATGTGGACCTCGTGCTGGACCTGCTTCCACTTCGCGGGACGGTCACGCTCGGCGACCACCCTCTCGAGGCGAAGGTATGGTTCGGCGGACAGATGGGAGCCGTACGCATCCCCTTCGAAACGGATTCGGAGGGTGTGTTCTCTGGGTATCTCCCGAAGCCTGGGCGGTGGAGGGTCCAGGTGCGCTCGACGCAGGGAACGATCGCCCGGACGCTTGACGGCGTCGAGGTGACTCGTCCTCCTGGCAAGGCACTTGCCGAGGTGACCTTGCGCGTCCCCGACACCACGCTCCGGGGCAGGGTCATGGACGAGTCCGGGGCGCCTTTCCGTGACGCCGCGGTCCGCACCCGGCCGCGTGCAGGAGGCAGCGCGGAAGGGTATCAGGGGGAGCATCGCAGCGGTGCCGACGGACGGTTCGAGATCGTCGGCCTCGCTGCCGGAGAGCACGTTGCCGTCGCCAGGGCGGGAGGGCTCGAGTCGGACCCGGTGGTCGCCGTTGTTCCGGACCAGGGCGAGGCCCCCGAGGTTTCGCTGGTGCTTCGCGAGCGGTGGTCGGTCTCCGGAATCGTGAGGACGGAACGTGGGGGAGTGCCGGGCGCCTTCGTCAAGGCATTGACCTTGCCTGCGTCGATCGGCGGCGAGCAGGCGGTCACGGACGTCCGCGGGCGGTTCGTTCTTGGTCTCCCGGCGGCCTGCCGCGAGCTGCTGCTCTCCGTTTCGGCCCCGGGTTTCTCTCGGCGCGCATTGCGCGTTCCCGTGACCCGAGGCGAGGAGCTCGTCGTCGATGTCGAGCAGCGTGGAGGCACGCTCACGTTGACGTGGCCGCCCCGTGCCTGGGAACGGACACCGCTGTTCGTCGTCCATTCGGGCGTGGCGGAGCACATTCTCGAGTATGCCTTGTGGGCTGCCAGCCAAGGCTGGACACTGGACGAAGAGGCGACCGCCGTGCCGGTGCCCAGCCTCGAAGCAGGCGGTTACTCACTGTGCGCCGCGACGGGCCGGGAGCTCGCGATGGTCCTCGCTGGACTGGCGGTTCCCTCCAACTGCAGCTCCGGGTATCTGCCTCCCTTCGGCGAGCTGACCCTTACAGCGCCACGGCTCCCTGATAATAGCCGGCCGACACGGGGGGGGCTGCCTCCTGGCGGGTAAGGCTGTCCTGCCGCGCCTGGCGCCGTCGATCATGGTGGCGGCGAGCGAGAACAGCTACTTCGGCGCCGACCCGTGGGGGATCCCGAGCATCTACCCCGCGGCACTCATCTCGGTCGGCTCGCTGATCGTCGTCTCGCTGCTGACGCCGCCGCCGAAGGGCGAAGAGCTGGCGCCGCTGTTCAAGGCGTAGCGGCTGGCCGCGACGTGCCGCGGCCCGATCGAGGGCGCTGAGCGCGCGAAGAGAGTAGGCACCATTCCCTCCAGCGTCCGATCGGAGGAGATCGAGCTGCCGATAGGGCAACTCGTGAGCTCGATCTCGAATCCGTGCGGACGCTGTTGCAAGGGAAGAAAACAAGATATATATTGTGAGTGTGCGGGCGCTGTCCCCGATCCTCGAGGCCACCGACGGGCCCGACAAGACCGCGGCGCTGGCCGCGTGGGTCCAGGGTTTGTTCGAAAAGGGGAGCGAGCCGATTCTGGTCGGCTACGCGGCGGTCGAGCTCTACACGCGCGGTGCGTACACAAGCGGCGATCTCGACCCCGTCGGGACGCTCAGCCCGGCCGCTCGCAAGGCGCTTGTCGACGCGGGATTCCGCAGGCAGGGGCGCCATTGGGTCCACGAGGAGGGCCAGGTCTTTCTCGAGTTCCCATCCAGCACCCTTCTCGAGGGGGGGCTGCGGTGGGCGGCGGCGGGGCCTCGGCTGTGAGCTCCGCTCCCGGTCTCTCAGTTGCTGGCAGCGCGGCGGGCCTCTCGCGGTCGCGTCCGCGGCGGTTCGCCGAGTGGAGCGCGCTCCGTCGCTGGGGAAAGCTCCCTTCGTGGGAGCTGCAGGTCGTCGGCTACTTGTTGCGCGACGCGCGTCTCGCGGCGCAACTGACGCAACGCGAGCTTGGAACCCGGCTCGGGGTCACCCAGCAGGCAGTTGCGCAGGCCGAGCGCTGGTCGGCGAATCCCACCGTCGCCTTCATCGCGTCCTGGGCGCGCGCCTGCGGCGCGAGAGCCGAAGTCAGTCTCAAGCCCGTGCCGGCGCGCGAACGATGATGATGTGGGGCGCACGAGGCACCTGCGAGGGGAGTAGCTCAGAGCGCCTGCAGTGACTCGCGAATCCACGGATGCAGGTGGTCGAAATCGCACCCGCCCCGCTCGAGCAGCCCGATCAGGAAGGTATGCGCCGATGCCGCTTCGACAGCCAGGCGCCAGCCATTGAGACGCAGAAAGACGTCCGTGGCGAAGAATGCGACACGCTTGTTGTCGTCGATGAACGGGTGATTCATGAGGAGGGACTCGAAGAGCGCGGTCGCCATTTCGGCGAGATCCGCGTAGTACCCGGTCCGCGGCCGATACAGCGCGCTCTCGAGCAGGCCGAGATCGCGAATACCCTCGACGCCGCCGAAGCGGGCGACGAGGCGCTCGTGGATCGCGAGCGCCTCGTCGCGCGTCAAATGGGTGATGCGTCTAGCGGGCAAGAAGCCGTCCGAGCTGCTCGTTCTCGGTGATCGAGCGTTCGAGGTGGGCGAGCACGGCCGGCCGCACCCGGCGTCGGGCGACGAACTCGGCGATCGCCTCGGTGAGAAGCCCGGCGACGCTCTGGTGGTTTTCGACCGCCAGCGACCTGAGCTCCTCCCACACCGCCGCGTCCACCTTCGAGCTGACCTTGACGCTCGGCACGGGCCACCTCCTTGACAAGTCATGATATGTCAAGCCAGCCGCCGCCGCAACGTACCATGGCCGATGGGCCCTCTGATCTACTCCTTCCGAGCAGGCTACACCGTGGCCGGCGCGGTCGCGGCGCCGAGGTGGCGCAGCACGGCGAGCAGCGCGGCGGGGTCGATCGGCTTGCCGAGGACGGCGTCGGGGCCGGGGACGCGGTCGTGGTTGGCAAGGTAGGAGTGGCAGTCGTGCTGCAGGATGTCCTCCATCCCGGTGACGAGGACGATCGGGACGTCGCGGAACGCGGGGTCGTGCCGCAGGGTGACGAGCAGGTCGAGGCCGGACCGCCCGGGCAGCAGCACGTCGACGAGGATGACGTCGGGGCGGGAGGAGGCGAGGGCGGCGAGGGCGCGGGGGGCGTCGGACGCGGTGCGCACCTCGTAGCCGTGGTCCTCGAGGTAGGAGCTCACGTAAACCGCGATATCCGGGTCGTCGTCGACGACGAGCACCCTGCTGCGCGGCATCGGCCCTCCCTTACTGCACGCTCGCTCCGTCGGCTGCGGCCACACCCGAGGGCGGCACGCTCGGCTTGGCCTCCAGCGGCAGGCGGACAACGAAGCATGTGCCGCGCCCCGGCTCGGAGTCGACCTCGATCGTGCCGCCGTGCTTGTCGGCGATCTTGTTCGAGATGAACAGGCCGAGGCCGGTGCCGCTGACCCCCTTGGAGGAGAAGAACAGCGAGAAGATCTTGTCGCGTGTCTCGCGGTCCATCCCTATGCCGTTGTCCTCGACCTCGATCTCGAGCCACGGCGGAGCGCGGCGCACCGCGACGCTGACCGTGTGCTCGCTCTTGTAGGTGTCGGCGCGGCAGGCGTCGAGGGAGTTCTCGACGATGTTGACCAGCATCGCGCGCACCGCCTTGGCATCGCCGGGGACGGCGCCTGCGTCCGGGGCGACCTCGAGCAACAGCGCGATGTCGAGGTCGGTGGCGCGCTTGTTCAGCGACTCGACGACGTCGGTCGCGAGCGCGCCGATGTCGAGCGGCTCGACGGCGAGCTCGCGGTCCTTGGCGTAGTAGAGGATGTCGAGCACCATCGAGCGGATGCGCTCGACGTTGCGCTGCACCATCTCCCACCCCTGCCTGACCCGCTCCGGGCGGTTCTTCTCGAACCCGGAGTTGACCAGGTAGATGCCGCCGTCGAGACCGGTGAGCAGCCCCTTGATGCCGTGCGAGATCGAGCCGACGAGCAGGCCGATCGAGGCGAGCTGCGTCTGCAGCTTGCGGATCTCGGTGATGTCGGTCGACATCTCGATCACCGCCTCGATCTCGCCGGATGCGCCGCGCAGGGGCGCGGTGGTGCACAGCACGTTGATCTGCTCGCCCCACGCGGAGGTGACGATCTCCTCGTGTTTCACCACCTTGCCGGTCGCGAACGCCTCCTGCGACGGGCAGTACAGGCACTGCTCCTCGCGGTGCTTGTAAACGGTGTAGCAACGGTCGCCGATCGCCGGTCCGAACGTCTCGCGGAAGGCGCGGTTGGCGTGCTGGATGATGCGGTCGGCGCCCTGCACGGAGATGTAGCAGGGCACCTCCTCGAAGAGCTGCGCGAGCCGTCCCTGGCTGCGGCGGAGCTGGTCCTGCAGCCGTTTCACCTCGCGGATGTCGGTGTGCATCTCCATCACCGCCACCACCTCGCCGGCGCCGTTGCGCACCGGCGTGGTGTTGACCACGACCGGAACCTGCTCGCCGGCGGCGGTCACGAGCGTCTGCTCGCTGACGTGCGTGACGCCGTCGGCGAACGTCGCGGCGACGGGACAGTTGTCGCACACCTCGTCGCGCCCCTTGTAGACGCGGTAGCAGAAGTCGCCGACCCGCTCGCCGAAGTCGCGGCGGAAGCGCTGGTTGCCGTCGATGATGCGGAACTGCGTGTCGTGCACCGAGAGGTAGCACGGCATGTCCTCGAAGTACTGGCGGTAGCGGTCCGCCATCGCGACCTCCGTCGAGCCGCCGCCGTCAGGCGTGCGCCCTGTGGTGCTCCGCAAGCCCCAGGATACGGTGCACGTTGTCCACCAGCTCGGCCTCCCTGACCGGCTTGTCCATGTAGCCGTCGGGGACCGGCACGGCGCGCTGGTAGATCACCTCGCGGAACTCCGGGTGGCCGGTGACCACGCACACCGGGATGTCCCGGATCGTCACGTCGGAGCGCAGCTCGGCGAAGGTGTCGATGCCGTCCTTGCCCTCCATCGACAGGTCGAGGGTGATGAGGTCCGGCTTGTGCTTGCGGGCAAGTGCGAGCGCCTGGTCGCCGTCGGCGGCCTCGACGACCTCGGCGCCGGCGTCCTCGAGGACGGTGCGCAGGAAGACGCGCACGTCGGGCTCGTCGTCGACCACCAGGATGCGGCGGCCCTGCAGAGGGAACTGGGGCTTCGGCATCTCGACCACCACCTTCGGCTTCCTGCTGACCGCGCACTCCTCGATGACGAGCGCGTCGGCGACGAGATCGACGAGCTGCTTGACCTCGCACCCCAGCTTGTAGTGCTTGATCAGGTCGGACAGCCCGTCGACGCAGTTGTGGCACGACGTGACGACGACCTTCGCTCCGGTCGCGGCGATCTGGTCGGCCTTGATCTTCGCGGACTTGAGGCGGCGCGGCGTGTACTCGGACATCGACATGGCGCCGCCGCCGCCGGTACAGCAGTAGTTCTCGGCGCGATTGGGGGTCATCTCGACGAAGTCGTTCGACACCAGCTTGAGCAGCTCGCGGGGCTCCTCGGTGATGCCGCAGGAGCGGGCGAGATTGCAGGAATCGTGGTAGGTGGTGCGCGCCTTCAGCTTGTCGCGGTCGACGACGATGCGCCCCTCCTTGATGTAACGCAGCATCGTGAACACCGACGATTCCATCTCCCAGTCCTGGTCGATGCCGGCCCAGTTCGGCCCCTCGCAGCGCGTCGAGCGGTAGCCGTGGCCGCACTCCGAGATGACGATGCGCTTCGCCCCGAGCTCCTTCATCTTCTCGTAGACGCGGCGCGCCGCCGCGCCGCCGAGCTGGTCGTCACCGGAGAACAGGCCGAAATTGGTCTGGTCCCACCCTTCCGACGGCATCGTCCAGCTCTCGCCGGCCGCCCAGAAGATCTTGGCGGCGGCGGCGATCGTACGCGGGTCGTACTTCGCCTCGCGCGGGTTGATCGTGTACATCACGTCGACGCCGGGCCTGTCGATCGGGATGCGGGCCGACTCGTCCCCGACCTCGTTGACCAGCTCCTCCGACATCCAGTCGAGGGTGTCGAGGTAGTCCTCCTTGAGCACGCCCATCTGGTTGCCGATCTCCCACT
>CAZQLL010000025.1:0-54131 GCA_964594125.1 uncultured Thermoanaerobaculia bacterium | reverse complement strand
TGTCGCGCAGGTAGTCGAAGCCGAACTCGTTGTTGGTGCCGTAGGTGATGTCGGCCAGGTAGGCGGCGCGCCGTTCCTGGTCGCCCATCTGGTTCTGGATGCACCCGACGGTGAGGCCGAGGAAGGTGTAGAGCTTCCCCATCCACTCGGAGTCGCGCTTGGCGAGGTAGTCGTTGACGGTGACGAGGTGGGCGCCGCGCCCGGTAAGGGCGTTGAGCACGAGCGGCAGCGTCGCCACCAGGGTCTTGCCCTCGCCGGTCCGCATCTCGGCGATCTTGCCGTCGTGCAGCACCATGCCGCCGACGAGCTGGACGTCGAAATGGCGCATCCCGAGCGCCCGCTTGCCGGCCTCGCGGACGATCGCGAACACCTCCTCAAGGTACCCGCCGAGCACGTTCTGCACCAGCGTACGGCGCTCGATGTACTCCTCCGGGAGCGCGGCGAGGGCCGAGGCGATCTCGGCGCGGATGGCGGCGATGCGGCCGCGCAGCTCGTCGTCCGACATCGCGGCGACCTGCGGCTCGCGCGCGTTGATCGCGGCGACGCGCGGCGCCAGCCGCTTCATCTCCCGCTCGTGCTTGGAGCCCAGGAACAGCTCGATGACCCTGTCGACGATCGTGACCGGCATACCCACCTCGAACGCAGGAGGATACCGCCGCAGTGCTGCAACGGCAAGGAAGAAGGCAACCTGTCCGCGCGACCGCGCGTATCCTGGCTGCTGGAGGATGCCTGTGCCCGGGTACACAAGCGTCACGCGACGGCTCTCCTTGGTGGCGGCCATGGCCGTTGCGGCGATCGGTGCGGCGGCTCAGGAGCCCCCTCGGCTCGCGGGCCGGCGGGCGCCGCTCGGTCCCGACCCTGCGGCTCAGTGGATTGCGGGCCGCGCCCGTCCCCGGATCGCGGCGCAGCGTGCCGCCTCGCTCGGCGAGGCCGTCGACCAGTGCGTGCTGACCGACATGGCCCGCCACAACACCCCGGGCGCGGCCGTCACCGTCGCGCTGGACGGCGTCGTCGTCTACGAGAAGGGGTACGGCGTCAAACACCGGAAGAACGGCGGCGCCGTCGGCCCTGGCACGGTGTTCCGCATCGGCTCGATCACCAAGCAGCTCACCGCCGCGGCGGTGATGCAGCAGGTCGAGGCGGGCGCCGTCGCCCTGGCCGCACCGGTCACCGCGTGGGTGCCGGAGCTGCCGCTCGCGGGCGCGGTGCCGGCGTCGGCGATCACCGTGCGGCACCTCCTGACGCACACCTCCGGCTACCCGGACAACCTCGAGTCGGTCACCGGTTCGACCGCCGACGGCGCCCTGGCGCAGTGGGTCCCGACGCAGGCCGGAGTGCGCCTGCACGCGCCGCCCGGGAGCTTCTGGAATTACTCCAATCCGAACTTCGTGCTCGCCGGGCTGGTCGCCGAGCGTGCCGCCGGCCTGCCGTACCGCCGCCTGATGCGGGAGCGCGTGTTCGGGCCGGCCGGTATGACGCGGACCACCTTCGACCCGGCACAGGTGGTGCAGTGGGGCGACTACTCGTCCGGGCACGACACGAACCCGCAGAACGGCAGGGAGACGATCACGCACCGGCGAGCTACGACAGCGCCGCCGCCGCACCGGCGGGCTGGGCGTTCTCGACCGCCGGCGACCTCGTGCGCTGGGCGCTGCTGCTCGGCGACGGCGGCGCGCCGCTGTTGTCGGAGGAGTCGGCGGCGGCGATGCAGGCGCGCCAGGTCTCGCTCGACTACGTGCCCGAGTACGACTATGGGTACGGCATCTTCGCCGAGCGCTACAAGGGGCTCGACCTGCGCCAGCACGGCGGCAACATCCCGGGTTGGGGGTCGATGCTCGTGTGGGTGCCGGATCGCCGCTTCGCCGTCGCGGTGCTTGCCAACACCTTCGAGTCGCTGGACGCCGCGGCGTACTGCGTCGTCGACGCTGTCCTGGAGCCGCCCGACGAGCCGCCCGTGGACCTTCGCACCGACCCGGCGACATGGGGCCCGTACGAGGGGCGCTTTGCCGTCGAGGACTCGTTTGGCGAGACCTGGGAGGCGCGGGTACGGCGCGACGGCGCCGAGCTGTGGATCGACTTCACCAACCTCGCGCCGCCGCGGTCGACCTACTCGACGGTCATGGAGCAAGCGTTCCTCGGCACGTTCCTGATCGACAGCGACGAGGACGGCGAGCCCGACCTCGACCTGACCTTCATCCCGGCCCGCGGCCTGCCCGCGCGGCCGTTCTGGCTGCGCAACCGCAACGCGGTGGGGACGCGCCGCCACCAGGTGCGGCCGCGCGATCTCGGTGCCGGCGCGCTGCCGTGAGGCTCGCGCAGCCTGCGCCGGCGGACCGCCCAGCGGGGTAGTCGTATAGTCTCCGCGTGCGACTCCTCCTGTCCCTGTCCCTGCTCCTGGCACTCCCCGCCGCGGCCTTCGATGCCCGGATCGTTTCGCCGGACGGCTCGCCGCTGGCGCGCGCCCGCGTGAGCGTCGCCGGGCGTGCCGGCGCGGTGGTCACGGATGCCGACGGCCGGTTCACGCTTGCGCCGAGCCCGCCGCCGCCGTTCGAGCTGATCATCGCGAGATCCGACGGCGTGCTGCTGCGCGCCGTAACGGTGAGCGCACTGCCGGCCGCGGGTGGGCTCGAGCTGACCGTCGAGCCGGCGGCGACGGAGACCGTCACGGTGGTCGGCGGGCTGCTGCCCGGGCCCGGTCTGCCGCCGGCGAACGCCGCGGTGGCGATCGGCGCGGCGGAGCTGGCGCAGCGCACGCCGCCGCGCCTCGTCGACTCGCTCGCCGACGTCCCCGGCACCGGGCGCGTCGAGGACGGTGCCTCCGGGGTGCCGACCGTGCGCGGCCTGGGGCGCTCGCGCACGCTCATCCTGCTGGACGACGGGCGCGTGACCGCGGAGCGTCGTGCCGGGCCGTCGGCGACGTTCCTCGAGCCCGAGACGCTCGACGGCATCGAGGTGGTGCGCGGACCGGGCTCGATCGCGTACGGCTCCGAGTCGTTCGGCGGCGTCATCCGTGCCCGCACCCGCGTGGCGTCGCTCACCGGCGAGGCGGGAGCGCGCTGGGCGCTGGTCGGCGCCTCCGGTGCCGGCGAGCTGGGCGCCGCGGCCGAGGCGAGCGTCCCGCTCGGGTCCGGCGCCATGCTGCTCGGGGCGCACTACCGGGAGTTCGACGACTACGACGCCCCCGACGGCTCCGTAGGCAACTCCGCCGCCACGTTCGCGGGCGCGCGCGCCTCGTGGCAGCAGCCGCTGGGCCCCGGCGTGCTGCGCGTCGGTTACCGCTACGACAGCGGTCGCGACATCGGCAAGCCGGCCGCCGACTCGGACGTCGTCCGCGCCGGCTACCCGGAGGAGACCTCGCACCGACTGAGCTGGGGGTACGACGCCTCCGGCCCCGGCGGCTGGTCGCGGCTGTCGCTGACGGGGCTGCTCGACGCCTACGAGCTGTTCACCGACCGCGACCGGCTGGCCACCGCGACCGCCCCGCGTTCGCTGACGCGCGCCGACGTCGACGCGCGCGACTATGGGCTGCGCGCCGAGGGCGAGCGCGCGCTCGCCGGCGGAACGCTGCTTCTCGGCGTCGACCTCGCGGGCCGCTTCGACCTCGCCGCGAGCAACGAGACGTTCGCCTTCGCCGCCGACGGCACGCCGGTCGGCTCGACGGTCGAGGAGTCGATCGAAAACGCGCGCCGCGACGACTGGGGCGTCTTCGCGACGCTGCAGCGCCGGCTCGGTCGGGCGCAGCTCGCCGCCGGACTCCGCGGCGACCTCGTCGAGACGCGCAACGACGGCGGGTACTTCGGGTCGCGATCGACGTCCGATCTGGCGCCGTCGGGGTTCGCGGCGCTGTCGCTGCAGCTCGCGCCGTACCTGGAGGCGACGGTGCAGGCCGCCCGCGGGTTCCGCGCGCCGCTGCTCTCCGACCTCTACTACCGGGGCGTCACGGGCCGCGGCTTCATCACGGGCAACCCCGACCTCGAGCCGGAGACCTCGCGCCAGCTCGACCTCGCCGTCCGCTGGCGCCGCGGCCCGCTCGCCGTCGCCGGCTACGCCTATCTCTACCGCATCGAGGACCTGATCGAGCGCTACCGCGCCGGCGCCGACTACTTCTTCCGCAACCGCGGCGAGGCCGAGATCGTCGGCGCGGAGCTCGAGGCGACGGTGCCGCTGGCGCCCGCCGTCTCGCTCGCCGTCGGGGCGCAGTGGCTGCGCGGCGAGGTGCGCGACGACGGCACGCCGCTCGACGACGTGCCGCCGGCCGGCGTGGTCGCCACCGTGCGGGGCGAGCCGTCCCGGCGCTGGTGGTGGCTCGTGCGCGGCGCGGCGTACGCGCGCGACGGCCGCCCCGGCCCGACAGAACGCGAGGTCGCCGGCTACGCCCTCCTCGACGCCGGCGCCGGCGTGGCGGTCGCGGAATGGCTCGACCTCGGCGTGCTCGCCCGCAACCTCGCCGACGCCGCCTACTTCCAGACCGCCGACCCGAACGGCGTGCCGGCGCCGGGGCGCTCGCTGCAGCTCACGCTGCGCGGCCGGCTGTGATCACAGCCCCAGCGCCGAGCACAGCAGCAGCACCAGCCCGGGTACGAGGAGCAGCGAGACGGCGTCGAGCACGCCGCCGTGCCGCAGCATCGCAGTGATCGGCACGCACCCCGAGCCGTAGACGATCGCGTTGGGCGGCGTCGACACCGGCAGCATGAACGCCATGCTCGCCACGAACGCCACCGAGACGGCCGGCGCCACCGGGCTGACCCCAGCGGCCTGCGCCGCGGCGATCGCGAGCGGGCACACCATCGTCGCCGCCGCGGTGTTCGAGGTCGTTTCGGTGAGGACGAGAGCGGCGAAGGCGAAGAGGAAGGTCAGCGCGACGACGGAGGTCGCGCCGGTCAGGCCCACGAGGCCGTGCCCGACGGCCCCGGCGAGCCCGGTGCGGAACATCGCGGCGCCGAGCGACAGGCCGCCGCCGAACAGCAGCAGCGTCCCCCAGTCGATGCGCGCCGCCTCGTTCCAGGTCAGCGTGAAGCGGCGCGCGCGCCAGTCGACCGGCAGCACGAACAGCAGCGCCGCCCCGAGCAGCGCCACCACCCCCTCCGGCAGCGCCGCCTGCAGCCTGCGGAACGCCGGCGACGCCGAGCCGGCGACCACCGCCACCACGCCGGGCGCCACCCACAGCGTCACCGTCAGCAGGAACGCCGTGATCACGTTGCGCTGTGCCGGCGAGACGGGCCCGAGCGCGCGCCGCTCCGCCTCGATGGAGTCGCGGCTGCCGGCGATGCTGCGCACCTCCGGCGGCAGCGCCAAGTGGATGTACGCCACCAGCGCGCCGAGCATCGCCAGCATCACCGGGAGCCCCACGAGCATCCATTGGAAGAACGGGATGCGGATGCCGGCGAGGGCGTCGAGCTGGCCGAGGGCGATCAGGTTCGGCGGCGTCCCGACGGGCGTCGCGATGCCGCCGATCGAGGCGGCGTAGGCGATCACCAGCATCAGCCCGGTGCCGAAGCGCAGGCGGGTGACGTCGGCGGCCTCGCCGCGCTCGCGCTCGAGCAGCCGCGACAGCGCGACCAGCACGCTCATCGCGATCGGGTACATCATCGCCGCGGTGGCGGTGTTCGACAGCCACATCGACAGCCCGGCGGTGATCGCGCCGAACGCCACCGTGATGCGCGTCGCCGACGACCCGACCCAGGGTCGCGACAGGATCTCCAGCGCCATCCGCCGATCGAGACCGCTCGAGAACATCCCCTCGGCGATCACGAAGCTGCCGAGGAACAGGAAGATGATCGGGTCGCCGAACGGCGCGAGCATCTCGCCGGCGGTGCCCACGCCGAGCACGACGGCCAACGCGGGTCCGAGCAGCGCCGTCACCGGGATGGGCACCGCCTCGGTGATCCACCACGTCAGCACCCACGCCAGCACCGCCGTCAGCCGGTGCGCCGGCGCCGAGAGCGATTCCGCGGGCAGCACCAGAGCGAGCAGGAACAGCGCAGGACCGAGGAACAGCCCGAGCGTCCGCCGCGCCCGCTCGAACCGCAACTCCGCCGGCGACAGCATCTCCCTCGCCTCGAACAGGTCGCGAAACCGGGCGCGGTCGGTCATTACGCCAGCAGCTCGCCGCGGGCGACCGTCACCGCCTGGCCGCCGAGGACGACGCGTTCGCCGGCGACGCGCACCCACACCGACCCGCCGCGCCGCGAGGCCTGGTAGCCGCGCATGACGTCGCGGCCGATGCGGCGGCCCCAGAACGGCGCCAGGCAGCAGTGCGCCGAACCGGTGACCGGGTCCTCGTCGACGCCGACGGCGGGCGCGAAGAAGCGCGAGACGAAGTCGTAGCCGGGAGTTGTGGCGGGTGCGGTGACAGTGACGCCGCGCACCGGCAGGCAGCGCAGCGCGCCGAAGTCGGGGTCGAGCGCGCGCACGGTCTCCTCGTCGTCGAGCAGCACCACGAGGTCGTCGACGGTGCGGCCGACGTAGCGCGGCGTCGCGCCGAGCGCCGCTCCGAGCCCGGGCGGCGCCTCCGCCGGGGTCTCGGGGCGGGCGGGGAAGTCGAGCTCGATGCGTTCGCCGCCGCTGGTCGCGGTGAGCGCGCCGGAGCGGGTGATGAAGCGGATCGGCCGTCCGGCCGGCGCGAAACCCTCGTCCCACAGCACGTGGGCGCTCGCCAGCGTCGCGTGTCCGCACAGGTCGACCTCGACCGCCGGGGTGAACCAGCGCAGCCGGAACGCGTCCCCCTCCCACACCAGGAACGCCGTCTCCGACAGGTTCATCTCGCGCGCCACCGCCTGCATCCAGAGATCCTCGCGCTTCTGCCCGAGGACGATGACGGCGGCGGGGTTGCCGGTGAACGGCACGTTGGTGAACGCGTCTACCTGGGTGAATCGCACCGCCATGATCCGCCTCCTCCACCAGGAGCAGCTCGCCCCACGTCATGCTACCGCGACGGCGGCGTCCTCGCGCGCGGCGGGAGCGACGGCCGCGGGCTCGGCGGCGGCGAGACGGGACCGCAGCACGGCGGCCATGCGGCGGATCCCCTCGACGATTCGCGCCTCGTCCATGTTGGAGAAGTTGAGGCGCAGCGTGTTCTCGTGGCCGCCGTTGGGGAAGAACGAGCCGCCGGGGACGAAGACGACGCCGTGGCGGCCGCACTCCTTGAGCAGGTCGCGGGCGCTGAGGCGCTGCGGCAGCTCGACCCAGAGAAACAGCCCGCCGTGCGGCCGGTTGTACCGCACCTCCGGCGGGAACTCCCTCTCCATCGCCGCCAGCATCGCGTCGCGGCGGCGGCGGTACAGCTCGCGCATGCGCTCGATGCTCGCCTCGATGTCGTGGAGCTTAAGGTATAGGGTGAGCTGGCGCTGCGAGAGGGTGGAGGTGTGCAGGTCGACGCCCTGCTTGACGAGCACGTACTTCTCGAACAGGTGCCGCGGCGCGGCCAGCCAGCCGATGCGCAGCCCGGGGCAGAAGATCTTCGAGAAGGTGCCGAGGAAGACGATGTCGCCGGCCGGGTCGAGCGCCATCAGCGGCGGCAGCCGTTCGCCCTCGTACCGGAGGTCGTCGTACGGGTGGTCCTCGACGATCACGACGCGGTGCCGGCGCGCCGCATCGGCGAGCGCGCGCCGGCGCTCCAGCGACCACGTGCGCCCGGTCGGGTTCTGGAAATCGGGGACGACGTAGATCAGCTTCACCCGGTCGGTGGAGGCGAGAGCACGCTCGAGCGCGTCGGGGAGCATCCCGTCCTCGTCGGTCGCGACCTCGACGAAGCGCGGCCGATAGGCGGCGAACGCCTGCACCGCGCCGAGGTACGTCGGGCTCTCGCACAGCACGGCGTCACCCTCGTCGAGGAACAGCTTGCCGGAGAGGTCGAGCCCCTGCTGCGAGCCGCAGGTGATGAGCACGTGCTCGGCGTCGGCGAAGGTGCCGGAGAGCGTGTTCATGCGCCGCGCGATGATGCGGCGCAGCTCCAGGTGCCCTTCGGTGGTGGAGTACTGCAGCGCCTCGCACCCCTCGTCCTCGAGCACCCGCCGCGCCACCTCGGCGAGCTCGCGCACCGGGAACAGCTCGGGCGCCGGCAACCCACCGGCGAAGGAGATCGTCTCGGGGTGCAGCGTCACCTTGAGCAGCTCGCGGATCTCCGAGGCCTTGAGCCCCTCCATGCGGCGCGCGAACTGGGTTGCCATGGCTCCTCCTCTCCTCGCTGTCTAGACGATCGGCCGCGTGCCGCTGCCGGCGCGGGCGGCGGCGCGCGGCTCCCCGGCGACCGCGCGCAGAGCAGCGGCGAAGCGCGCGATGCCCTCCGCGAGACGGCCGGCAGGGGGGTGGGTGAAGTTGAGGCGGACGCGGGCGTCGCCGGGCTCGTCGACATGGCAGGCGCGGCCAGGCAGGAAGCTCACCCCCGCTTCGGCGGCGCGGGCGAGCAGGCGCCCGGTGCTCGTGCCCTCGGGCAGTCGGCACCAGAAGTAGAACCCGCCGGCCGGCCGCCGCCACTCCAGGCCAGGCACTGCAGCGTCGCGCAGGGCGCGGTCGACGGTGTCGCGGCGGGCGCGGTACGCCTCGCGCACGCGCGCCACGTGCGCCGGAAAGTGACCGTCGAGGAGGAAGCGGGCGAGCAGCCACTGGCCGGGGGTGTTCGAGTGCAGGTCGACGACCTGCTTGGCGAGGATGAGCTGGCGCAGCATCGGCTGCGGCGCCACGATCCAGCCGAGCCGCAGGCCGGGCAGCAGCAGCTTGGAGAACGTCGACAGGTACAGCACGTGGCCGCCGCGGTCGAGCGCGCGCAGCGGCAGCGGCGGCGACCCCTCGAATGCCAACTCGGAGTAGGGGTCGTCCTCGAGGAGCGGCGCCTGGTAGCGGTACGACAGCTCGAGCACGCGCTGGCGGCGCTCCGGCGACAGCAGCGCCGACGACGGGTTCTGGAAGCTGGGCAGGGTGTAGATCAGCTTCGGGCGGTAGCGTTGCAGCACCGCCTCGAGCGCGTCTGGCCGCATGCCGTCGTCGTCGACCGGCACGCCCACCAGGCGCGCCTGCGCCGAGCGGAACACCTGCAGGGCGCCGAAGAACGAGGGCTGCTCGACGGCGACGGCGTCGCCGGGCTCGAGCAGGACGCGCGCCACCAGGTCGATCCCCTGCTGCGAGCCGGAGAGCACGAGGACGTCCGCTGCCGTGCACTCGGCGCCGCGCGAGCGCATCAGGGCGGCGATCGCCTCGCGCAGCGGCATCAACCCCTCGGTGGGGCAGTGCAGCATGATCTCCGGGCCGACGCGCTCGATCGCCTCTGCGAGCAGGCGGCGGAGCAGCTCCAGCGGCACCAGCTCGGGATCCGGCAGCCCGGCGGCGAACGAGATCAGGCCGGGCCGCTCGGAGAGGTCGAGGAGGTCCCGGACGAGCGGGTCCTGCGTCACCGCGCCGGGGCGGAAGAGCTGGCGCCAGGCGATCTCGTCGTGGGGCGCCGGCGGCGCCTCGCCGTACCGTTGCGCGAGCACGACGGTGCCGCGCCCGACATGCGCGTCCACCAGCCCCTCGGCTTTGAGCTCGCGATACGCGGCGAGCACGGTGCTGCGGTTGACTCCGAGGGCGTCGGCGAGGCGGCGCTCGGGCGGGAGGCGGAACCCGGGAGGCAGCTCGCCGGTGAGGATCATCGACCTGGTCCGGTTCAGGATCTGCAGGTAGATCGGTGTCGCACTGTCCCGGTCAACCGCAAAGTCCACGTGCGCTGCCTCGCCGAATCGGTGGGTGTGGGTGCATCTTGGACCGATCCAATCCAACGATAGGCCGACATCCTGACGGCGTCAACGACCAAGAAACCGGGATTGGAGCCAGCCAATTCTCGCCGCGTGCTCTCGACACCGGGCGGTCGTCGAGGCGCTCGGCCGGTATCCTCAGACCGCCCCGGCTGTTGTGGTGGGGCGCACCACGAGCACCGAGCAGTGGGCGCGGCGGACGACCTTGTCGGCGGTGGCGCCCAGCACCCTCCGCTTGAGCTCGGAGTGCGGCGTGGTACCCATCACGATCAGGTCCGCGCCGATCTCCTCGGCGTGCCGGACGATGACGTCGCCGGGCTTGCCGAAGTCGACGTGACCCTCGGCGTCGATGCCCGCCGCCCGCAGCTCGGCGGCTGCCTCCTCGACCAGGCGGTCGTAGTGGCGGCCGGCCTGGTCCTTGGCCTCCTCGACCTCGCTGACCGTCTCGGCGTATTCCGGGATGCGTCCCACCGCGAGGACGAGCACCTCGCCGGCGCCGCGGGCGATCTCGGCGGTGCGGCGGAGCGCGAGCCTGGAGCCGTCCGAGCCCTCGTAGGCCAAAAGGATCTTGGCGAACATGTCACGTGCCTCCCTTCGTACCGAGAATGGTCGCCCGGTCGCCGGCCCTCGGCTCGAAGAACGTCTGGGCGATGAGTGTCGGCACGATCGCCGTGAGGATGATCACGACGACCAGCACCGAGTACTGCTGCTGGGTGATGATGCCGTGGTTCAGCCCGTAGAGCGCGGAGATCGTCCCGAACGTAAGGCCGGTGCTCATCAGGAGTGTTGTGTACATGTTCACCCGGCGGGAGAAGCCCAGGGCGGCGCCGGTGGGCACGAGGCCGAGGAGCTTCGCGCCCGTCTTGGCGAGAAAGAAGAGGGCCACCACGCCCAGGCTGCCCAGCACGGCTCTCATCGACACCAGGGTGCCGGCCTTCAGGAAGTAGAACGGTGTGAGCAGCGCGAACGTGGTGGCGCGCAATCGTCTGATCAGCTCGCGATTGGCGAGAAACGTGTCCGCCAGCACCATGCCGACCAGGTACGCCGGCAGCACGCCCTCGCTGCCGCCTCGCACCGCCAGCAGCGCCATGCCGGCGAGCACGAGCAGCACGAAGCGGACCTCGGGCTCGCTCGCGTGCGAGTTGAGCCGCCTGAGAATCGGCGGCGTCATCCGCGGCAAGACCACCACGGCCGCGGTCAAGGCCGCCAAGAACACCCAGAATGCCGCGCCGAAGCTGGTGAACAAGAGCCCGAGCGCGATCACCGTGCCGAGGTCTGTGACGAAGCACGCGGCCAGGATCAGCTTGCCAAGAGGTGTCTCGTTGAGGCCGGTCTCGACCATCACCGCGTAGACCACCGCGACCGAGGTGGTCGAGAGGGCGATGCCGGCGATCTGCGCCGCGTGCAGTGACCAGCCGAGGGCGAGCTGGGCAACGGCCCAGGCGAGCGCGAACGGCGCCGCGAAGCTCACCGCGCCGAGCGCGAGGCTGGCCTTCCAGAACCGCTTCACCACGGCGCTCTCGAGCTCCGCGCCGGCGAGGAACGTCAGCACCAGCGCGCCGACGCCGGCCAGGAAGCTCACCCACTCCGTCACCTGCGGTCTGATGGTGTTGCCCGCGGCGATGCCGACCACGAGCTCGACGAGCGCCACCGAGACGCCGATCCGCCAGGAGATCAGGCTGGCAAGGAGCGCCAGCGCCAGCCAGACGACAACCCCGCTCCAGAGCTGCTCCACGATGATGCCTCCCTGTCTGTCGCAGGCGTCATCAGCCCCGCGGGCGGTTGTCGGAGAACGCCATCTCCGGAGAGATGCTATGTCGGTCAGGGGACCCTGTCAACGAGAACGGTACCATCCGAGGAAGATATCCTCGTCTTCGACCATCTGTCGCACCGCACCCATCCAGGCGTCGCGATCGAGAGCGAACGATTCCCCGTGCCCGGCATCGCCGATCTACCGGCGGAGGTCGCCCGTAGCACCCTCACGCCCGCAACGTCGCGGTCAGACGCTGCGGCGCGAGCAGCAGATCGAGGGCACTGAGGATGTCGGGCGCCACGACGCGGGCGACGCGGATCAGCTCGGCGGCGGTCCCTTCGGCGCCCAGGACGGCGATACCCAGGGCCGCCAGCGCGAGCAGCGCCACGTCGTTCCGGCCGTTGCCGATCGCCGCCAACCCGGCCGGACCGAGCCTGCGGGCCAGGCGAGCCTTCTCGGCGCCGTCGGCGACCAGGTGCAGCTCGACGGGGAGCCCTGCCAGCTCGTCCCGTGCGGTTCCCCGCGTATCTGCGGTCATCACCACGATGCGGACCCGCTCGCTCAGCGCGCGCACGCGTTCCGCGACGCCGGGCAGCAGGCGCCCGTCCAGCGACAGCGTGCCCGTGAAGTCGAGCGCCAGGTGCTCCGCCTGGACTGGAGCCTCGCCCGGTAGTGGAATCACGATCGCCATTGCCTGCCTCCCGATGCCCGGTCTGTCCCGCTGCCGCCAGGGGCGTGAGTGTAAGGCCTCGCTCTGGGACAGCCTCGCCCCCCGAGTCCCCATGCCGCGAGGGAGCGGAGGCCCTCCTCCATGTCTGCACGATCCTCCCCGCTCCCCGTTCCGGAGGGTGGCTCGCGCCCGACGAGTCGCGGCTGCAACGCCTCCGCCTCTGCCGAGAAAGTACGCCGTTGCGCGGCGACTACGGTGTGGGGCCACGCCGTCAGGCGTCGCCTCCGCCAGCACGTGGCGAGCGTGCGGCTGCTGCCGACGGCGCGCACCGGCGCCGGCGACGCCTCCACGCCGCACTTCGATGCCAGTCGTTCATGGCGACTCGTCGCCACCATGGAGAATGCTGACGGTGCCGCCCAGAGCCCCGTTTTCCGGGCAGGTCCGCCATGGCGCGTCTGTCTTCCACTTCCTCGGGCGGCCACCCGCTTCCGGAGCTCTCCGAGTCGCGTACGCCCTGTGGGCAGGGAGACGGCACCGCCGCCGAGTGCGGTCTCACGGGGAGATCGCCTGTGCCTGTCGCCGCCCGTCGTGTCTGCCCGTCGCTGCGGCATGCCGTCCCTGCGTGTCGGTCCCATCAGCGATCATCAGTTCGGAGCGACGGTTGAGACGGATTCCGTCGCCGTCGACTCGCGACCGCCGGATCACCAGGGCGAGTGCGAGAAACCCTGCAGCCGAGAAGATGCTCGCGGTGCCGTAGGCCCAGCCACGTCCCATGTGGTCGAGCAGCACCCCTGTGAGCAGCGACGAGACGAGGTCGCCGACAGCGTTCGCGGTCGCCAGCATCCCGAGCGCGTACGACCTTGCCGCCTCGGGGATCATGCGCGCCGCGGTGGCCTTCTCGACGGTCTCCTCGATCGCGATGTGGACGCCGCTCACCACGAATAGCGGTACCAGCCAGCCGATCCCGCCGGGCAGCACGGCGAGCCCGAAGTTGCTGGCGAAGCCCAGAGCATACCCGAGCAGCAGCGTGCGGCCGTACGACCAGCGGTCGGTGAGGGCACCGGCAGGCACCGTCGCAAGGCCGCTCACCAGGTTGTGGCCGACGTACAGCAGCACCGGGATCGACAGCAGCCCGGGCGCCGAACTCGCGGGGAGCCGCCCGGCCGCCTCGAAGATCAGGAACGTGCGGGAGAAGTCGCCCATCCCGAAGAGCAGCACGGCGCCGAGGAACGCCCAGTAGCGTTTCGGCAGGCTCGGCCGCAGCGGCCGCTGCCGCAGGGCGGCCTCGTCGGCAGGGCGTTCCCGCACCAGCAGCACGACCGCGAGCGCGGCCCCGAAGCCCGGGACCAGCGTCCACAGGAAGATCCGGTGCAGACTGGCGCCGAGGGACAGGAGGGTGACGGCGGCGAGCGGCCCGATCACGGCCCCGGCCATGTCCCCGGCGCGCTCGAGCCCGTACGCCTTGCCGTAGCTGGCGGGTTCGACCGACTCGGCCATCAGCGTGTCGCGCAGCGGCCCTCTGAACCCGCGCGCGGCCCACGCCGCCGACCTCAGGATGAGAAACGGCAGGACCCGGGTGACGAGTGCAAAGGCGCCCACGCACGCGGTCGTGACCGCGTACGCCAGCGCCGTCAACGCCTTCTTGTGCCGCGCCCGCTGGCCGGCGGCCCCGGAAACCCACTTCGCGGCCGATCCCGAGACGTCGGCCACGCCTTCGATCAACCCGAGAACCGACGCTCCGAGCCCCAGGTTCTTGAGGTACAGCGGCAGGACCGCGGTGGCCATCTCGTGACTGGCGTCCGAGAGGAGACTGGCCAACGAGAAGCCGAGGACCGTCGGGTTGCGCCAGGAACGGTCGGGTTCGCGCACGGCACACCCCCTCCCTTCAGTAGGAGTCATCAGCCCGCAGGGGCGGTTCCGGCGAACCCCATCGCCGACGCCATTGTACTCGTCGGGCGGCGCCGCCGCCCACGAGAGGCCCGGCGTTGGCGTGAGCGTGTCCGGCAGCAGGCGCACGGGCGGGTCGTCCCTCCCGGGTGGTAGAGTTGCGCCGGCGATGGAGTCCGCCGGAATCGCCGCGATCGCCGCTGATGAACCCTGCCGGAACGGGCCGCTGTACGCAGCACGCCCCGGGGACGTCGGCCGCGCGTTGGGAGCACGGTGAAAGCGAACGGGAAAGCCCGCAACGCACCCGAGCTCGCCGCCTCCGAGCGGGGCCGCGGAGGCCCCGCGGCCGGGACAGCAGCACCCCTGGGCAGGCAGCTCTGGTGCGGACAGGAAAGGAGTCGAGACCGTCATGCATCTCAGCTCGCTCGCAGTGCTCGAGAAGGCGAAGTCGTACCGCGACGCCACCGCCGACCTGTTGTCGCGCATCATCAGGGTCCCCGCCCTCTCGGGGGCCGAGCAGGAGCGCATCGGCCTGCTCCAGGGTCTTTGCCAGCAGGGAGGATTCGAGGAGGTCAGGATCGATGGGCTCGGTAACCTCCTGGCCCGCGTCGGCCACGGTCCCTGCAAGCTCGTCTTCGACGCTCACATCGACACCGTCGACATCGGAGACCGCTCGCAGTGGAAGCTCGACCCGTTCTCCGGGCTCGTCAAGGATGGGCTCGTGCATGGGCTGGGCGCCTCCGACCAGCTCGGCGGTGCTGCGGCGATGCTCACGGCCGGCCGCATCCTCTCCGAGCTGGGGTACGCCGGCCGGCTTTCCGTCTGGTTCGCCTTCACAGTCATGGAGGAGGACTGCGACGGGATGTGCTGGCGGTACCTCATCGAGCGGGAGGGCTTCAGGCCGGATTTCTTCGTCTCCACCGAGCCGACGAGCTGTCGGCTCTATCGCGGCCACCGTGGACGGATGGAGGTGGAGGCCCGCTTCAAGGGTCTGGCCTGCCATGGCTCGGCGCCCGAGCGCGGGAGGAGCGCCGCGACCATGGCAGCGAAAGCCGTCCTCGCCATCGAGCAGCTGAACAGCGAGCTCCAGCCCGACGACGATGGCTTTCTCGGCAAGGGCACGATCGTGGTGTCGAAGGTCGAGGCCTCGGGGCCGAGCCTCTGCGCCGTTCCCGACCAGGGCATGATCTACATGGACCGCCGGCTGACCTGGGGCGAGACCATGGACCTCGCCGTCGAGCAGGTGCGCAGCGCCATCCTGGCCGCCGGCGTCGAGGCCGTCGAGGTCCGCGTGCCCGGCTACGAGAAGCCGAGCTGGAAGGGGACCGTCCACACCCAGGAGCTCTACTTCCCGACCTGGAGGATTCCGGCCGATCATCTGCTCGTCCGCGCCGGCGTCGCTGCGCACGCCGCGCTGTTCGGCGCCGAGCCCGCGGTGGACAAGTGGACCTTCTCGACGAACGGCGTCGCCGTATGCGGCCGCCATGGGGTCCCGAGCATCGGCTTCGGGCCCGGCGACGAGTGGTACGCCCACGCTCCCAACGAGGTCACCCGCATCGACGACCTGGAGCGGTGCTCGGCCTTCTACGCAGGCCTGCCCTACGTCCTGGAGTCGCTGGTCTGAACCGAGGAAAGACCCGTGGCTGTGGCTGCGGTCTGCGAGCCTCGCCCCCTCGCCGCAGCCCGCTCGTGTGACGATTCCCATTCCCCGGCGGTGCTGCGGCCGCTCTCCCGGGGCGCTGTGCGCCGACCGAGGAGGTCGAGCCGGGGCAGGTGCATCTCCTCGTGTCCCACAGCGAAACCCCCGGCAACAGCAAGCGGGTTCGCGTCGTTCGCATGAAGCTGCCCGCTCCGTTCCTCGCGTCCGGCATGCCGGCCCTTGGGACTCCTGGGCTGCACCGCCGTATCGCTGATCGACGCACCTTCAAGCCGGAAGGCCGTCATCGCGAGGGCCGCGGCGAGGCCGGCAGTCCCGGCCGCCGGCGCCGCACAAAGGGCAGCGGCCGCCGCAGTCCCGCGCCACCCGGGAACAGGATCTTGCCGCTCACTGCGGGGGCAGCGGGATCTTGGCAGCGACGTTGTCGCGGATCCAGTGCTCGTCGAGCCACTCGACCGGGTCGACGGAGTGCCCCTGCACGAAGATCTCGAGGTGCAGGTGGTCGCCGCCGGCCAGGCCGGTGGCGCCGCTCGATCCGATCGTCGCACCCTTCTCGATGTGCGCACCGGGCGCGACGGCGGCGGCGGAGAGGTGGCCGTACAGGCTCATGAGGCCGTAGCCGTGGTCGATCGCGACCGCATTGCCGTAGATCCCCAGCCACCCTGCGAACACGACGGTGCCGGCGTTGGCCGCCGGGACCGGAGCGCGCGCTGTCGATGCGAGGTCGAGCCCGAGGTGGGTCTGACGATCGACGGCCCGGCCGTTGTAACGGTACTCGCGGCGCTCGGCGAAGTTGGCGCGGAGCTGCGTGTTGGGCATCTGCAGGAACGCGCCGGACCAGAGGAAGCGCTCCTCGCTCGTGCGCGCCAGCTCGGCGATCGCGGCGAGGTTCGCGACACGCAGGGCGCTGTTGATGCGGACGAAGCGGTCGACGAGCTCGCCGGACGGATCGAGCCCGGGAGTGCTTGCCTCGATGGCGGGCACGACCCTCGCGAGGAAGGCGTCCGAGAGCTCCATCACTGCCTGGCGCGGGGCCGCCTTTTTGAGTGCGTCGACGAACGGCGCCTCGATGCGGTTGCCGGCGTCGTCCTCCGCGAACGCATTGATCTGCGCCGCGTCGCCGACCTCGGGGGGGACGGCGAAGAGCGCAAAGCGCTCGTCCGGGCCGCCGCCGGGCAGCGGGAACGCCCGCGACTCGACGGTCCCGGCGCGCACTCCGCAGCGCGCCACGGTCGGGCCGACGCGCAGGACGACGACGCCGCTGCCGCCCTGCCGCAGGTAGTGCTGTGTCGAGACCACCGCGAGCGCCGGCGGCCGCAACCGGACCGCAACCCGGCGCTCGACCACGACCGGGTTGTTCGAGCGCAGGAAGCCGGCCATGCGGTCGGCGGTGGCGCGCAGCGTCGCCTCGCCCTCGGCGAGCCACGGCTGTGCCGCGGCGCCGACCTCGGCCGCGAGCGTCGACTCCGCGGTGATGGCGCCGCGCAGCGGCGTCCAAGCGCTCGCGCGCGCGAACGACCGCTCCGCGAGCAGCACGGTGCGCCCCTTCTGGACGAGCTCCAGGCGCACGCTGCCGAGCCCGCCGGACGGCTCGGAAAAGCGCGCCATCACGGCGGCGCTCCTGCCGATCGCGGCGCGCTCAAGGTCGATCGCAACGGCCGGTGCGGCGCCCTGCCGCAGCCCGGACCACAGCAGGTAGGCGAACGCCGCGACGGCGACGCCGGCGAGCGGGAGCGCGACGCGTACGCCGCGCGAGCCATGACGGAGCGACTGCGTGTTCGCCACGTGACCTCCCGGCTGGTGCTGCCGGTGCGCGGGTTCGCGCGTCCGGCCGCGCAGTCTAGCAGCGCCGCGGCTCCTCAGTTGACCGTGTCGGCGCCGCGGCCGGGGCCGCGGCCGCCGTCGAGGACCCGGAGGCGGCTGCGCCGCCGCAGGCGGTCGAGACGCCACCGCAGCCACCGTTCGCGCCATCGCAGGACCGCGCGCTCCAGCGGCGGCCGCCCGCCGCGCGGGCGCGCGCGCAGGAACGCTACGGCGGTCGCGGTCCAGAGCCCGGCGAGCCCGGCGACGTCCTTGGTCGCCAGGAAGCCCACGAAGGCGATCGCGATGCCGAACCAGACGAACGCCCCGGCGCGCACCGGCAGCACGAAGAAGAGGTAGACGATGGCATCGGCGTGGCGGCTCGCGAACGCGGCCACCGCGATCGCCAGCAGCGCGCGCTGGCCCTGCACCAGCGAGTACGGGGCGGCGGAAAGCGGCCCTCCGGCGGGCGCGGCGGCGGCGTCGGCCGCGACGGCGGCAACGCCTGCGGCGACCGCGGACACCGCCAGGAGCGACCAGAGACGGCGCGTCCCCAGCGATGTGCGCAGGTCGCGGGAGAACCAGTAGAGGACCAGCAGCTCGAGCAGGATCCACGCGCTCGCCGGGCCGTAGCCGGCGAGCGGGAAGGTGGCGAGGCGCCAGAGCTGCCCCGCGCGCCACACCGACGAGTCGAGGCGCAGCGCCTCGACGGCTCCGGCGGTGGAAGCGAAGAACTGCATCGCATAGGTGGCGAAGACGACGGCGAGGATGGCGATGAGGTCGGCGGGCGCACGACCCCCGAACCCGGGCGTGAAGCCTGGGCCGTCCGGTACTCGGAACGATCGGCTCGCGGGCATTCTCCCTGGACCTCTCGCGGCGATGGTCCCCGATCGCCGCCGCCCGCGCAAGCCCGCCGTCCGCCGCTGGCTGGCTAACGCAGGCGCTCGCGCGCCAGCGTGTGACGCCCGACCCGCTCCTCGTCGACCGCGACGCCGATGCCGGGGCCGGCGGGCACCGCGATGAACCCGCCGCTGTCGAGGACCACCGGCGGCTCGACGATGTCCTCGTGGAAGTAGCGGCTGGTCTCGGAGGTGTCGCCGGGGAGCGTGAACCCCGGTGCGGTCTGCAGGTGGATGTTGAGCGCGCGGCCGATACCGGTCTCGTCCATGCCGCCGGACCACGCCGGGACGCCGCGGGCGGCGCAGTCGGCGGCCATCGCGACCGCCTCAAGGACTCCGCCGACGCGCCCCTGCTTGATGTTGATGACGCGGCAGGCGCCGAGCGCGATCGCGGCGGCGGCGTCGTCGCGGTCGTGGATCGACTCGTCCAGGCACAGCGGCGTGGCGAGGCGAGGCTGCAGCAGCGAGTGCTGGTAGATGTCGTGGTAGCCGAGCGGCTGCTCGATCATCGTCAGGCCGAGCTCGTCGAGCCGGCGCAGGTGGTCCGCATCGGCGAGCGAGTAGTCGCCGTTGGCGTCGACCGTCAGCGGCAGGGCGGGGAAGCGCTGGCGCACCGCGGCCACCCACTCGACATCCTTGCCGCGCATGATCTTCAGCTTGACGCGGTGGTATCGGCTCGCGACGGCGTCGGCCACCGCGTCGAGCAGCTTCGCCGGCGACTCCTGAATGCCGATCGAGATCCCCGACATGATCGGTTTGCGCGGGAACCCGAGCGCCGCGTGCAGCGGCACGCCGCGCCGCTTGGCGAGCAGGTCGAGCAGGGCGTTCTCGACCGTCGCGCGCGCCATCGCGTTGCCGCGCACGCGCCGGAAGGAGCGCAGCACGTCCGCCAGGGTGAGCTCCGGCTCGACCATCGGCAGCAGGAAGTCCTTCACGATGCTGCGCGCCGTCGCCGTCGTCTCGGGGCTGTAGAACGGGTCGGGGTCGGCGACGCACTCGCCCCACGCGACCACGCCGTCGCTCGCGAGGCGCAGCAGCAGGGCGTCCTTGGTCGCCCAGGTCTGCACGCTGGTTCCGAACGGCGCTACGAACGGCAGCCGTACCAGGATCAGCTCGGCGCGGTCGATCGTCCCGACGGGGTCGAGCGCGACGGGCGGCGGCTGCGACGACCTGTGCTCCGCCATCGGTCCTCCCGGGCGCCGCAACGCGCCCGCGCGAGTTTAGCCCGGCCAGCCGCACCGCCCGTCCTGCAGCAAGCGGCGACAGCACTCCGCCTCGATCCGTGCTCGCCCGGGTACCAGGCACCCGACGGCAGCGGCGTTGATCGCGGCGCGCGGTCAGTTCACCGCGTGGGGGGCGGTCAGGGCGAAGGGGGCGATGCGGGCCTCGAAGCGGCGGCCGTCGGCGGCGATCATGTGATACGTGCCGCGCATGGACCCGGTGGGCGTGGGGAGCGGACAGAAGCTCTGGTACTCGAACGCGTCGCCGGGCTCGATCAGCGGCTGCTCGCCGACGACGCCCTCGCCGCGCACGACCTCGCGATGCCCGAGGGCGTCGGTGATCAGCCACTCGCGGCTGACCAGGCGCGCCGCGACCTCGCCCTCGTTCGCGATGCGGATGCGATAGGCAAAGAGGTAACGGTCGTCTGCAGGCGAGGAGCGCTCGGGGACGTACGCCGACCGGACGGCCACGCGGATCCCCTCGGTGACCGCCTCGCTCGTCTCCACGATCCTCTCGCCGCCCCTGTCGCCGGTCCTTCTCACGCCCGCGCGCCTCCCTGCGCCCCGCTGCGAGCAACAGCGCGCCACCGCTGCACATTTCCCCGCCGGCGCCGCGGAGTGCTACCCTTGCGCCGACACGGCGAGCTGCCCGCTGGGTTCGAAGTGGCCACGGTCCGCGCGGGCGGCACTCGGGAGCTACAGCGCGCCGCCGTGCGGGAGTGCTTCTTGACACGACGAATGCTCATCAACGCGCAGCGCGAGGCCGAAGTCCGCGTGGCGGTCATCCACGGAAACGCGCTCGAGGCGTTCCAGGTGCAGTCGGCGGACGTCGGCCTCAACCGCGGCAACATCTACCGCGGCGTGGTCGCCAACGTCAACCACAGCCTGAACGCGGCGTTCATCGAGTACGGCGCCGAGCGCCACGCCTTTCTCAAGTCCGACGACATCGTCGAGGCGGCGTATCACCGCAAGCCGGAGAAGGGGCACCGCGGCCACGTCGAAAAGGTGCTCGAGCGCGGCCGACCGATCCTGATCCAGATCACCAAGGACGCCTCGGGGGAGAAGGGCGCGGCGGCGACCACCAACCTCTCGCTCGCCGGCCGCTACCTCGTGCTGATGCCGTTCGACGCCGCGCGCGGCGTGTCGCGCAAGGTCGAGGACGAGGAGACCCGCAAGGCCCTGATCGAGAAGGTGAAGGGGCTCGAAGTCCCGGAGGGGTTCGGTCTCATCGTCCGCACGAACGCGCAGGACCAGAACAAGACGACGCTCAACCGCGACCTGTCGGCGCTGCTGCGCCTGTGGAAGCGCATCCAGGACGAGGCGGCGCGCGGCAAGGGCCCGCGCCTGCTCTACAGCGACCAGGACCTCATCGTGCAGGCGCTGCGCGACCACCTGGACTCCTCGATCGAGGAGGTGCTGGTGGACAGCGACGAGGCCTACGAGCAGGCGGAGGCGTACATGCGCGCCTTCATGCCGCGCGCCAAGACGAAGCTGGTGCGCTACGCGGAGCGCATGCCGCTGTTCTCGAAGTTCGGCCTCGAGCAGCAGATCGAGGCGATCTACCAGCGCACCGTGCCGCTGCCCTCGGGCGGGTCGATCGTCATCGAGTCGACAGAGGCGCTGACCACCATCGACGTGAACTCCGGCCGGGGCACCCGCGGCGCCAACCAGGAGGAGAACGCCTGGGCGGTCAACCAGGAGGCGGCGCGCGAGGCCGCGCGCCAGCTCCGCATGCGCGACATCGGAGGCCTCGTCGTCGTCGACTTCATCGACATGCGCTCGCACAAGCGCCAGCGCGATCTCGAGAAGGTGCTGCGCGATGCGATGAAGGCCGACCGGGCCCGCTGGACCGTGGGCAAGATCTCGCCCAACGGCCTGCTCGAGATCAACCGCCAGCGCATCAAGCAGGCGCTCGAGCTGCGCACCCACCGCGAGTGCCCGACGTGCCGCGGCGCCGGCATCATCGCCAGCCCCGAGCACGTCAGCCGGTCGCTGCTGCGCCGCATCGAGACGGCCGCCGCGGCCGGCAACCTCGCCCGTGTGCGCATCTCCCTTCACCCCGAGCTTGCCGACTCATTCCAGAACCTGCAGCGCCAGGAGATCGCGGCGCTCGAGCGCGAGTTCGACATCCGCGTCGAGGTGATCGCGTCCAACGGCCTGCACCGTTCGGAGGAGAAGGTCGAGTGGTTCAAGCGCGAGTGGTCGGCCGCCGTCGAGGCGGCGCCGGTGCGCGCCTCCGACGTGTCCGAGGAGCCCGCGGCCCCGGCGCCCCCGCGTCGCAAGCGCTCCCGCCGCGGCAAGGTGGCTGTCGACGAGGCGCCCGCAGCCGCCGAGGACGAGCCCGAGGAGGAGTCGGAGGAGCGGGACGCGGCTGCCTCCCACGCCGCCGGCGAGGGCGGCGAGAAGCGCAAGCGGCGGCGGCGCGGCGGCCGAAAGCACCGCAAGGACAAGGCGAAGGCGAGGCCGGCGGACGAGGCGCTGCTGCCCGAGCTCGACGGCGCCGACCTGCCGATCGAGCCCGACGCCGCCGACGTCTTCGAGGTCGCGGCGGATGCTGCGTCCGCGGAGCCTGTCGAGGCAGCGGCGCCCGCGGCGGCGGGCTCTGCTGCGCCGGCCGGGGACGCGAAGAGCAAGCGCCGCCGTCGCCGCCGTCGCCGCCGTCCTTCCGGCGACGGCACGGCGCAGTCGGCCGAGCAGGCCCACGGCGATGACGAGCCGTTCGGCGACGCGGGCGCGGCCGACGAGGGCGGCGAGACCGCCGCGTTTCCTGCCCGCGACGACGACCCGATTCCGTTCTGACGGCGCGCGCCGGATCGTCCCCGGCCCGCCGCCACGGTGGTGCGGCGCGAGCCGCACGAAAGGAGAGCGAGATGACGTACCAGCTTCCCCCCCTGTCGTACGCCGCCGACGCGCTCGAGCCATACTACGACCGGCAGACCGTCGAGCTGCACCACGGCAAGCACCACCTCGCCTACGTCAACGGCCTCAACGCCGCGCTGGCAAAGCTCGAAGCGGCGCGCGCCGCGGGCGACCACGTGCTCGTCAAGCATCTGTCGCGCGAGGTCGGTTTCCACGGCGGCGGCCACCTCCTGCACGCGATCTTCTGGGCCAACATGAAGCCGGCCGGCGGCGGCCGGCCGGGCGGCACGCTCGCCGCGGCGATCGACGCCTCGTTCGGCTCGTTCGCCGCGTTCGACACGCACCTGCGCGCCGCGACCAACGCGGTCGAGGGATCGGGGTGGGGCGTCGTCGCGGCGTCGCCGGCCGGCGAGCTGGCAATCCTGCAGGTCGAGAAGCACCAGAACCAGGTGCTGCCGGGCTGGACGCCGATCCTGGCGATCGACGTCTGGGAGCACGCGTACTACCTCAAGTACCAGAACCGCCGCGGCGAGTGGGTCGACGCGTTCATGGACCACCTCGTCAACTGGGCCGACGTCGAGCAGCGCTTCGCCGCCGCCCTCCGCGCGTAGCGGCGGCACGCCGCAGGGGCGAACGCCGGGCGTGCCTCGGGCTGCGCGCCGGTGCGGGGGAGCGCGCCTGCCCCGGCGGACCGGCGCGGAGCGCGGCCTCCCCGGGAGTGCCCGGGCAGCTCCCGCTCGCGGGAAGCGTGCGGCGAGATCCGGTGTTGCCCGAGTCGCGAGGTGGCGGGACGCGATGCACGGACGACGATCGATTGCGGGAGGATGCCTGGCAGTCGGGTGCGCCGCCCTGGTCCTGCTCGGCTGCGCGTCGGCGCCGCCGCCCGGGGAGACGACGATGAGCGGATACGCACGCGCGCTTGCCGCCACGGCGGCGCGGCGGCAGGGGTCCGGCGGCGCCGCCGGCGGGGCGGTGAAGGCCGGGGTGGAGCGGTTCACGGGGGTGTTCGCAGAGTTCACGCCGGAGGCGATCCGCGCACGCGCCGCCGAGGTGTACGCCGCCGACGCCTTCTTCAACGACCAGGTCAAGGAGCTGCGCGGCGCCGGCGAGATCGCGCCGTACCTCGCGCGCTCGGCCGAGATGCTGGCGAGCTGGAGCATCCGCTTCGACGACCTCGTCGAGGGCGACCGCGAGTTCTACCTGCGGTGGGAGATGACGTTCACGCTGCGCGGCGCCGCCGGCAAGCCGCCCGTGGTGGCGCCCGGGATCTCGCACCTGAGGTTCGACGGCGACGGAAGGGTGATCCTGCACCAGGACTTCTGGGACTCCACCACCGCCATCTTCGAGCGCGTGCCGGTTCTCGGCGCCGCGATCCGCGCCGTCAAGCGGCGCATCTGAACCGCATCACGGCGTGCGGGGCGAGCGGGGCCGCCTCCGGCGCGGACTCCAGATCGGCCCCGAGCGCCCGGCCCTCCCTCGCACCCCGAGGGCGCACTGCGTCGCGCACCGGCGGCCGAACCTGCACCATGACGACGTCGCCGCCGGTACGGTCGTGCTGGACAGTGATGGACGAACGTGACTTGCTGTCCGCGTCGGTCGAGGGGATCAGCCGGCGAGCCGGGCGCCTCGCCCCGGGGACGGCGATGGGAGGCGGGTAGAATCCGCGCGGAGGGGCCGAGGCGAATCGATGCCCCGGCTCACGGGGGTTCCATGGCGACGATCACTGCGAGGATGGCGGAGTGGGCGGCTGCGGTGCGGTACGAGGAGCTGCCGGAAGCGGTGGTTCGCGAGGCGAAGCGCTACCTGATGGACTCGGTCGGGTGCGCGCTCGGCGGCGCACAGCAGCACGACGTGCACATCGCGCGCGCTGTGCTCGGCGAGTGCGCGGGAGACGGCGCGGCGACGGTGCTGGTCACCGGAGAGAGCTGGGACCCGGTCTCGGCGTCGCTGCTCAACGCCCTGATGATCCGCGTGATGGACTACAACGACATCTACTGGAAGCAGGACCCCTCGCACCCGTCCGACATCATCCCCGCGGTGCTCGCCTGCGCCGAGCGCGCCGGCGGCTCCGGCAAGGACGTGATCGTCGGCATCGCCATCGCCTACGAGCTCGAGCAGCGCCTGTGCGAGGTGTCGTTCCCGGGCGTGCGCGAGCTCGGCTGGCACCACGCGACGCTCACCGCCGCCGCGGCGCCGGCCGCGGCCGGCCGCATGCTCAACCTCACGCCCGAGCAGATCCAGCACGCGATCGGCATCTCGGCGTCGCGCCACTGCACCACCGGGTCGGTCACCGCCGGCAAGCTGACGATGATGAAGAACACCGTCGACCCGCTGGCGACGCAGTCCGGCGTGCTCGCGGCGCTGCTGGCGGAGAAGGGCTACACCGGCCCCGAGCACGTGCTCGACGGCAAGGAGGGGTTCTCCCACGTGCTGAAGTCGCAGTGGAAGTGGGAGATCATGACCGAGGGGCTCGGCCGCGACTGGCGCATCCTGCAGTGCGGCATGAAGTTCTTCCCGACCGAGGCGCTCACCCACGCGCCGATCTCGGCGGTGCTCGATCTCGTGATCGACAACGACCTCGCCCCCGCGCAGATCGAGCGGGTGACGATCCACTCGCTGGCGCGCGCCGCCGACATCCTCGCCGACCCCTCGAAGTACGACCCGCGCAGCAAGGAGACCGCCGACCACTCGCTGCCGTACGTGATCGCCGCCGCGATCGTCGACCGGCAGGTGACGCCGGTGCAGTTCACGCCCGAGAAGATCATGTCGGACGCGATCCGCGCACAGCTCCCGAAGGTCGAGGTGATCGCCGATCCCGAGATCGAGGCGGCGTTCCCGAAGCTGCAGAAGGTGCGCGCGGTGATCACCACCACCGACGGCCGCACCCTCGAGAAGCGCCTCGACTACCCCAAGGGCGACCCGCGCAACCCGCTCTCCGACGCCGAGATCGCCGGCAAGTTCGCGGCGCTGGCGGAAGGCGTGGCGACGCCGGTGGACGTGCGCCGGATGCAGCACGCGATCGCCCGCACCGAGGCGTACGCGAGCGCCCGCGACTTGATGGCGGAGCTGGTAGTCCGCCGGTAGATGGCCGCGTGCGCCGGGCGGCGGCCGGCGGCCGCCTTCCGCGCCCGCGCCTCGGAGGACGACGTGCGACCCCCGACCCCGATCCGCTTCCTGCCTCTCGTTCCCATTGCTGCCGCGGCGTTCTCCTGCGGCGGCGCGCCGCCGCACCTCGCCGGCGTGGCGCTGCGCACGGGCCTCGCCGCGCTGCCGAACAGCGCATCGGTCTATCACTCCGGCGGCACCCTCGTGGGCCTCGGTCCGGGCGGCGGCCGGGAGTGGGAGGTGACGCTGCCCGAGGGCGCCACCGTCGTCGGCCGCCTGGCGGTCGCCCCGAACTCCACCGTTTACGCGCGCGGCCGCCTCTCGCTGCATGCCGTCGACCACGACGGCGCGCTGCTGTGGACGGTGCCGCTGCCCGAGCCGCCGAGCTCCCTCGGGCGCGAGGCGATGACCCCGGCATCGTTCGGCAACAGCACCGTGGCGGTTCTCGAGACGCCCAAGCGCCTGCGCTGCTTCGGGCTCGACGGCGTCCCGCTGTGGGCCGCGGACCTCCCGGCCGGCGAGGCGAACGGCGCCCCGGCCTCCACCCGCAGCGGCCTCGTCCTCTTTCCGACCACCGCCGGCGTCCACGCCTTCGCCGCCGACGGCCGTGTCGTCTGGACCTGGAAGCTCCCGTAGCCGCTGCCGCCTCCGTGGCGCCGCCTCCGCGCCACGCCTGCCGCGCAGCGACAGGATCCCTCCCCGCGCCGGCTGCCGACCCGGTGCCTGTCCGCGGGTGTCGTCGCTGCTTGTACCGTGTGGCACAATCGGCGGGCAGGGTGTCGGCGGAGCGAGAAGTGCCAGCTTCGTTGGGCCTGGCACCTTGGGGAGATGAGAATGCGGCAGACGGCGACGGAGAAGATCGTGCAGGCGCATGCGGTGGGTCTCGCGGCGGGGCAGGCGGTGCGCGCCGGGGACATCGTGGCGGTGCGGCCGAAGCACGTGATGACGCACGACAACACCGGCGCGGTGATCCCGAAGTTCAGGTCGATCGGGGCGGCGAAGGTGGCCGACCCGGCGCAGCCGGTGTTCACGCTCGACCACGACATCCAGAACACGAGCGCCGAGAACCTCGGCAAGTACGCCGCGATCGAGGCGTTCGCGCGCCAGCACGGGATCGTGTTCCACCCAGCGGGCAGCGGCATCGGCCACCAGCTCATGGTCGAGCGCGGGTTCGTCCACCCCGGTTCGCTGGTGGTGGCCTCGGACTCGCACTCGAACATGTACGGCGCGCTCGCCGCGGTCGGGACGCCGGTGGTGCGCACCGACGCGGCGGCGATCTGGGCGACGGGGCAGACGTGGTGGCAGGTGCCGCGCTCGATCCGCGTGACGCTCACCGGCAGGCTGCGGGCGGGGGCCACCGGCAAGGACGTGATCATCACCCTGTGCGGCCTCTACGGCCGCGGCGAGGTGCTCAACGCCGCGGTCGAGTTCGCCGGCCCCGGCGTGGCGACGCTGGCGATGTCCGATCGCCTCACGATCGCCAACATGACGACGGAGTGGGGGACGCTGGTCGGCTGGTTCCCTTTCGACGCAGTGACCGCGGCGTACCTGCGCGAGCGCGCGGTGCGGCTGCGCGAGATGGGCATCGCGGGCCGGCTCGACGAGGCGATGATCGAGGGTTGGGAGGCGGCTCCGCCCACGCCCGATCCCGACGCCGCGTACGCCGCCGAAATCGAGCTCGACCTGGGCCTGGTGTCGCCGCACGTCGCCGGGCCGGACACGGTGTTCGTGGCCACCCCCGTGCAGGCGATTGCCCGCGAGCGGGTCAAGGTGAACAAGGCGTACCTGTTGTCGTGCACCAACGCCCGCCTCGACGACCTCGCCGCCGCCGCCGAGGTGCTGCGCGGCCGGCGGGTCGCCGACGGCGTCGAGCTGTGGGTGGCCGCGGCGTCAGCGGAGGTGCAGGCGGAGGCCGAGGCGCGCGGGATCTGGCAGGACCTGCTGGCGGCGGGGGCGCGGCCCCTCCCGCCCGGGTGCGGCGCCTGCATCGGCCTCGGCGTCGGCCTGCTCGAACCTGGCGAGATCGGGATCTCGGCCACCAATCGCAACTTCAAGGGCAGGATGGGTTCGCGCGACGCAAGGGCTTACCTCGCCAGCCCCGCGGTGGTGGCGGCGTCGGCGATCGCCGGTCACATCACGGGGCCTGTCGAGGCGGGCGAGGAGGCGCCGCCGTACGCGTTCCGCGAGCAGGCGCCCGCCGCCGCGGCGCGCACCGTCGACGTCCTGCCCGGCTTCCCTGCCGAGCTCCGCGGGCGGGCGCTGCTGCTCCCGGTCGACAACCTCAACACCGACGGGATCTACGGCAAGGACGTGACCTACCGCGACGACCTCGCGCCGGAGCAGATGGCGGCGTACGCGATGGCGAACTACGACCCGGAGTTCCAGGGCAAGGCGGCGGCCGGCGACATCATCGTCGCGGGGCGCAACTTCGGCGCCGGCTCGTCGCGCGAACAGGCGGCAACCGCGCTCAAGTACCGCGGCATCGCGATGGTGATCGCCGCCTCGTTCTCGCAGACGTACCTGCGCAACGCGTTCAACAACGCGTTCATCTGCCTCGAGAGCCCGGCGCTGTACGAGGCGGTGCGCGCCGCGGCGGCGGATCGCGTGGCGGCCGGCGAGAAGACGATCGTGGCGGGCGACCTGACGGTCGACGTGCGCCGCTCGCTGGCGTCGTTCGCCGGCGGGGAGTACCCGATCGGCCCGCTCGGCCCGGCGGCGCAGGAGCTGATCATGGCCGGCGGCCTCGAGGCGCTGACGCGCGCGAAGAGTGCGGCGGCGTGATGCGGCGGCCGCGGAGACCGGGGCCGAAGGGCGGGGGAACGGGGGCCGGGGACCGGGGAGCCGGAGGGGACGCGAGCACGCGCGGGATCCAGGTGTTCTACGACGGCGGGTGCGAGCTGTGCGCGTCCACCAGGGAGTGGGCGGAGGCTCGCGATGCCGCCGGCCGGCTGCAGTTCGTGAACTTCCGCGACGCCGCCGTCGGCCCCCTGCCGGTGCCGCGCGCCCGGCTCGAGCGCGAGATGTGGGTGCGACGCGCCGACGGCTCGCTCGTTGCGGGGGCCGCGGCGGCGGCCGCGGTGCTCGCATGCCTGCCGCGCTGGCGCTGGCTCGCCATGGTGATGCGGATCCCGGGGGTGCGCGCCGTCGCGGCGGTCGTCTATCGGCTGGTTGCCCGCCATCGGCGCTGAAACGCCGGCGCGCGCCGGCGGCGGCGAGCGCCCCCCGGATGCGCCACCGTTCACCGGGCGCTGTACGCTTTCGGCCGCGAGCTGCAACCTGTCGACCGGCAAACGTCAGCGGTCGGCTTTCTCCTCGGGGGTGCGGATGGCGGGCGAGCGGTACGACATCGCGATCATCGGCGGCGGGATCGTCGGCATGGCGACGGCGATGGCGCTCGCGGCGCGCCCACGGCTCTCGCTCCTCGTGCTCGAGGCCGAGGACCGGCTGGCGGCGCATCAGACCGGCAACAACTCCGGCGTCATCCACTCGGGGCTCTACTACAGGCCCGGCTCGGAGAAGGCTCGCACCTGCGTCGAGGGGCGCGAGGCGCTGTACCGCTTCTGCGCCGAGCGCGGCATCGCCCACGAGCGCTGCGGCAAGCTGGTGGTCGCGACCTCGCCGGAGGAGCTGCCGCGCCTCGACGAGCTGGCACGGCGGGGCGGGGCAAACGGCCTCGAGGGGCTGCGCCGGCTCGGACCGGAGGAGCTGCGCGAGGTCGAGCCGCACGTCGCCGGGATCGCCGGGCTGCTCGTGCCGCACACCGGCATCGTCGACTACGTCGCGGTGACCGACGCCTACGCCGCCGAGGTGCGGGCGCGCGGCGGCGCCATCGTGCTGCGCGCGCGGCTGCGGCGGGTGCGGCGGGCGTCCGGCGAGCTGCACCTGGAGACGGCGGCCGGAACGTTCTGCGCCGCGCACGTCGTCAACTGCGCCGGGCTGCAGAGCGACCGCGTCGCGCGGCTGTGCGGCGCCCGCGTGGAGGTGCGCATCGTGCCGTTCCGCGGCGAGTACTACGATCTCGCGGCGCACCGTCGGCACCTCGTGCGCAACCTGATCTACCCGGTGCCGGACCCGCGCTTTCCGTTCCTCGGCGTGCACTTCACGCGCCGGGTCACCGGTGGCGTGGAGGCCGGACCGAACGCCGTGCTGGCGCTCAGGCGCGAGGGGTACCGGCGGACCAGCTTCTCGCCGCGCGACGCGCTGGCGACGCTGGCGTTCCCGGGGTTCTGGCGCCTCGCGGCGCGCTACTGGCGGATGGGCTCGGGCGAGATGTGGCGCTCGTGGAGCAAGGGCGCGTTCGTGCGCGCGCTGCAGCGGTTGCTCCCCGAGCTCGAGCGCGAGGATCTCGCGCCCGGCGGCGCCGGGGTGCGCGCACAGGCGCTGGCGCGCGACGGCTCCCTGCTCGACGACTTCGCGATCGTCGAGCAGGAGGGGATGATCCACGTGCTCAACGCGCCGTCGCCGGCTGCGACCGCGTCGATCGCGATCGGCCGCCGCATCGCGGCGATGGCCGCCGCCTCGCTCGACCTGCGTGCGTGACGCTCGCTGCCGACGCGTCGAGGACCTCGCGGGCAGCGAAGTGACGTCTCGCTGACGTTCGCCTGCGCGACGGCGCCGCAGCGCGGCCACGTGGCCGCGTCGCGGCGCACGTCCCAGCCGCCGCCTTTCCGCCCCACGGCCTCTGTGCCAGACTACCGCCATGCCGCGCCGCGCCGCTGTTCTTCGGTGGACCGTCGTCATCGCGCAGCTCGCGCTCGCGGGATGCGCGACGGCCGGCGGCGCCGCGGCGCGGGTGGAGAGCGGCGGCGTCACGGTGCAGGTGTTCGCCGACGAGGCGGCGGTGCGGGCGCGGCGGCCGGGTCCCGCCGGAGCGGTCGGCGAGCTGGAGCGCAGGCTGGGGGAGCGGTGGGTGACGGTGTTCCGCACGCTCTCGCCGGCCTGGGCGGTTGCCGGGCTGCCGCCGGGCGGCTACCGCGTGCGCGTGCGCTCCCGCGTGAACGACGCCGGCCGGGAGGTCCGTGTTCGCGAGCGGGTTGCCGAGATCGAGGTGGCCGGCGGCGAGCTCGCGGGCGTCGAGCTGGTGCTCGACAGCGGCGCCGCGATGGTCGCCGGAGCGGCCGCGGCGGCTACGGCCGCCGCGGTCATGCGCGAGGTGCTGGACTACGAGCGGCTGCGGCGCCCCCCGCCGGCCGGCGGCTCGCCGGCGGGCGTTCCCGCGCGCGTCTTCGACCTTCGCCTTGCCGAGCGCGAGGCGGGCGAGCCCGACCGCGGGCCGCCGGTGGTGACCGCGCATCTCCCGCAGGACGGGGCGCTGGTGTCGGCGCGCCGCCCGCACATCGTCCTGGCGCTCTCGGAGCCGCCGGGCGCCGCGGCGCTGCTGGCCGGCGCGCTCACGGTGACCGCCGAGGCCGACGGCCCGGTGGCCGGCACGGCGGCGGTGGACCGCGAGCGCTGGTGGGTCGTCTGGGAGCCGGAGGCCGCCCTCCCGGCTGGTCGCACGCTGCGCGTCACGCTGGCCGCCGGCGCCGTTGCCGACGCCGCCGGCAATGCGTTGCAGGGCGCGGTCTCGTTCACGTTCGTGACCGCGCTCTAGGGGGAGCGGGAGCATGGACTTCGTTCGCGACGGGGTGAGGCTGCACGTGATCGAGGAAGGGAAGGGCGAGCCGCTCGTGCTGCTGCACGGCCACTCGCTCGACCTCACGGTGTGGGACGCGCAGGCGCCGGCGTGGGCCGCGGCAGGGTGGCGGGTGATCCGCTACGACCAGCGCGGCCACGGGCAAAGCGTCTCGCCGCCGTGCGGCTACCGCTGGGGCGACCACGCCGCCGATGCGGCGGCGTTGCTGCGCGCGCGCGACGCCGCGCCGGCGCACGTGGTCGGGCTTTCGAAGGGCGGCGGCATCGCGGTGGAGCTGGCCCTGCGCTCCCCCGAGCTGGTGCGGTCGATGGTGCTGGTCGGGCCGCTGCTCCCCGACTACCCGCTGTCGGCGGAACTCGTGGACTCGTTCCGGCGCTTCGCGCGGGCGATCCGCGCGGGCGGCGTTGCGCGGGCGGTGCGCGAGGTGTGGCTCGGCCACCCGCTGATCGCCTCGGCGGCAGCGCACCCGGAGGTCGGGGCGCGCCTGGTCGCGATGATCGGGCGGTTTCCCGCCGGCGAGTACCTGGCAGCCTCCCGCGACGAGCCCGACCGCGACTGGAACGCCGTCGAGCGCCTCGGCGAGATCGCGGCGCCGACCACGGTGATCGGCGGCGAGCTCGACGTCCCCGACTTCGCCGCGATGGCCCGACTCGCGGCGGAGCGCATCCCCGGGGCGCGGCTCGAGGTGGTGACGGGGTGCGGCCACCTGGTGCCGGTCGAGCGCGCCGGCGAGACCACGAGCCTCGTGCTCGCGCACCTCGCGCGCGCCGTGGGTGCGGCGGCGGCTGCCCGCGCCGTGAGGCGGCCGTGGTCATCGATCTGATCGCGATCCTGGTGCTGGTTCTCGCCAACGGCGTCTTCGCGCTGTCGGAGATCGCCGTCGTGTCGGCGCGCAAGGCGCGACTGCAGCAGTGGGCGAAGGAAGGCAGCCGGCGGGCGGCGGCGGCGCTGAAGCTGGCGGCGCACCCGAACGACTTCCTCGCCACCGTGCAGGTCGGGATCACGCTCGTCGGCATCTGCGCGGGCGCGTTCGCCGGCGCCACGGTGTCGCACCTGCTGGCGGTGGAGATCGCCAGAGTTCCGGCGCTGGCGCGCTGGGCGGAACCGATCGCGCTCGCGCTCGTGGTCGTGGCGATCACGTACCTGTCGCTGATCCTCGGCGAGCTGGTGCCCAAGCGGCTTGCCCTGCTCGCGCCCGAGCGCGTCGCGCTGCTGGTGGCGCGGCCGATGACGCTGCTGTCGCGCGCCGCCGCCCCGGTCGTCGCGCTGCTGTCCGGTTCCACGTCGCTGATCCTGCGCCTGCTCGGGGCGAAGGCGTCGAGCGACCCGCCGGTGACCGCCGAGGAGATCCGCCTGCTGGTCGGCGAGGGCGCCGAGGCCGGCGCGTTCGAGCGTGCCGAGCAACAGCTCATCGAGCGCGTGCTGCGGCTCGACGACCGCCACCTGACGACGCTGATGACGCCGCGGCGCGCGCTCGTCTGGCTCGACGTATCGGACTCCTCCGCGGAGGTCGCGCGCAAGGTCACGGCGACGCCGTTCACGCGCTACCCGGTGGCGCGCGGCGAGCTTGACGACTGCCTCGGCTACGTGCACGTGCGCGACCTGCTGCGCTCGGCGCTCGGCGGCGCGCCGGCCGACCTGGCGGCGATCGCCAGCCAGCCGCTGCTGGTGCCCGAGAGCACGCGGCCGCTCGCGCTGCTGGAGCGGTTCCGCACCTCCGGTGTGCACATCGCGTTCATCGTCGACGAGTACGGCGGGATCGAGGGTGTCGTCACCCTCAACGACGTGCTGCGCTCGCTCATCGGCGACCTGCCGGCGCGCGGGGAGCAGCCCGAGACGTCCGCCGTGCGCCGCGAGGACGGCTCGTGGCTGGTCGACGGCACGCTGCCGCTCGACGACCTGCGCGAGCTGGTCGCCGTGCCCCGCCACCCGGCGGAGGAGCATGGAGCGTTCAAGACCGTCGGCGGTCTGGTGATGCACCGGCTCGGGCGCATTGCGCGCACCGGCGACCGCTGCGAGTGGGGCGGCTGCCGACTCGAAGTCATCGACCTGGACGGCCACATCATCGACAAGGTCCTCGTCGTCCCGCCTGCTCCTGAAAAGGAGTAGCGGCCGACCGCCCGGTCTCCGGCCTCGTCGCTCGTCGTCGGGCGATTGTGGCCCGGGGCCGGCTCGGGATTTCGCCGCCCGCCAGCCTGCCGGCCCTTCGCCCTCCCCGATGAGCTCGCGACCGCGCTTTCATCCTGGGCAGGGGTACGCCGCGGTGCGGCGGTCGGACGAAAGAGGAAGCGCGGCTGTGGGGCCCGCGCTCCGCGCCGGCTTCGAAGATGGCGCAGGGTTGGCAAGGCGAGGAACCCATGGCACGATGCCCGGCCATGAGGCTGAGGCTCTCGGCGCCGAGGGGACGTGCGGGGGTGGTGTACGACTACGCGCTCGTCGTCGCCGGATCGCTGCTGGTTGCGGTCGGCACCAACCTGTTCTTCGTCCCCAACAAGGTGGTATCGGGCGGCGTCACCGGGATCGCGATCATCGCGCACTACCTGGCCGGGACGCCGGTCGGAGCGATGGTGCTGGCGCTCAACGTGCCTCTGCTCTGGCTCGGCTGGAAGTACGCGGGCGGGATGCGCTTCTTCGTGCGCACGATGGTGTCGGTGATCGTGATGTCGGCCGCCATCGACGCGACGGCGCCGCTGTTGCACCCGCCGACGGCCGACCGGCTGCTGGTGATCTGCTACGGCGGTCTGCTCGACGGCCTCGGCATGGGGCTGGTGTTCCGCGGCCGCGGCTCGACCGGCGGCACCGACGTGCTGGCGCGCCTGGCGCACCGCTTCCTCGGGGTCGGCATCGGCCAGGCGCTGCTGGCGATGAACGTGGTGATCTTCGCCGCCGCCGCGTTCGTCTTCGGCGCCGAGGTGGTGATGGTGGCGCTGGCGCTGGCGTTCGTGTCGGCGCGGGTGCTCGATCTGGTGCAGGAGGGATTCTCCGCAGCCCGCTCCGCGTTGATCATCTCGACCGCGCCCGAACGCGTGAAGGCGGTCGTGCTCGAGCGCCTCGGCCGCGGCGTCACCGTGCTGCACGGCCAGGGCGGATACACCGGCGAGGCGCGGCCGGTGCTGTACGTGGTGGTCGCGGCGCACGAGGCGGCGCGGCTCAAGCGGCTGGTGGCGGAGGCGGACCCGGACGCGTTCGTCGCCATCACGCCGGCGCAGGAGGTGCTCGGCGAGGGTTTCTCGCCGCATCCGGAAAAGGAGAGCCGATGAGCAGGACGGGTCGCAGCGCGTTGTACTGGGTCGTGGCGGTGGCAGCGACCGTGGCGTCCGGACGCTGGCAGCGGATGTCCGGTCCCACCTACCCGGTCGACGGCGAGGTGACACTGGGCGGCCGCACGGTCGCGATAGAGCTCACGCGCTCGCACGGCGGCGCCGGCGACCAGCCGGTGCGCATCCTGGCTCCCGATCCCGAGGTGCGTGGCGACATCGCATGGCGGCGGTTCCCGACCGCCGAAGCCTGGACCGACGTGCCGCTGGCGCGCGACGGCGACTGGCTGGTGGCGGCCCTGCCGCACCAGCCGCCCGCCGGCAAGCTCGAGTATCAGGTGCGGCTGCGCCGCGGCGAGGAGACGGCGACGTTCCCGCCGCGTCCGGCGGTCACGCGCTTCAAGGGCGACGTGCCGGTCACGGTGCTCATCCCGCACATCGCCGCGATGTTCCTCGGGATGTTGCTGTCCACGCGCGCCGGGCTCGAGGCGTTGGCGGCCGCCGGACGGCCGGCGCCGCTCGCCCGGCTGGCGCTGCTGCTGATCGCGATCGGCGGCTTCATTCTCGGCCCCTGGGTGCAGAAGTACGCGTTCGACGCCTGGTGGACCGGGATCCCGTTCGGCTGGGACCTCACCGACAACAAGACGCTGCTCGCCGGCATCGCCTGGGCGTGGGCGGTGTGGCGCCTGCGCGGTGGCCGCTCGGCGCGCGGCGCCGTGGTTCTCGCCGCGATCGTCACGCTCGTCGTCTTCGCCATCCCACACTCCGTCTGGGGGTCCGAGATCGACTGGAGCACCGTCGAGAAGAACTGATGCGGCGGCCGCCCGTCGGGCGACGTTGCGAATCGCCGAACGCCGGCTACGCCTCCGCCGGCACGACGAGCACCGGGATCCTGATGCGGTGTCGGACGCGTTCGACCGTGGTGCCGTGCACCAGGTCGGCGACGCCGCGGTGGCCGTGCGAGCCGAGCACCAGCAGCTCGGCGGCGTGCGCCTCGACCAGGCGCCCGAGCTGCTCCGCCGGTTCGCCGAAGCCGAGATCGAACGCCGCCTCGACGCCGAGCTCCGCGAGCTCGGTGCGGTACAGCTCGAGCCGCTGCTGGTCGGCGCGCGCCTCGTTGTCCTCCATCTCACCCCCGAGCAGCCGGGCGCCGCCGGATTCGACGACGTGGAGCAGCGTGACGGCCGCCCCGCGGCCGGCGGCGTGCGCCAGCGCCACCGTCTGCGAGAGCACGGCGCCGTCGGCGGAGGAGAAGTCCACCGCCGCGGCAATGCGGCGCGGCGGCTTCGCCGGTGCCACTGCCGGCATCACGTTGGGCCCGTGCACTGAGTCGAGCGCCGGGGCCACCGCATTGCGCCGACGGGCGACGATCGGCCGTACCGTGACGTAGGCGAGAAGGACGACGAGGGCGGCCGCGAAGGGAACAGCGGTGACCCACGCCACCCAGACGTGGCTGCCGCCGCCGCGCAGCCAGCCGAGCAGCGCATCCAGTACCAGCTTGAGGTTGAGCGCGGCGATCGTCGCTGCGACAGCCCACGCCGCCGCCTGCAGGCGGGCGCCGATCGCGTACTGTCCCATCCAGCGCTCGTCGGACACGAGGTGGATGAGCGGGATCACCGCGAACGAGAGCTGCAGCGACAGCACAACCTGCGAGAGCACGAGAAGCTCGCCGGTGGCGCCTTCGCCGAACGCGAGGATCACGATCAGGGCAGGGACGATCGCAACCCCGCGCGTGAGCAGCCGGCGGACGATCGGCCGCAGCCGCAGCTTCAGGAACCCCTCCATGACGATCTGCCCGGCCAGCGTGCCGGTCACGGTCGACGACTGGCCGGCGGCGATCAGCGCGATGGCGAACGCCGCGGGGGCGATGGTGGCGCCGAGGAGCGGCTCGAGCAGGCGGTGTGCTTCCTGGATCTCCGCGACCTCGTGCATCCCCGCCTTGAAGAACGTGGCGGCCGCCAGCACCAGCAGCGCGCCGTTGACGAACAGCGCGCCGTTGAGCGCCACCACGGAGTCGATGGCGTTGAAGCGGATGCCGGCGCGGATGCCGGCGGGCGTGCGGGTGATGCGGCGCGACTGCACGAGGGCGGAGTGGAGGTAGAGGTTGTGCGGCATCACCGTCGCACCGAGGATGCCGATCGCCAGGTACAGCGCGCCGTCGCCGGGCAGCGATGGCACCAGCCCGCCGGCCAGCGCCGCGAAGTCGGGCTTGGACAGTACAATCTCGGTCGCCATGCAGATGCCGATCGTGGTGATCAGCACGATGATGAACGCCTCCAGCCAGCGCACGCCGCGACCGTGCAGCACGAGCAGCAGCAGCGTGTCAAGCGCGGTGATCAGCACGCCGGCGACCAGCGGCACGCCGAACAGGAGCTGCAGGCCGATCGCCGAGCCGAGCACCTCGGCGAGGTCGCAGGCGGCGATCGCCACCTCGCACAGCCCCCACAACGCGACGCCGACCCGCTTGCCGAACATCGCGCGGCACCCCTGCGCCAGGTCCATGCCGGCGGCGATCCCGAGGCGCGCGGAGAGCGTCTGCAGCAGGATCGCCATCAGGTTCGACATCACCAGCACCCAGATGAGCGCGTAGCCGAACTTCGAGCCGGCGGCGATGTCGGTGGCCCAGTTGCCCGGGTCCATGTAGCCGACGCTCACCAGGTAGGCGGGGCCCGAGAACGCGAACAGGCGCCGCCAGAACGACATCTGCGGCGACACGCCCACCGATCTGTGCACCTCGGCGAGGGAGCGCCCCCGCTGGCCCTGATCCGTCCCGGCTCCGCTCATGGCTTCTTCCATCATTGGCCCGGTGACCGCGGACAGTCAAGCGTTCGGGCGCCTCTGGGGCCGACGGGGCGCTGTCGATCGCGGCAGGTTGCGCGCGCCGCGACGACTCCGGGAATCAGCAGATCAACGCCGGCTGGAGGGGCGGGCGCCGCCTGGGGAGGGGCCGCCTGCGGAGCGGGACGACCCGGCGGACGCCGGCGCGGCGGCGCGCGGCGCGTTTCCGCCCGCCGGTGCCGAGTAGGAGCGCGGCGAGCCGCCGCCGGAGAACGCCGGCTGGTACGAGCGGGCCGGCGACGCCGCACCGGCGGGCGCCGACCGCGGCGTTGTGCTGGCGGCGCTGCCTGCCGCAGAGGTCGCCGCGGGCGCCTGGAAGGCGCGAGGCGGGTACGACCGGTTCCGCACAGCGCCGCCGCCGGCGCTCGCTCCACCGGCGGGCGGCTGGTTCGCGCCGTCCGTGGCTGCTGCCGGCGTCGTCACCGTGAAGATGCGGCGGCCGCCCTCGGACGGCACGATGTACGTGCGCGTGCCGGCGCCGCCGCCGTCGGCCGGGCGCCGGGCGTACGCTCCGGCGCTCTTGGCGAGCCTCTGGTCGAGCGAGCGGACACGCGCTGCGTACCCGGGGTTGCGGGCCGGCGGGGCGGCGGGCTCGGCCGCGGGCGCGCCCGAACTCGGCGCCGGCTGCACCTCGCGCGGCCGCGGCGCGGCCGACGAGCTGCCGCCGTTCCCCGGTTGGGCCGCGCGCGGCGGCGCCGCGGAGCGCGGCGCCGCGGACCGCTCGCGGCCTTCCGGCGCGGCCGGCCGCGGCGCGGCCCCCGCGTCGCCGGCGCCGCGCGCGTTTCCCGCCGCGGCGGGTGCGCCCGCAGCGGCCGGCGCGGATGCGCTGCTCCCGCGGGCCGGCCGCGGGCCGCCGGAGAAGTCGACCATGGGGCGGCCGCCCGGGGAAGAGAAGGCAGGCCGCTCGGCGGTCTCGCCGCCGGGCGCCGCCGGCACGTCGCCGCGGCGCGGCGTCGCCGTCACAAGGTCCGCGGTGCGCACGGTGCGCACGGCCGAGCTGCCCGCAATCGCCGGCACCGAACGGTCGTCGCGGCGGAAGATCCCGCCGAGCGCGTCGCTGCCGCCGCCGGCGCTGCCGCCGCTCCGCAGCTCGGTGGCGAGGTCGCGCTCGACGCCGCCGCGCGAGGGCGCGGTCACGAGCTGGCCGGAGCGCACGTGGGCGCGCGCATCCTCGCCGGCCTCGGCCAGCACCCGCCCCGGATCGACCCGCACGCGCTCCAGGCGGGAGTTGGTGAACTGGTTGGCCGGCACCATGTTCCACGGCCGCGGGTCGACGTCGCGCAGGCGCACCTCGCCCGAGAAGTCGAGGGCGTTGCCGCCCCACCGCGCCGGCATCGGGCGGCCCGGTCCGGTGCCGGTATGGGCGCCCGGCGGGTGGCTGCCGTGGTAATGGCCGTGGCCGTAGTACCAGTAGTCGTAGTAGCCGCGCGGGCACCAGCCGATGTAGCCGGGCGTGTACATCCAGTGAACCCACGCCGGACCCCACACCATGTCCCAGCACCACCCCCAGCCGAACGAAACGTCCCAGTACCACGAGCCGTAGTGGTACGGGTACCACCCCCACGGCTCGTACGAGATCCAGCTCCACCCCACCGGCGTCCAATACCAGCGCCCGTGCCTGTAGGGCGTCCAGCCGATCTGGACATACGGCCGCCACGCCCAGCTCCCGATCGTGTCGACGTACACCCAGGTGCCGTAGGAGTCGAGGGCGGCGACGCGTCCTGCAGTGCTGCTGCCGACGATCTCCGCGGTGCGCGCCGCCGGCGCCGGGGCGCGACGCTCCTGCACCCACGACCAGAAGTCGTCGAGCTGCGCACGGATCGCGGACGTCCGCACCCCGCCGCCGTCCAGCCACGCCTCCTGGCCGGCGCGCAGCAGCTCCGAGGCGATCCCCGCCGGCACCTCGGCGAGTCCGGCGTGCGCCTGCACGTGCAGCGTGCCGGAGCGCAAGTCGAAGCGGTAGAGGCCGGGCTTGGAGAGGAACAGCGTTCCGCCGGGATAATCGAAGCGGAGCGTGTCGTCGCCGAGGGCGGCAGCCGGGATCTCGAGCGCGGAGGTACCCTCCTGCATGAACAGCACGGTGCGCGGCGCGGGGCCCTCCCGCGACGCCGCGAGCGCATCGAGGTCGAGCGTCGTGAACTCGTCGATCCACAGCGTCGAGCCGTCGGCGAGCTGCACCTCGAGACGGGCGCCGCGCGCCGTGTCGATCCGGTCGCCTGTGACCAGCGGCATGTTCACAACCGCGTCGACGGCCTGCTGGCCGTTCGCCGGCTGGACCGTGGCGTACCGCTCGAGGTACGAGATGTAGCTCAGCGAGGTCAGCTCGTCACCGGCAAAGGCCAGCGCCGACGATGCTGCCACCGCCATTGCGATGCTGCCTGCGAGCTTTGCGGGCCTCATGGCGTCGTCCCTCCGCTCCCGCCTATCGGACCGTGCAACCCGTGTGCCAGGGCGGCCGCCGCCGCTCCCGAAGATCTGCTCGCGCCGCAACGGCCGCCGGCTGGGGAGATCAGCTCCGGAGACGTTCGAGCGCCATCTGCTGCTGCGCCTGCCGCACCTTCACCAGCGTCCGGGCCGGGTAGTACCCCGAGCGCAGGCAGGCGCCGGGGTAGGTGACGCAGCCGCGCGCCATCAGGACGCCGGGGTTGGTCACAGTGTTGCAGCCGGTGCGGCAGCCGTCGCCGAGCACCGCGCCGAACTTGCGCAGGCCGGTGTGCTCAGTCCTGCCGTCGCAGGGAAACGTCACCTCGTCGCCGACGTTCTTCACGTTCGACAGGATGGTCCCGGCGCCGAGGTTGACGTCGGCGCCGAGGATCGAGTCGCCCACGTAGTTCTGGTGCGGCGCGTGGGCGCGGTCGAGAAGGACCGCGCGCTTGACCTCGCTGTGCGCGCCGATGACGCAGCCGGCGCCGGCGACGACGCCGCCGCGCAGGTAGGCGCCGGTGCGCACCTCGGTTCCCGCGCCGAGGATCAGCGGCCCGCGCAGCACGGCGCCGGGCTCGACGCGACACCCCGGGGCGACGGCGACGGGGCCGGCGATCACGTGCACGCCCGCCGGCAGCGCGGCCGGGTCCGTCCACTCCGTCCAAGCCGCGAGGTAGGCGTCGAGGCGGGGCCCCAACGCCGTCCACACCGGCTCATTGTCGGCGAACAGCGCCCGGTGCGCGTAGGAGTCGAGGTCGAAGAAACCCGCAGCGGTCAGGTCGGCCATGGCGCGAAGTATACGGAAGCGAGGAGACGGCCGACAGCAAGACATCGGCACTCGACGGTCGACAGGTGTTCGGAAAGTCCCATTCATCCTGCGGGAGCGCGGGCGCCGTCGCCCGCGTGCCTCCGAGAAAGGGGGCGCGGAGGCTCTGCCCTCGGGCGCCCGGGCCGGCGAGGGCGCCGACCCTCCCGGTTCCTCTCATACTCAGGGGTGCGCCCATGGCTTCTTTGGATTGCCGGGACGAAGCGGCTCAGGCCTTCGCTGCAGCGGCGGCTCTCCGCGCGCGGGGCGAGCCGGTCGCCCGCCGGTCGGCCGGCGGCTGCGTGGGCCCCGTGCCGCTCTCGGCGGGCGGCTGGGCTGCGGACGGCGCCGGGCGGCGGACGACGACGACGGTCTGATCGTCGACCGGGGTGGAGCTGCCGGCGAACGACGAGACCGCGTGGAACACCGTCTGCACGATCTCGGCGGCGGGCATGTGCGCGTGCCGCCGGATCAGCGTCTGCAGGCGGGGAAGGCCGAACTCCTCGCCGGTGCGGTGGTGGTGGCACTCCGTGATGCCGTCGGTGTAGAGCACCAGCGTGTCCCCTGGCAGGAGCTGCGCGAAGCCGCGCAGATAGGTGGCGTCGGGGAACGGTCCGAGCACCGCGCCGCCCTCGCGGAGGTACGCGATCCTGCCGTTGGCGTGCAGGATGAACGGCGGCAGGTGGCCGGCGTTGACGTAGATGAGGTTGCCGTTGGTCTCGAGTTCGCCGACGAACAGCGACACGAACTTCGACGCCAGCTTTGAGCGGTTGATGATCGCGTTGAGGCGCTCGATGGTGCGCGAGACCTTGAAGTCGCGCGTCAGCCCCATGCGCAGCCCCATGTAGACGTCGCGCACCTGCAGCGCCGCCGGCAGGCCGTGCCCGGACGCGTCCGCGATCACCAGGTCGAACATCCCCGGCGTCACCGGGATGTAGTCGTAGAAGTCGCCGCCCACCTCCTCGGCGGGGCGGGACTCGCCTGCGATGTCGAAGTCGGCGTAGCGCGGCGTCCGCTTGGGCAGGATCGAGCCCTGGATGCGGCGGGCGTCCTGGATGATCTCCTCGTAGCGCGAGCGGTGCAGCTTCTGGGTGATCGCGAGCCGGACGATGTTGAGCGGGGCGCGCAGCTCCTCGACGCTGCCGTGGCCGGGTACGAGGTCGAACGAGATCAGGTACTCGCCGTCGGCCACCGAGACCGCGGCGAAACGCGTCGCGGTGCCGAGCTGCGCCTCGAGCTCGGGGTCGAGCTCGGGCGCATTGCGGTCCATGACCACGATCCCGGAGTCGAGCACCGCCTCGATCGCGGCGTAGCGCCGCGGAACGCGCCGTCCGGCCGGGGTGCCGCGCGCGCTGCCGAACGTCTCGACGAGCTCGTACTCGGTGTCGTCGAGGCGGTACACCCTGCCGCCGAGGATGCCGAGCTCGGCGCCGAAGGTGGCCGTCATGTGCTCGGCGACGTTGCGGATCGTTCCGAGCATGTCGGAGCCCTGCTGGATGGCGTCGAGCGTCCGCTCGACCTTGCGGAACAGCCATTTCGGCGTCATCACGTGCGGCTCGTGCCGCGGCGTGCGGGGTCTGGGGGGCATCGGGCTCCTCGGTGACTCGGCGCCGCGGCGCGCGGCGCGGCGGACGCAGCCTACCACGCCCGGGCGGGCGCCCGCCGCGCCGCCGCTCGGCGCCCGCCCGCCTCAGCTCGTGCCCGCATCCTGGTGCAGCGAGCTCAGCAGCGAGCGTGCGTACTGGTTCTCGGGATCGATCCTGACGGCCTTGTCGAGGCTCTTGCGCGCCGCGTCCAGGCGGCCGCGGGCGAGCTCGGCGCGCGCGATCGCGATGTAGGCCTCGGGGAGCCTCGGCGACATGCGGCGCGCCCGCCGGTAGAACTTGAGCGCCTCGTCGATGCGGCGCTGCGACAGCTCGACGTCGCCGCGCACGATCAGGATGTGCGCCGATGCCCCCGACATCCGCGCCGCGGCGATCGCCGTCGCCGCCTCCTCGGAGCGCCCGAGCGAGCGGAACATCCCCGAGAGGTTGGAGAGGATCGTCGGGTTCTCCGGATCGAGGTCGAGCGCCCGCCGGTACGCTGCGAGGGCGCCGTCGACATCCCCGAGCCGCCGCCGGGCGACGCCCAGATTCCCCCAGGCGAAACCGAACGCCGGCGCGAGGCGGACCGCGTTGTCGAAAAACCGCTGCGCGCTCTCGACGTGGCCGGCGCGCAGCTCGTCGGCGCCGCGGTTGTTGAGGTAGAGAGCGGTGATCCAGAGGTCGTCCAGCTCCCGCAGGTCGGCCGGGCGCTGGTTGCGCGAGCGGTCGAAGTCGTAGAACTTGGTCGCGCCCTCGGTGTTGTACACGGCGATCACGTGGTTGTTGACCACGATGAGGTCGCCCTCCTTCTCGCTCGAGCGCACGCGCAGCACCAGCCCCATCGAGACTGGGATGCCCAGGCTGCGGCCGAGGGCGATGAAGAGGTTCGTGAACGACAGGCAGTTGCCCTGGCGGCGGTGGAACGCCTCCGCCGCCGTGAGCGTGGTGCGGACCTCGTAGGCGAAGGGGAACTCGGTCTCGTCGAACAGCGCGAGCTGGAGCTGTGCGAGCCGGCGCTCGGGGGTGCCGATACCGGCGAGGCGCTTCGCCTCGGCGCGCATCGTGTCGGTGACCTGGAGCGGGTTGGGTACCTCCCTGGGGTCCACGCCGCGCGCGCGCACCTCCCGCTCCCACTGCTCCGGGCTGATGTTGATGAGCGAGCGGGACGCCGAGGCGCAACCCAGCAACGCGACCACTGCGGCCGCGACCGCGGCTTTCACGAGGGTCCTGGGGTTCGTCACCACGGTCCGCAGCTCCGTTCTGCCCCCTGTGTACTCGGAAGGGGCCGGGTTGGTTTCATCGCGCGCCACGGCTCGCACGGGCCGCCCTCCACGCGCCCCGGCGAGCTCCTCGACGCCGGCTTGCACCCGCGGCGGGCGCCAGTCGGCGCTGACTCCTCCTCGGAGGGAGGGTCTTCCGGCCTCCTCTCGGCGCCGGGGTGGATCCTCGTGCAGGTGCAGCCGCGCCCGCGATCGATGAAAGTGTACGTGAAGGCCGGCGCCGCCGCCGGCCCGGACGCCGCCGGGCACGATCCCCCTGGCCGATGGCGCCGACGCTTCCCCCGCTCACGCGGACACTCTACCGCGACAGCGCGCCGCCATCGCCCCCCGTGCGTGGCCGACGGCTTCGGCGCTGTGCCGGACGGCGCCTTCGCGCCGGCGAGCATCACACCGCGCGGGGGTGACGCCCGAGCCGGTGTAGACTCCGCCGACGTCGGAAGCGGGAGGCAGGCGATGGAGCTCGGCACGCTCACGATCCACGACGAGGGCAGGGTCCGGTGGGTGACGGTCAACCGCCCGGACAAGCTGAACGCGCTCAACCGCGAGGTGCTCTCCGATCTCGAGCGCGCGTTCGCGGCGGCGCGCGAAGACGCGGCCGTCGGCGCGATCGCCGTCACCGGGGCGGGGGATAAGGCGTTCGTCGCCGGGGCGGACATCGCCGAGCTCGCCGGCATGAACCCGGCGGCGGCGCAGGAGCTGGCGGCGAGCGGGCAGCGCCTGCTCGACGCGATCGAGGCGATGCCGAAACCCGTGATCGCGGCGGTCAACGGCTTCGCGCTCGGCGGCGGCTGCGAGCTCGCGCTCGCCTGCCACCTGCGGGTCGCCGCCACCAACGCGCGCTTCGGCCAGCCCGAGGTGAAGCTCGGCCTGATCCCGGGGTACGGCGGCACGCAGCGCCTGCCGCGCCTCGTCGGGCGGGGACGGGCGCTCGAGCTGCTGCTCACCGGCGCGATGATCGACGCGCCGACCGCGCTCTCGTGGGGACTGGTCAACCGCGTCGTCGAGCCCGCCGCACTCGCCGCGACCGTGCAGCAGCTCGCCGGGCAGATCCTCGCGGTGTCGCCGGTGGCCGTCTCACGCTGCCTGGAGGCGGTGCGGCGCGGGGCGGGGCTGCCTCTGGAGCGCGCGCTCGCGGTGGAGGCGATGCAGTTCGCCCTCTGCTTCGCCAGCGACGACATGCGCGAGGGCACCGCGGCCTTCCTCGCGAAGCGGCAGGCATCGTTCCCGGGACGGTGACCGCCGTTGCCCGGCCCGCCGCGGGCGGGACGGGCGCGGGATCGGCGACGCGACCATGGCCCCCGACCCTCTCGTGCACGACTGGAACGCCGGCGCGGGTGCGCGCGCGGCGCGCGGGCGCCCGCTCGTGTTCCTGGACGAATCGCTGCGCGACGGGCTGCAAAGCCCCTCCGTGAGCAACCCGCCGGTCGAGCACAAGGCCAGGCTGCTGCGGTTGATGTCGGCGCTCGGGATCGGCGCCGCCGACCTCGGACTGCCGGGCGCCGGCGCGCGCGCCGCCGCCGAGGTCGAGGCGCTGTGCCGCGACATCCGGTCTTCCCGCCTCGCCATCGCCCCGGCGTGCGCCGCCCGCACCACCGACGAGGACCTGCTGCCGGCGCTCGAGATCATGCAGCGAGTGGGGGCGCCGCTGGAGATCATGATGTTCGTGGGTACCTCGCCGGTGCGGCGCCATGTCGAGGGGTGGTCGCTGGAGCAGCTCTTGCGCCGCGCCGACGCCTGCATCGCGCTCGCGGTGCGGGCCGGGGCGCCGGTGACGTTCGTGACCGAGGACACCACGCGCTCGCGGCCGGACGACCTCCGCCGCCTCTACCAGGCGGCGGTGCGGGCGGGGGCGAGCCGCGTCTGCCTGGCCGATACCGCCGGCGCCGCGACGCCGTCCGGTGCCGCGCGCCTGGTGTCGTTCATCGCCGCCGTGCTCGCCGAGGCCGGCGCCGCGAGCGTCGGCGTCGACTGGCACGGGCACAACGACCGCGGGCTCGCGCTCGCGGCCGCGCTCGCCGCCGCCGAGGCCGGGGCCGACCGCGTGCACGCGACCGTGCTCGGGATCGGCGAGCGCGTCGGCAACCCGCCAATGGAGCAGCTCCTGGTTAACGCGCGCCTGCTCGGCTGGGCGAGCCCCGACCTCGGGCGCCTCGGAGAGTACGTGGCGCTGGCCGGCCAGATCCTCGGCGTCGAGGTGCCGCCTGGCGCGCCGGTGGTCGGCCGCGACGCGTTCCGCACCTCCACCGGCGTGCACGCGGCGGCGGTCGTGAAGGCGTACGCCCGCGGCGGCGCCGAGCTCGCCGACCTGGTGTACTCGGCCGTGCCGGCGGCGTGGCTGGCGCGGGCGCAGGAGATCGACGTCGGGCCCATGTCGGGCAGCTCGAACGTGCGGCACTGGCTGGAGACCCACGGGTACGCGCCGCTGCCGGCGACGATCGAGCGCATCTTCGCCGCCGCCAAGGCCGCCGACCGCCCGCTCTCCGACGCCGAGCTGCACGCCCTCGCGGCCGGCGACACGCCGACCTAGCGACGCGGTCCGGGCCCTCGTCGGGCTCCCGGGCCGGGGTGCGGCGCCGGTGCCGGGCCGGGGAGGGCAGGGCCGGGGCCGAACTCTGGATTGCGTCGCAACTGCTGTGGTAGATTCGCCGCGCGGTCCCCCCGGGAGGTTTTCGTGAGCGCACCAGGCGAGGTCGGCAATCTCGGCATCGTGGGCTGGGACTCGTACGAGTTCATCGTCAAGGACATCGAGCGCAGCCGCCGTTTCTACACCGGGATGATGAAGGTGCCCGAGGTGGCGGCGCTCGACCCGACCGCCGCCGCCGCCGCCGGGGAGCACGCGGTGCTGTTCGCGGCCGGGAAGGCGAGGGTCGTGTGCGTGACGCCGGCGGCGCGCGGCTCGCGCGCCGAGCGCTGGCTGCGCCGCCACCCCGACGGCGTGGCGGTGCTGTCGCTGCGCGTGCGCGACATCCAGCATACGCGCCGCGTGCTCGCGGAGCGCGGCGCCACGATGTGCGGCGACATCGTCGAGCAGCAGGACGAGAGTGGCGCGCCGTGGCGCAGCTTCGAGATCGCGACGCCGCTCGGCGACGTGCGCTGGCGCTTCGTCGAGCGCGCCGCCGGCGCGCTGCCGCCCGGGTTCCGCCGACACGAGCCGGCCGCCGGCGTGAACCCGTACCAGTTCCAGGTGATCGACCACGTGACGTCGAACTTCCTGACCATCGAGCCGTACGTCACCTGGCTGCGCGACGTGATCGGCTTCGCGGAGTACTGGCGCGTCCACTTCCACACCTCGGACCTGCGCCAGGGCGGCGGCGGCTCCGGGCTGGCGTCGATCGTGATGTGGGACGCCGAGTCGGGGATCAAGCTCGCCAACAACGAGCCGGCGGCGCCGAACTACGAGGCGAGCCAGATCTACCAGTTCATCGAGGCCAACCACGGCGCCGGCGTGCAGCACGTCGCCTTCCACGTGCCCAGCATCGTGCCGGCGGTCGAAGGCCTGCGGCGCGGCGGCATCGAGTTCCTCGACACCCCCGCGACGTACTACGACATGCTGCCGCAGCGCCTCGCGGCGCAGCGCGTCGGGAACGTCTCGGAGGACCTCGACACCCTGCGCCGGCTGGGCGTCCTCGTCGACGGCGACAACGACCGCTACCTGCTGCAGATCTTCATGGTCGAGGGCGGCCTGATGTACGACGACGCCGCTGCCGGACCGTTCTTCTACGAGGTGATCCAGCGGCACGGCGCCCAGGGGTTCGGTGAGGGGAACTTCCGTGCGCTGTTCGAGGCGATCGAGCGCAGCCAGGAGGCGCAGGCGACGATGCGCACGCAGCTCGACGCCGGGGCGGGATCGTAGCGGCGATCACGGGGCGCGAGGCGCGAGTGAAGCGCCGGTCGCCGGGGCGGAGGCGGGCGGATGATCCATCGGTTGCAACGCGGCATCGTGGCGGGCAAGCCGCACACGGTACTCGAGGTCGACGGCGTCGTGGCGTACGAGCATTGCTTCACCCGGCGAGGGTTCGACGGCGCGTACACGATCATGTACCACCGCAGGCCGCCGCACTGGGTGCGGCGCGAGGACGCGCTCGGCCCGCACCCCGGTCTCGCCGACGCCGGCTGGGACGGCGCGCTGCGCCGGCGCCATTTCCGCAGCGGCGAGCTTGCGGCCGGAGGTCCGGCGTTCCGCTCCCGCCGCCTGCTGATGGGCAACAAGGACATCGGGGTCTGGCTGGCGCGCCCCGAGCACGGCGACGACACGCTGGTGGCGAACGCCGACGGCGACGAGATGACGTTCGTGTTCAAGGGCTCGGGCCGGGTCGAGAGCCCTCTCGGCGTCCTGCCGTTCGCGGCGGGCGACTACGTCTACGTTCCCCGCGCGCTGCCGCATCGCTGGCGGCTCGATGGACCGGCTCATCTGCTGGTGCTCGAGGCGCGCTCGTGGATCGACATCCCGAAGCAGTTCAGGAACCCGGTGGGGCAGCTCACGATGGATGCGCCGTACTCGCACCGCGATTTCCGCGAGCCGGAGTGGCCGGAGGGCGGTCCGCGGACGCTCGGCGCGCCGCGCACGCTGGTCGTGCAGCGCCACGGCGGGCTCACGGCGATGGAATGCGCCAACGACCCGTTCGACGTGATCGGGTGGGACGGGCAGGCGTGGCCGTTCGCGTTCCCGATCCGCGCCTACCAGCCGAAGACGGGCCAGGTGCACCTGCCGCCGACGACCCACATCACCTTCGCCGGTCCGGACTTCGTGGTGTGCTCCTTCGTGCCGCGCGTGGTCGACTTCCACCCGCGGGCGATCCCGTGCCCCTACCCGCACTCGTCGGTGGACTGCGACGAAGTGCTGTTCTACGTCGACGGCAACTTCACCTCGAGGCGGGGCGTCGAGGCGGGCTCGATCACCCTGCACCCCGCCGGCGTGCCGCACGGGCCGCACCCTGGCCGCTACGAGGGGTCGATCGGCGCCGTCCGCACCGACGAGGTGGCGGTGATGGTCGACACCTTCTCGCCGTTGCTCCCGACCGACCACGCACGCGCCGTCGAGGACGCCGGCTACAACCAGTCGTGGGTCCGCGGCGCCGACGGCGGCGTGATGGAGTAGCACGAGGCCCCGGATGGCTCCGGGGCCTCGGCGTACTGCGGTCTCCGGCGGCGCGTCAGTTGAGCTTGAGCAGCTCCACGCGCCGGTTCTTCGCGCGTCCTTCCGGTGTCTTGTTGTCGGCGACCGGCTGCTTCTCGCCGTAACCCTTCGGGACCATGCGGCCGGCGGCGATGCCCTTGGAGATCAGGTACTGGTAGACGGTCGCGGCGCGCGCCTCGGAGAGCTTCTGGTTGTGCGCGTCGGTGTTGGTGGAGTCGCAGTGGCCCTGGATCTCGACGCGGATCTCCGGCCAGTCCTTCAGGCCCATCGCGACCTTGTCGAGGATCGCCAGCGACTCCGGCTTGAGCGTCGCCTTGTCGCTGTCGAAGTAGACGCCGTTGAGGACCAGCGACGCCGTGCCGGGCGCGAACAGCGGCGGCGGCGGCGGCGGGCACCCCTTCGCGTCCACCGTGACGCCGGCCGGCGTGTTCGGGCACTGGTCGATGCCGTCGCAGACGCCGTCGCCGTCGGCATCGAGCGGGCAGCCGCGCGGGTCGATCTTGCAGCCCTGCATGGTGTTCGGGCACTGGTCGATGCCGTCGCAGACGCCGTCCCCGTCGGTGTCCATCTGGCACCCCTTGGCGTCGACCTTGCAGCCCCGGGTGGTGTTCGGGCAGGCGTCCTGGCAGTCGATCACGCCGTCGCCGTCGCCGTCGATCGGGCACCCCTTGGCGTCGACCGCGCACCCCTGCGGCGTGTCGGGACACTGGTCAACGCCGTCGCAGACGCCGTCGCCGTCGCTGTCGCTCGGGCATCCTTTCTCGTCGACCGTGCAGCCGCGCGGCGTCTTGGGGCACTCGTCGTAGCAGTTCTTGACGCCGTCGCCGTCCTCGTCGGGCGGCGGGCCGCCGAAGCCCCACGAGTAGCCGAGCAGGAACTTGTAGTTGGTGAGGTCCTCGCCGTCGACGCCGTCGTCCGACAGCGTGTTGTCGGCGCGCGCCTCCCAGCGCCAGAAGTTGTTGTCGCCGACGCAGAAACGCTGGCCGACGCCGAGGGAGGCGAACGAGCGGTCCCAGCCGCGGGGCTCGGCGTCACCCGACGGCGCGCCGCGGTTGAGGGCGTAGTTGACGTCCATCCAGCCGAGCCCGGCGGAGAGGAAGAAGCGGGAGTGGTTGGCGAGCTTCGGCAGCAGCAGCTCGCCGCCGGCGCGGATCGTCAGCTCCTTCACGTCGACCGTCGGGTCGATGGTGTCGTAGGTGCCCCACGTCAGGTCGGTGAAGAGGTTGAAGTGCTCGCCGAGCTTCGCGGCCCGCAGGCCGCCGAGCGGGCGAAGCTCCTTGATCTTCTCACCGTTGCCCATGAGGTCGCGATCGAGCAGGCCGGCGCCGAGCTGCAGGCCGAGCTCGTACTTCGGCAGCTCCTGCGCGAGCGCGGGGGCGGCCAGCGCCGCTGCCATGCAAAGCGCGAGAGCCGAGAGCAGCAGACGCCTGTGGAATGAGCAGAGCATGGGGTCCTCCTTATCCACGCGATAGTAGCAAAGCCACGCTGCAGCGAATCCCGATGCAGTATGAATGCCGGAAGGTGCCGCCGTCAAGGGTTCACCGGCGCCGCGGCGGCGCGTCCAGGGGCGGGAGAAGGGCCGTCCCGGCGCTCCCCGCGGCGCGCCGGGGCTCACGGCGCCACCAGGCGCGCGACCGCATCGAGGTCCGCGGCGACCGGCGCGGGCATCGCGACGGCGCGCCTCGCCGCGGCGATGTCCTTCAGCCCGCTGCCCGTTGCCAGGAGAACCGTGCACTCCTCGCGGCCCACCAGACCGGCCTCGAGCGCCGCCTGGAGCCCGGCGAGCGCCGCTGCGGCGGCGGGTTCCGCGAACACGCCGGCGGTGCCGGAGAGCCGCGCGATCGCCGCGATGATCGCCGCGTCGGGGACGGCGACGCCGGCGCCGCCGCCGGCACGCACCGCAGCCAGGGCCATGCGGGCGTTGCGCGGCGCGTCGACGACGAGTGAGTCGGCGACCGATGCGGCGCCGCGCGCCGGCACGACGGTGTCGCTGCCGGCCGCCAGCGCCCGCACGATCGCGCTCGACCCCTCGGGCTGCACGGCGAGCAGGCGCGGCGGCGCGGCGAGCACCTCGGCGAGCCCCTTGGCGACGCCGCTGACGATGACGCCGTCGCCGACCGGCACGACGACGACGTCGGCGCGCTCGGGGTGGAGCTGCGCGGCGATCTCGACGCCGGCGGTCTTCTTGCCCTCGATCGTGAACGGGTTGTACGCCGTGTTGCGGTTGTACCAGCCGAAGCGCTCGCAGGCGAGCGCGCACAGCTCGAACGCGTCGTCGTATGTGCCCTCGACGGGTACCAGCGTCGCGCCGTAGGCGGCGATCTGGACGAGCTTCGCCGGCGGCGCTGCGGCCGGGACGAACACGACCGCACGGACGCCAGCGGCGGCCGCCATGCAGGCGAGCGCGGTGGCGGCGTTGCCGGTGGAGGCGCAGGCGACCGTGCCGTACCCGTACTCGACGGCTTTCGCCACCACGAGCTGCGACGCACGGTCCTTGGTCGAGCCGGACGGGTTGCGGGTGTCGTCCTTCACCCACAGGCGCGGCATGCCGAGGAGGCGCCGCAGGCGGGGCACCGGCAGCAGCGGCGTGCCGCCGACAGGCAGCGGCGGCAGCGGCGCCGGCGACGCGATCGGCAGCAGGGCGGCGAGAGCCGCCGGGTCGTTGGCCGGCGGCGTCGGCAGGGGCGGCCGGCGGTCGAGTACGACCTCGAGCACGCCGCGCGTCGCGCCGCCGGGCTCCTGATGCGCCGCGCAGCGCGGGCACACGTAGCGCACTTCGCGCTCGCCGTAGCGCGCCCCGCACTCGCTGCACCGGAACGTGAACGTCGCCATGATCGCGGCCCGTGACCCGTGGCCCGCGAGGCCCGGACCCCGGGTTTCCGGCCACGGGTCACGGGCCACGGGGAACCGGCTTTCACATCGTCAGCGCCATCAGCGCCTTCTGCACGTGCAGCCGGTTCTCCGCCTCGTCGTAGACCACCGACTGCGGGCCGTCGATTACCTCGTCGGTGACCTCGCGGCCGCGGTCCGCCGGGAGCGGGTGCATGTAGATCATGTGCTTCCTGCCGAGCGCCATCTGCTCGCGGCCGCAGCGCCACTCCGGGTACTTCTCGATCAGCGCCAGACCCTCCTTCCTGTCCTGCGTGTGGAGCAGCGGCCCCCACGACTTCGGGATGACGATGTCGGCATCTCGGAAGGCGTCGGCGAAGGAGTCGGTGATCTCGAACTTCGCGCCCGCGGCTGCGGCGTTGGCGCGCGCCTGCTCCTCGATCTCGGGCATCAGGCGGAACTCGGGCGGGCAGGCGAGGGTGACGTCGATGCCGAAGCGCGGCATCATCAGGATGATGCTCTGCGGCACGGAGATCGGCCGCACGTAGTTGGGCGCCGAGGTCCACGCCATGCCGAGCTTGAGCCCGCGCGTGTTGTCGCCGAACTTCTCGCGGATCGTCAGGTAGTCGGCGAGGATCTGGCAGGGGTGGTAGACGTCGCACTGCATGTTGAGCACCGGCACGCGCGACCAGCGCGCCACCTCGCGCAGATAGGCGTTGCCCTCGCCCCAGGCGCAGTGGCGGATGGCGATGCCGTCGCCGAAGCGCGAGAGCACCGACGCGGTGTCCTTCGCGTTCTCGCCGTGCGAGATCTGCATCCTGTCGGGCGACAGGTAGATCGCATGCCCGCCGAGCTGCGTCATCCCGGTCTCGAAGGAGTTGCGGGTGCGCGTCGAGGAGTCGAAGAAGATCATGTAGAGCGTCTTCGCGGCGAGCAGCGGGGTCGGTCTGCCCGTCGCCCGCGCCAGCTTGAGCTCCTTCGCGAGCGCGAAGATCGTCTCGAGCTCGTCGACCGTCCACTCCTGCGTCGTGATGAAATGCCGCCCCCTCAAGTTCGTCTGCATGCTCGCCTCCGTGCTGTGCCAGTGAATGCCGGCGCCTTCACCCCACCGCCCCGGCTGCCTCCCGCGCCGCCGCCGGCGCCTTCCCGCCTCGCCCGTCCGTCAGGGCGCGGCTCCTTCGCCGAGCCGTGAGCTCGGAGCCCGCGGCCCGCAGTCGTCGTTGAACGCCGCGATCGCCTCGTCCCAGGCGGGGAGCTGCGCCTGCAGGTCGGTCCAGAACGAAGGCGACCACAGGGCGTTGAGCTCCTCGACGGTCTTCCCCTGCTGCTCGACCCAGGTGAAGTACTTGAGGTTGTGGATCGCCTTGCGGTCGTGGTAGCGCAGCTCGGCGAGGTGGTCGGCGGTGGCGCCGAGCAGCCGGCGCTCGAGGTCGACCAGGGCGCTCGCCTCGTCGTAGGGACCGCGCTCCGCCGTCATCTCGGCAAGGCGGGTGTGGTACAGCGCCGCCGAGTCGGTGAAGCAGGTGAGCAGCAGATCGTCCCCGCCCAGCTCGTAGTGGCGCGCCGTCTTGATCGCCGCCAGCAGGTTGCAGATGCTCGAGATGCCGAGCAGCGGCAGCCGCGCGATGAGATCCGGGGAGACGCCGCGGCGCGCCAGCAGCGCGTGGCCGGCCGGCTCGTTGAACAGGCGCAGCAGCCGCATCGTCGCCTCGTCGTCGATGGCGGCGACGAGGTCGGTGTTGCGCGCGTTGTGGATCCACGGCACGTGCTTGTCGCCGATCCCCTCGATGCGGTGGCCGCCGAAACCGCAGCGCAGCAGCGTCGGGCACTGCAGCGCCTCGGCCGCGGTGATCGTGCTGCCGGGGAACCGCTGCTTCAGGTAGTCGCCGGCGGCGAGGGTCCCTGCTGAGCCCGTCGCGCCGACCCAGGCAGCGAGACGGCCGCGGGCGCCGCCGACGCTGCGCACCACCTCCTCCGCGGCGGGGCCGGTCACGCCGTAGTGCCACAGGTAGTTGCCGAACTCGTCGAACTGGTTGAAGACCACGCACTCGGGACGGTTCCTGCGGATGTCCCAGCAGGCGTCGAAGATCTCCTTGACGTTCGACTCGCACCCCGGTGTGGCGATCACCTCGGCGCCGATGCTCCGCAGCCAGTCGAAGCGCTCGCGGCTCATCTCCTCGGGCAGGATGGCGACCGCCTGGCAGCCGAGCAGCGCCGAGTCGAAGGCGCCGCCGCGGCAGTAGTTGCCGGTCGACGGCCACACCGCCTTCTGCGCCGTCGGGTCGAACTCGCCCGCGACCAGTCGCGGCACCAGACAGCCGAACGCGGCGCCGACCTTGTGCGCGCCGGTGGGGAAGTGCGCGCCGACGAGGCCGACGATGCGCGCCGGCACCCCGGTCAACTCGCGCGGGATTTCGAGCGCGTTGACCGGGCCGAAGCCGCCCGTGGCGGCGTCGTTGTGCCAGGTGATGCGGTAGAGGTTGCGCGGGTCAACCGCCTGCATGTCGACGCCGGCGAGCGACGCGCGCGTGGCCGCCGGAATCAACCCCGGGTCCCGCATCTCGGCCAGCGTCGGGATCACGATCCCGCGCTCGCGGCAGCGAGCGACCGCCCGTTGCCGCCGTTCCTCCCTCCTGTCCGTGGGCACGCGTGCGCCTCCCTTCACAAGCCTACCCCGCCGGGGCGGCGCGTGGCTAGTCGAGGCCGTCCTCAGCCCTTTCGGAATTGAGTAGGCAGACACCGTACGGAACCGGGCCGCTGCCGTA
>CAZQLL010000024.1:0-63541 GCA_964594125.1 uncultured Thermoanaerobaculia bacterium | reverse complement strand
GGAGCGGCAGCGACGCCGGCGCGGTGGGGTGAAGGCGCCGAGTTCACCTCGGCGCCGAGGGGAGGTCGCGAGACCTCCCCTCAATAGAGAGAGCAGCGCAGCCAGGGAGCACAGGTGGAGATCATCAACCTGATCATCGACTGGGTGTTGCACCTCGACCGGCACCTCGACGGCCTCGTCCAGGCGTACGGCGTCTGGACGTACCTGATCCTGTTCGTCGTCGTCTTCTGCGAGACAGGCCTGGTGGCGACGCCGTTCCTGCCCGGCGACTCGCTGCTGTTCGCGGTAGGCACATTCGCGGCGCGCGGCTCGCTCGACCTGGTCACGCTGCTCGTGCTGCTGTCGGTCGCCGCGGTGCTCGGCGACACGGTGAACTACTGGATCGGCTACAAGCTCGGCCCGAAGGTGTTCCACGGAGAGAGCTCCCGTCTATTGAACAGGAAGCACCTCGAGCGGACGCACGAGTTCTACGAGCGGCACGGCGGCAAGACGATCATCATCGCGCGCTTCGTTCCGATCGTGCGCACCTTCGCGCCGTTCGTCGCAGGGATCGGCCGCATGAGCTACGGTCGCTTCATCGCGTACAACGTCTTCGGCGGCATCGGTTGGGTGCTGATCCTGACGCTCGCCGGCTACTTTTTCGGCAACATCCCGCTGGTGCAGAAGAACTTCTCGTTCGTGATCATGGCGATCATCGTGATTTCGATCCTGCCCGGTGTGATCGAGTTCCTGCGCCAGCGCCGGCTGGCACGCAGGGTGACGCTGTCAGAGTAGGGTTGCGATCCGCGCGAGCACACGGGCGACGCCGGCGGCGAACACCGGCGGCTCGGCAAGCAGACTGAGCACCAGCCACCCCTCCTGCGGGAAGTCGAAGAAGTACCCCGGTTGCACGGCGACGCCGTCGCGCTCGAGCAGCTCGATCACCAGCGCGTCCTCGCCGACCACCGTCGGAATGCGCAGCGGAACGCTCCAGCCGCCCGCGACGGGAGGCACCGATACTTCGGGGCAGTCGACGGCGACGGCACGCAGCGCCGCCAGGTTGGCGCGGCAGCGGGCGGCGATCGCTTCCCGCACCGCCGCGCCGCCGGCGAGCAGCGCCGGCAGCGCGAGCTGCACCGGAGTGGACACCGAGAGGAACGTGTCGGCGATGAACTCGAGCCCGGCGAGCGCAGCCTCCGCCTCCTCGTCGGGGCCGCCGACCACGATCCAGGCGAGCTTGAGCTGCGGCAGGCCGACGCTCTTGGACAGGCCGCCGAGCGCGAAGGTGAGCGCCTCGCCGCCCGCGGCGAAGCTCGCGGCCGCGCCGGCGTCGAGCGGGTAGTCGAGGAACACCTCGTCGGCGATCAGCGCCCACCCGCGGCGGCGGCACAGCGCCGCGAGTGCGGCCGCGTCGGCCGGGTCCACCAGCGACCCGGTGGGGTTGTTGGGGTGGACGACGGCCACTGCGCGCACCGCCTCCGGCGCCGCGGCGAGCCCGCCGGCGTCGAGGCGCCACCCGCCCTCCGCCTCGAGGTGGTATGCCTCGCAGGCCACGCCCTCGACGCGCGTCAGGTGCTCGAACAGCGGGTAGGAGGGAGCCGGCGCGAGGACGCGGTCGCCGGGTTCGCACAGGAGCTTGAGCAGGAAGGCGTACGCCTCGCTGGTCGAGGCGGTGAGCACGACCCGCTCAGCCTCCACCGCGGCGCCGTGACGGCGGTACTCGGCGGCCACGGCCTCGCGCGCCGCCGGCAGACCTTTCGGGTCCGGGTCGTAGCGCAGCCCCTCGGGGCGGGCCAGGGCGTCGAGGAGGCCGCGCGGGTAGGCGATGCCGCAGGCGGTGGGATTGGAGATCGTGAGGTCGTACGGCAGAGCGCCGAGGCGGGCGCGCGCCGCGCTGATCCGGTTGGGCCGCAGGTCGTCCGGCACGCGGTTGGAGAACGGCACCCGCATGCCGGGATTCTCCCACGGCCGCTGCGGCGCCGGCAGCGGGCTCGTGGTGCTACCATCCCGCCGTTGCTCGATGGAGTGCCACCGCGGCTCGGTGGCGATCCGGCGGCCCGGCAGGGCCGCCGGCACTCGAGGGGTGAAGGCGCCGGATTCACTCCGGCGTTTCGGGGGAGGTCGCGAGACCTCTCCTCCGGAGATTGGAGGCTGCCATGAAGGAGCTGCTGCCGCCGCAGACACAGGAGTACCAGGCCAGGGCGCGCGAGGTCGCGGAGAAGTACGCCCGCCCCGTGGCCGCCGAGCTCGACCGCACCGGAGAATACCCATGGAGCGTGATCGAGGCGCTCAAGCGCTACGACCTGATGGGGATCTGGATCCCCAAGGAGTACGGCGGGCACGGCGCCGGCGTGCTCGACATGTGCGTCGTGGTCGAGCAGCTCTCGCGCGCCTGCGGCGGCATCGGCGTCGGCTACGCGGTCAATGCCCTCGGTAGCTTCCCGATCGTGCTCGGCGGCACCGAGGAGCAGAAGCGGCGCTGGCTGCCCGCGGTGGCCAGCGGCGAGAAGCTGATCGCCTTCGGCCTCTCGGAGAAGGCGTCGGGATCGGATGCGGGCTCGCTGCGGGCGCGCGCGGTGCGGGACGGCGACGAGTACGTGATCAACGGCGACAAGAAGTGGAACACCAACGGCGGCGCCGCCTCGATCTACACCGTCTACGCCTCCACCAGCCCCGACCGCGGCACCCGCGGCGTCTCGGCGTTCGTGATCGAGAGGGGCACGCCCGGATTCGAGATCGGCAAGCGCGAGGACACCATGGGGATCCGCTGCGTGCCGGTGCACGAGCTGCACTTCCGCGGTTGCCGCGTGGGCGCCGACCGGCTGCTCGGCGGCAAGGAGGGCGGCGGGTTCGCCAACGCCATGATGACGCTCGACCGCGCCCGTCCGGGTGTGGCGGCGCAGGCGCTCGGCCTCGCCCAGGGGGCGTTCGAGTGGGCGGTCCGCTACACCTCGGAGCGGCAGCAGTTCGGCCAGTCGGTGCTCTCGTTCCAGGCGACGCAGTTCGCGCTCGCGGACATGGCGATCCAGATCGAGGCGGCGCGGCAGCTCGTCTACACCGCGGCGCGCGCGATCGACGCGGGGCTGCCCAACCCGTCGAAGCTCGCGGCGATGGCCAAGGTGATGGCCACCGACACCGCTATGAAGGTGACCACCGAGGCGGTGCAGATGTTCGGCGGGTACGGGTTCTGCAAGGACTACCCGATCGAGAAGTACATGCGCGACGCCAAGATCACCCAGATCTACGAGGGCACCAACCAGATCCAGCGGGTGGTGATCGGCCGCGCCATCACCAAGGAGTCCGGCCAGCTCGCCGGCCACCTCGACGTCCACGTGGAGCACTTCCCGAAGGCCGACCCGTAGCCGGTTCCCGCGCGCACAACGCGCCGCGCGGTGCGCCCGCACCGCGCGGCGCGTTGTTTCTCGGCCGCCTGCCTCCTGTCGTCTCTTGCCAGTTGCCCGGCCCTAGTAGCGGAACCCGATCCAGAACGCCATGTAGGTGTCCTCGAAGGTGTTCTTAAAGTCCCAGCGCTTGGCCCAGTCCCAGTGCATCGGCAGCCCGAAGATGTTGACCGAGAAGCCGACGCCGTACGACGAGACGCCGTCGTTGAGCCTGCCGTCCTCCCAGAAGTCGTAGTAGTCCGGCCACCCCGGGAGCTCGTACCACGCCGCGCCGACGTCGAGGAACACCCGCCCGCGCAGCCCCGTCAGGCGCAACCACGGCATGATCAGGTAGTCAATCAGCGGGAAGCGCCACTCGGCGTTGAGATAGGCGGCGCGGTTGCCGGCGAGCGACGAGTAGGAATAGCCGCGCAGTGTGTCGAAGCCACCGAAGTAGTAGATCGACGGCTGGTTGCCGTCGGCGTAGGCGGCGTAGAGGCGGAACGCCAGCTCGTTGCGGTACGACAGCGGCACGTACTGGCGGGCGTCGAGGATGTAGTCGCGCGTCAGGGTGCCGCCGTCCTGCGCGTCGAACCCCTGGAAGATCCGGAAGGAGTAGCGCCGCCCGGCGTGCGGCCCGTAGCTCCGCCAGAACGTGGTGTCGCCGACGAGCCCGAGCTGGAGGAACGGCATCTTGTCCTCGTCGGAGAGGAACACGACGTCGCCGGTGAAGGTGTAGGTGGGGTAGTCTGCCGACCGGTCGATGTAACCCAGGGTGCCCTCGAGACGGTGGTAGAGGGAGATCGGGTGCTGCACGTACGCCGCGCCGCCGGTCTGCCGGTACAGGCGCTGAACCTGCACCTCGCGGCCTGTGGTGATGTCGGTGGTGACGTAGTAGGAGCGGTCGTCGAAGACCGTGACGCCCCACTGCAGGCGCTTCGACAGGTTGTTGTACCACGCCTGGAAGTTGGAGTACCCGCTCACCGACTCGAGCATGAGGTCGAAGCGGCGGTCGCCGTAGTGGTCGGCGAACGACAGGTACACCTGCGACAGCAGCGTCTGGTACTCGTCGACGCCGACCAGCACCTGGGCGTTGTCGGCGAACAGCTTCCGGCCCCTGACCGGGGTCGCCTTGTCGGGGTCGACGTTGACCGTGACCGGCGGGATGTACGGCGGGCGCTGGGTGACGTCCTGCGGCGCCTCCTCGGCGCCCACCGGCGTGCCCTGCGCGGGGTCCGCCACGTAGAGCAGGTAGCGCCCCTTGGTGTACGCCTGGTAGACGACGCGCTCGCCGTCGCGCGTCGGCACCGGGACCGGCGAGAGCGCCGCGCCGATCACCCTGGTGAGGCGCGTGAGCGTGCGCTGCTCGAGGTCGAGGCCGTAGATGTCGAAGATGTCGCCGTCGCGGTCGGAGGCAAAGTAGAGGCGCTTGCCGTCGGCGGAGTATGCGGGGCCCTCGTCGTTGCCGGGGCCGAAGGTGAGCTGGCGGCGCTGCGCCGGGTCGGCGAGCGGCGCCTGGAACAGCTTGGCCGTCTCGGCCGATTGCGAGCTGAAGACGAGCGCTGCGCCGTCCGGAGTGAACGTCGGCCCGGAGTCGTACGCGTCGTCGGCGGTGAAGTTGCGCACCGCGCCGGAGGCGAGGTCGAGCAGGTAGATGTCGCCGCGGCCCTCGGCCCACCCCTTGAACGCGATCGTCCCGCCGTCCGGCGAGAACGCCGGCGACATCGGCTGATCCACCGCGATCGCGTACTCCTTCGCGATGCCGCCCTTGAGGGCGTCGAGGAGCAGCAGCACGCGGCCGCGCTCGCGGCGCGCGAACACCGCGACGTAGTTGCCGTCGGGCGAGAACGACAGATCGCGGCCGCGGTCCGGGCCGACGGTGACCGCCTGGGCGACCATGTACTGGTATTGCGTGCTGTTTCCCTTCGTGAGGTTGCGGTAGAGCGTGCGCTTGGGGACGCCGAGGAGCACGACGTCGACGTCGTTCTTGTAGGTCGAGAAGGCGGCGATGAGGTCGCCCGAGGGCGAGGCGCTGGGCGATGTCTCGGTCGATCCCACCTCGAGGTCCACCCGGAACTGCGGCCCGAACTCGCGCGGGTCGCCGCGCTCGACCGCGGCGGCCTGGTAGTGCTTGCGCAGCCACGAGCGGAAGCGCGCGTCGAACTCCTCGACATCGAGGTCGAAGGCGCGTTTGACGGCGCGGTCGACGCGGCCGCCGAGCGCGTTGCGGAACTCGAAGACGAAGTCGCGCAGGCCGTCCTGGCCCCACTCCGACTCGACGAACTTGAACACCATGTGGCCGTAGCGGTAGGAGAAGTAGCCGCCGCTCGGCTGCGCGATCGAGGGGACGTTGTCGGAGAGCACGGCGTCGCGCATCACCGCCTTCGCCTTGGCGTCCTCGTCCTGCGCCAGGTACGAGGCCATGCCCTCCATGAACCAGTGCGGCGGGCTCGCGGTGATCGCCTTGCCGAGCTTGCCTTGGAAGAGGATCTCGTACTGGAAGATGTGGGTGAGCTCGTGGGCGATCAGGGTCTGCAGCTCGGCGTCCGGCATGTCCACCGGGAGCACCATGCGGTTGCGCGCCGGCACCGCGAACGCCCCCACGCCCTCGGGGATGAACTCGACGATGACGTTGGTCTGCTCGAACTCGGCGTGGTTGGCGTAGATGATGAGCGGGATGGGGTCCTGAACCTGGAAGTTGAGCCGGCGCGAGATCTCGTCGTAGGCGCTCTCGGCGAACGAGGCGACCCGCTGCAGCGACGGCTCGGCGCGGTCGTAGAAGGAAATGCGGAAGTGCGGGGTGGGGTACTCCTTCCACTCGAACGTGTCGTAGCGGACCTTGTTCTTCCCGAAGCCCTGGGCGCCGGCCGACGTCGCCGCGAGCAGCAACGCCAGTGCCAGCACAGCTCTCCGCGTCATCGCTCCCTCCCTGTCCTAGGGCAGCAGCAGTTGTCGCTTGGTCTTGACGGTGCGGGGCACGAAGATGTTGATGATCTGGTTCTCCAGGGAGTAGAGGTTGGCGAACATCCCTGAGAACTCGTCCACGTTCGTCTCCTCGACCTCGTGGAAGTCCTTCAGCGGCTCCTCGTGCACGATCGCACCGGTGCGGGCGTCGTACACCTGCAGCAGGATGTCGTAGGTGAAGCCGGTCTGCTCGACCATCACCTGGCGGTAGTACGTCCGCCCGTCGTACGGCGAGACGTACTCCTCCTGCTTGTAGCCGCTGCGCTCCTCGATCGTGAAGTCGATCGACCCGGCGACGATGAAGTCGGCCCCGGTGCGGCTGCCGAGCTCCCGCCAGAAGTCCGACTGGCGCGACAGCTCGAGCGGATCGGAGGACGGCGGCCGCAGACCTTCGACCGGCGGCAGCAGGATGAACTTGGCCTCCTTGCGCAGCAGGCGACGCAGCTCGCGCTCGAATTCGGCCTCGACCGAGAACCCGAGCCTGGGGGCGGCCTGGTCCCCCTTGGCCTCGCGCAGGAACGGCCCCAGGAACAGCTTCTCGCGCCCGGTCAGCGCCAGCTTGGCGCGCACCGGCAGGGAGAGCTCGACCTCGCGCACCCCCGCGCCGGAGACGCTCGCGAGCACCAGCAGCGGCAGCAGCAGCCTAGCGGGTCGCACCGTCGTCTCCCTTCGGTTTGGCGCCGCGCGCGTACGACGTGAAGAACTCGGCGAAACGCGCGTAGTTCTTGCGGACCACGGTGTTCTTCGGGTCCTTCTTGAGCGCCAGCTTGTACGTCGCGAGCGCCTCGTCGTAGCGGCCGAGCGCCTCCTGCGCCACGGCGAGGTTGTTGAGCACGACGACGTCGTCGGGCGTCAGCTCGCGGGCGCGGGTGAAGCGGAACAGCGCCTCCTGCCAGTAGCCGAGCTGGGACACGCGCACGCCCTCGCGCACCTCGTCGGCGGCGCTGCGGACGGCGCCGCCGGACGAGGCGCACGCGAGCGACAGCGCCGCCGCGGCCGCTGCGAGAACCCGAGTCACGCGCATGGCAAACCTCTGCTCATCCAGGTACTATAGACGAAAATGCACGCGGCTATTCCTCCGGCACATCGCCTGCTGGCTGCTCTCCTCGCCCATCGCGAGGGCGGCGCGGCCGGCCGCAGGCGGGCGCGCGGGCTGGCGGCGGACGGCGAGCACGCCGGTCTCGACATGGGCGCCGCCGCCGCGGTCGCGGCGGCGTGCGCCGCCGGCGGCTGGCGGTGGCTCGCGGAAGGCGATGCGGCGTTCCCTGCCGGTCTCGCGGTCCTCTCGGACCCGCCCCTCGGCGTGTTCGTCCGCGGCGCGCTGCCCACCGGACCGGCCGCCGCGATCGTCGGCTCGCGGCGCGCCACCGCCTACGGGCGCGAGGTCGCGGAGCACTTCGGCCGCGAGCTCGCGGCGGCCGGCGTGGCGGTGGTCTCCGGGATGGCGCGCGGCGTCGACGCGGCGGCGCACCGCGGCGCGCTCGCGGGCGGCGGCCCGACGGTCGCGGTGTGGGGCGCGGGTCCGGACCGCGTCTACCCGCGCGAGCACGCTGGGCTCGCCGAGGAGATCGCCGGCGCCGGCGCGATCGTCACCGAGTACCCGCCGGGAACGCCGCCGCTCCCGCACCACTTCCCCGAGCGCAATCGCCTGATCGCCGGGCTGGCGCAGGTGGTGATCGTGGTCGAGGCCGACGAGCGCTCCGGCGCCCTGGTCACCGCGCGGCTGGCGCTCGACGAGGGGCGCGAGGTGATGGCGGTGCCGGGCTCGGTGTTCTCCCGCCTCTCCGCGGGACCCAACGGGCTGCTGCGCGCCGGCGCCGCGCCGGCGCTGGCGGCCGACGACGTGCTCGCGGTCCTCGGCGTCGCGCCCGCCGCCGCCGAACGCGCGGCGCCGCCCGAGCTGCTGGCGTGCCTGCCGGCCGGCGAAGCCGTCACCGTCGAGCACGTCGCGGCGGCGGGGCGGCGGACCGTCGCCGAGACGCTCGAGGCCCTCCTGCGCGCCGAGCTCGACGGCTGGGTGGTGCGCGAGGCGGACGGACGGTACCGGCGCAACGCGGCGCGCGCCCGCTGATCGCCGCCGGACGCCGCGGTCCGCCGCCTCATTCACTCGCGAGCCGGAACGGGATGCGGATCTCGCTCTCCGCGAGCTTCACGCGCAGCTCCCAGCGGCCCGGTTGCACGCCGCCGGGCACCTCGAAGTAGAGACGGCCCACGTACACCTCGCGATAGCTCACCCAGAAAGAGTCGAACACCAACCCCTCGAACGGCGTCGCAAACAGCTCGAGCTTCCTCTCCTGGCGGGCGGGGAAGTACCCGAGCGGCTCGCCGAGGACGTCGGCGCGCGCCAGCTTTGCCGCCAGCTCGCCGTGTGCGGCGCGGAACGCCTCCTGCGTCGCCAACGGGATCTCCTCGCCGGCCGGCGTGCGCACCCAGATCTTCCTGCGGTCGATCTCGACGGGGTCCTTCACCGCCGTGATCCCCACGTCGAGGAACAGCCAGTCTTCCACCGGGTTGAGCGCCGGGTAACGGTACGACAACACCATCTCCGCCTCCGGCCCGGCGTAACGCAGCACCGTCTCACCGAGGCGCTCGACGCCCCGCGTCTCGGTCGGCACCGCGGAGCTGCATCCGGCCGCCGCCACCGCCGCCACGACTGCCAGCCACCCTGCTTGATCGCGCATGGACGCCTCCCGCCGGCTCGTCCACGTTGAGGCAAACATCGTGCCAGCACCGGCGGCGCTGCCGCGCACCGTGCCGGCGTTCTTCCGACCGGACCGGCAGCACGAGCGTCCTCGCCGCCGGACACGATGTGATCCCGAGGGATCGGGCTCCGCGCGCGGTGCGCCCGGGCGGGCGAGAGCGGCGCGGGCGCCGTCGCCGGCGCCCGCGCGAGAGCGATGGCGAGCAGTCCTCCAGTCAGACGTTGCTGCGCGCCGGGGGTGCGGGAGGCGCTGCCTTCGCGGCAGGGGCCGGAGGCGCCGGCGGCGCCGACGGCGCAGCCGGGTCGCCGCCGAAGCTGTAGGAGAACGAGCGGCGCTCCGGGATGTGCGCCGTGAGCGTCATCCGCGCCCGTTGGCGCACCACCTCGATGGTGACGGTCTCGGTGGGACCGTAGGAGCGCAGGACGCGCATCGCCTGCGCCGGCGAGCGCGGCTCGCGGTCGCCGATCTTGAGGATGACGTCGCCGGCCTTGAGCTGGAACAGGGAGTCCTTCGGCGCGCTGATGACGAGAATCCCCTCCGTGGCGCCGAAGTACTCGCCGAGGTCGGGGTTGAGCGCCACCATCTCGATCTCCCTGAGGTCGGAGGCCGCCGGCGTCCAGGCGAGCACGCCGGCGCCGTGCTTGAGCTCCTCGGCGATCCGGAACGGCTCGACGTCGACGTGCACGTCGACATCAGGGATCTCGATGTCCGGTACCTCGATGTCCGGGACGGTGAACACCTTCACGCGCGAGCCGTAGAGCTTGCGTGCGGTCACCACGATCGTCTTGGTCTCGTTCCCCCGCTTGACCTCGAGCGTCACCCGATCGCCTTCCTTGAGCGCCGAGGCGCGCTCCATCAGCCGGTCGCTGGGACTCTCGCCCTCCTCGTCACCCCGACCGGCGGGCCGGCCGATCGGTTCGCCGTTGAACGAGACGATGATGTCGCCCGCCTGCAGGCCGGCCTCCTCGGCCGGTCCGCCGGGGGTGAGGGCCTGCACCACGGCGCCGACGGCGTCCGTCTTCGGGTCGCGGCGCGTCTGCAGCACGATGCCCAGGCGCGCGTTGTCGCCGAACACCACGACCTTGCGCGCAAGCTGCCCGTCGTACGCCTCCTTCGCCTTCAGAGCGGCCATCGCGCGCGCCGCGTCGCGCAGCGCCCGCTCGGCGTCGCGCATCTGGCGCTCCGCATCTCGCATCTGCCGCTCCGCGTCGCGCAGGGCGCGCTCCTGATCCGCCTTGCTCTCGTGCGTGTTCTCCTGCGCCCACGCCGGCCCCACGACGACCATGGCGGCGGTCAGAATGCAACTTGCGATCCTGTTTGCGTTGATCATCGCTTCCTCCCAAGCCTCACAGCCCGACGTACGCCTCCCGCGTCGACTGCACGGCGACCAGCGCATCGAGCAGTCGGACCCTTTCGTTCCACAGTTGCAACGCCTCCTGCGTGGCGAGCGTCGTCTTGGCGCCCGGCGCCAGGCGGGCGTCGATCACCGCGATGCGGTCCTCGATGCTCACGATGGTGCCGGCGACGCGGCCGTCGACGACCCTGCCGCCGGCCTCTGCGGCGCGCAGCGCCTGCTCCAGCCGCTGCGACTCCGCGACCAGCGACCGCACCTCGCGCGCCGTTCTCATCTCCTGCACCGCCTCCACCGTGCCGCGCACGCCCGCGACCAGCGAGACGGCGGCGGCGACGCCCGCCGCAATCCAGCCCGCCCGGGCCAGTCGCCGGCGATCGCGCTCGACGGCTGCGGCGGCGGCGATCGCCGGCCAGCGGTCGCCCTCCGGCGCCAGCGGCGGCAGCGCGCGCAGCCCGTCGCGCAGCGCGCGCAGGCGCTCGAGCTCCTCCGCGCAGTGGGCGCAGGCGGCCACGTGGTCGGCCGCGGCCGCCGCCGCCGCGCCGTCGCGAAGCTCGAGCAGCGCTTCGAGACTCACGTGCATGACTGCCTCCCGGCCGCGCGCGCGAGCTCCGACCGCATGCGCGCGTAGGCCCTGGACAACTGCGACTTCGAGAAGCTGGCGGTCTTGCCGAGCAGCTCGCCGATCTCGTCGTGGGTGTACCCCTCGACGTCGTGGAGCCAGACGACCGCGCGGCCGGTGGGAGAGAGCAGCGCCAGCGCGGTCTCGAGGTCGACGCGGGCGCCGGCGCGCTCGCCGTCGACCGTCGGATGGCTGCCGCCATCCTCAGCTCCCGCGGGCGGCAACGCCTCGTCGAGCGGCTCCTCGCCGCCGCGCGTGCGGTCGCGGCGCAGGTGCATCAGCGCCTTGCTGACCGCCACCCGGCGCACCCAGCCCGCCAGCGAGCCGTCGCCGCGAAAGCGGCGCACCGAGCGCACCACCTCGAGAAACGTCTCCTGCAGCACGTCCTCGGCCGCCTGCGGCGAGCCGCACATGCGGCGCGCCAGCGTGTACACCGGCGCCGCGAACGCCCGGTACAGCGCCTCCAGCGCCTGCGCCTCGCCCCGCCGGGCGCGCGCCGCCGTCACCTCGTCGACGGCCGCCGTGAACCACGGGCCGGCCGGCGCCGTCATCGCCTGTGCCCCGGTGTGCTCTGCCGCATGCGGTAGCGTACGCGCCACGGGCGTCGTGTGTTCACGCTGCGGGGCGATCGCGAGCGAGCTCGGCATCACCCGTGAAGATGCGGGAGTGGGAGAAACCGTCGCAGGCGCCGCGCGCGGGGCTCCGGGACGTGCCGATCAGCTCCCGCTCGCGGTGACGGTGATCGTCTCGAGGCCGTGCGCCGACGCTCCGGTCTCGCGGCGGCGCAGCAGGAAGGCGAACAGCAGCGCGACGAACCCGAGCGTCGAGAACATCCACATCCCCGGCCGGTACCCGGCCGGGTTGGCGGCGGACGCCTGCCAGTGGTCGTTGGCCCAGCCGATCAGGAGGTTGAACCCCGCCAGCCCGATGTTCTGGATCATCGTCATCAGCCCGTACGCGGTGCCGAGCTTCGACTGGTCGACGATGTACGCGACCGCGGGCCACATCACCGCCGGGATCAGCGAGAACGCGACGCCCATGATCGCCATCGGCACCAGCAGCGGCACGCGGGTGTAGGCCATCAGCAGGTACACCGGAACCAGCAGCAGCGAGCCGAACATCATGAACAGCGAGCGCTTCCCCACGCGGTCGACGAGCAGGCCGAACAGCGGCGTGCAGATCATCGCGAACAGCGTGAGCAGGCTGGAGAGGAAGCCGCCGAACTCGCGCGTGACGCCGTGCGCCTCGATGAAGAACTTCACGGCGAACGTCTGGAACGGGAAGATCGCGGAGTAGAAGGTGATGCACAGCGCCACCACGTACCAGTAGGAGACCCCGAAGCGGAACAGGTCGGACCACACGACCTTGTCGGTGCTCTCGGCGGCAAGCGCCCAGCGGCGGTCGGCGCGCGCCTCGATCAGCCAGTAGAGGGTGGCGCCGGTGACGCAGAACGTCGCCATCCCGACCGAGATGAGCAGCGGCGTCTGCCAGTCGGCGTAGGCGCCGGCCGCCCACGTCGGCGCGTTGAGGGCGGCGAACGAGCCGAGCCGGGCGATCGTCAGGTTCATCCCAAACGCGAACGACAACTCCTTGCCGCGGAACCATTTGGCTATCGCCGTGGTGACCGCGACGATGAGCGACTCGGCGCCGAGGCCGAAGATCAGCCGGCCGGCCGCCATCGGCGCCAGCGACCCCCACGCCGCGGTGATCGCCGCACCGGCGAAGCACAGCACGCCGAACAGCAGCGTCGCCTTGCGGGTGCCGATGCGGTCGATGATCACGCCGCCGAGGAGCACCATGAAGATGTTGGGGATCGAGTAGATGGCGTTGAGCAGCCCGATGTTGGCATCGGAGAAGCCGAGCTGCGCCTTGAGCACGTCGGCGAGCGGGCTCACCGAGTCGTAGACGTAGTAGTTGCCGAACATCGCCAGCGAGATCAGCACCAGCACCGTCCAGCGGAACCACCTCGGCGGCGCCGGCCGCCCGGCCACGGGAACGATCACCTCAGGCATGAGGCTCTCCTTGCAAGCGCTGCGGCGCCCGCTCTCGGGAGGCGACCGCGGAGATGGCGAGCACGGTTGCGGGGCGCGCACGAGCGCGCGCAGCCGGCACGGCGCGCCGGCTCCATATCGTCTCCGCAAGCAGCGGCGAGCACGACGTCATGGGAAGGCTGCTGCGCGCGTGCTGTCCGATGTGCGCCACCGGCGGATGGTACCAGAGGGCGAGCCGCCCCCGGCCGCTATGGGCGCGCCTGCAGATTGGCGAGCACCTCGAGGCGCGCCCCGGCGCGCAGGACGGCGACGAAGCGCCCGGCGTGGTCGCGCAGCAGCAGGCGCGCCGGCGCGTCCTCGACGACCGTGAGGTACGGGTCGAGGCCGGCGCGCACGGCAGCGAGCGCCGCGGCGGCGGCGGTCTCGTCGCGGTAGTCGGCGACCACGCGCGCGAACCGCGCCCCGGCGGCGTCAATGTACTCGCCGGCAAGCGCCGTGACGCGGCCGTCCTTGAGGCGCAGGACGTCGCCCTCGCCGAGCGTCACGATCGCCTGCAGCGCGAACGGCCCGCGCACCACCCGCTCGGATCCCGCCACCAGGCCGGCACGCGGCAGCGCCGCCAGCGGATCGGCGGCGGCGTCCGGCGGCGCTGCGACGGCGGCTCCTGCGAGGCCGAGGAGCGCGGCGCGCAGCCCGTCGGCCGCCCCGGCAGCGGTGGCGGTGACGTAGAGGTCACCCTTGACAAGCTGGAGCTGCAGCCGCCCGACCGTGTGGCGCGCCGGCAGCGCCGGGTCGGGCGTCTCGCGGCCGCACTTCGCCAGGTAGACGCCGAGCGCCGCCGCCGCGTCTTCCATGCGGTACAGCTCGAGCGCGACCTCCCGGCCGGCGCACGTGTAGCGCTGCACGGTCGCGCAGACGAACCCGAGCTCGAGGAACAACTCGGCGCCGCCGTCGATCAGGCCGTACAGCTCCGCTCCCGGGTACAGCTCGGGCGCGCCGCTGCGCTCGCACCCGGCGACCGCGCCGGCGGCCGGCAGCAGCGCGGCGTCGCCGGCGACCGCGCCGGCGGCGGCCGCGGCGGCGAGCACCAGGGCGGCGATCACGCCGACGCCACCACGTGCTCGATGCGCTTCGGGTCGGCGATGCCGAGCCCGAGCTCCTGCGCATAGCGGAGGTACTCGGTGAAGCGCGGGTGCTCGTTGACCGCCACCCCCATCGCCTTGCGCTTGGCCACGAGCTGGCGGTGGCACACCATGTCGAGGGCGAACGGGTCGGTGCCGAAGTACAGCGAGTGGTTGGGGTAGAGGAACTGCTCGTTGACGTCGGGGCCGCCGTCGTACTGCGCGCGCAGGCCGTCGGTCACGTTGAGCACCAGCTTGTCGCGCACCGCCGGCGCAGCGACGACCTCGGTGCAGACACGGAAGAACAGCGGCGCGTGCAGGCGCCCTGTGTTGCAGATCGCGGCGTAGCCGAGGTTCTTGGTCGCCATCGAGATGCCGTTGCCGGTGTTCTTGTACGCCGCGAGGTTGACGATCTTCGTGAGCCGCTGCGTCACCAGCTTGCCGAAGTAAGAGTACTCGCCGGTGAACACGTGCTGGTTCTCGTAGAACTCGTCGTCCTTGTAGCCGCGCACGCCCTTGCCGACGATCCCCTTCGCGAAGTAGTACACCTCGGGGTCGAAGGCGTCGGCGCTGATGTGCCTGCCGTCGGCGCCGCGCCACGAGCTGCCGTTCTCGTCCATCGTCTGCAGCCCCTCGACGGCGATCCCGGGGAAGCGTTCGGGCGTGTAGCCGGCCGGGCCGAGCATCGGCGTGAAGCGGTCCCAGATGACGATGTTCTTCCTCGGCAGGCCGTTGTCGAGCAGCCAGTCGATCACCGCCTGCGTGAGCTCCGGCTTGGTGGAGATGTGCGGCGCGCCGACCGGGTTGACCTTGATCCCGACGATGTCGTCGCGCGAGAATAACAGCGCGAAGCTCTTCTTCATGCTCCGCCCGGTGAGCTTCGTCACTCCCCGTGCGAACATCGCGGCGACGGCCGCACCGCTGACCGCGTCGCCGTCGAGCGAGCGCTTGTCGGTGACCTGCACCACGCGGCCGGGGAACGGGCCGGGGATGGCGTGCGGCCCCTTCGGCACCTTCATGAACTCGGCGATGTTGGTCTCGATCGGCGGCGGTGGCGTCGGCGTCGTTTCCTGCGCGCCGGTCGGAACACCCAGCACCAGGCCGCCCGCCACCGCCGTGCCGGCGCCGAGGACGTGCAGGAACTCGCGCCGGTGCAGCCTCCACATGGAGTCCATCGAGGTGTAGCTCCGCGCCATCGTCGTTCCTCCCCGTCCGCGCCCGCGAGACCGGCCGCGGCGGCCGCAGCCAAGCCTACGCCGTTTTCCCGGCGAAGGTTGCCGCCGCCGTTCCGCTCATCTCGAGAACGCATCGTGCTAGGATCCCGCTGCCGCTGCACAGGCGGTCGATGACGCGCGCTTCCCGCCCCTCCGCCCTGCCCGCGGTGCGGCCCTCCCTCCGCGCCCTGGCTGTCGCTCCACCCGCCGGCCGCCGCGGCCGGCTGCCCGGGAGGAGCGCGGCGTGATCACCCCCGAACGGGCTCGCGGTGTCCTGGCAGCCCTCGGCGCAATCCTCGTCGTGCTCCTCCTCAACCTCCAGTTCATCGAGGCGCGGCGCAGCGCCGGCCGGCGCGTGGGCATCGACATCGACACCTCCAGGGCGGGGGTGACGATCACCGAGGTTGCGCCGGGGTCACCGGCCGCGGCCGCCGGTCTGCGTGCCGGCGACGCGATCCGCTCGATCGCCGGCACGCCGCTGCACAGCTACACCGAGTACGACGAGATCGCGCACGGCTTCCGGCGCGGCGAGCCGGTCGAGTACCGCGTGGCGCGCGACGGCGCCGAGGTGGCGGTCGCCGTCACGCCGGGGATGCCGGTGCAATGGAGATACCGCCTGGTGATGGCGGTCGTGGCCCTCGCCTATCTCGCCCTCGCCCTCCTCGCGCTCGCGCAACCGCAGCGCGACCTGCGCGGCACGCTGCTGTCGCTCTTCTCGTTCGCCGTCGCGCTCGAGCTCGCCGCCCCGACCCGGGTCATCGGCGACCCGTTCCTCGCGAGCGCCGCCGACACGCTGTTCTTCATGCTCAGCGGGCTAGAGATCGGGCTCGAGCTGCACCTGGTGTCGCTGATCCCCGAGCGCCACCCCTGGGTGGCGCGCCGGCGCTGGGCGATCCCCTCGTTCTACCTGGCCGGCCTCGCGGTCGGCGCCGTGCTCGCCGCGACCGACGTCGCCGAGAGCTGCGGCGTCGCCGGGCTGCCCCTCGATTACGAGACGACGCTGCGTCTGTTCAACGTCGCGGTGATGCCGGCGTGGGCGATCACCGTCGCCGCACTGCTCATCCGTCAGGCGCTGCACGCCGCGTCGCCGCTCGGGCGGCAGCAGGCTGGCCTGGTGCTCCTGGCCGGGCTGCCGTGGGTCGTACTGACGCTGGTCTCGGCGGCCTGTCAGCTCTTCGCCGGCGGGGCCCCCGCGTGGTTCGAGGTGGTCGAGCCGCCGGTGCTGTTTGCCTTCCCGTTCGTCATCTTCGTGGCGATCTTCCGCTATCACCTGTTCGACATCGAGCTGGTGGTGCGGCGCAGCATGGTGTACCTGGCGCTCACCGGCGCGCTGGTGCTGATCTTCTGGGCGGCGGTCGGCGCCGCCAGCGCGCTGCTCTCGCAGTGGGTCGGCGGCGGCGTCTCCGTGCTCGCGGTGTCGGCGACGACCTTGCTGATGGGGCTGCTGTTCTCGCCGCTCCACCGCGAGCTGCAGCGGGTCATCAGCCGCCGCTTCTTCCCTGAGCGCCACGCCCAGCGCCAGCGCCTCGTGGAGCTCGCCGCACAGCTCCCGGCGCTCGGCAAGGTGCCGCTGATGGGCCAGCACCTGGTCACCCGGCTGGGCGAGATCTTCGCGGCCCGCGCGGTGACCGTCCTGGTCGCGGACCCGGAAGGCGGCGTGCTGCTCACCGTCGCCTCGACCAGCGCCAACCCGGACCGCGACTTCGACACCTCGTTCCTGCTCGCACCCAACGACCCCGGCGTCGTCTACCTGCGACGGGCGGCGCGCCCCCTGCCGGCGGCCCAGGTGGCCGAGCGCAGTGCCTCGATGGCGCAGCGGCTGGCGTTCTTCCGGGCCTCCCTCGTGGTGCCGGTGATGAGCCACGACACCCTCGTCGGCGTGCTCCTGCTCGGCGAGAAGACGAACGGCGAGGCGTACCTAGGCGAGGAGACCGAGCTCTTGTCGCTGCTCTCGCATCACGTCGCCTCGGTGCTCGAGAACGCCCGCCTGTTCGAGTCGGCGACCACCGACAACCTCACCGGGCTGCTGCGACGGGAGGCCGTCATCGCCCACCTCGAGCGCGAGCTGCAGCGGGCGATCCGCCACGGGCGGCCGCTCACCGTCGGCATGGCGGACCTCGACCACTTCAAGGCGATCAACGACCGCTGGGGCCATCTCGTCGGCGACTCGATGCTCAAGCGGGTCGCGCAGGCGATCGCCTCGGGGCTGCGCAGCGCCGACCTCGTCGGCCGCTACGGCGGCGAGGAGTTCCTCTTCGTCCTGCCCGAGAGCGACGGCGAGGGCGCGCTGGCGGTGGCGGAGCGCATCCGGCGAGCGGTGGCGGAGATCCAGCTTCGCGTCGACCAGCGCACCACGCTCACCGTCACGGTGTCGATCGGCCTGGCGTCGCTCTCGGAGCTCCCCGGCGATACCGCCCGCCCCGCCGAGGCGCTGATGGCCCTCGCCGACCGCCGCCTGCTCGCCGCCAAGACAGCCGGCCGCGATCAAGTGCGGCACGAGGCATGAGACGCTGGGCACAGAGCCGGAGAGGCATAGAGGCCTGGGTAGGAAGCTGACGGCAGGAAGCTGGTCAGGCCTCCGCGCCGGCACGGTCGCCTTCACGAGCGGGTGACGCGGGGGCGCGCCACGGCGAACGCGGGCGCGGTGCGAACGGCCGCGCCGCGCGGCCGCGCGGCTCAGACGGTCGTGACTTCCGCTGGGAGCACCGCGCGGAAGGTGGTGCCGCGGCCGGGGACGCTGTCGGCGAGCAGCTCGCCGCCCATCAGCTCGCACAGTCTGCGGCTGATCGCGAGGCCGAGGCCGGTGCCGCCGGCGGCGCGCGGGGCGCCGGCGCCGCCGCGCTCGAACTCCCGGAACGCCGCCGCGAGCTGCTCGGGCGTCATCCCCGGCCCGGTGTCGCTGACGGTGAACACGACGCGCGCCGCGGCGGCGTCGGCGACGCGCTCGGCGGCCAGGGAGATCGACCCCTGGGACGTGAACTTGCAGGCGTTGCCGAGGAGGTTGAAGAGCACCTGGCGGACCTTGGTGGGGTCCGCGCGCATGCTGCCGAGCTCGTTCCCGGCCGCGACGCGCAGGGTGTTGCCGTTCTCGCGCGCGAGCGGCGTGACCGCCGCGGCGACCTCGCGCACCAGCGGCGCGACCGCGAACGTCTCCGTGTGCAGCGTCAGCTTGCCGGCCTCGATGGCCGCGAGGTCGAGCACCTCGTTGATCATCGCGAGCAGGTGAGCGCCCGCCTTGCGGATCTTGTCCAGGTCGGCGGCGAGTGCGGCGTTGCCGGCGGCCTCGGCGTCCTCGCGCAGCATCTCGCTGTACCCGATGATGGCGTTGAGCGGGGTGCGCAGCTCGTGGCTCATGCGCGCCAGGAACGCGCCCTTCGCCAAACTGGCGGCCTCCGCCGCGGCGCGCGCTCCTTCGAGGTCGTGGCGCGCCGCTTGGAGCTGCTCCGCCATCTCGTTGAACGCCGCCGCGAGGTCGCCGATCTCGTCCCGGCTCGCCGAGCGGATGCGGTAGGCGAGGTTGCCGCGCCCGATCACGCGGGCGCCGTGCTCGAGGTGGGCGAGACCGACGGTCAGCCGCAGCGAGAGGGCGATCGCGAGCGCCGCGGCGACCGCCGTCGAGGTGCCGAAGACGGTGAGGCCGACGCGGGCGGTCACCCGCTCCACCTCCGCGAGCACCGTCCGCGCGTGCGCGACCGCCGCCCGGTCGCCGGCGGCGGCCAGTACGACCGCAACGGCGGCGTCGCGCCGCGCGTTCGCCCACACGAAGGCGACGACGTTCGCCGCCGCGAGGAGGAGGATGGCGCCCAGCGACAGCGCGACGCGCGCGCGCAGCGACAGCGTCACGGACCGATCCGCCGGCTGCCCGCCGCCGCAGCGAGCGGCAGCCTGCGGGCGGCCAGCAGGGTGATGTCGTCGGACTGCGGCGCCGCGCCGGTGTGGCCGCGCACGGCCCGCTCGACGCGGTCGAGGAGTCCGGCCGCGGAGGGAGGCGGCGCGGCGAGCAGCGCCTCGAAGCGCTGCGGACCGAGCAGCTCGCCGGCCGCGTTGCGCGCCTCGGTGACGCCGTCGGTGAAGGCGAGCAGGAGCTCGCCCGCAGCGAGCGTCGCCGAGCGCACGGTGAACGGCACATCCGGCAGCATGCCGACGGCGGGGCTGCCGGGCTCGAGCCGCGCGCGGATGCCCTCCTCCCCAAGAATCAGCGCCGGCTCGTGGCCGCAGTTCGCCCAGTCGAGCGCGCCGCTCGCCGGGTCGAGTACGGCGAAGAAGACGGTCGCGAACATGTTGGACTTCGGGTGCGTGAGCGCGATGTAGTTGTTGGCCACCTTGAGCGCCGAGGCGAGCGCGGTGCGGCCGGCGTCGGCGCCCGGCGTGTCGTGGCCGCCGACGGACATGAATCCGGTGGCGGACAGCGAGACGCCGCGGCCGGTCAGGCCCGAGTAGCGCTGCACCGCGGCGGCGCGCAGCAGCGTGCGGAACAGCGCCATGAACAGCGCCGCCCCGACGCCCTTGTCGCAGACGTCGGCGACGATCAGGCCGATGCGTCCGCCGGCCTCGAACGCGAATGCGTCGTAGAAGTCCCCCGACACCTGGCTCGCGGGGTGCAGCCGCGCCGCCAGCTCCCACCCCGGCACCGGCGGCAGCGTCTCGGGCAGAAACGAGGCCTGGATGTCGCGCCCGATCGCCATCTCGCGCTCGAGCGCGAGCGCGTGCACGCGCTCCGCGTCAGCCACCCGCTTGCGGGCCAGCGACGAGGCGAGGCGGGCTGCGAGCAGCACCGGGCTGATCGGCTTGGTGAGGTAGTCGTCGGCGCCGAGCGAGATGGCGCGCGCGATCGCGTCGACGGCGCCGTCCGCGGACACGACGACCACGCGCACGCCGCGCAGCGCCGCGTCCGCCTGCATCCGCTCGAGCACGGCGAAGCCGTCGAGCCCCGGCATCATGATGTCGAGCAGCACCACGTCGTACGGCTCGGCCGCGAGGCGCGCGAGCGCCGCGGCGCCGTCCGCGGCGACGCCGACGGCGTGTCCGTCGCGCTCGAGGCGGCGCACCAGCAGGTCGCGGTTGAGCTCGTTGTCGTCGACCACGAGGACGCGGCCGGGCGCGCCGCCGGCCGGCGGCAGTCGGAGGCCGAGGCGTGTGCCTTCCCGCGCCGCCGTCACCGCCGCCCCCTGCATACCGACGCGCGCGCGCGGCCGCTCACGCCGCTGCCGCCAGGAGCTGCTTGACGTAATCGAGCTGCTCCTGCATGGCGCGGGCACCGCGCTCGATGATGTGGGGCAGCCGCGCGGTGTCGAACGCGTTTACGCGCCCCTCGAACTCCGGCAGGATGAGGATCAGCTCGGAGTGGTGGGCGAGGTTCTGGAACGCGAAGTTGGCGCGCAGCAGGTTGTTGGTCATCACCGTGGTGACCTGGAAGGCGAAGCGCACGGGGGAGTCGATGCGGCGCTGGTAGGGGTTGTCGAAGCCGATCGCGAGGATCACGGTGGCGTTCTCGCGGATCGCCACGTCGACCGGCATGGGATCGGCGAGCGAGCCGTCGATGAGCAGCCGCTCGCCCACGCGCCACGGCCGGAACACGAACGGGATAGCGATCGACGCACGGATCGCGTCGGCGAGCCTCCCTTCCGAGAGAACGACCTTCTCGCCGGTCTCGAAGTCGGCGGCGACCACGTGGAAGGGGATCTTCGCGTCGGCGAACGTCCGGTCGCCGTAGACCTTGCGGAAGCGGTCGGTGATCAGGGTGTCGTCGATCATTCCCCACGACGCGTCGAAGCGCAGCAGCTTCGGCATGAACGCGCGCAGGATCGCCCTGCGGTCGCGCCGCTTCGTCACGTCGGCGGTCCACATCTGCCCGACCAGCCGCTCGGCCTCCGCGGCCGGGTAGCCGAGCGCCGTCACCGCGGCGAACATCGCCCCGCCGCTGCAGCCGACCAGCAGGTCGACCCCGATCCCGGCGTCCTCGAGCACCTTGTGGACGCCGATCGCCGCGGCGCACTTGATCGCGCCGGCGCCGACCACCAACGCGACCTTCGGCCTGCCCAGCTCCCGTTCGCTCACCGCCGCCCGCCCTTTCCCCGCACGCCTACGCCGCGAAGCTCGCCACCGCCCCGTCGACATCGGGGAAGTGCTTCAGAATGCTCGTGAACCCGGACATCTCGAGGACCCGGAAGACGGCCGGACGGACGCCCGCGAGACGGAAGTCGCCGCCGTGCTGGCGCGACTCCTTGAGCGCGCCGAGCAGCGCGCGCAGGCCGGCGCTCGAGGTGTACGCCACCGCAGCGAAGTCCGCCACCAGCCGTATGCGGCCGCCGGCGATCTCCTGCGTGAAGGCGGCCGCGAGCGCCGGCGCCGTGGTGGCGTCGATGCTGCCGCTGATCGTGACGACCGTCACATCCCCGCGCTGCGCCGAGCTCACGTCCATCGTCGACTCCTTGCCGCTGCCTGTCGAGAATACGTGCAAGGCGTCGATCTCATTCCCGAGCACCGCCGCCGGCGCCCTCGCACCGTCTCGTGGTACAACAGCGGCGGTACCCGGCCGTCGCCTGGGGAGGCTGCGCATGGCACCGATCGCACCGACTCGCAGGGAGCTGACCGCGCTCGCGGGAGCGGCGGCGCTCGCGGCGCTCGCCGAAGGGGTTGTGCGGCCGCTCCCGGCGGCGGCGCGGCTGTCGCGCGGCATGCCGCGCGACATGGTGCAGCTCAACTCCAACGAGAATCCGTACGGGCCGACGGCGGCGGCGCGCGCCGCGATGAGCGCGGCGCAGGAGGTGGCCGCGCGCTACGCCGGAGACCTCGAGGAGGAGGTGCGCGCCGCGCTGGCGGCGCTTTGCCGCGTCGGCGAGGAGCAGGTGCTGCTCGGCTGCGGCTCGGGGGAGATCCTGCGCATGGCCGGCGCGGCGTTCCTCGGCGCCGGGCGGACGCTGGTGGTCGCCGAGCCCACGTTCGAGGCGGTGCTGATGTACGCGGGGGTCGTCGGCGGCGAGCCGGTGCGGGTGCCGCTCGACGCCGGGCACCGGCACGACCTCGCGGCGATGGCGCGCGCGTGCGACGGGCGCACCGGACTGGTGTACGTCTGCAACCCCAACAACCCGACGAGCACCGTGCACACGACTGACGAGCTCGCCGGGTTCCTGCGCAGGGTGCCGGAGACCGCCGCGGTGCTGGTCGACGAGGCGTACATGGACTTCGTCGAAGCGCCCGGCGTCACGACCCTGGTCGACCGTCTCGCCGCGCACCCCGCCGTGATCGTCGTGCGCACGTTCTCGAAGATCCACGGGCTTGCAGGCATGCGGCTCGGCTACGCGGTCGGCTCGGCCGGGCGGATCGCGGCGCTGCGCCGCCACGCCGTCGCCAACAACGCGAACGCCGCGGTGCTGGCGGCGGCGCTCGCGTCGCTGGCCGACCCGGCGGCGGTTGCCGCGGTGCGGCGGCGGATGAACGACACGCGGCGCGCGCTGTGCGCGGAGCTGGAGCGCGACGGGCGCCGGTTCATCCCGCCCCACGCCAACTTCGTGATGATCGACGTCGGCCGCGACGTGGCGCCGGTGATCGCCGCCTTCCGCGAGCGCAAGATCCTGATCGGGCGCAAGTTCTCCGCGATGCCGACGTGGCTTCGGGTGTCGGTGGGCACGGAGCGCGAGATCGCCGCGTTCGCCGCCGCGCTGCGTGAGATCGTGCCGCCGGGAGCAGCGCCGGGGTAGGCGTCGCCGCCGTCCCCGATCCGCTGCCTCCGGACGTCGCCGAGGCGCGCGGCGCTCGCGTGCGACGGAATCGGGCCGGCACGCATCTGACATGCGATGCCGTTCGTCCGGAGGAACCGATGATCCCAGCGCTCCCCCTCGCGGCCATGCTGGCCGCGACCGCCGTCGCCGCGCCGGCGCCCGTCACGTTGCACCTCGCCGGCACCGTGGTCACCGAGAAGGCGGCCGGGCCCGCCACCGTGCGCGTGTTCGCGGTCGGCGAGGCGGTGGCCACCCGCCCAGAGCTGGCGCGCCAGCCGCTGCGCGAGACGGAGGCGGCATCCGGCTCGTTCGAGCTCGATCTCGAGCCGGAGCTGTTCCCTCTGCGCGTCGAGGTGTCGGCGCGCGGACACCTCGCCGCTGCGCTCGACCTGCCGGCGGCGCGCGGCGGCGAGCTGCCGCCGCTGTGGCTGCCGGCCGGCTCGCCGGTGAGCGTGCGCGTGCTCGCGGGCGGGCGTCAGGTGGCCGGCGCGGTGGTGCGCGGCACCGTCGGCGGTGGCGCGGCGCCGCCCGGCGTCTGGAGGGCCGTGGCGCCGGTCCGCGAGACCGGCGGCGACGGGGCGCTCGAGGTGACGGCGCCGGCCACCGGCGAGATCGACATCCAGGCGGTGGCCGGCGACGGCCGGTGGGGAATGGCGGCAGCGCGATTGCCGGCGGCGGCGCCGGTCCGCGTCGAGCTTGCCACCAGGCCGCTGGCGGTGGCTTTGCGGACGCCCGCCGGCGAGCCCGTGGCCGGCGCGCGGGTCGCCGCGGCCGGAGCGCCGGCCGGCGCCGTCGCGCTCACCGACGCAGCGGGCCGGGCCACGGTGCAGGTCGGCGAGCGCGGCTCGTCGCCGGTGGTGGCGCTGGCCGGCGGCTGCGGCGCGCGCGTCGTCGTCTACGGCGCGGCGCGCACCGAGCTCGCGTTGACCTGCTCGCCGCTCGCCACGCTCGCGGTGAGCTGGGAGGGCGGGGGCGAGGAGGCGTTGCTGTGGCCGGAGTGGCTCCCGCTGGCGTTGACCGGCGGCGCACCGTGGCGCCTCGCGGGCGGCGCCGGCGGCGTGCCGTGGTTCGGCCACGGCGGCGAGCTCGCCGCCTGGAGCGCGGGCGCCGCTGCGCAGCGCGTCGCGGTCGAGGACGGCGCGGCGGGCGTGGCGCTGCGCTTCGTCGCTGCCGCGGCCGTGGAGGGCACGGTCGTGGACGCCGCCGGCCGGGGCGTTGCGGCCGTCCCGGTGTGGGGGTGGACGCTGCCGCAGTACGCGCTCGCGGGGCGCTTCCGCGGCTCGCGGGGCGTCGAAATGCTCGAGCGGGGGGTGCTTCCGCTCACCGTGAGCAATGGGCGCGGACGCTTTGCGGCCGCGCCGCTGGCGCCGGCGCTCACCCGACTGGCGGCGGTGCAGGCCGGGAAGCCGCCGGCGCGCAGCGCGCCGCTCGAGCTCGCCCCCGGTGCGCGCGAGCAGGTCACCTTGACGCTCGAGGACGGAACGTGGCTCGCGTTCACCGTGCAGGACCCCGAGGGGCGGCCGCTCGCCGGGGTCGCCGCCGAGTTGGTGCCGAACCCCGACGCGCGCGGGCCGCGGATGGTGATCCGCATGGGCGGCGGCGACCGTCGCGTCACGGACCGGGTCGCCCAGGGCTCGACGGACCGCGAGGGGAAGGGGCTGCTCGAGGGTGTCCCCGCCGGCACGATGAAGCTCCACCTGCGGCGCGCCGGCTACGTCGAGCGCGCGCTCGACGTCGAGGTGCCGCTCGAGGGGCTGGACGCCGGCGCGCTCGTGCTCGAGCCCGGCGTGACGGTGCTCGGCCGCGTCGCGGACGAGCGCGGCGCGGGGATCGCCGACGCCGAGATCCGCGCCGGCAGCATGCTCGGCGCGTTCGGGCCGGCGCTGGCGACGAGCGACGCGGCCGGCGCGTTTGCAGTGCCCGACCGGCCGCGCGATGGCGAGCTGTACCTCGTCGCCCAGCGCGGCGAGAACGAGCGGTCCGAGGCGGTGCGGGTGGCGCTGCCGCCGCAGGGGGTGGTCGAGCTGGTGATCAGGGGGCGGCGCGAGCTGGTCGGGCGGGTGGTCGACGAGGCGACGGCGGCGCCGGTGGCCGGCGCCGTGGTGAGCGCCGAGCGCACGACGAGGATGCAGTCCGGCGGCGGCGGCATGGCGTTCGCGTTCGTGACCATGGAGAGCGGCGGCGACGCCGAGACCGACGGCGAGGGACGCTTCCGCCTCCCCGGGTTGACCGCGGGCGAGTACACGCTGCGGGTGAAGGCGTCCTCCTACCGCCCCCTCGAGCAGCCGGTCAGGGTGCCGGAGAGCGAGGCGCCGCGCCCGGTGACGCTGCTTCTCAAGCCCGGGCTGGCGGTGCGCGGCACGGTGCTCGACACCACCGGCCGGCCGGCGCCCGGGATCGTCGTCGAGGCCTCGCCGGCGGCGCGCAGCGGCGGCGGCATCACGTTCCCCGGCGAAGCCGTGACGGCGCGCAGCGCCGATGACGGGTCGTTCGCACTCGTCGGCCTCGAGCCCGGCGCCTGGGTCCTGGCGGCGAGCGGCGAGGGCGGCGCGAGCGCGCGCGAGGTGGTCGAGGCGGGGACCGAGGAGGCCGTCGAGCTGCGCCTCGAGGGCGCCGGTGCGATCGCCGGGCGGGTGATCGGCGAGGACGGCTCGCCGGTCGAGGGAGCGAGCGTCGCCGGGTTCGGCGGCCCCAACGAGCAGCTCGAGCCGGCGCCGGCGGATGCCGGCGGCGCCTTCACGCTGCCCGGCGTGGCGCCGGGCCAGTACCGCGTGTGGGCGTCGGCGGACGGGTGGGCGCAGGCGCAGGCACAGGTCACCGTCGAGGCCGGTCGCACGGCGAGCGTCGAGCTCACCTTGAAGCGCGGCGGCACCGTCAGCGGCCGCGTGCTCGGGCTCACGGCCGCCGAGATGGCGCGCTGCCAGGTGTTCTCGCGCGGCGCGCGCACGCAGCCGGCGCCGGACGGCACGTTCACGCTCACGGGAGTGCCGGTGGGGCGCGGCGAGGTCGGCGCCTTCGTGCTGCCGGAGAGCAAGCGCCGCAGCGCGCCGGTCGAGGTCGTCGCCGCCGGGCAGACGGCGAACGTCGAGCTCGATTTCTCGCGCGGCGCCCGCCTGTTCGGGTCGGTGCGGCGGCGCGGCGCGCCGGCGCCGGGGGTGATCGTCGAGGCAGCCGGCGGCGGCGGCGGCGCGACCACCACCGCCGACGCCCAGGGGCAGTGGGAGATCGCGGGGATCGAGCCGGGGCGCGTCGAGGTGCGCGCGCGCGACCGCTCGAGCCGCGTGCTGGCCGCCCGCGAGGTCGAGGTGTCGGGCGATGCGCGCGTGGAGCTGGAGATCCAGGGCGGCACGCTGCGCGGCACGGTGGTGGCGCTGCCCGAGCGCACGCCGCTGGTCGGGGCGGCTGTCACGGCGGAGGGCGGCACGCCGCCGTTCACCCGCGACGCCCGCACCGACGCGCGCGGTATGTTCACTCTCGAGGACCTCCCCGACGGCGACCTCGTGGTGCGCGCGACGGCGGAGGGGTACGCGGCGGCGGAGGCCAACGCCACCGTGTCGATGGGTGTCGGCCGCGAGGTGGCGCTGGCGCTGGCCTCAGAGCAGCGCCTGCGCCTGCTCATGCGCGACGCCGACGGATCGGCGCCGGACCAGGTGCAGCTCCTGCCGGTGCGGGGCGGCCGCGTCGACGACCCGGTGTGGGTGACGTGCGACCGCGCCGGGCGCGCCAGCGTCGCCTCGCTGCCGGCCGGCGCCTACACCTTCTTCATCTCCTCGGGCGGCGGCGCCGCCCTCGTCACGCTGCCGGTGCCGAGCGCCGAGACCGCCGTCGCGCTGCTCCCTGCCGGGACCGTGCGGGTGGCGACGCCGGCCGGCGCCGTCTGGCGCGTGCGGGTGGTCGCTCTCGCCGGCGGCCTGCCGGTGCCGGTCGGGCCGTGGCAGAACCCGGGACGCGGCGAGTGGGTCACGGTGAGCGGCGGCATGCTCGCGCTGCGCGTGCCGGCGGGCGAGTACGCGGTGCAGGGCGTGGCGCCGGACGGCGCCGCCGCCGAGCGCCGCGTCGTGGTACCGCCGGAAGGCGACGCCGTGGCGGCATTGCCGTAGGTGGGGGTGCCGGCCGCGCGAGGAGCTGGATTGCCGCGAGCCGACGCCGCAGCCCAGCCGGCGCCGAGGCGAATTCGGCGGCGCCTACTGCGCCGCTGAGGGGGTCAGCCCGCGCTTGGCGAGGAGGGCGTCGACCTTCGGCTCGCGGCCGCGGAAGCGCGTGTACAGCGTCATCCCGTCCTCGCTGCCGGAGGCCGCGAGCAGCGCGCGGAAGCGCTGCGCGGTGGCGGCGTCGAAGATGTTCCCGGTCTCCCTGAACGCTGCGAAGGCGTCGGCGTCGAGCACCGCGCTCCACGTGTAGGAGTAGTAGCCGGCCGAGTATTCGTCGGCGGAGTGCAGGAAGTACGTGGTGCGGTAGCGCGGCAGGATCTCCCGCATCGGCCCCCACTTCGCCAGCGATGCGTTCTCGAACGCGGTGACGTCGCGCGGTTTGGTGTCGGTCAGCGTGTGCCAGTCCATGTCGAGCAGCGACGCCGCCAGAACCTCGGTGACCGCGAACCCCTGGTTGAACGTGGCGGCGTTGCGGATCTTCGCCACCAGCGCCTCCGGGATCGCCTCGCCTGTGCGCCAGTGGCGCGCGTAGAGGGCGAGCATCTCGGGCTGGAACACCCAGTTCTCCATGATCTGGCTCGGCAGCTCGACGAAGTCCTGCGCGATGAACGACGCGGAGCCGCGGAAGCGGCAGGCGGAGAACAGGCTGTGGAGCGCGTGGCCGAACTCGTGGAACAGCGTCTCCGACTCGTCGGGGGTGAGCAGCGCCGGCGTGCTGCCGGCGGGGCGCGCGAAGTTGAAGACCGTGGAGACGATCGGGGTGACGGGCTTGCCGTCGCGCACCCAGGGGTCGCGCACGTTGATGCACCACGCGCCGCCGCGCTTGCCGGGACGCGGGTGGAAGTCCATCAGCAGGACCCCGAGGTGACGGCCGTCCTTCTCCCTGACCGCGAACGTCTGCACCTCGGGGTGGTACAGCGGCAGGTCCGTCAGGCGGGTGAAGGTGAGCCCGTAGAGCCGGCCGGCAAGCGTGAAGGCGCCGTTGCGCACCGCATCGAGCGGGAAGTACGGCCTGACCGCCTCGTCGTCGAGGTCGTACTTCGCCTTCTTGACGCGCTCGGCGTAGTACCGCCAGTCCGCCGGCGCGAGCGTGAACCCGCCGTTCTCGGCGTCGATCATCGCCTGGATGTCGGCGGCCTCGCGCCGCGCGCGGGCGAGCGCCGGCGTCCAGAGCTGGCCGATCAGGGCGTAGACGTTCTCGGGCTTCTTCGCCATGAAGTCGTCGAGGATGAAGTCGGCCCAGGTGCGGTAGCCGAGGAGCTGCGCCTTCTCGGCGCGCAGCGCCGCGATCGACGCGAACACCGGCTTGTTGTCGGTGGCGCCGCCGTGATCGCAGCGGCTGGCGTAGGCGGCGAGGATCTTCAACCGGAGCGCGCGATTGCTTGCGCTCTGCAGGAACGGCCAGATGCTCGGCGCCTTGAGCGTGAACACCCACTTCCCCGGCAGGCCCGCGGCGGCCGCGGCTTCGGCCGCGGCCGTGACCTGGTCCTCGGGGAGGCCGGCGAGCTCCGCCTTCGCGTCTACCACCAGACGCCACTCATTGGTCTCCTTGAGAAGATTGGCGCCGAACGCGAAGATCAGCTTCGACAGCTCGGCGTTGATCGCGCGCAGGCGCGCCTTCTGCTCCGGCTGCAGGGTGGCGCCGCCGCGCACGAAGCGGCGGTAGGTCCGCTCGAGCAGCGTCGTCTCCTCGGGGTTCAGGGTGAGCCCCGCACGCCCGCCGTACACCGTCTTGACGCGGCGGAACAGCGCCTCGTTGAGCGAGACGTCGTCCGCATGGGCCGCGAGCAGCGGTTTCACCTGCTCCTCGACCGCCTGCAGGGCGTCGTTCGTCTCCGCGTTGGAGACCGTGCCGAACACGGTGTTGACCCGCGCCAGCAGCTCGCCGGCGTCGTCGAGAGCCGCCACCGTGTTCGCGAACGTCGGCGCCTCCGGGCTGGCGGCGATGGCCGCGATCTCCGCGTCGTGCCTGCGGATCGCCTCGCGGAACGCCGGCAGGAAGTGATCGGGGAGGATGCGGTCGAACGGCGGCACGCCGAACGGCGCGGTCCATTCGGAGAGCAGCGGGTTGTCCGTCGCGGCGGGCGCGGGGGTGTCGGCGCTCATCTGCACGGCCAGGGACAGCACGAGGAGGGCGACAGAAGCCGTTCGCATCGAGGCTCCTTTGCGGGCAGCGGCGCTCGCCGCCGGGGAGTAGGCGCCATGAGCCGTCGCGCGGCGGCTCTCGCGATCGGGAGCCGCCGGTGCAGCGGAGTGTGACGCGCATGTGGCACGCTGCGCAAACGGCGTGGCCCGGCCGCAGGGTTCCCGTGCCGCGAGGACCGCGCCCTCGCCCCCGCTCGTGTCGGGCGGTGCGCGTGACACGGTACCGCTCGCACGGGCGACGGCCGGCGGGCAGCTCGCCGTGGCCACCCCTGAGGCGGCGCCGCGGCGGCACGGCCGCACGACGGGTGCCCTCGCCGGGCGCCCTCGGCGGCCGGCGCCCGTGGTGTTCTCACGCGCTCCACTATGCTGTGCGGCAGCCGCCGGTCGCCCTGCGACGACGGCGGGGAGGACGCATGGGGAAGACCGTGCTGACGGCCGCCGCCGTGTTCACCGCGGCGCTGCTCGCCGCGGCGGCGGCGCCCGCCGGCGCCTGTACCACCGCGGTGCTCTCCGGCCGCGCGACCGTCGACGGCCGCCCGCTGCTGTGGAAGAACCGCGACGCCGCCGACCTTCACAATCAGGTCGTCTACCGCGCGGACGGCCGCCTCCCGTATCTCGGGGTGGTCAACCGGGGCGACGCTCTCGGCATGGAGATCTGGGCCGGGATCAACGCCGAGGGGTTCGCGATCATGAACTCCGCCTCCTACAACCTCGACGACAAGGAGACCGTCGCCGAGGGCGCGATCATGAAGCTGGCGCTGCAGACATGCCGGACCGTGGCGGACTTCCAGGCGCTGCTCGAGGCGTCGAACGCGACCGGTCGCGACACCACCGCGAACTTCGGGGTGATCGACGCTGCCGGCGGCGCGGCGTACTTCGAGACCGGCCTGAAGGCGTACACACGCTACGACGCCACCGACCCCGCGCAGGCGCCCGGCGGCTACCTGGTCCGCACCAACTTCAGCGAGGGCGGCGACCGCGGACGCGGATCCGGGATCCTGCGCTGTGAGCGCGCCACGGCGCTGTTCGCCGAGGTCATGGCGGGAGGCCGGATGCACGCGGCGACGCTGCTGGCGCGCGTCGCCCGCGACACGGCGAACCCGGCGATCGGGCAGCTCCCGCTCGCTCCCGGTTACGCGGCGCGCCTCGCCTACATCGGCGACTCGATCGCCCGCTCCGACACCGTCTCGGTGGCGCTGTTCCACGGCGTGGCGGCGGGCGAGAACCCGCTGCTCTCGACGATGTGGGTGATCCTGGGGCAGCCGCTCTCCGGCGCCGCGACACCGCTGTGGGTAGGCGCCGGGACGGTGCCGCCGCAGGTCGCCGTCGGCGCGGATCCTGCGCCGCTCAACGCGGCATGCGACCGTGTGCGTGATCGGCTGATTCCGGACCGGCGCGGCGATCGCAAGCGCTACCTCGACGTGCGCGTGCTGCGCGACGGCGGTCTCCTCGGCCCGCTCGCCGCCGCCGAGGCGGCGAACCTCGAGCGCGCCGCGCGTCTGCTCGCGGAATGGCGGGCGGCGCCCCCGGACGCCGGAGCGATGGCGGCGGCGCAGGAGGAGATCGCCGCCGCGACGCTCGCTGCCGTGGCGGCGCTCGCTCCGGCTGCGACGCCGGGTCAGGCCGCACCGTAGGATGGGCCTCCCGGCCACGATGCCACCGTCGGTTGCCGCGATGCCGCAACGGGAAAGCAACGCCTACAGCGTCGCCAGGAGGTCGGCGAGCAGCACGACGCGCCGCTCGAGCGAGCGCAGGTCGAGCCGCTCGTCGCGCGTGTGCATCCCCTCGCCGACCGGGCCGAGGCCGTCGAGGATCGGCAGCCGGGCGGGGTCCTCGAGGTAGTTCGGGAAGGAGATCCCGCCGCGGTCCTCCTCGACGACGAGCTTCCACCCTCGCGCCTCTGCGAGCTCGACGGCCCGCCGCACCAGCGGCGCGCCGGCGCCTCCCGGGCTCACCGGCGGGACCGTGGAGCCGAGCGCGATCTCGGCGGACACGCCGTGCACGCCGGCGATCCGGCTCGCGAGGGCGCGCAGACGCCGCAGGGTGGCGTCGCGGTCGCGAACGGACAGGAAGCGTACCTCGCCCTCCGCGACGGCGTGGTCGGGGATCACGTTGCGCCGGCGCGAGGTGCCGAGCAGCTCGTGGTGCTCGGCGAGCGCGAGGACGAAGTCGGCGTCGCCGGCGACCAGCCGCGCGACGTTGACGGTCGCTCCCGGGCCGCGGCGCGACAGCCTCTGCGCCCGCGCGCACCACTCGGCGGCCGCCGCCAGGGCGGAGCGGCCATCCCAGTACGCCAGGCCGGAGTGGGCGGCGGTGCCGCGCACCTCGAGCCGCCACTCCGTGAGGCCGCGCCGGCCGGCGACGATCGTCTCGCCCTCCGCGCGCGCCTCGCCGGGCTCGAGCACCAGCATCGCGCGGGCGCGCGAACCCCAGGCGCGCACCACCCGTCCGCCGACCTCGCCGCTCGCCTCCTCATCCGGCACGCCGACGAACACCAGGCCGGCGGGCGGCGGCACGCCGCGCGCGCGCAGCACCCGCAGCGCGCACACCAGCGCCGCGAGACCGCCCTTCATGTCGAGGGCGCCGGTGCCGTGCAGCCAGGCGCCCTCGCGGCGCGGCGTCGCCGCCGGCAGCACGGTGTCGAGGTGGCCGACGAGGAGGAGCACGTCGCGCGCGGCGTCGACGGCGCCGGCCACAAGCACCGGCTCAACGCCGCCGCGCCCGTTCGCCTCGCTGCGCACCTCGGTGTGCAGCCCGCACGCCGCGAGCTCGCTCGCCAGGCGGTCGGCGAGCGAGGCGAGGCCCACAAGGTCGCCGCTGGCCGACGACACGGCGCACAGCTCGTGCAGGAGCGGGACGCACCCCTGCGTTGGATCGGGGCCGGGGACGGCGGCGCGGTTGGCGGTCATTCGGGGGCTCTCCAGGGGCCTGTCGCAACCACGATCCAGGCGGCCTCCGGCCACTGCCCGCCGGCCGCAGGATCTCGCTTGACAGCCGCGATATGTCCGCGTATGGTCACAGCGGCAGTATTTTAAATATAATGTAGGGGCGAACGCAATGCTCGGCGAGAACGGACCCCAGAACCTCCAGCTCAGGCAGTGGGTCGCCGACCGCCTGCGCGCGGAGATCCTCGAGGGCAAGCTGGCCCCCGGCGAATGGCTGCGTCAGGAGCGGCTGTCGCAGGAGCACGGCGTGAGCCAGACGCCGGTGCGCGAGGCGCTCAAGCAGCTCGCCTCCGAAGGGCTGGTCGAGCACGTGCCGTACCGCGGGGTGCGCGTCGTCGAGCTGTCGCGCGAGGACGTCGAGGACCTCTACGCCACCCGTGCGGTGATAGAGGGACGGGCCGCGCGCTTTGCCGCCGAGCGCATCACCACCGAGGAGGTCGAGCAGCTCGCCGAGCTCCACAGCCGGATGGCCGCCTGCAAGACGCCGCGCGAGCTCAGGCGCTACCGCGAGCTCAACCGGCGCTTCCACACGCTGATCTTCGAGGTGTCGCGGCGCTCGCACCTGGTGCGCACGCTCGCCCAGCTCTGGTCGGCGTTTCCGACGATGCTGTGGAGCACCATCCCGCGCGTCGCCGAGACGTCGGCACCCGGGCGCGACCACCCGGACGAGATCGAGCACGCGGAGATCGTCGCGGCGCTCGCAGCGCGCGACGGCGAGCGCGCCGAGCGCGCGCTGCGCGCCCACATCGAGGCGGCCGGCGCCGCGCTGCTGGCCGCCATGGAATCGCAGCCCACGAAGTCGAACGCCGGCGATGCGAGGCCCACGGAGTCGAACCAGTGACTGCAACCTGCGGGCGCAGGCCCGCGCTGATCTGCTGGTCTTCCAAGTCGTCGCGGCGCGCGCGGATTCTCGCGAGCGGCAGCGCCCCGGCGGCCCGGAAGGGCCACCCGCGCTCAAGGGGAGGTCGCGAGACCTCCTCTCCAACGGAGAGTCAGCGCAGGCTGGCGCCCGCTTGGGTTGCGGGTGCCAGCCCGCGCCGAGAAAGGATGGTGCCGCGCCGCGAGCCCGGCACCCGAGGAGGAGAAATGCGACGTGACGTGCTGCGAATGCTGGTCATCACCCTGCTGCTTCTCGGCCTCGCGGTCCCCCTGGCCGCGCAAGGCACCGTGACGGGAAGCGTGCGGGGCACGGTCAAGGATCCGGAGGGCGGCGTGCTGCCCGGGGTCACCGTGACCGCGCTGTCCGACCAACTGGTTTCCGGCAGGCTGATCGCGGTGACGGACGAGCGCGGCGTGTACCGCTTCCCGTCGCTGCCGCCCGGCGCCTACACCATCGAGGCCGAGCTCGCGGGGTTCAAGACCGCCCGGCAGGAGGGCGTCCGCATCAGCCTCGGCCAGGCGCTGGCGATCGACCTCGTGCTGGCGATGGCGGCGATGACCGAGGAGATCACGGTCACCGCGGAGGCGCCGCTGGTCAGCGTGGTGTCGAACGCGGTGTCGTCGAGCTTCGACGCCGACTTCCTCGCGAAGTCGCCGATCCCGCGCAACTACTACACCATCATCCGCTCGGCGCCGGGCGTCAACATCGACTACCGCCAGTCCAGCGGCAGCGCGATGCTCGCCTACGGCGGCACGCAGGAGCGGCAGAACGCGTTCACGCTCGACGGCGTCAACGTCGCCGACGCGGGCGCAGGCCAGCACTGGATCCTCCCCGCGGTGCAATGGATGCAGGAGATCCAGGTCGCCGGCCTCGGCGCCGCCGCCGAGTACGGCGGATTCACCGGCGGCATCATCAACGGCGTCACCAAGTCGGGCGGCAACGAGTTCCACGGCGAGGCCGAGATCTACTACCAGCCGGAGAGCTGGACGTCCGACAACGACCCGGAGAACGACAACGAGGTGTTCAAGTTCTCCGACGTCGCCATCAGCCTCGGCGGCCCGGTGGTCAAGGACAGGCTGTGGTACTTCGCCTCCGCCGAGTACTGGAACCAGGTCACGACGCCGGTGGGCGCGATCGACACCTCCGACCGCGAGATCCCGCGCTTCCTCGGCAAGCTGACGTTCCAGGCGAGCGACGCCAACCGTTTGATGTTCATGGCCGAGTACGAGGGGCTGGTGAACGAGCGGCGCGGCATCGGCGAGTACACCCTCCCGGAGGCGTCGCGCAAGCAGGATGCGCCCGGCGTCACCTTCGCGCTGCACTGGGAGAACCTGATCAACGCCAACAACTTCTTCAACGTGAAGGTGACCGGCTACGACGGCCGCGACGACTACCTGCCGTACAACGGCAGCGACACCCCCGGCCGCGTCGATTACTGGGACAGCGAGGTCGCGTGGTACAACGCGTCGTTCACCGACAAGAACTACCGCCGCGTCCTCACCCTCGACGGCTCCTGGAGCCTTTACAAGGACGGCCTGCTGGCCGATGACGACTCGCACTCGTTCAAGTTCGGCTTCCTCGTCGAGGACGGGCGTTCCTCCGACCAGTGGCTGCGCAACGGCGGCTTCACCTACTACGACGACTCGACGGTGTGCGATTCCCCCGAGGCGTACTTCGCCGACCCGTCGTGCGCCGTCAGCCCGGACGCCTTCATCGAGCGCGGCTACGGCGAGTACGACACGCACACGCAGTTCTCCGGCCTGGCGCTGTACGCGCAGGACTCGCTCCGCCTCGACCGCTGGACGTTCAACGTCGGCGTCCGCTACGGCGCGTACAAGGGCGGCTGGCAGGAGGGCCACGGCGACGACACGGTGTACGACGTGGACTTCGTGGATCCGCGCATCGGCTTCGTCTGGGACGTGTTCGGCACCTCGCGCACGGCGGTGAAGGCGCATTGGGGCCGCTACCATGAAAAGATGTTCAACTATCTGTTCGACCGCGAGGTGTCCGGCCAGGGCGTCATCCCGGACCAGGACTGCTACTGGAACGAGGACGACCAGGACTACACCGACTGCGACGACCCGGTCGTGCAGCTCGGCACGATGGGCGAGGTGAACCACCCGTACGCCGACGAGCTGTTGCTGTCGATCGAGCAGCAGCTCGGCAAGGACATGATGATCGGGGTCGACTTCATCGATCGTAAGTTCCGCGACATCATGGCGATGATCAACGTCAACGAGGACTACGAGCTGCTCGAGACGGCGACCCCCAACCCCTCCACGGGCCAGCAGTACCAGTTCTGGAACCTGCTCTCCGAGCCGGAGTTCGTGCTCACCACCGACAACGGCGGTTACCGCGACTACCAGGCGGTGATGACGCGCTTCGATAAGCGCTACTCGCACGGATGGCAGCTCAAGGCCTCGGTGGTGTGGACCGACCTGAAAGGCAACATCCTCTCCAACAGCGGGTACGAGGACGAGTACCTCGATCGCAACGGTTTCATCAACGCCTCCGGCCGCATGGAGCGCTACAGCGAGTGGGAGGGCAAGCTCTCCGGCGCCGTCGACCTGCCGCTCGGGTTTGAGGTCTCGGGCCAGTACACGTACCTCTCGGGCTGGTACTGGACGCCGTACTTCCGCATCCGCGGCCTCGACTACAACGCCTCCACCGGCAACTACATCTGGTCGACCGCGCGCGGCTCCGAGCAGCTCCCGGACCGCAACCTCCTCGACCTCCGGCTGGCGTGGAGCTCGAAGCTCTCCGACCTCTTCCGCCTCACCCTGTCGCTCGAGTGCTTCAACGTGACCAACGAGGACACCGTGCTGCGCGTCAACGCCCGCTCGGGCGAGTACCGCATCTCGCGCGGCACCTGGACGCAGACGAGCTCCTTCGGGACGCCGTCGCAGATCGAGACGCCGCGGCAGATCCGCGCCGGCGTGCGCTTCGAGTTCTAGCCGTGTCGTGATCCGTTCACTGCACGGGGCGGCCTGACAGCGGCCGCCCCGTGCCGTCTCGACAACCCGGGAGGAAGCCGTGCATCCACGCCCGTCGCTCCTCGGTCCGCTTCTTCTCGCCTGCGCTGCCGCAGCGGCCGCGGCGCCGCAGGGAGACCTCCTCCTGATCGGCGGCGGCGACCGCCCTCCCGAGATCATGCGGCTGTTCGTCGCCCTCGCCGGCGGCCCCGACGCGTCGATCGTGCTCATTCCCACCGCGTCCGAGGACCCGAGCGCCGGCGCCGAGCGCGCGGCGGAGTTCAGGAGCGAGTGGGGGTGCCGCGACGTCACGGCGCTCGAGGTGCACAGTTGTGCCGACGCCTCGCGCCCGGACTACGTGGCGGCGGCGGAGCGGGCGCGCGGTGTGTACTTCCTCGGCGGCGACCAGACGCGCATCGTCAACGCCCTCCTCGGCAGCCCGCTGCTCGCCGCCATCGCTCGCGCGCACGCGCGCGGCGCGGTGCTCGGCGGCACCTCGGCGGGGACGGCGTGCATGAGCTCCCTGATGCTCACCGGCGAGGGCGACTTCAGCGTCATCGCGGCCGACAACGTCGAGCTGTGGCCCGGTCTCGGGTTCTTTCCCGGCGCCATCGTCGATCAGCACTTCATCGCACGCCGCCGTCAGAACCGGCTGCTCTCGGTGGTGCTCGAGCACCCGCATGAGATCGGCGTCGGCGTCGACGAGGCGACCGCCGTGTGGGTGCGCTCCGACGGTACCTTCACGGTGGTGGGCCGCGGCACCGTCACCGTCATCGACGCGACCGGCGCCGCGGTGCAGCGGCTGGCCGCACCGCCGGGGCGGGACGTGCTCGGCGGCCACGGGGTGCGCCTCGACCTCCTGGTCGCTGGCGACGTCTACAGCATTCCGGCGCGCTGCGCCGTGCCGCGATGGCGGCCGCCGGCGGCGCGGCGGTGAGGAGGTGGAGGCGATGAGACGGCGCCGATTCCCGGCCTGTTGGGCGCTGCTCGCCGCGGCGGCTGTGCCGCTGGCCGCGCAGGAAGCCGCGAGGCCGCTCGACTTCTCCCATCTGCCGTCGGTGTGTACGCGGACGATCCGTCCGCCGGAGCCGCCCGAGCATGTCGACTGGGAGGGGCGGGTCACCGCGCTGCTGCGCGAGCAGCCGGGAGACGTGATCGTCACCGCAGTCGGCGACATGATCTTCAATCAGCAGATCTCCCACCTGCCCCACCCCGAGCGCCGGCAGCTCCTGCGCATCCTCCAGGAGGCCGACATCGCGTGCGGCAACCTTGAGTTCTCGCTCAACGCGCGGCCGGAGCTGCAGCGCCCGTTCTACAACTTCCGCGCCGACCCCGAGTTCGCCTGGGAGCTCGCGGCGATCGGGATCAACCTCGTCTCGATGAGCAACAACCACGCCCTCGACTTCGGCCCCGAGGGGCTCGCCGAGTGCCTGCGGGCGCTCGACCGCGCCGCCATAGGCCACGCCGGCGCCGGTCCCACGCTCGCCTCGGCGCGCGCGCCGGAGACGCACAGGGTGCAGAGCCAGAAGGTGCGGTTCGGCCTGCTCTCGTACATGCGCTATTGGACCGCGCGCTACCGTTGCGCCGACCCCGCCTCGCCGTGCCTGGCCACTATCGACCCGGCCGAGGTCCTCGTCGTCGGGGCCGACGGTGCGGTCAGCAGCGTCGAGGGGCCGCAGGCTGCCGACGTCGCCGCGATGGAGGACGACGTCGTGCTGGCGAAGCGTCACCACGACGTGCTGCTGGTGGCGATCCACAATCACGACCGCTCGCACCACCGCGCGTACGGGATCCAGGACACGACGCCGGCCAACGACGAGATCATGTACCGCCGCGCGGTCGACGCCGGGGCCGACCTCGTGCTCGGCAGCGGCCCGCACGTCCTGCGCGGCATCGAGATCCGCCGCGGCAAGCCGATCCTCTACAGCCTCTCGAACTTCGTCTACCAGTACCGCACGCCGGACAGGATCCCCGTCGACCTCATCCACCAGCGCGACGGCGAGATCGAGCGGCCCGCCAACGTGTCGGTGTGGGACCGTCGCGACCCCGAGCGGGTCTTCGAGACGGTGGTGGCGCGGGCGACCTACAACGGCGGCGCGCTGCGCCGCCTCGAGCTCATCCCGGTGACGATCGACGACGAGGGGCCGCTGTACGGCGTGCCGCGTCTCGCGAGCGCGCGCCGCGGCGCGGAGATCATCGCGCTGCTGCAGCGCCTGTCGCAGCCGTACGGCACCGGCATCGTGTCGCGCGGCTGGTACGCCGAGGTGGTGCTGCCGCAGTGACGGCGCGCAAGGAGGGACCGTGATGACACGACGCACACGCGAGCCGCATGCACGGCTCGCCGGAAGGACTCTCACCGCACGCGGGCGTGGAGCGCGTGGATGGCTCGCCACGCTCGCGGCGGTGCTGGCCGCCGCTGGGGCCGCCGCCGCCCTCCCGGAGGACCACCGGACGCTGGCCAGGAGCACGTCGTTCGCCGAGATGCAGGCGTTCCTCGCGGCACTGCCGGCCGGCGGCCCGGCTGCCGTCACCGTGGAGGGGACCACGGCGCAGGGGCGGGCGCTGTACCTGGTCAACCTCAAGGGATCGCCGGCGGCGAGCTACCGCGTGCTCTTCTACGCGCAGCAGCACGGCGACGAGGTTTCAGGCAAGGACGCGCTGCTGTACCTGATTCGCGACGCCGTGCGCGACCCGCGGTCATTGCCGCCGGACCTCGACCTCTGGCTGATGCCGATGGTCAACCCCGACGGCGCCGAGGCCGGCACCCGCCGCAACGCCGCGGACGTCGACCTGAACCGCGACCACATCGAGCTGTCGCAGCCGGAAACGCAGGCTCTCCACCGCGTGGCGCGGCGCCTGTGTCCCCACCTCGCGGTCGACTGCCACGAGTTCGGCCGCGACCCCGAAGCGTGGCGGGCGCGCGGGTGGGAGAAGTGGCCCGACATCACCCTCGATGCGCTCAACACCCCGCTGTTCGACCCCGCGGTCGTGGCCGCCGCCGAGCGCCGCATCGACGACGCCGCGGCGGCGTGCGCGCGCGCCAACCATCCGTTCCTGCGCTACTGGGTGGGCGGCGTGCCGCCCGATGAGGAGCAGCGCCACTCCGCACCGGACATCGACGGCGCCCTCAACGGCATCGGGATGTACGGCGGGCTCTCGTTCATCATCGAGGCGGCGGTGCGGCACGCCGGGGAGAACACGAGCGCCGACCTCGGCAACCGCGTCGACGCCTACCTCGTGGTGCTGCGCTCGCTGCTCGCCGACGCCGCCACCCGGGAGCGCGACCGCGCCCTGGTGGAACGCTCGCGCGCGCGCGCGCTGCCGCCGTTCCTCCCCGTCAACTACCTCTGGGTCAACCCCGGAATGGCGATCACCCGCTTTCCGGTGGTCGAGACCGCCACCGGCCTTCGGATCGAGGTGGCGACGGCGAACATGATGACGGCGTTGGTGGTCAAGCGCTCGGTCTCAGCGCCGGCCGGCTATGCGATCGTGCCGGAGGCCGCGGCCGAGATCGGCGCGCTGCTCGAGCGCCACGGCATCCCCTTCGAGCGCCTGGGGGCCCCGAAGCGGGCGCGTGTCGAGGCGTGCACGCTCCTCCGCGTCGAGGACGAGCTCGACGAGGTGTACGCCCGCTACGCGGGGCGGCAGATCGTCGCCCGCGGCGCAGCGGCGGAGCGGGAGCTCGCCACCGGCTCGCTCTGGGTCCCGCTGGCCGGCGAGGCCGCGGTGCGCGCCGCGCTGGTCCTCGAGCCGGCGCAGCTCTACGGCCTCTACCAGTACCCGCGCTTCCGCTCGCTGGTCTCGTGGGACGGCACCCTGCCGGTGCTGCGGGTGCCGGCGGCCACCGCGCCGGGGGAGTGACTGCCGGCCAGCCACCGTCGGAGCGCCAGCACGGGCTGGACGCCTACCTCGTGGGCAGGCGGCGGCGCACCGGCTTTTTCGGGTACACCGGCTGCGCCTCGGGCAGCGCGTGGATCGGCACCGCCGGCGCCGAGACGCCGAGGTAGGTGATCGTCACCTCGTCGTCCTGGCGCGTGTTCAGCGTCACCCCGTTCGTGCCGGCCTGGCTGGCGTGTCCCGCCGCGAACGCGAACGTCATGCCGGGGTGTTCCGACAGGTCGCGCACGATCCCGTCGTCGAACGTCCCGGTGACGGTCAGGCGGCGCGGGTAGCCCGGCTCGAGGTAGACAGTCGGCGGATCGACGGTCAGAGCGAGGAGTTGCGCTGCCACGGTCACGTTGATCGCCACCGGGTTGCTGCTCGCGAACGGCTGGCCGTAGGCATTGAGCCCGAGAGCTACCAGGGTCTCCTGCCCCACCAGAGCCTCGGGCACGGTCACCGCGAACGTCGCCGTCGGACCGGGCTTCTTGGCGAGGAAGAACTCGCCGTCCTTCTTCGAGAGCAGCAGCAGGACCGTCGCGACGTCGGAAGAGCCGGTGACCGTCACGGCGAAGCCCTGACCGGCGCCCAGCGTGGTCCCCGACAGCGGCGCGGTGATGGTGAGCGCCGGCGCCGCCAGCGAGTGCAGGGCGAGCGAGTGCCGAGCCGTCGAGCACCCCTGCGACCGTCCACTCGACGGCGGCTGGATGATCGCGCCACACATCGACGTCGGTGCGTAGACCAGCGTGGCCGGATGGTACCCACCGGTGGCGAAGCGGCTGGAGTTGTCCGGCTCGTCGAGCAGCGAGCGGACGGCTTCCTTCACCAGCGAGTTGTCGGTGCTGCCCATGTGCACCTGGTTCTCGAACAGGGACGTCCGCGTCTGTGCGAGCCCGCCCGCCTGGCTGGTCGCCGCCACGATGAGGTCGCTGTCGTCGTTGTTGAAGACGCGGTCGACGAGCGCCGGGACGCTGCAGGCTCCCAGCGCCTGGATCAGGAGGGTCGAGAAGCTGAACGGCGCGAAGCTCGAGATCGACCCTCCCGGGGCGTTCGTCGCCATGTCGAACACCGTGGCCAGCGCGTGGTACTTCTCGTCGCTGCCGCCGATCGCTCCCTGGTTGAGCGCCGCGAGTGCGTTGCTGCCGACACTGAGGTCGCACACGGCGCCGTCGTAGCACGAGCTGCCGGTGGCGCCGAGCGCCGCGCACAGTACCCCCAGGGGGTCCCAGATCTCGTCGAGCAGCAGGTTGGCCATCTGCGATCCCGAGTGCGGGGTGTTGCAGGTGATCACCCGGCGGACCTCGCCGTGGTAGTTGGCGCCCTGGACGAACAGCCGGCCGAGCAGGCCGCCCATGCTGTGGCCCACCAGGTCGACCTTGCCGACACCGTAGCCCTCGGCCAGGGCCTGCTCGATCACCGAGAGGACACCGAACTCGACCTCGCGCGAGTTGACGGAGAACGCCGACCCGTTGGTGCCCGAGTAGTCCACCCGGTAGAGCAGCTCCTCGGGGTAGTGCTGCGAGCCGCTTGCGAGATCGTCCTCCATCGCCTTGAACGCGTCCTGGTTCGACCACAGGCCGTGGGTCATCACCACGGGCGGGCGAAAGACCTGCAGCAGCAGCGTCGTCGGAGTGACCTTTTCGCCGGTGTCGCGGGTGTACTCGATGACGATCCGGATCTCTCGGCTGAGCTCGCCCGCTGGCGGGTGCTCGATCGGGTTCGTGTACTTGAACTGCACCGACCGTCTGGACTGCGAGATGATCTCGATGACGCCGTACTTCGCGACGTCGGTCACCCTGTTGCCGCTGTCGTCGACGAAGTACGGCTGCGGGTTTTCAAGACTGCTGGTGCATACGCCCTTGACACCGTGCTCCACCTTGAACTCCGAGACCTGTGCCCCGTCGGCGGTCACCTTGAACTGCGCCAGCGGAAACTCGATGCCGGTGCACTGCTGGGCGATCCGGCGCGGTGCCTGGAAGCGGGGATGGTCGGGAATCCGCCAGAAGTGCTCGACCTCGTCCGCGATGCAGAAGTTACAGGGATCGAAACCCTGTGCCGCGGCGGGAGCCGCGCCGAGCAGCAAGCCGACCGCCAGCATTGCCTGGAGCACTTCGCCGAGCCGCCGCCACGAAAAAGCGATCTGGTCTCTGATCATGTCTCATCTTCGGCGCTTTTCCCGGCGCGTGTCAATGGGGTACAGCCGCCCTGCCAGCGAAGGGAGGCGAGCGCGCCGCGGCGTCCTCCACGGCGGCAGGGGAGATGGTGCCGCGCCGGGTGCGCCAGACCGCAGGAACGCGAGGGCGCCACGGGCCGTTCGAGGAACGACGCCGCAGCGCCTGATCCGGCCACGATCCGCGCGGCCCGACATCGAGCTGCGAGCGCGGGGGACCGCGTGTCCCCCGCGGGGTGGATGGTGGAGGCGGGGGGAATCGAACCCCCGTCCGAGAAGCCAGGGCCGCCGGTGTCTCCGTGCGCAGCCTGGAGTTTCTTCTCGTCGCTCCGGCTGGACCCAGGCTTCCCACCGGCGCGACCAGCCCGTCAGTTCTCGACCGCCGCCGCCGGGCGAGGCGGCGGTCCAGCCTGTTTTGTCGGCGCCGTGACCTGGCTCACAGGCGGGATCCCGCGGTCACGACGTGACTGCTAGTTAGGCAGCCAGTGCCAGCTCAGTGTTGGCAGGTGTTGGTTTCCGCCCGTTTAACGTGGCGGCGGAACACGGCACGCTGCCGACGCCCCTACTGCTCCCCGTCGAACCCGGTACGCCCCCAGGATCGCGGTGCCCCTCACTGTACATCCTTTTCCCGCGCTTGACGAGGGCTCGCCATGGGGTTTACCGTGTGACACATGGCGAAGTTGGAGCCCATCGGTGTCGTGGTCACCTCGGTCGGCACCGAGCAGCAGGCGGTCGAGATCTCGGAGGAGCTGGTCGCGCGCCGGCTGGCTACCTGCGTCAACATCGTCCCGTGCCTCCGCTCGATCTACCGCTGGAAGGGGAAGATCTGCACCGACAGCGAGTATCTCCTGCTGGTCAAAACGCGCGAGGCGCTGTTCGCCGCCGTCTCGGAGGCGATCCGCGAGCTCCACTCATACGAGCTGCCGGAGGTTCTCGAGTTCCGGGTGACCAACGCCGAGCCGAGCTTCCACCGCTGGGTGGTCGAGATGGCGACCGGGGTTCCCGACCCCGACGCCGAGGAGCAGCTCGAGGCTGAGGTAGGTTTCGACTGACGCGGCCGGGAAACCGCTCCGGCCGTCTTGCCCGGCTCCTTGTGCAGACGTAGACTTTCACGCGGCGAGCCGCGGAACGCTCGCTGGAAGGAGTTCCCACGATGAAGCTCGCTCGAGGTGCCGTTGCGCTGCTGCTCCTCCTCCCCTCCCTCGTGTTCGCCCAGGCGCAGGGACGGATCAAGGGGACGATCACCGATACCGGCGGCAAGCCGATTCCCAACGCCAAGGTGACGATCACCTGCGCCGAGATCTCCACCTACCGCAAGGAGCTCACCGCCGACAAGAACGGCGAGTTCGGCGTCCTGTTCGTGGATGCGACCAAGCGCTACACCTTCAGGGTCGAGGCGAACGGCTATCAGGGGAGCGAGACCGTCCACAAGCCGCCGATCGGCGGCGAGACGCTTGCGGTCGCGTTCAAGCTCAAGTCGATGAGCGAGGCTGTCGCCGAGCAGGAGCAGCAGGCGCTCGCGCAGCCGGGGTTCAAGGAGCTCGGCGAAGCCAAGGAGCTGCTCGACCAGGGCAAGCGCGCCGAGGCGCGGGTCAAGCTGCAGGCGGCCACGGTCGCCAAACCGGATCTCTACGTGGCGTGGCACGAGCTCGGCCGCCTCGACTACGAGGACAAGAAGTGGGCCGACGCGCTCGCCAATGCCGAGAAGTGCCTGGCGCTCAAGCCCGGCGACACGCCGTGCCTGGCGGTGGCGCTCAACTCGGCCAAGGAACTCGGCAACACCGAGCTGCACACCCGCTACCTGGAAGCCTACAAACTGGCCAACCCCGGCGACCCGGGGATGATGTTCAACGAGGCCGCCGCCTACCTCAACAAGGGCGATGACGCCTCCGCCAAGCCGATCCTCGAGAAGATCCTCGACACCGAACCCGAGTACGCGGACGCGCTGTTCCAGCTCGGCATGGTGTACCTGCGCGGCGGCGACAACGTCAAGGCCAAGGAGCTGCTCGAGAAGTTCCTCAAGGTCTCCCCCGGCCACCGCGACGCGCCGGCCGCCACCGAGATGCTGAAGTACTTGTAGGCAATCGGCATCAGGCAAGAGACGAAGACGGAGAGGTGGATCGGGCCCGCGGCGCTGCGGGCCCGATCGTCGTTCACGATGACCGGCGCGGCGCTCTATCCGGCGCCGAGCGGGACGTACACCTGCGTGCCCTTGCGGATGCGCGAGATCTGCTGCACGAGGTTCTCGAAGTCGTCGTCGTTGTTGACGAAGTCGATCTCGTCGGTGTTCACCACCAGAAGCGGCGACTCGTGGTAACGGAAGAAGTAGGCGTTGTAGGCCTCCTTCAGCCGTTGCAGATACCCGGGGTCCATGTTGCGCTCGAACTCACGCCCGCGCTGTCTGATCCGCCGCATGCACGTCTCGACCTTGCCCTCGAGGTAGACCACCAGGTCGGGTGCGGGCAGCCGCGGCACGAGGAGCTGGTAGAGCCGGTCGTAGAGGCTGAACTCCTCGTCGTTGAGGTTCAACCGCGCGAAGATGCGGTCCTTCGCCATCGTGTAGTCGGCGACCACCAGGCGCGTGAACAGCTCGCGCTGCGCCACCTCGAGGTGCTGCTGGTGGCGCGACAGCAGGAAGAAGATCTGCACCTGGAACGCGGCGCCGCCGCGCCCCTTGTAGAACGGGTCGAGGAACGGGTTGGCCACGTCCTCGAGGATCTTCACGCCCTCGAAGCGCGCCACCAGGCGCTCGACGAGCGAGGTCTTGCCGACGCCGATGGGACCCTCGATGGCGATGTGGCGGGCGGCGATCAGCGGCTCGGACATTGGCGGTTCATCATACCGTAGCCGCCTATCGCGAGCGCAGCAGCACCTCGGCGAGAAAGAGCACCAGCATGCCGACGGAGAGCACGCCGTTGGCGGTGAAGAACGCGGTGTCGAGGCGCTCCAGGCGTCCCGGCGCCACCAGGGTGTGCTGCCAGGCCAGCAGCACGCCGGCGGCGGCGACGCCCGCCCACAGCCCCCACCCGGCGCCGGCGAGCGCAGCAAATGCCGCGAGGCCGGCCAGCGCGGCAACGTGCAGCGCCCGTGCCGCCGCCAGCGCGCCGCGAGCGCCGAGGCGCGCCGGTAGCGAGTGCAGCCCGGCGGCGCGGTCGAACGCCTCGTCCTGCAGCGAGTAGAGCGTGTCGAAGCCAGCCACCCAGGCGGCGACCGCGGCGGCCAGCACGACGGCGGGCAGCTCGATCGCACCCCGCACCGCGGCCCACGCCCCCACCGGCGCGATCCCGAGGCCGATCCCCAGCCACAGGTGCGAGAGCGCGGTGAATCGCTTGCTGTACGAGTAGCCGAGCACCCACGTGAGGGCGACAGGCGAGAGCGCGAGGCACAGCGGATTCAGGCTCCACGCCGCACCCACCAGCACGGCGGCGCCGGCGGCGACCAGCCACCAGGCCGTCGCCGCGCTCACCCGCCCGCTCGGGATCGGCCGCCCTGCCGTGCGCGGGTTGGCGGCGTCGATCCGCGCATCGGCGATGCGGTTGAACGCCATCGCCGCCGTCCGCGCCCCGACCATCGCCGCCACGATCCACCCGAGCACCGGCAACGGCGGGATGCCCTGCGCCGCGGCGAGCGCCGCCAGCAGCGCGAAGGGGAGCGCGAACACCGTGTGCGCGAAGCGGATCAGCTCGCCGATATCGCGGAGGCGGCCGCTCACGCCGAGCCTCCGGCGCGCCAGCGCAGCTCCGGCCGGTCGAGCGGCAACGCCAGCAGGTCCAGCAGCCGCATGCAATAGTGGTCGGCGAAGCGTTCCATCTCGTCGCCCCCCAGGTAGAACGCCGGGATCGGCGGCGCCACGACGGCGCCGGCCTCGGTGAGCGCCAGCAGCGCCCGCAGATGGATCGCCGACAGCGGCGACTCCCGGAAACCAAGCAGCAGCGGCCACCGCTGCTTGAGCGCCACGTCGCCGACCCGCTGCCCGAGCCCGCGCGACACCCCGGCGGCGAGCGAGCAGGCGGTGGCCGCCGAGCACGGCAGCACCACCGTTCCGGCAAGCGGGTGCGACCCGGAGGCGATCGGCGCCGTCATGTCCGCCTCGGCCCATGCGCGCACCTTGGCGCGCGCCGGCGCGTCCAGGTCGAGCCCCGCGGCGAACCCGTGCGGCGTCGCGCGCTCGCCGCCGAGCTCGTCGGCGAGCACGAAGCGCGCCCCGTCGGAGAGCACGACGTGCAGCGCCGACACGTCCGGGTGTCGCGCCGCCAGCTCGGCGAAGCGCACCGCCAGCCGCGTACCGCTCGCCCCCGTCACCACCAGCGCCAGTTCACGCCCCATGTGCCCTCCTCAGCGCGGGCTGGCGCCCGCGGACGCGGGCGCCAGCCCGCGCTGACTCGCTAGCTTCTGGAGGGGAGGTCTCGCGACCTCCCCTCGCCCGCGACGTGAAGTCGGCGGTGCATCCCCAGGCGCCAGCGCCCGTCCTCCCTGAAACGTCGCACGACGCCGAAACCCTCCCGCCGGTACAGGCGCAGCGCGCTCCTGTTGGCGCGGTCGACCTCGAGCGCCAGGAAGCGGGCGCCGGCCGCGCGGGCGCGTGCGAGCGCCTCGCGCAGCAGCGTGGTCCCGAGCCCCCGGCCCCGCCGGGTCGGGTGGACCGCGATCGAGGCGAGGTGGGCGACCGGGGTTGACAGCAGGATCACCATGGCCGCCACCGGCATCCCCGCCGCCCGCACCACCAGCGTGGTCCACCCCGGCTCGGTGACCGCCTCGAGCCACCCCGCCGGCGGCCATGCCCGCCGCCCGAAGCATATGCGGTCGAGCTCGATCAGTGCCGCCAGCTCGCACGGGTGCGCGGTCTCCAGCCGGACACGGCCGCCGCCCGCGCGACCGGCGGGTGACAAAGGCGTTTGGCAGTGCCGACGCCCTGGTGCTGCTCGCTTCCCGCCCAGCATCGCAAGCTCAGTTTACCCCCGGCGCGCCGCAGGGTGTCGCGCCACACAGTTTAAACATCGATGGATCAATGACGTCACACGCGGCGAGCGACCCTGGCACGAAGGGCGCACCGGGAGGAAGCGACGGGGAGGCCGCAACGGGAGCCGCGAGCGCGCGTACCGGCGCCCGGCGAGCCGAGACCCCGGAAAAGGGAGGAAATGATGATCGCTCGGACGGTACTCACCCTGGCACTGGCGGCGGCGCTCGCTGGCGAGGCCTTCGCGGCCGACCCCGCGGCCCGGCCGCAGATCAACATCAACACCGCGACCGCGGGGCAGCTCCAGCTCCTCCCGCGGGTCGGGCCGGCGCTCGCCGCCCGCATCGTCGAGTTTCGCACCCAGAACGGGCCGTTCAAGGCGCCGGAAGAGCTGATGCGGGTCAAGGGCGTCGGCGAGAGGAGCTTCACGCTGCTCGAGCCGTACGTCGTCGTCACGGGCGAGACGACGCTCGCGGAGAAGCAGAAGGCGCCGCGCACGGCGGCGGCGCAGCCCGCCGGCACCACCGGCGGGAGCGCGGGCGGCAACGCCCAGTAGGACGAAACCTGGCGCAACAGATACCCAACCAACGGTAGTTCGTACAAGGAGGCGTGGACGGCACGGGGGAGGCGCGAGCCGCCCCCGTGTTCAATGCAGCGGCTCACGGCGGTCGGGGAGCACCAGGGTGTCCGCGACCTCCTCGCCGGCGGCGATGTGCGCCGGACCCACGACGACGCAGCGCTCCACGCGCGCCGCACGACCGACCGCTGCGGCAGGGAGCAGCACCGAGTCGATCACCTTCGCCCCGCAGCCGACGGTGCACCCCGCTTCGACCGCGCTGCGGGTGAGCGCGCTGCCGCCTGCGAGGACGGCGCCGGCAGCCGCCCACGCCGCGCCGCCGAGCTCGGCGACCACCAGCTCGCGGTATGCGCCCGGCGTCCCCGCTTCGCACCAGCGGCCGCTGACCACGGCGCCCCGCAGCGCTCCGCGCCGCTGCGCCGCCGCCCACACCGGCCGCCACTCGCCGGGCGGCGGCGGCAGCGCCGCCACAACCGCAGCGCCGACGAGCTGGAACCCGGTAAACAGGAACGGCGTGCTGTCGACCGGCTTCCCGGCGCCGACCAGCGCCGCCACCCGTCCGTCCTCCTCTAGCAGCACCGACGACCAGCGCGCCGGGTCGGGGTGGGGGAGCAGCCCGAGTACGATCGCGTCGTCGGCCATGGCAGCGAGCAGCGGTGCGAGGTCGAGCGCCGTCCACACGTCGGCGTTGGCAACGAGTACCGGCCCCTGCCCCAGCACCCCGCGGGCCGCTGCCACGCCGCCGGCGCCGCCGAGCAGCTCCCTCTCGCGCGACAGCAGCACCGGGGGCCCGCCGGCGGCGGCGACCGCGAGCGCGGAGGCGACCTGGTCGGGGTGCCGGTGAAGGTTGGCGGCGATGCGGAGGCAGCCGGCGGCGCGGAGGTGGTCGAGCGATGACGAGAGCAGCGGCCGGCCGAGCACCGGCAGCGCCGGCTTGGCGATGCAGGATGACAGCGGCTCCATCCTGGCGCCGCGCCCCGCCGCCAGCAGCATGCCGTTCATCCGGCAGGCCCGAAGACCATGTCGGCGGGGGCGCCGGGGTGGGTGGCGCGGTGCGCCTCCCACAGCGCCAGGTAGCTGCCGGGCACGGCGGCAGCCGCGTCGATGGCGAGCGTGGCGGCCGCTTCGGCGATCGCCGCCGGCGGTCCCTCGAGCTCGACGAACGCGCCGATCGGCGTGCGGTCGAGGGCCACTGCGACGCCACCCAGCTCCCACGCCTCGCGGTGCTTCTGGTAGCGCCGCACCGCCGTGAAGCCGAGGGCCGCGAAGAGCTTGAGCACGGCCTCGGGGTCGGCGATCTCCGTCTCGAGCTCCTCGCGCGTCTTCACTCCGCCCGCGAACGTCGCGGCGCCCTTGAACGTGAGGAACGCGCGCGCCCCCCAGCGGCGCACCCGCAGCAGGCAGCCGCTGGAGCGCACGCTGCCGGCGCCGTCGTCGAGCACCCAGTTCTCCTCGAACGTCTCGCGCTCGCGCCGCGCCGCGCCGGCCGCCTCGAGGCGCGCGCGCACCGCCGCCAGCGAGGCCACCGGGACCTTGATCTCGTGCTCCAGCGTCACGGCCGCTAGTATAGGCGGGTGCGCGCCGTCGTCCTCGGCACCGCCGGCCACATCGACCACGGCAAGACCTCGATCGTCGCCGCCCTCACCGGCGTCGACTGCGACCGCCTGCCGGAGGAGAAACGGCGCGGCATCACGCTCGTGCTCGGGTTCGCGCCGCTGCCCGACCCGCGCGGCGAGCTCGAGATCTCGTTCATCGACGTGCCGGGGCACGAGCGGCTCGTCCACACGATGATCGCCGGCGCCGGCGGCGTCGACCGCGCCCTGCTGGTGGTCGCAGCCGACGAGGGCGTGATGCCGCAGACCCGCGAGCACCTCGAGGTGCTGTCGCTGCTCGGCGTGCGCGGCGGCGTCGTCGCCCTCACCAAGTGCGACCTCGTCGACCCCGAGTACGCCGAGCTGCAGGCCGCGGAGCTCGCCGAGCTGCTCGCCGGCGGCCCGCTCGTCGGGGCGCCGGTCGTCCCCTGCTCGGCGCGCACCGGGAGCGGCGTCGAGGCGCTGCGCGAGGCGGTGCTCGAGTGCGCCCGCGGCGTCGTCCGCCGCGCGGAGCCGCACCGGCCGTTCCGCCTCTCCGCCGACCGCGTGTTCTCGCTTCCCGGGGCCGGCACCGTCGTGACCGGGACCGCGCGCTGGGGCACGGTCCGCCCCGGCGACGAGCTCGCCGCCCTCCCCTCCGGCCGTGCGCTGCGGGTGCGCGGCGTGCAGGTGCACGGCGCGCCGCGCGCCGAGGCGGGCGCCGGGGAGCGCGTGGCGCTGCAGCTCGCCGGCGCCGCCGTCGCCGAGCTGCCGCGCGGCGAGCAGCTCGTCGCCGCCGGGCCGTGGCGGCCGACCCGCCGCCTCGCGGCAACCCTCTCGCCGGTGCCCGGCGCCGTGCTGGCCGAGGGCGAGGTGGTGTGGCTGCACCTGCTCGCCGCCCGCGTGCCGGCTCGCCTCGAGCGCCTGCACCTGGCCGCGGCCGCCGCCGGCACGCCGGGACGCGCGATCGTCCGCCTCGCCAGACCGTTGCTCGTCTTTCCCGGCGACCGCTTCGTCCTGCGCCGCATCACGCCGGCGCGCACGCTCGCCGGCGGCGCCGTGCTCGACCCGCTGCCGCCGCTCCTGCGCCGGCGCGAGGCACAGCGCCTCGCCGCCCTTCCCGACCCGTCCGCGGACCTCGAGCAGGCGCTCGCGGCATGGGTCGACGGCGCCGGACCCGCCGGTGTCACCGTCGCCGAGCTCGCCGGCCGCCTCGGTCTCGCCGCCGCCGCACTCGAGGCGCCGCTCGGGCGCCTGGTCGCTGGCGGCGGCGTCCTGCCGGCGCGGCGGCAACCGCAGACGCTGCTGGCGTCCGCCGCGATCGCCGCGGTGCGCGAGCGCGCCCGCGCTGCCCTGGTTCGGGCGGGCGGCGAAGGGATCCCGGTCGCCGAGCTCGCGGCCCGGCTGCTCCCCACCCAGGCGGCGCCGCTGCGCGACTTCTACCTCGCCGACTGGCGCGCCAGCGGCGTGATGCAGGAGCTCGCCGGCCGGGCGCTCGCCGCCGGCCGGGCGCCGCTGGACGACCCGCTCGCCGGCCGCGTCGAGGCCCTGTACCGCGAGGCCGGGTTCGCGGCGCCGTCGCCAGAGGAGGCTGCGGTCCGCCTCGGCGCCAACCCGAAGGCGGTCGCTGGCGCCGCCAGGCTCCTGGTCGAGCGCAACCGGCTGGCCCGCGTCGGCGGCAAGTGGATTCTCCACCGCGAGCTCCTCGACGAGATCGCGGCGTCGGTGCGCGGATGGGGGGTCGAGACGTTCGACGTGCCGGCGTTCAAGGAGCGCTTCGCCCTCACCCGCAAGCTTGCGATTCCGGTCCTCGAGTGGCTCGACACCCAGCGCGTCACCCGCCGCGAGGGGGAGCGCCGGCGCGTGCTCCCCGCCCGGCCGCCGCGCCAGAGCTCGTGAAAGTGCCCTTCACACACTCTGGCCATCTCATGCAGGGGCGGGCAGCAGCCCGCCCCTCGCCCGCGACGTTCGATTCGCGGGCTTCGCCCACCCGCCGCCGCGCCCGCGGCGCGGCGTGAGGACCTGTGAGTTCGTCACAGCCTCTCATGCCTTGAGGTCGGCCCACGACGGGCCGGTGCCGATGTCCACCTTGAGCGGCACGGAGAGCGCCGCCGCGCCCTCCATCACCGCGCGCACCACCGCCGCCACCGCCTCCTCGGCGCCCTGCCGCACCTCGAGCACCAGCTCGTCGTGCACCTGCAGCAGCAGCCGCGCCGGCAGCGCGCGTGCGGCGATCTCGCGGTCGAGCGCGATCATCGCGAGCTTGATGAGGTCGGCGGCGGTGCCCTGCACCGGCGCGTTGATCGCCATGCGCTCGGCGTTGGCGCGCACCTGGGCGTTGGCGGCGTCGAGGCCGGCGATCCAGCGCACGCGACCGAACAGCGTCGCCACCTTGCCGCTGCGCCGCGCCGCCTCCTTCGTGCTCTCGAGGTAGGTGCGCACCCGCGGCAGGCCGGCGAAGTAGGCGTCGATGAAGCGCTGCGCCTCGGCGGTAGGGATGCCGAGGTCGCGGCCCAGCGCGAATGCGCCCATGCCGTAGATGAGGCCGAAGTTGATCGTCTTGGCGGCGCGCCGGTGCTCCGGCGACACCAGCTCCGGCGCCACCCCGAAGACCAGCGCGGCGGTTGCGCGGTGGATGTCGTCGCCGCGCGCGAACGCCGCCGCCAGCGCGGGCTCCCCCGACAGGTGCGCGAGCACGCGCAGCTCGATCTGCGAGTAATCGGCCGCGAGCAGCGTCCACCCCGGTGCCGCGACGAATGCCCGCCTCACCTCGCGGCCGAGCCCTGTGCGCACCGGGATGTTCTGCAGGTTGGGGTCGGAGGAGGACAGCCGCCCAGTAGCCGCCACCGCCTGGTTGAAGCGGGTGTGCACGCGGCCGTCGGCGCCGACCTGGCGCGGCAGCGCATCGACGTACGTCGACTTCAGCTTGGTCTGCTCGCGGAACTCCAGGATCAGCGCCGGCAGCCGGTGGCCGCGCGCGGCCAGCTCCGCCAACGTGTCGGCGTCGGTCGACGGCGCCCTCGTCTTCGCGGTCTTGCGCAGCACCGGCAGGCCCTTGCGCACGAACAGCACCTCGGCGAGCTGCGCCGGCGAGTTGATGTTGAGCTCGCCCCCGGCCTCGGCGTGGATATCGCGCTCGAGCTCGGCGAGCGAGCGGGCGAGCCGCTCGGAGAGGTCGGCGAGCGCCAGCACGTCGAGCAGGATGCCGGTGCGCTCCATCGCCTCGAGCACAGGCACCAGCGGCCGCTCGATCTCGTCGAGGACGCGCGTCAACCCCTCCGCCGCCAGGCGCGCTCCCAGCGCCGGCGCGACTGCCGCAACGGCAGCCGCCTCCGCCCCGGCCGAGCCGTCGGCCGGCGGCGGCGCGCCGAGGCGGCGGCAGGTCGCCGCGAGGTCGACGCTCTCGCCGGGGGCGAGCAGGTAGCCGGCGAGCAGCGTGTCGAGCGGCACGGCAGCCAACCCGCCGCCGGCGTCGCGCACCCTGGCGAGCAGCGCCTTGGCGTCGTGGCACCACACCTCGCCGAGGTGCGGCGCCAGCGCGGCCGCGGCCGCCGGAGGCTCGACCGCCGCCACCGCGACGTCTCCCGCCGCCGCCACCGCCAGCTCGCCGCCCCGCCACGCCACCGCCACCGGCCCCGTCCGCGCCAGCAGCGGCAGCAGCTCCTCCATCGCCACCGCTCGCGCCGTGAGTGCCGCTGCCGTCCCGGCCGCCGCCGACGCCGACGCCGTCTCGAGCTCGGCGAGCAGCGAGGTGAACCCCATCCGCCGGTAGAACCGGGCGAGCTCCCCGGTCTCGGGCGCTTGCCGCGTGAGCGCCTCCACGCTCAACGGCAGCTCGACGTCTGTGTGGATGCGCACGAGCCGCTGCGCCAGATCGACCTCGCCGCGGTGCTCCGCGAGGGCCCGCTGCGCCCGCGGCGGCGTCACCTCGCCGAGATGGGCGTACAGCGCGCCGACCGTGCCCCAGCGGCCGATCAGATCCTTCGCGGTCTTCTCGCCGATCCCCGGGCAGCCGGGGATGTTGTCGGACGCGTCGCCCATCAGCGCCAGCACCTCGGCGACCCGCTCCGGCGGCACCCCGAACACCTCGGCCACTCCGGCCTCGTCGAGCAGGCGCTCGTGCTTTGTGTGCCACATCTTCACCAGCGGATCGCGCACGAGCTGCATCAGGTCCTTGTCGGACGATGCGATCACCACCTCGAACCCGGCGGCTGCGGCGCGCGCCGCCAGCGTGCCGATGACGTCGTCGGCCTCCACCTCCGGCACCGCCAGCACCGCGGTGCCGAGCAGCCGCACCGCCTCCTGTGCCAGCGGCACCTGCTCGCGCAGGTCGTCGGGCATCGGCGGGCGCTGCGCCTTGTAGCGCTCGTCGAGGCGCGAGCGGAACGTCTCCCCGGGGGCGTCGAAGACGACGCCGACGTGCGTCGGGGCGAGGTCGCGCAGCAGCTTGTGGTGCATGCGCAGGAAGCCGTAGGCGGCGCCGGTGGGCGTGCCGTCGGGCGCGGTGAGCGGCGTCCGGATCGCGTAGAACGCCCGGTACAGGTTGGAGTGTCCGTCGACGAGCAGCACGCGCGGCATGGCCCAACGGTAGCACGCGGCGCGCGGCCACCGGCAGCGGTCGTCGGCGAGCCCGACCGGAACGCGCCGTGGGCGGCGGCCGTCGAGCTCGTCGGGGCTCGGGCATACTACCGGGGGCAACGGGCCCGCGCGGAGGCGGCATGGCGAGCATCGTGGTCGATCACCACCCGAGCGAGGAGCGGCTGGCGGCTCTCGGCGTGCGATCGTGGCCGATCTGGACCAAGGAGGTCTCGACGTTCCCGTGGAGCTACGAGGAGGAGGAGATGTGCTTCTTCCTCGCCGGCGACGTCGTGGTAACGCCTGACGGCGGCGCGCCGGTAGGCATCGGCGCCGGCGACCTCGTGACGTTCCCGGTCGGGCTGGAGTGCACCTGGGACGTGCGCGTCCCGGTGCGCAAGCACTACCGCTTCGGCTAGACCGCCGCCGACCCAGCGGCCACGGTGTCCCGTACGAGCTGCTCGAGCTCGTCGCTGCGCTCCTCGAGCGAGCGCAGCAGCGCGAGTTGGGTGCGTGCCCGGACGAGGTTGTGGCCGGGGCTGTGGACGCGGAAGTAGGTGTCGCCGAGCAGGTGGTCGGTGAGGAAGCGCACGCCGCACTCATAGGTGAGCAGCTTGCCGGCGGTGACGAGAAGCTCGTGCTCGAGCGGCAGGAGGGTATCGCCAGCGCCCTCGAGGTAGCCGCGCACCAGCGCCGCGAACATCGGCAGCAGGACCCGCACCGCCGACGGGTCGGGGTGGTCCTCGGGTACCGGGCTGGTCGCCGTCCGCACCATGTCGCCGAAGTCGTACAGCGACAACCCGGGCATCACCGTGTCGAGGTCGAGCACGCACATCCCCTCGCCGCTGGCGTCGTCGAGGAGCACGTTGTTGAGCTTGGTGTCGTTGTGGGTGATGCGCTCGGGGAGCGCCCCCGCCTCGTGGTGCCTGCGCAGGGCGGCGGCGAGCGGGCGGCGGTCGAGCGCCGCGGCGATCTCGGCGGCGGCGCCGGCGGCGCGGTTGCGGGGGTCGGCGGCGGCCGCGGCCTCCAGCGCCGCAACGCGCGCCGGGGTGTCGTGGAAGCGCGGGATCGTCTCGTGCAGCCGCGGACCAGCGTAGCTGGCGAGCAGCCGCTGGAAGCGCCCGAACGCGCGCGCGCCCTCGCGCGCCTGCGCCGGCGTCTGCAGCACGTCCCAGGAGCGGGCCCCTTCGATGAAGACGTAGCACCGCCACACGCGGCCGCCGTCGTCGACGTGGCAGGCGGCGCCGTCGCGCGCGCGCACCAGGGTGAGCACCCGCCGGCTCGGTTGCGTCATCCCGAGAGCGACGGCGCGCGCGCGCAAGTGGGAGGTCACCCGCTCCACGTTCTCCATCACCGCGAGCGGCGCGCGGAACACGGCATCGTTGATGCGCTGGACGATGTAGCGCACGGTGGCGCCGCCCTGGTCGCAGGAGACGGCGAACGTGTCGTTGATGTGCCCGTTGCCGTAGGGGACGGCGCCGAGGTAGTCGCCGAGGAGGTCGAACGCGGCGACGACGCGCCGCAGCCCGTCGCCGGTCAGAGCGTGCGGGGAGGCCTCATTCACACGCTCCGACCGCCTCGCGGAGGGGCGGGCTGCCGTCCGCCGCGCGCCCGAGTGAAGCCGGCGCCCTCACACCTGAAGCCCCGGCGGCCCTGCCGGGCCGCCGGGGCGCTGCTGCTGCGGAGAATTCGCGTGCGCGGCGACGACATGCGAACGCGGCGGGTCAGAAGCGGATGTCGACGCCGGCGTAGACGCCGCGGATCGTCCAGCGGCCGAACGAGTCGCTGTCGTTCTCCTCGTTCGAGATGTCGAGCTGCCGGTACGAGACGACGATCGCGAGCGCCTGGATCGGCGAGATCTTCACCCCGCCCTCGGCGTCCAGGTGCCACCCGTCGGCGCCCTGGCTGACGCCGGCCGCCTGCGCGAACATCGTGAAGTAGCGTGACGGGTTCCAGTCGAGCGCCAGGCCGGCCGCGGCGAAGACGTTGTCGAACTCCTTCGACGTCTCCACCTCGGGAGCATCGTTGTACAGCTTGATCTGCGACTTCCAGCCGTGCAGACCGAGAACAAAGCCGAAGCGCAGGGTGTCTTCGCCGATCTCGAAGGGCTGGAACACCCAATCGAGGTAGTAGTAGTCCTGCTTCAGCTCGCCCGAGACGATCGCGCCGTTACCGAACTGCGCCCCGTTGAAGTGGAAGGTACCGTCCACCTGGCTGCCGCCGTCGAAGCGAATCCGGGTGTAACCGAGCCGCAGGCGCGTCGACGACGACGGGAGCAGGGTGAAGCGCACTTCGGGCACGCCTTCGTCGTCGATGCCCACGGTGTTCACGAGGTCGAGCGTGCTCCCGGACACGGCGCCGGTCGCCAGTGTCGTCGCCTTGAGGTCGTCGGTGATCCAGTACCGCAGCTCGATCTGGAAGCGGGCCGGATCCTCCTCCCACTTCGGAGTCTGCGCCAGCGCCGTCGACGCCGCGCCGAGCGCCGCCGCCAGAACCAGAGACAACCGTGCCACCGTGCTCAGCCGTGCCTTCATCTCCGTCCTCCCGCGTGACGTCCGCCGTCACCGCCCCGCTGCCGACCTCGAGCTCCGCCGTTCCCGCCAGGGGGCGCACGCTCTCCGGCGCTGCGTGCCGCCGGAGGGGTCGCCACCGCTGCCGATCTCGCACCCTATGATTGGCTCCGACCGGCCGGAAGTCAAGCGCGGACGACATCGCCTCACCGACTTGACGCCGGAGCGGCCTTGCGTGGTAGCGTTGCCGCGTGCAGCGCACGGCGGTTGTCCTTTCCCTGGCCATGACGGCGGCGGCGGCCGCCTGCACGCGCAGCGAGCCGTCACCCGACCAGGCGGAACGCGTCCGGCGCGGCCGCGAGGTGTACGTCTTCGAGAGCTGCGGGGGGTGTCACGGCAGCCGGCGCCAGGGCAGCGGGAAGGCGCCACCGCTCGACGCCCTGCGCCGCCACTGGTCGGCGGACGAGCTTGCTCTCTACCTGCGCGCGCCTCGCCAGTACCCGCAGGACAGCCGCCTCCGCCAGCTCGCCCGGCGCTACCCGGCCGAGATGGCGGGCCTTCCGGCCGCGCAGCCCGACCGCCTGCGCGACCTCGTCGCGTTCCTGCTCTCTCCCTGACCGTCAGCCGCCACCGCGCGCGCCGCCGGGTTCGCCGTAGCTCGGGATCAGCCGCAGCGGCGCCGCGGCGGCGTGCTCGTCGTCGATCGCATCGAGCAGCACGCGGCCGGCCATGTCGCGGGCCACCGGCAGCTCCAGCAGGTAGAGCAGCGTCGCGGTGACGTCGGCGAGGCGCGCGGCGCGCAGGCGCACCCCGCCGCGGACGCCGGGCCCGGAGAGGATTACGAGCCCGTCCGGTGACCCGGCCGCGGAAACGCGCCAGCGCGCGCGGTGGGCGGCCGAGCTCCACAGCCGCCTCCAGGCGGAGGGCGGTCGGAGCCCGTACGGCGACACCACGGCCAGGACGACGCCGGCGCCGCCGAGCCGCGTCCAGAGTCGCTGCACCTGAGCGTCGATCTGCCGGGCCGCCAGGCGGAGCACCTCCTGCTGCGGTCCCTCCGACTGGTCGAACGTCCACAGCGGCCGCAGGCGGGCGGCGAGGTCGGTGTTGAGGATGATGGCGTCGACCTCCTGGCCGGCGAGGGCACGGTCGCTCCTGGCCGCCACGTCGGCGGCGATGGCGAAGGCGCTGCGCGTCGTGCGCGCGTGCTCGGGGTAGGCGGCGAGCGCCGGCTCCAGCGCACCGCGCAGGTCCGCGTCCAGCGCTTCGTACGCCGCCGCCTCGGCGGCGATCGGGGCGGGGACGACACAGGTCGCCCGCACGCGAGCGGGCCAGCCGAGAACGGCCACCCGCGCCTGCGAGCGCTCGAGGATCTCCCAGAGCTGCGCACGACGCGGCGCCGGCGGGGCCGCCCGCTCCCACGCCCGCCACGGCAGGTGGTGGGGCGCCGGCCACGGGCCCGCCAGCAGCAGCGAGACGGCGTTCGGCGCCAGCCATGGCAGGCGGTAGGCACGGCGTCCGTGCGCGCCGTGCACCGCTGGCGTGCACGAGGTGGCGAGCGTGGCGAAGAACGCGGTGCGCGAGTACGGGCGCAGGGTGCGCAGCGCGCCCCACGAACCGCGGTCGCGCTGGGCGCGCAGGAACGGCATGTCGCCGCGCTCGATCGCCGGCAGCACCCACGGCAGGTCGGCCCCCTCCCACGACACCAGCAGCAGCTTCCGCGGGGCCGGCAGCGGCGCGGCGGGGGGTGGCGGCGGGGGCGGCAGCGCCGGGCCGGCGGCCGCCCACAGCGTCCACAGCACCGCGGCGGCGGCGGCAGGCGGCGCCGCCGCCAGCAGCGCCGGACGCGTCGGCGCCCGCGACACCACCAGCCAGACCGCGACCGCCGCCAGCACGAGGCCGGCCGCCAGCGCCGGCCCGAGCGCGTCGCGCCGGCTCTCCAGCAACAGGTCACGCGTCAGTTGCCGGTTCCACCAGGCGATCCCCGTCACCGCGAGGCCGCAGGCGGCCAGCAGCACGCCCCACAGGCGCAGGTTGACACCGCGTTGGATGGCGACCGCCGGAACCAGCAGCCCCGACGCCTCGACGAGCAGGAACGCCACGGCGCCGAACCAGAGCGCACCCCAGCTCGCCCAGGCGAGCAGTGCCAGCAGCGCGCGGCCGGCCGGCACGCGAAGCTCCGGCCACAGCAGGAGCTGCAACGGCGCCACGAGGGCGCCGAGCACGGCGCCCGCCGCGAGACAGTGGCCAAGCCGGCGCAGGTGTCGCATAATGCCCGCGGCATGATAGCCCGCCGCGACCACGTCACCCGCCTCGCGTCGCGGAGCGAGCTTTCCCCGACCTGCTTCCGCCTCGAGCTGGCGCTGGGGTCGCCGTTCGACGCTGCGCCCGGCCAGTTCGGCATGCTCGCCTGCGGCGACGGGCTCGACCCGCTGCTGCGCCGCCCCTTCTCGCTCGCCGGCGTGCGCTCGGGCGTGGAGGGCGCCGTCGTCGAGCTGCTGATCAAGGAGGTGGGCAAGGGCACTGCGTTTCTCCGCCGCCTGCCGCCCGGCAGCGAGCTCAGGTTGCTCGCCCCGCTCGGCAACGCGTTCACCCTCGCGGGCGGCGGGCGCCTGGCGCTGGTGGCCGGAGGGATCGGCCTGCCGCCGGTGCTGTTCGCCGCCGAGCGGCTGGCGGCGAGCGGCGGCTCGTTCGACCTCTTCGTCGGGGCGGCGACCGCCGCCGAGGTGCTCGAGGTCGACCGCTGCGCGGCGGCCGCCGGCACGGCGGGCGGCGAGCTGGTGGTGACCACCGACGACGGCAGCCGCGGCGAGCGCGGGTTCGTCACCTCGGCGCTCGCGGCGCGCGTCGCCGCCGGCAGGCGGTACGCGCGTGCACTCGCCTGCGGGCCGACGCCGATGCTCGCCTCCCTCACCCGGCTGGCGCGGGAGACCGGCCTCGACGCCGAGCTCTCGCTCGAGGAGCCGATGGCGTGCGGGGTGGGCGTGTGCCTGTCGTGTGTGGTCGAGACCGCGGACGGGTACCGTGTGCCGACGTGCACGCAGGGGCCGGTGTTCCCGCTGTCCGGCCTGGCAGCGGAGTGGTGGCGGTGAGCGTCGCCCTCGCCACCCGCGTCGGCGCTCTTGCGCTCGCCAACCCCGTGATGGCTGCCTCGGGCACCTACGGCTACGGCCTCGACCTGCTCGACTTCTGCCCGCCTGAGAAGCTCGGCGGATTCGTCTCGAAGGGGCTGTCGCCGCTGCCGCGCGCCGGCAACCGCCCGCCGCGCACCGTCGAGACCGCCGCCGGCATGATCAACTCGATCGGCCTGCAGAACATCGGCGTCGAGGCGTTCTGCCGCGACGTCCTGCCAGCGCTGCGCGCGCGCGGCGCGGTGGCGGTGGTGAACGTCTTCGGTGAGCGCCCGCAGGCGTACGCCGAAGTGATCGCCCGCTGCGAGCTGGAGCAGGGCGTTGCAGGTTACGAGCTCAACGTCTCCTGTCCGAACGTCAGCGCGGGCGGGATGGAGTTCGGCCACGATCCGGCGCAGCTCGAACGGCTCACGGCGCTGTGCCGCCGGGAGACGGCGCGGCCGCTGTGGGTCAAGCTCTCCCCCAATGCGCCGAGCCTCCTCGACACCGCACGGGCGGCGGTCGCCGGCGGCGCCGACGCGCTCACGCTGATCAACACCCTGCGCGCCATCGCCATCGGCGCGGCGGCGCGCCGGCCGGTGCTCGGCACCGCCTACGGCGGCCTGTCCGGACCGGCGATCAAGCCGATCGCGCTGCGCATGGTGTGGGACGTGCACAGGGCGCTGCCCGAGGTGCCGTTGGTCGGCATCGGCGGCATCGAGAGCGGGCGCGACGCGGTCGAGTTCCTGCTCGCCGGCGCCAGCGCCGTGCAGGTCGGCACCGCGATCTTCCGCGACCCGGCGGCCCCGCTCCGCATTGCCAGCGAGATCGCGCGCTGGTGCGCGGAGCATGGCGTCGACGACGTCACGACGCTGATCGGAGGCTTGCAGTGGCCATGACGAGAGCCGAGGCGGTGCGGCGGCTGGTGGTGGCGCTCGATACGCCGAGCCGCGAGCAGGCGCTGGCGTGGGCGCGCGCGCTCGCCGGCCGCGTCGGCCTCGTGAAGGTCGGTCTCGAGCTGTTCACCGCCGCCGGACCGGCTCTCGTCGAGGAGCTTGCGGCGGCGGGTGTGAGTGTCTTCCTCGACCTCAAGCTGCACGACATCCCCAACACCGTCGAGCGCGCGGCAGCCGCCTGCGCCCGCCTCGGCGCCCGGCTGATCACGGTGCACGCGGGCGGCGGCCGGGCGATGCTCGCCGCCGCCGCGGCCGGCGCCGCGGCGGCGAGCCGAGCGGAGCGGACCGCGGTGCTCGCGGTCACGGTGCTCACCAGCCTGGACGACGACGCGCTCGCCGAGCTCGGGATCGCGGGCGGTGCCGCCGCGCGCGTGGCCGCGTGGGCGGCGCTGGCGCACGCCGCCGGTTGCGACGGCGTGGTCTGCTCCCCGCGCGAGCTGGCGGCGCTGCGCCGGCGCCTCGGCCCCTCCTTCGTGCTGCTGGCGCCGGGAATCCGCCCCGCGGGCGCCGCGCTCGGCGACCAGCGGCGCATCGCGACCCCGGCCGCGGCGGTCGCTGACGGCGCCGACTACCTCGTGGTCGGCCGGCCGATCACCGCCGCCCCCGACCCGGTCGCCGCCGCCGAAGCGATCCTCGCCGAGATGACCGGCTCCGCGGCAGCCTGACTCGCCCCCGCTCCCGCCGGTCCTCCGTCCGAGGAGGGTCCCACGCCCCGGCAGAGAGCCGGTCACCGCGAGAAACGCGAGCACACGCTCCCGCGATGCGGCGAGCGGCCGCACATGGCAGACCGACGTCCGGGCGGGCCGGACGTGGCGAATCGCCCTCTCCGCATTGTCACCCTCGCGTGGATCGCGGCATAATCCGTGCGGCGGCAGACGCGCCCCTGCACGACCGCCCGCACGAGAGAAGGTGCCAATGTCAGAGACCCATCACCGCATCGTTATCGTCGGATCGGGGCCCGCCGGCCTGACCGCCGCCCTGTACTGCGCCCGCGCCGAGCTGAAACCGCTGGTCCTCGAGGGGAACCAGCCGGGCGGCCAGCTCACGATCACCACCGAGGTCGAGAACTTCCCCGGCTTTCCGGAGGGGATTCTCGGCCCCGAGCTGATGGACAGGATGCGGGCGCAGGCGGCGCGCTTCGGCGCCGCGATCCTCTTTGACGCGGCCACGGCGGTCGACCTCTCCCGCCGCCCGTTCGCGGTCACCACCGGCGAGCACGGCACCGTCACCGCCGACGCGCTCATCATCGCCACCGGCGCCTCCGCGAAGCTGCTCGGCCTGCCTGCGGAGCGCGAGCTCATGGGGTTCGGCGTCTCCGCGTGCGCGACCTGCGACGGTTTCTTCTTCAAGGACAAGGAGATCGTCGTGGTCGGCGGGGGTGACACGGCGATGGAGGAGGCGACCTTCCTCACACGCTTCGCCAGCAAGGTGACGGTGGTGCACCGGCGCGGCGAGCTGCGCGCCTCGCGCATCATGCAGGAGCGGGCGCGCGCCAACCCCAGGATCGCGTTCGCGTGGCACGCGACGGTGGCGGACATCGTCGGCAGCCGCGAGAAAGGCGTCGAGGGAGTGGTGCTCGCGGACACCCGTACCGGCGAGCGCCGCACGCTCGCGGCGCAGGGAGTGTTCCTCGCGATCGGCCACCAGCCCAACACGGCGATCCTCGCCGGCCAGCTCGAGACCGACGCCGGCGGGTACATCGCCACGCGGCCGGACTCGACGCGCACCTCGGTCGCGGGGGTGTTCGCGTGCGGCGATGTCCAGGACCACGTCTACCGGCAGGCGGTCACCGCCGCAGGCAGCGGGTGCATGGCCGCGATCGAGGCGGAGCGCTGGCTCGCCGAACACGGCGCCTGATGCGGAATAGCACGCTTTGCGAAGCGGTTAGCTCCGGGCGGAGCCGCGTGCTCCGCAGGAGGCTTCATATGCTCACGATGACCGAGAAGGCGGCCGAGAAGGTCCGAATGTACGCCGGCCAGATGCCCGAGGCGCAGGGCAAGGAGCTGCGCATCTTCATCCAGGGCGGCGGCTGCTCCGGCTTCCAGTACGGCTTCACCTTCGACGACCGGCAGGACGGCGACACCGTCGTCGAGTCGGGGGGCGTCACGGTGCTGGTCGACCCGATGTCGGCGCCCTATCTGACCGGCGCCAAGGTGGACTTCGTCGAGGACCTGCGCGGCTCCGGGTTCGTGGTCGACAACCCCAACGCCGTGCGCACCTGCGGCTGCGGCCACTCGTTCGAGACGCAGGCGTGACGGCGGCGGCGCGATGATCCTGGGGCGGCGCCCGATGGACGGCAAGCGGCGCGAGGTCGTGCGCCTCGGCCACCCCGTCCTCCGCCAGCGCGCCGAGGCGATCCCGCGCGAGCGCTTCGGCACCCGTTTCCTGCGCGATCTCGAGCGCGACCTGCTGCGCACGATGTTCGAGGACTCGGGGGTCGGCCTGGCGGCGCCGCAGATCGCGGTTCCGCTGCGGGTGTTCGCCTACTACGTGCCCGGCGAGGGCGATCACGACGAGGTGGCGCCACGCGTCGTCTTCAACCCCGAGCTCACGCTCGCCGGCGAGCCCACGGCCATGGGATGGGAGGGATGCCTCTCGATCCCCGGGTTGCGCGGCAAGGTGCCCCGCTACCCGCGCCTCCGCCTCGTCGGCCGCGACGCCGACGGGGCACCGCTGGAGCTCGACGCCGAGGGGTTCCACGCCCGCGTCATCCAGCACGAGCACGACCACCTCGACGGCATCGTCTTCCTCGACCGCATGACCGATATGTCCTCGCTCTCCTTCGAGGAGGAGTGGGACCGCTACGGCCAGGAAAAGGATCTCCCCGTCGAGGTGTGAGAGGAAGGCGAAAGCCGAGGGGCGACAGGGGCGACCCGCCGGGCCAACCAGCCCCATCGCAGATCACCTGAGGATTCACTCGGAAGCGAATCCTCCGGATCCGCCGTGGGGCCGCAGGCCGTACGAGTACGCGTGCCGGGGCCGCAGGGAGCGCCCGCGGAGTCTCTTGCAGCAGCCTTCCAGCCCCCGCCTCCTCGCCTCTCGCCTAGCTAGTCCGAAGTTCCTTGGAGCGTCGACAGTAACTCACTGAGGGGCTGTGGTAT
>CAZQLL010000023.1:19854-74679 GCA_964594125.1 uncultured Thermoanaerobaculia bacterium | reverse complement strand
CAGCCCACCAAAGAACCTCCGCCCACGCCTGCCCGCCAATTCCGAAAGGGCTGGACTGCCGGCAATGGAGTTGACGCAACCGCGAAGCGGTGTTAGCATGCTTCCGTTGTTGTGACGCGGGGTGGAGCAGTCCGGTAGCTCGTTGGGCTCATAACCCAAAGGTCGCAGGTTCAAATCCTGCCCCCGCAACCAAGCGCTCCACGGCCTCCTCTCGGTCGAGGAGGCCTCTTCCTTTTGCGGGTCGTGCCACACTCGAGCGCGCTCTGGAATCACGGGGCGGGGCTTGCCTCGAGCTTGGGTCGCGGGAGCTCGAGCGGCCGTCGAGCTGGATGCGCGGCCACTCGCCGCCGGCGGCGCGGCGTGTCTCGCCTAGCGGCGCGGGACGCGCTGCACCCGGCCCGCGGCGGCCGCGTCGGTCCAGTCGATGCACCCCCGCCGGTGACGGACGTGCATGACGCGCGCGCTGGACATCCGCTCCTCTGGCGTATTACGATCGTATGAGTCGTCATACGGAGGTGATCCGTGGCGGATCTCGAACGCCTGAGCTTCACGATCGAGCGGCCGCTGCTCGAGCGGCTCGAGACGCTGCGCGGGGAGGCCGGGTACGGCAACCGCTCCGAGTTCCTGCGCGACATGATCCGGGGGCGCCTCGTCGACCGCGCCTGGGAGCTCGACCACGAGGCGGTGGGCACCATCACCCTGATCTTCGACCACCACGCCAGGGGCCTCAACGAGAGGCTCACGGACCTGCAGCACGACCACCACAAGATCATCCTGGCGACGACGCACGTCCACCTCGACCACGACCACTGTGTCGAGGTGATCCTCCTGCGCGGCCGGGCGGGCGAGCTCCGCGCCGTCGCCGACGGCCTGCGGAGGCTGAAGGGGGTACTGCACGGCGGCTTGTCGATGAGCTCGACGGGAAAGGAGCTGGCGTAGATGGCCAGGCCGACGCTCCGCGGTTCGCCCCGCCGTGGGGTGGTACCTCCGCTGCTCTCGTCGCACCGCCGACCCGCGTCGCCGCGGGTGGAACGGAGGAGACCATGAAGACTCGTCGTCGAGCGGTCGCTCTTGGAGGTGTGACCTGCGTCCTCGCGGGGCCGGCGGCGCAGGGGGCGACCGCGGCTGGTGCTCCGGCGGCGCCCGCGGTCAAGGTGGTGAGGCTCGATCCTGGCGGGGCGGCGTACTTCAGGCTGCTCGGCGGCCCGCCCGAGACCGCCTCGATGCGCGCCGGACTGGTCACGCTCGCGCCGGGGGCCGCGATCGGGAAGCACAACACCGAGACGAACGAGGAGATGCTCGTGCCTCTCGAGGGCGAGGGGGAGCTGCGCGTCACCGGGCGGCCGACGATCCGCATCGCGCCCGGGCTCGTCACCTACGCCCCCGCCCACACCGAGCACGACGTGATCAACACCGGATCGCGGCCCCTGCGCTACATCTTCATCGTGGCGAAGGCGGAGTGACCTCACCCGGGGCGGCGCGCGGTGCACATCCCCGACGGGTTCCTCGACGCCAGGACGGCGGCGGTTGCGGGAGGGCTGGCGGCGGCCGGCCTCGGCGTGGCGCTGCGCCATGCGCGGGCGCACCTCCCGCCTCGCAGGGTGCCGCTGCTCGGGCTCGCCGCGGCGTTCGTCTTCGCCGCCCAGATGATCAACTTCCCGGTCGCCGGCGGCACCTCCGGCCACCTCGTCGGCGCCGTCCTGGTGGCGGCCCTGCTCGGCCCGAGCGCCGCCGTCGTCGTGATGTCGGCGGTGCTGATCGTGCAGTGCCTGATGTTCGCCGACGGGGGCCTCTCGGCGCTCGGTGCCAACATCCTCAACATGGGGGTCCTCGGCGGCGTCGGAGGGTGGGCGATATACGGCGCCGTCAAGAGCGTTTTCGCGGGGCTCCGCGGACGCATCGCGGCGGCCGGCTTCGCGGCGTGGTGCAGCACCGTGCTGGCCGCCGTCGCCTGCGCCGGCGAGCTCGCCGCGTCGCGCACCGCAGCGTTCGCCGTGGCGCTGCCGGCGATGGCCGGCATCCACATGCTGATCGGTCTCGGGGAGGGCCTCATCACCGCGCTCGTGCTCGCGGCGATCGCCCGCGTCCGACCCGAGCTGCTGGACGCCGAGACCGCTCCGGGCGCGGCCAGGTCCTACGCGGCGCTGGCGGCGTACGGCGTGCTCATCGCTCTGGGGCTTGCGCTCTTCGCCTCGCCGCTCGCCTCGAGGTGGCCGGACGGCCTCGACCGCACGGCCGCGCTCCTCGGCTTCGCGGAGCGGGCCGCCGCCCCCATCCTCGCGGCGCCGATGCCGGAGTACGCGATCCCCGGCATCGGGTGGAGCGCCGCGGCCACGTCGGCGGCCGGCGCCGCGGGGACGCTGGCCGTCTTCGCCCTCGCCTGGTGCCTCGCGCGTGCGCTCGTGCCGCAGCGCCGCAACCGGGGGCCGGGCCGGCCGGGCGCGGGAGGCTGACCATGCTGCCCGACGCCATGGACCGCTACAGCCGCCTGGACTCGCCAGTCCACCGCGCCCCGCCCGCGGTCAAGCTGGCCGTCGCCTTCGTCGCCGTCGTGGCGACGGCGTTCCTGCCGCGGCACGCGTGGCTACCGCTGGCCGGCGTGCTCGCCGTGCTGCTCGCCGCCGCGGCGGCGAGCCGGATCCCGTGGCGGTTCCTCGCACGGCGGGTGCTCTGGCTCGAGCCGTTCGCCCTCGGCGTGGCGCTGCTGGCGCTGCTCCAGCCGGGGGGGCTCGCCCTGTTCGGCTTCCTGCTGGCCCGCAGCACGGTGTGCCTGTTCGCCATGGTGCTGCTCGCCGGCACCACGCCGTTCGCCGACATCCTGCGCCTGCTCAGGCGGGCGCGCGTGCCGCTCCTGCTGGTGACCACGCTCTCGCTGATGTACCGCTACCTGTTCGTCCTCGTCGACGAGTCGGGGCGGATGCGGCGGGCGCGGGCGAGCCGGACGTTCGAGCGCCGGCGGTCGCGGGACTGGCGCACCCTGGCCACGGTTGCGGGCCAGCTCTTCATCCGCTCGACCGAACGCGCCGACCGCATCTGGGCGGCGATGTGCGCGAGGGGATGGCAATGACCGCCGCGATCGAGGTTCGCGACCTGCGCTTCCGCTACAGGGACGGGACGCACGCGCTCGCGGGAGTGAGCTTCGCCGTCGCCGAGGGCGAGCGGGTCGGCCTGATCGGCCCCAACGGCGCCGGCAAGAGCACGCTGCTGCTGCACCTCAACGGGCTCCTGCCGGAGGATTGGCCCGGCGAGGGCTCGGTGATCGTCGGCGGCCTGCGGGTGGGCCGGGAGACGCTCGCCGAGATCCGCCGGAGGGTCGGCCTGCTGTTCCAGGACCCCAACGACCAGCTCTTCTGCCCCACGGTCCGCGAGGACGTGGCGTTCGGGCCGGAGCAGCTCGGCCTCGGCGAGGCCGAGGTGGGGGAGCGGGTCGGCCGGGCTCTCGCGACGGTGGGGCTCGCCGGCTTCGAGCAGCGCTCGCCCCACCGCCTCTCGGCCGGCGAGAAGCGACGGGTCTGCCTCGCCGGTGTGCTGGCCTGCGACCCGTCGGTCCTCGTGCTCGACGAACCCTCGTCGAGCCTCGATCCGAGGGGCCGCCGCGAGCTCAGGGAGCTGCTGCGGCGCATCCCGATCACCACGCTGATCGCCACCCACGACCTGGAGCTGGTCGTCGAGCTGTGCTCGCGGGTGCTGGTGCTCGACGGCGGCCGCCTCGTCGCGCACGGTCCGGCGGTCGAGGTGCTCTCGGATGAGGCGCTGATGCTCCGGCACAGCCTCGAGAAGCCGCACACCCTGCGCCACCTCCATCCCCATTAGTGTCGCGTCCGGGGAGGTCACCGCTCGTCGCCAGCGGCGCGACACGCCCGCCGGGGGGCCGGAGGAGGCGGCGCGCCGCCTCCCCTGGCAGGGCGGGCAGGGAGAGCGCGCCGCATGCGCGGTCGGGCGCCGGGGTATGATCCGCCGCGGTGGACGCGCTCGCGCCGGTTGCGGGACGGGAGTCGCTCACGGTCGTGGTGACCGACTCGGGGCTTGGCGGCCTCGCGGTGGCCGCGGAGATCGAGCGGCTGGCGCGCGCGACCCGCGCGTACCGCGCGCTGCGCCTCGTCTTCGCCAGCGCGCTGCCGGAGGCGCGGCGCGGCTACAACACCTTTGCGTCGCACGCGGGCAAGGTGCGGGTGTTCGACGCCGCCCTCGCCGGCATGGTGCGCGCGTTCCGGCCCGACGCGCTGCTGGTCGCCTGCAACACCCTCTCGGTCCTGCTCCCGCAGACCCGCGCCGCCGCCGCGGTGCCGACGCTCGGCATCGTGGAGCTCGGGGCGGAGCTGCTCGCCGAACGGCTCCGCGAAACCCCCGGCGGCACCGCCATCGTCTTCGCCACCGAGACCACGATCGCCGCCGGCGCCCACCGGGCGCTGCTGCTCGCGCGCGGCGTCGCGCCCGACCGCATCGTCGAGCAGGCATGCCCGCTGCTCGCGCGCGAGATCGAGATCGCCCCGGCAGGCGCCGCCGTGCGGGCGATGGTGGAGGGGTTCGCCGCGGAGGCCGTCGGCCGGATGGCGCACCGCGGCGACGCGATCGTCGCCGGGCTGTGCTGCACCCACTACGGCTACCTGGCGGCGGGCTTCCTGGACGCGCTGCGTCCGCTCGCCCGGGAGCGCGTCGAAGTCGTCGACCCGAACCGGCGCATGGCCGAGGCGCTGTTCCCGCCCGCCAAGCCGCCGTTCGCCGGGCCGCCCGCACTCGCGGTCGAGGTGGTGTCGCGGGCGCAGATCTTCGACTTCGAGATCGCCTCGATAGCGCCGCTCGTCGAGCCCGTGTCGCCGGCCACGGCCGCGGCGCTGCGGTCGTACGAGCGGAGGCGCGACCTCTTCCCCTTCGCGGCGGCGGACGCGGACGAGCGCGCCGCGGCGGCTTCCCAGCTCTCGCCGACGTGCGGTCTCCTTGAGGGGAGGTCTCGCGGCCTACCCTCGCCGCCGGAGTGAATCGCCATGCGGGCGCAGCCGCACCCGGGGACGATGAAACTGCGTGGGAGGGCCGACGCCCTCGCCGGCCCGGGCGCTGCTGAACACCGCCGTCGCATGGGCGAGGGCCCCCGCGCGTTCGGATGCGGGGCGACTTTCAAGATATCCGGCGCCTTCACCCCACCGCGGTGCCTCTCTGGAGCCGGGGAACAGATACACTCGCACCCGCGCGCACCGCCATGACCGCCACCTGACAAACCTTCGCGGAGGCGCTACACTTCGCTGCCGCTCCGGCGGCCAATCCACTGACCCTGCGAGGGCGGGCCATGAAGACAGCGAAGATCGTCTGGACCAAGATCGACGAGGCACCGGCGCTGGCGAGCTACGCGCTGCTCCCCATCGTGCAGGCCTTCACGAAGGGGACCGGCATCGAGATCGAGACCGCCGACATCTCTCTCGCCGGCCGCATCATCGCCACCTTTCCCGAGCGGCTGACCGAGGCGCAGCGGCTACCGGACCACCTCGCACGCCTCGGCGAGCTCACCAAGAGCCCGGACGCCAACATCATCAAGCTGCCCAACATCTCGGCCACGGTGCCGCAGCTCGTGGCGGCGATCAAGGAGCTCCGGGCGAAGGGGTACGACATTCCCGAGTACCCAGAGGAGCCGAAAACCGACGAGGAGCGCGCGTTGGCGAGGCGCTTCGCGGCGTGCCTCGGGTCGGCGGTGAACCCGGTGCTGCGCGAGGGGAACTCCGACCGCCGGCCGGCCGCGACCGTGAAGCGGTTCGCGCAGAAGAACCCGCATCGGATGATGAAGCCGTGGCCGCCCTCGGGCTCGAAGACGCGCATCGCGCACATGTCGGGCGGCGACTTCTACGGCACCGAGACATCGACGACCGTCGCGGGCCCCACCGCGGTGCGCATCGAGTACACGGGCGCCGACGGCGCCGTCACCGTGTGGAAGGACGGGCTGGCGCTCCAGGCCGGGGAGGTGATCGACTCGGCGGTGATGCACGTCGCCGCGCTGCGCGCCTTCTACGCCGAGCAGATCGAGGCGGCGCGGCGGGACGATGTCCTGCTCTCGCTGCACCTCAAGGCGACGATGATGAAGGTCTCCGACCCGGTGATGTTCGGCCACTGCGTGTCGGTATATTTCAAGGACGCGCTCGACAAGCACGCCGAGACGCTCAGGAGCATCGGCGCCAACGTCAACAACGGCCTCGCCGACATCCTCGCGCGCCTCGACCGCCTGCCCGCCGAAAAGAAGGCCGAGATCGAGGCCGACATCGCGCGGGTATACGAGACGCGGCCGGCGCTGGCGATGGTCGACTCCCGCAAGGGGATCACCAACCTGCACGTGCCGAACGACGTCATCGTCGACGCATCGATGCCGAACGTCGTGCGCGACGGCGGCAAGATGTGGAACGCCAGGGGCGAGCTGCAGGACTGCATCGCGATGGTGCCGGACCGCTGCTACGCCACGATGTACGCGGAGATCGTCGAGGACGCGAAGCGGCGCGGCCAGTTCGACCCGGCGACGATGGGCAACGTGTCGAACGTGGGGCTGATGGCGCAGAAGGCCGAGGAGTACGGCTCGCACGACAAGACATTCATCGCGCCGGCGGCCGGCACGGCGCGCGTGATCGACGCGGCCGGCGCGGTGCTGCTCGAGCAGCGGGTCGAGCCGGGCGACATCTTCCGCATGTGCCAGGTCAAGGACGCGCCGATCCGCAACTGGATCGGGCTGGCGGTGGACCGCGCCCGCGCCACCGGCGCGCCGGCGGTGTTCTGGCTCGACGAGGGCCGCGCCCACGACCGCGAGATCGTCAGGAAGGTGCGGGCGTACCTGCCCGGGCACGACACCGCGGGGCTCGACATCCGCATCATGAAGCCCGTCGACGCGATGCGCTTCTCGCTCGACCGCGTCCGCCGCGGCGAGGACACCATCGCGGTGACCGGCAACGTCCTCAGGGACTACCTCACCGACCTGTTCCCGATCCTCGAGCTCGGCACCAGCGCGCGCATGCTGTCGATCGTGCGCCTGATGAACGGCGGCGGCCTGTTCGAGACCGGCGCCGGCGGCTCCGCGCCCAAGCACGTCGAGCAGTTCCTCAAGGAGGGGCACCTGCGCTGGGACTCGCTCGGCGAGTACTGCGCCCTGGTGCCGTCGTTCGAGCTGGCCGCGGAGCGCTCGGGGAGCGCCAGGGCCAAGGTGCTCGCCGCGACGCTCGAGACCGCGATCGGCGCCTACCTCGAGAACGGCAAGCTGCCGTCGCGCAAGGTCGGCGAGATCGACAACCGCGGCTCGTCGTACTACCTCGCGCTGTACTGGGCGCAGGCGCTCGCCGCCCAGACCGACGACCCCGAGCTGGCGGCGCGCTTCGCGCCGGCGGCGCAGGAGCTCGCGGCGAACGAGGCGAAGATCGCGCAGGAGCTGCTCGCTGCGCAGGGGAAGCCGGTCGACATCGGCGGGTACTACCTTCCGGACGACGCCCGGGCGAACGCGGCGATGCGTCCGAGCTCGACGCTCAACGCGATCATCGACCGGCTCCTCGCGAGCGAGGAGTAGGCCGCGCCCGCGCGGCGCGCGGACAGACGAACCACGAGACGACCCGCGGCTCGCGGCCGCGGGTCGTCTCGCGTCCGGCCGCCCCACCGGAGCTGTCGGCACCACTGGGTGTGCGGAAGGTCCATTCGTTAAGGTGGGAGCGCGGGCGCCCCGCTCGCGCGGTCGCCCGGGTGGGCGGAGTCCGGTCCGGCGGGGGCGGCGGCCCTCCCGGTGGCCTTCAGGCTCCGGGGCACGTGTCTCTTCTCGCGGATCCCGCGGGCGACCTACTTGAGGAGCAGCAGCGACAGCGCCATCACCGCCATGCCGGCGAGCAGCCCGCCGAGCACCTGGTGGCCGGCGCCGTACTCGCGCGCGGTGGGGAGCAGCTCGTCGAGCGAGATGTACACCATGATCCCGGCCACGAGCGCGAACGTCAGGCCCATCACGCTCTCGGTGAAGAACGCGCGCAGCAGCAGGTAGCCGACGGCGGCGCCCACCGGCTCGGAGAGCCCCGACAGGAACGAGAGGGAGAACGCCCGCCGGCGGTTGCCGGTGGCGTAGAAGATCGGTACCGACACCGCGATCCCCTCCGGGATGTTGTGGATCGCCACCGCGATGCCGATCGCGACGCCGAGGTGCGGGTCCTCGAGCGCCGCGAGAAACGTCGCGATCCCCTCGGGGAAGTTGTGGACCGCGATCGCCAGCGCCGAGAAAAGGCCCATGCGCAGCAGTTTGTCGGACGGCACGCGGGCGTCGGGGTGCGCCTGGTAGGCGTCGAGCTCGCCGCGCGGCGTCGGCTCGTGCGGGTTGCTCTCGCCGGGCACCAACCAGTCGACGAGCGCCATGACGGCGAGCCCGACGAAGAACCCGCCGGCGGCGTACCACGCCCCGGCGCGCTCGCCGTGCAGCGCCGCGAGCATCGCCTCGCCCTTTCGCAGGATCTCGGTGAACGAGACGTAGAGCATCACGCCGCCCGAGAACCCGAGCGAGACCGCCAGGAACGACAGGTTGGTGTGGCGGGCGAAGTAGGCGATGGCGCTGCCCACCCCGGTGGCGAGGCCGGCGAGCAGCGTGATCCCGAACGCGAGCACCAGGTGCTGTGCCCCTGCCTCCATCATCCGACCGAAGAATACGCTCGGCGCGCGCGTCCGGCCACCGCGCCGAGGTCGCCGCGCCGCACCGCGGGACGGCGTTGCCCAGGCGGCATGCCGAGCGCGGCGAGGTAGCCGGCGCCTCTCTCTAGCGCAGGACGAACTCGCGGAACTCGGCGACCGCGGCGAAGTAGGCGACGCAGTTGCGCTGCATCCAGTTGCGGATGAGCGGGATGTCGTGCGCCCAGCCGACCGCCGCCGCGTCGACGCCGGCGGCGCGCGCCATCTCGATCCCCGGCCTGAGGTCGTCGACCACCAGCACCTCGTGCGGGGCGAGCGCGAACCGGCGCATCGCTTCGAGCACCGGGAAGGGCGCCGGCTTGCGCTGCTCGTGCGGCAGCTCCCACCCGAAGACCAGGTCGGGGAGCGGACCGGCGCCGTCGCCGGCGGCACGGTAGTGGGCAAGGATGTTCTCGGTCTCGGAGTGAGAGGCCACGACGACGCGGCCGCCGTGCGCCTTGAACGCCGCCAGGGCTTCGAGGAAGCCGGGGAAGAAGCGCGGGATGCGGGTGGTGGTGAACTCGCGCCAAATCCCGTACTCGACCTCCATCTCCTCGGGGGTGAAGCCGATCTCCCCGGTGAGGAACGCCAGGATCCCGGGATCGAAGTTGCGGCAGAACCAGGTGTCGAGGTCGACCGGCGTCTGTCCCGGGCGCAGCAGCTCCATCCCGCGCACGTGCGCGGGGTAGTGGACGCTCGCCGTGCTGTCGACGGCGGTGTCGTCGTGGTCGATGACCAGGCAGCGGTAGCGCGTCGGAGCCCCCCTCCTCGAGGCAGGGATCATACCGCGGCAGGCGTCCGCTACGAGCCGAGGCGGGCGCGCTGCTGCGGCCGCCCGCCTCGGCGACAGGCGACGGCAGTGTCGCTGCGCCGCGCGACCGTCGCGAGGCCGGAGAAGAAGGACTGTGCAGCGGCCGCCCGCCGGGCGGCCGGCCTCCGATCCCGTCGGGCGCCGTCCCGACCAATGACATCGGGCCGGACCTGATCCGCGCGGCGACTGGGGGGCCGGCGCTCCGCGCCGGCTGATGCGGTCGTGCAGGAGTGCGCCAGCGCGCGCTCCGGCGTGCGCCCCACATCTGCGCTCGTCATTCTCACAGTCACCGCCCCGGGGTCGGGCGCCGCAGCGCCCGGAGCGCAGGGCTACGAGCGCAGCCGCCGGCGGGGCTCGCGCGGGCCCTGGTAGACGGGCACGCCGCCGACCATCGTGAGGTCGACGGTGGCGAGCTGCAGGTCCTTGAGCGTCAGTGTGTAGGGATCCCGTGTCCAGACCACCAGGTCGGCCAGCTTGCCGGGCTCCAGCGAGCCCTTGATCGCCTCCTCGTGTGCGAGGTAGGCCGCCGTGATCGTGTGCGCGCGCAGCGCCTCCTGGATGGTCATCGCCTGCTCGGCGCCCACCTGCGCGTTGCTCGGCGTGCGGCGCGCCACCGCCATCGCCAGCGCCACCTGCGGCTGGTACCACGGCGTCGTCGGCGCGTCGGAGCTGACCGCCACCGGCACCCCGCCGTCGAGCCACTCGCGGGTGACGATCACCCGGTTCATGCGCTCGTCGCCGAAGATCGACGGGTAGTAGTCGCCGGACATGCGGATGAACTGCGGCTGCGTCGAGATGCACACGCCGAGGTCTTTCATGCGCTGCGTCGAGGCGGGTTTGGAGAGGATGCAGTGCTCGATGCGGTGGCGCGGATCGGAGCGCGGGTGGGCGTTCATCGCCTCCTCGAAGGCGTCGAGCGCGAGGTCGAGCGCGGCGTCGCCGCCGCAGTGCACCGCCACCTGCATCCCGGCGGCGTGCAGCTCCCGCACCGCCTGCTTGAACTTCGCCGGCTCCCACGTCGTGGTCTGCCACGTCACCCCGTTGTGCGGCTCGTAGCAGTAGAACGTGGTCGCCTGCCCGTCGATCAGGAACTTCGCGCCCGCGAGCCGGCAGAACGGATCCTCGTAGTGCTCGAGCTGCTCGAGCGCGATGGGGAGGTCGGTCGGGTACTCGAGGGTGAAGTACAGCGTCGAGCGCAGCGACAGCTTGCCCATCCGCGCCACCCGCTGGTAGTCGGCGATCACGTTGGCGCCGCGGACGTTGGTGTCGTGGTAGGAGGTGACGCCGACGGAGGCGAACAGCGGCTGCGTGGTGATGATCCCCTCGATCGTGCGGTCGTCGCCGTAGCGCGGCGCCCACCGCCGCACCATGTCCATCGCCTGGTGGTTGTACAGGAGGCCGGTCAGCTCGCCGTGCTCGTCGCGCTCGAGGATGCCGCCGACCGGGTTCGCCGTGGCCGCGGTGATCCCGGCCGCCGCCAGCGCCGCCGAGTTGGCGGTCGCGAAGTGGCCGGCGAGCTGCATCATGAAGACGGGGTGGTGCGGCGACGCGACGTCGAGCTCCTGCCGGGTCGGCGGCCTGCCCTCCGCCAGGCTCATGTAGACGGCCATGATCCACGTGCCCTCGGGCACCTTCGCCGTCTCCTCGGCGAGCTTCTCCTGCATCTCGGCGACCGAGGTGGCGTTGGGCGGCGTGAAGTCGACGTAGAAGCCGCCGAACTGCGGCACCACCTGGAAGTGCAGGTGCGAGTCGATCAGCCCCGGCGTAAGGGTGCGCCCGCGCAGGTCGATGCGCTGCGTCGCCGGGCCGGCCAGCGCGAGGACGGCGGCGTCGCTGCCGGTCGCGAGCACGAGGCCGTCCTTGATCGCGATCGCCTGCGCCGTGGTGTCGGCGGCGTCCATGGTGACGACCGTGCCGCCGGTGAGCACGGTGTCGGCGAATCCGGCGTCGGCGCCGGCGGGGCGCCGGCCGCCGAGCAGCGCCGCGCCCGCCGCAGCGGCGCCGGCCTTGAGGAACTCGGCGCGGGTCAGGGGGGTGACGACGGCCATGAGAGCCTCCCGGCCGGAGGGCGAGGCGCGAGGTGGGCGGAACGCCACGGCAGGTGTCTTTTCCCTCAATATAGCTTTGGGCCGGGAGACGTCAAGGGCGGGAGGCCGGCTCCCTTGTCTCCGTGAGCGCGGTGGGGGACAATCGGCGGCGGCGACCGGTCGGGACGGCGGCCGCGGCGCGCGTGGCACCGGCGCCACGGTCGGCGCCGCGCAGCCGGCGGAGGGAGCGTCCATGCGGGGTGGCTCGAGGCGGGCGGTGCCGGCGGCCGGGGTGGCGGTGACGCTCGCGGCGCTGCTGGCGGGGTGCGCGACGTCCACAAAGACGAGGATCGGCTCGTCGTGGGACACGTCGGTCGACTTCTCCTCCTACAAGACGTTCGCGTTTCGCGAGGACCGGCAGCTCGACGACTTCTTCCGCCAGCGGCTCGCCGAGAAGTTCATCGCCGAGGACCTCGCGAAGAAGGGGATGACGCTCGACAAGGAGAACCCGTCGCTGCTGATCGGGCTCTCCCCCGAGGCCGGCCCGACCGTCGACCGCGACGTCGTGCCCGTGGGCGCGGTGGTGTGGACGACATGGGGTGCCTACGACGGGCTGATGCTGTCCGCCGGGCGCTCCGACTTCAAGGAGGCCGGCGTCGTCATCGGGATGCGCGACGCGAAGACCAAGGCGCTGCTCTGGCGGGCGAGCGCCTACGGCATGGTCCCCGTCGGCGAGCCCGACAAGCTCCAGAAGAAGCTGTTCAATGCGCTCGCCGAAATGCTCTCGACGTTCCCCCCGAAGCCGTAGCGGCCGGCCGCGACGACGTCCACGCTGATCGGGGTTGTGTAGCGGCCGGCCGCCGGCCGGCCGTCGAAGTCGCTGCAGGTCCGCACCACGGCCGCCCGCCGGGCGGCCGCAACGCCGTCTGCGCGTGGTGCAGGCACGTCCGTGCCGGATGGGGGTCCCGTAGCGGCCGGCCGTCAGGGCAGCCAGGCGTAGCCGAGCTTGACGAACACGGTGCGAGCGGCGGTGGTCAGGTCGACGCTGTCGGCGCCCTCCTCGAAACCGGCGGCGCGGTCCGAGTAGCCGAGGAACACCACCGTCTGCGGGTTGAGCGTGTAGGACAGCAGCACCTGGTTGAAGAGGTCGCGCTCGGTCGCGCTGACCGGGTCGTCGTAGAGCGCAGGATCGCGCGTCACCTCGGTGTACTGCGAGACCACGCGCAGGAACGTGCGCAGGGAGAACTGCCAGACGGCGCGGAGCTGCGGCAGCTTCGCCTCGTACAACTGGCCGGCGTCGACCGTGAAGCGCTCGTACAGGCAGGCGCCCGACAGCCGCAGGTGGCGGCCGATGCGCAGGGTCGCCTCGGGCTCGACCCGCAGCCGCCGCCCGGGCCGCGTGTGGGCGTAGTCGATGTGGTCGCCCCAGCTCCCGCTCAGCTCGAGCGAGACGGCGCCGCTCGGCCGGACGGCTCCGGAGAGGTGCACGAACTCCTGGTCGAACAGCACGCCGTTGTAGGCGCGGTCGCGGTGGCCGATCGCGGCGATCATGGCCGACTGCAGCGGCCCGCCGACGAACAGCCACGTCTCGACCTCACGCTCGAGCAGCCGCCCGTCGCCGCCCTCGCTGTACTCCCAGTCGCCGCCGAGCTCGATCCGGCTGTGCCAGTCGTCAGGCCCGCCCCACCAGGTCCGCTCGACGCCGGCGCTGCCCTGGCGGTAGTCGACCTGCGGCACGAAGCCGAGGTCGGCCCGGAACTCCGCGTCGAAGCGCTCGATCTCCGCATCCCAGTGCCAGTCGCGTGTGTTGTGGCGGTACGCAAGCGTGGCGGCCAGGCCGTCGAGCGTGCCCGCGGGCTGGCCCTGCGCCGCAGCGAGCTCCTCCGGGTACGCGGTCGCCGAGTACAGCGCCTGCGCCACCACGCGGTCCGCGGCGGACGCCTGGAGCTGCGCGTCGATGCCGGCGAGGGTGTTCTCGTAGCCGTCGCCCCGGCGCGCGGTCACCAGCGCGCCGACGGTCGAGTTGGAGCCGAGGTCGTGGCGCAGGCGCGCGACCGCCGCGACGCTCTCGCCATCGAGCGCGGTGAGGTCCGAACCGTCCTTGCCGGGGAGCAGGATGTTCGTCGTCTCGTCGCGCGCGACGAACACCCCGAACGCCTGGCGGCCGACCTTGCCCGACGCCTTGACGCCCCACGCCGGGTCGGCCACGGTGCGCGTGTACACCGCCGTGACGGGCGTGGTGAAGAAGTCCGCACCCTCGAGGAAGAACGGGCGCTTCTCCTCGTAGAAGAGGGCGAACTGCGTGTTGACGTCGAGCTGCGCCGCGTCGGCCTCGACCTGCGAGAAGTCGGGGTTGATGGTGCCGGCGAGCGTGACGTTGGGGGTGACCCCCCAGCGGGCGGTGATCCCGGCCTCGACGTCGGTGCCGGCGCTCTCCAGCTCGCCGCCGGGGAACGGGTCGCGCGACTCGTCGCGCACCGCGGTGACCGTGGGGTCGAGCTCCAGGCTGCGCCCCGGACGCGCCCCCTCCAGGCCGGCGAGACGCGAGAGCTGGCACAGGTAGCAGTTGCGGTCGCGGTTCAGCGGCTGCGAGTGGATGCTGTAGCGCTGGTCGCGCGGCCAGATGCGGACGACATCGATCCCCCACCGCTGGCGTCCGCCGCCGGGCGGGAACCGGAGCTGGGCGAACGGAATCGCCATCTCCACCGCGTAGCCGTCGGCGCCGATGCGTCCGGCCGAGGCCCAGATCGCGTCCCACGACGAGTCCTCGTCGCGCGACACGTCGTCCTTCACGAGGTCCATCTGCACCCCGAGCGGGTTGACGAAGAACTCGTAGGCGCGCCGCTCGTCGTCGAAGGTGTCGAGCACCACGCCGACGAAGTCGTCCTCGAACGCGCCGTCGCGGTCGGAGTAGTGGGCGCGGATCTGCGTCGGCTGGGGGTCGAAGGCATGGATCGCCACGTACAGCGTGTGCTCGTCGTAGGCAAGGCGACACGCGGCGCTCGCCGGCGACGGCAGATTGTCGCCCGGGTAGGTCTCTACGTCCGCGACGATCACGTCGGCGCCGGCCCATCCCGGGTCGCCGAGGTCGCCGTCGACCCTGATCTCGCCCGCCGCCCGCCGCACCTCGTGCACGCGCCGCTCCGGCGGCGGCGCCTGCGCCCGCGCCGGCGCCGCGAGTGAAGCCACGAGCGCTGCCGCAAGGCAAGCCAGGGCCCGGCCCGGCGGGCCGGTGCGTGCCGGTCGGGGGAGCCGTCCCGGCGTAGAACCAGACGCTGGCGTCACCGCGGCCTTCTCCGCGCGGGCTTGCGCCCGCGCTGACCTACTCCTGGAGGGGAGGTCTCGCGCTGTCTCCTCGCGCGCCGGGGTGAATACTCATGCGGGCGCCGCCGCACGCGCGAACGATGAAAGCATGGCGGTGGGCCGGCTCCCTCGCCGGCCCAAACGTCGCCGGGCAGAACCTCCGCGTGGGCGAGGGCGCCCACGCTCCCCGATGATGGGGGCGTTTCAAGGCAATCCGGCGCCTTCACCCCGCCGCGCCGGCAGCCCTCACCCGTCGGCGGGGCAAGAGCCTGCGCGCGCCGCGACGACATGCGGGGGTGGTGGATCGGGGCGGCCACGACGCCTCGGTTTACGCAGCGGACCGCCGGCGGTTTCCGCGCGGGGAAGCGGTTGATTTCGAGGAGACGACCGGTCACAATCCGAAAAGTCCGCACCGCACAGACGTGCCGAGTGTGACGGGAGGGCGTCATGGAGCGTAGCCACCTCGCTGCCCGCGTTCGTTCGGGTTGCCGCGCCAGGATGAGGCGCGGCGCCGCCGCCGTCGTGGCGCTGCTCGCGGCCGGCGCCGCCGGCGCGCAGGATCAGGTCTTCTACCTGCCGCTCCCGGAGGCGCAACTGATCCAGACGCTGTACGCCATCAACACCGGCGTGGGCACCAACCCGAACGTGATCCTGCGGACCACCAAGATCGCCGTAGCGAACAACGACACGATCATCTACTACGACCAGGCGGAGAACGGGTACGAGGCCAACATCGTCGCGCCGAGCAGCATCTACGCCAACCCGGGGAATCTCGACGGGACGCAGATCTGGGGCGACGGCAACGCCGCGAACGGCATTCCGCCCGGGTTCTCCACCGACGTGCTGAACTCCGGCTCGGTCATCCAGCTCCTCAACACCAGCGGTTTCAACGGCGGCGACAAGTTCGCCGTGGTGGGCCGCGCCGGCGTCGTGATGGGCGCCTACCCCACCAACATCGGCACGGTGTTCGCCGGCGGCACCGAGGTGGTGAGCACCGCCGCGTACGGCACCGAATTCCGCATGCCGGTGGGCGTCAACGTCACCGGCAGCACCCCGTCCGGCAACGACTGGGAGCTGGCGGAAGGGTACTTCCTCGCGACGCAGGACAGCACCACGATCTCTCTCAACGGCGCCGCGCAGGGCACCATCAACCAGGGAGCGAGCCTGCGGCTCACCGGCCTCAACCGCGGCGACCGGATCACCGCCACCGCGCCGGTCGGCGGCATGATCGTGACCGGTGACATCGGTTCCAGCTACGAGATGCGCTGGGAGGCGATGCTGCCGGTCGGCCAATGGACCAACGACTACGTGCTCGCCGGCATCAACGGCGACTTCACCGATGGGACGTATCCCAAGGTCCAACGCGTCTTCCTGTGGGCCGCGAGCGCTACCACGGTGAGCTACACATTCGGCAACAACACGACGGGCAGTATCACGGTCAACGCCACCAACACGCTCACTCAAGGAGCGACCAACTGGTTGAACGTCCCGGCGAACAACGGCGTGCGCTTCACCTCGCCGGCAGGAACCAGCTTCTGGGGGGTGAGCGTGATCGGCGAGGTGATCGACGACTGGGGCGTGCCCCTGGTGCCGACGTCGCTGACCACGGAGTCGATCATCATTCCCGAGGGCGTCGGCTGCACGGGCGGCGCCTGCGGGCAGAACACCGAAGGCGGGTACGACCTCACCGCCGACCGCAGCGCGGTGTTCGTCACCCCGGTGGCGGCGACGAGCGCGAACATCACGATCTACGTCGACTTCGACGGCCTCGCCGGGCCGCGGTCGCCGGCCTCCTACGTCGTCGGCGGCCTCGACACCGTGCGCCTGCTGGACTTCGACCAGGACATGACCGGCGCGCTCGTCTACACCCTCGACGGCACCAGGATCGTCGGCGTCTGGGGGCAGTTCTCCACCAACTCCGGCGACCCCTACGCGCTCGACCTGGGGACGATCGCGGCGCCCGCCGACGCCATCCTCGATTACGGCGACGCGCCGCTGAGCTACGGATCCGCCAGCCATCGCATCCTCGCGGGCCTGCGCCTGGGCGACGCGCTCGACCTCGACACCGCGTACGTCGGGAACCCCGCGGCGACCGTCGACGACGACCAGAGCAACGGCGGCGCCACCTACGAGACCGCGAGCGCTCAGAACAACGCCGGGGTCGGCGGCACGCCGGCCAACGCCGTCGGCGCGTGTAACGGCACCTGGACGGGCGACATCGGCAATAACGACCGTCTTTCGCTGCAGTTCGCCTCCTCGATGAGCACCGGCGACTGGTTCCGCATCCGCGCCCGCTCGGGAGACGGCGACGGTGCTGACGAAGCCGCCACGCTGTCGTTCTGCTCGGCGGCCAACAGCGGGTGCGCGGCGAGCACGGTCGCCCTTACGGTCCAGGACCCAGACGACGAGGATCCCGGCCCCGATCGCTACTACGACTTCGAGGTGCCGACCGGCGTCACCAACCTTGGCTGGCTGCGCATCGTCCGGAACTCGGGGGCGTTGCAGGTCGACTGCGCCGCCACCATGAAGAGCCCCGCGGTCGACGACGAGGACGGCGCGCCGCGCGACGGGAGCGGCAACCTCCTGATCTCCTTCCCGGCGTGTCCGCAGACCGGCAGCTACACCGTCAACGTGCGCGCCACCAACACGTCGGGCGCCGCCGCCTCGCTGGTCGGCTTCGTCGACTGGACCCGCGACGGCGACTTCGACGACAACACCAACGAGGAGTCGGCGACCGTGGCGGTCCCCAACGGTACCACCAACGGGCTGTTCGCCGTCACCTGGAGCTCGGTGCCCGCCAACTGCGGCGGCACGACCTCGACCTACGCGCGATTCCGCCTCGCCAACGCCGCCGGGCAGGCGCAGGCGCCGACCGGGTTCGCGGCGACCGGCGAGATCGAGGACTTCGAGGTCAGCGCGGGAACGATGCCGGTGACGATCGCGGCGCTCGCCGCGACCCGCGACGGCGCGCGCGTGCGCTTCGAGTGGACCACGGCGTCCGAGGTCGGCAACGTCGGCTTCAACATCCACGGCAGGACAGCCGCGGGGACCTGGCAGCGCCTCAACGCGGCGCTGATCCCGACGGCCGGCGGCGGCCTCGAGCCGCAGCGCTACGCCGTCACCCTCGACGTCCCGGCGGGAATCACCGAGTTCTTCGTCGAGGACGTGGACCGTGTCGGCCACGCGACCGGGCACCGCGCGTTCGCGCTGCTCGAGGGCGGCGCCCCGGCGGCGGCGCCGGCACGGGAGGAGAGCGGCGGCGCCACGGACGGCCCCGGCGACCTCTGACTGCCGGCTGCTGCGGGCGCCGCCGATCCCGTCGCCCCGCCGTGCGCCGCGCCGATCGAGCTCAGGCTCGACCGCCGCGGCGTGTACCGCGTGAGCTACGAGCAGGTGCGCGACGCGGGGTGCGACCTGCTGGGCGTGCGCGCCGCCCGGCTCGGGCTCTCACACCGGGGAGCGCCGGTCCCGATCCACGTCGCCGGCGGCGGCGCGTTCGGGCCGGGGGCCTTCATCGAGCTCGTCGGCGAGGCAGCCGACTCCGCCTACACCCGCGAGAACGTGTATCGCCTGACCGTCGAGGATGCGCCGGCACGGGTGGCGGTGGACAGGCGCCCGCCGCCGGGGGAGACGGCGCCGGTCGCCACCGTGACCGCGACGCGCCCGCTCGGGGTGCGGCGCGAGTACGCCTTCGCCAGCCCGACCGCCGACCCGTGGTTCGATACCCGGATGCTGGTCACGTCGGCCCCGGGCGAGTGGACCTTCGAGTTCGACCTCCCGGGCCTCGCCGGCGACGGCGCCGGGACGCTGACGGTCGACCTGTTCGGCGGTGTCGCGCTGCCGGTGGACCCCGACCATCATGTGGAGGTGGCGCTCAGCGGCAGGACGGTGGCGGACATCCGCTTCGACGGGCTCGCCGCCCATCGGGCGGTGATCGCCGTCCCGGCGGGAGGTCTCAAGGCGGCCGGCAACCGGATGGTGCTGCGCCTGCCCGCCGACCTCGGCACGCCGTTCGACGTCGTCCACCTGCAGGGCTATGCCGCAACCTACACGCGGGCGATCCGCGCGCGGGACGACGCCGCCGACTTCACGGGCGCCGCGGCGCGCTTCGACGTGCCGGGGTTCGCGGACCGCGACGTCGTCGCCTACCGGCGCACGGGCGCCGGCCTCGCCCGCCTCGAGGGCGTCCGCACGCGGCCCGACGGCGCCGGCGGATGGATCGCCGAGGTGCCCGGGGACGGCGGGGAGGCGCGCTATCTCGTCGCCGGCCCGGCGGCGATCGCGGCGCCGCGCGTGGCCGCCGCCAGGAGCACCGGGACGCTGCTCGCCGGGCCGGCGCAGTATCTCGCAATCGCCCACCCCGACTTCATCGACGGCCTGGCGCCGCTGCTCGCGGCGCGGCGGGCGCAGGGGCTGGCCGTCAATGCCGCCGACGTGCGCGACGTCTACGCGGCGTACTCCCACGGGATCGTCGACCCGGAGGCGATCCGCGACTACATCGCCGACGCGGCGCGGTCGCGCGGCACCGAGTACGTGCTGCTGGTCGGCGGCGACACCTACGACTACCACGGCTACACCGGCGCCGGCGCGCGCAGCTTCATCCCGTCGCTGTACGCCGCCACCGACGAGGTCGTGCGCTTCGCGCCGGTGGACCCGGCGTTCGCCGACCTCGACAGGGACGGCGTGCCGGACCTCGCGATCGGCCGTCTGCCGGTGCGCACCCGCGAGGAGCTCGCCGCCGTGGTCGCCAAGACGCTGGCCTACGAGCGCGCGGGCGGGCCCCGCAGCGCCGTGCTCGTCGCCGATCGCAGCCGCCCCGGCGAGGCGCTCTGGTACCTCAGGGTCAGCGAGGAGGCCGCGGCGCGCCTCGGCCCCGGGTGGCGCCGTGAGCGCATCTACCTCGACGAGATGCCGCCGGCGGCCGCCCGCGAGCTGCTGCTCTCGGGAATCCGCGGCGGTGCCGCACTCATCACGTTCGTCGGCCACTCGGGCCCGTCGAGCTGGAGCCAGGATCCCGTGCTCTCTCTCGCCGACGTCGGCTCGCTCTCGAACGCGGACCGGCCCACCGTGGCCGTGCAGTGGGCGTGCTGGAACACCTACTTCGTCTCGCCGCTGTCCGACTCGCTCGGCGTGGCGATGCTGGTGTCGCCGTGCGGCGGCGCCGCCGCGGTGCTCGGCACGACCTCGCTCGCCAGCGACACCGCGCAGCGCGCGCTGGCGAACCTGCTCGCCGGCGAGCTCGCCGCGCCGGGCGCGGTCCGCCTCGGCGCGGCGGTGCTGGCCGCGAAGCGCGCGCTCGCGCGCCAGCGGCCGGGCGCCGTCGGCGTCCAGCTCGGCTGGACGCTGCTCGGAGATCCCGCGCTTATGATGCCGCAGTGAGCGGGATCGCCGCCGTCCTGCGGTGCGACGGATCGCCGGCCGACACGGCGGCGCTCCGACGCATGCTCGCACGGCTCGCGCACCGCGGTCCCGACGGCGAGCACGCCGTGGCCGCCGGGCCGCTGGCGCTCGGGCACCGCCACTTCTGGACGACGCCGGAGGAGGCCGGCGAGGCGCAGCCGCTCTCCGATCCGCCGGGTCGCTTCTTTATCGCCTGCGACGGCCGCATCGACAACCGCGAGGAACTGCTGCCGGCGCTCGGGCTCGCTCCCGCCGAGCGCGCGGCGACCTCCGACGCGGCGGCGCTGCTGGCGGTGTACGCGCGCTGGGGCGTCGCCGGGTTCGCGCGGGTCGTCGGTGCGTTCGCGGCGGCAGTGTGGGAAGTCGCTGAGCGGCGGCTGACGCTGGTGCGCGACGCGCTCGGCGACCGCACGATCTACTACGCGATGACGCCGGAGGCGGTCGTGGCGGCGTCCGAGGAGCAGGCGGTGCTCGCGCACCCCGCCGTCAGCGGCGCGCTCGACGAGCGGCGCATCGCGCAGTTCTTCGCCCTCGGCCCGCTCGACAGCGACGCGACGTTCTTCGCGGCGGTCAAGGAGGTGCTGCCGGGGCACGCGCTCGTGGTCGAGGGCGGGCGCGCGGCCTCGGTCCGCTACTGGAGCGCGGAGGCGGTGCGGCCGCTGCGCGTCGCGGACGCGCGCGAGTACGCCGAGGCGTTCCGCGACCGGCTGCGCCTCGCCGTCGCCGCCCAGGTCCGCGGCGGCGGCCGGGTCGCCGTGATGCTCTCGGGCGGCCTCGACTCGAGCGCGATCGCAGGCACCGCGGCCGCGCTGGCGCCGCGCCCGGCGATCGCCGCCGTCTCCTGGGTCTTCGACGAGCTGCCGAGCTGCGACGAGCGCGCCTGGATCGACCCCGTGGTGCGTCACTGCGGCCTCGAGGCGCTGCAGTTCGCGGGCGACGGCGAGTGGCCGCTCCGGGAGATCGACCTCTGGCGGCGCAACCCCAACTCCCCCGAGGACGACCTCTACCGCCGCCTCGTGGAGCGCGCCCGCGCGCTCGCGCGCTCGGCCGGGTGCCGGGTGCTGCTCAGCGGCATGTTCGGCGACCACCTCTACGCGGGCACGCACGGGTGGTTCTGGGAGCGCCTGCGCGGCGGCGCGCCCGGCGCCGCGCTGGCGGACGCCTGGCGGGCGGCGCGGCGCGGCGGCGCCGGGGGTGCGCTGGCCGCGCTGCTGCCGCGGCGGGCGCCGGCGGCGGTGCGCCGGATCGGGGGCGCGGCGACCGGCCGCAGGACGTGGCTGACGCGCTACGCCGCCGAGCTCCTCGGGGACGCCGAGCCGTGGCCGCCGTCGCTGCACGGCGCACTGCGTCCCGGGCAGCACCGCAACGTGCTGGGGCTGCTCGCCGCCCGCGGCGTTTCCGGCGAGACGTTCCACGCGGCGAGCGCCGGCATCGACCTGCGCTACCCGTTCCGCGACCGGAGGGTCGTCGAGCTGATGCTGCGGCTGCCGAGCGAGCAGCTCTGCCGGCCGGGGCTCACCCGACCGGTGCTGCGCGAGGCGATGCGCGGCCTGCTGCCCGATCAGGTACGGACGCGCGCCGGCAAGACCTCGCTCGAGGCGCTGTTCCGCCGGGGAGTGGGCGGCCGCGAGCAGGCGGCACTGCAGCGGCGTCTCGCGGCCGGCGTGGCGCGCTGGGAGCGCTTCGTCAACCCGGCGTGGGTCGCGGCGAGAGTCCCCGGCCGGTGCGGCGGCGACCTCGAGGAGCTGGTGCTGTGCAGTTGCGTCCTGTTCGACCGGTGGCTGGACAGCGAGGCCTGAGTTGTGGTAGAAACGCGCGACGATGCGGGCGGAGGCGGAATGACGGAACGTCGGGCCGGGAGGAAGGTGGAGGAGGAGCGGGCGGTCGGGCCGTGTCGCGCCGCCCGCAAGGCCTATCATTCTCCCCGCCTCATCCGCTACGGCGACGTCCGCGACGTCACCCTCGGGCCGTCGCCCGGGCTCGGCGAGAGCGGCAACCCCGGCGTCCTCAAAGTCTGAGCGGTGACGAGGCAGAGCGCTTCGCCCTCCGAAACTCTCCCTGGCATCCTTTCGCTCGAGCTGGCGCCGGTCTCGGCGAGCCGGAGGCGCCATGCCTTCCGTGTCGCGGGGCGGCGCCTCCTCGCCGACACGGCCCTGGCCTCGCTCGCGCCGTTCGCGGCGCGGCCCGATGCCGCGGTCCACAGCGCGCGGCTCGCACGCGCCGTACCCGCCGACGAGACGGCCGTGTTCGCTGGCACGGCGTGGGTGTGCGGCCGGCATGCACGGGTGTCGTGCGGCCGCGCCGCCGCGACCTACGTCGTCCGCGTGGCGGACCTTCCCCCCCTCCTGGTCACGGCGGGCGGCTGCGCCGCGAGCCGGGCGGAGACCTCCGTAGCGCCCGGTGACCTCGCCGAGGCGGTCCTCGGGCCCGGCCTGCTGCTGGCGCTGGCGCTCCACGGCGTGTTCACCCTGCACGCGGGGGCGGTCGCGGTGGACGGCGCCGCCGTCGTGCTCGTGGGCCCGTCGGGCGCCGGCAAGTCGACGCTCGCGCGGGAGCTCGCCGCGACGCCCGGCTGCGAGCGGCTGGCCGACGACGTGCTTCCCTGCGAGACCGGGACCGGCGGTCTCGCCGCGCTGCCGCATTACCCGCAGCTCAAGCTGCCGGCCGCCGACCAGTACGCTGCCGGGCGCCCGGAGCGGGTGCCGGTGCGTGCGGTCTACGAGCTGTGCCCGGCGGACGATGCGCGGGGGCCGGTGAGCCTCGCGCCGGTCGCGGGCGGCGCGGCCGTCGTCGTGCTCGCGGCGCACACGGTGGCGGCCCGCCTGTTCGACGCCCCGCTGCTCGAGCGGCACCTCGCGTTCTGCAGCGCCGCGGCGGCCGCGGCGCCGGTGGCGCGTGTCCGGTTCCCGCGGCGGCTCGACGCGCTGCCCGCGGTCGTGGCGGCGCTTCTTGCCGACGCCCGCGGCGACGCTGCGGCACGGCGCCGCTGACACGGCGCGCGCGCCGGCCCTCAAGGGGTGAAGGCGCCGGATCGCCCTGAAGGCTCCCCATCATCCGGGAGCGTGGGCGCCGTCGCCCACGCGGGGGTCCTGCCCGGCGGCGTCCGGGCCGGCGAGGGGCCGGCCCTCCGTCACGCCTTCGCGGTTCGCGGCTGCACCCGCATGACCATTCCTCCGGCACTCAAGGGGAGGTCGCGGGACCTCCCCTCAACGGCCATGCGCTACCTCGGCACGCTCATCGCGGGGTCGCCGAGCAGGGCCATGCCGAGCAGGGCGTCGGTCGGGGCGCCCGAGCCGAGAAGGTCGATCTTCGCGGCGCGGAAGGCGTCGCCGACGGTGGTCGGGGCGCCGTTGAGCCGCGCGTAGAAGCGGGTGCCGAGGGCGAGGTGGGAGCTCTCGGACGTGAGCGTGGTGGCGCCGATCGCCGCCGCCGCGCCGGCGCCGGGGGCGCGCATCAGGCGGGCGGAGAGCGACTCGACGCTGGGCTCCACGTAGTAGGCGTTCCAGCAACCCCACTGGGCGACGAGGTTCGGCCGGCCGGCGTTGGTCAGCGTCGCGACGTCCTGCCACTTCAGGATCGGCGTGAAGTCCCACTGGCCGATCGAGGAGTGCCCGACGTAGCTGACCAGCGGCGTGCCGGCGTTGAGCGCGGCGAGGACTGCTGAGCGGACGGCGGCGCTGCCCATGGTGTCGACGTCGGTCCTCGTCGTCGTCCAGGTGTCGAGGGCGTTGGCGTACGAGGTGTTGAGGGCCGTGAAGTCGTTGCCGGTACGCGAGGCGCCGGAGGACAGCAGCGCGGCGCGTCCCGAGGGTGCGACGTCCTGCTCCCACAGGAGGATCTTGGCCACCATCGCCTGCACCTCGGCGGGCGTGCGGGCCGGCAGGCGGCCGATCGGCACCTCGCCGACGTTGTCGCCGTCGACGTCGACCAGCGCCTCGTCGGTCGGCGAGAACGTCACGTACTGGACGAACGGCAGGTAGGCGGTCGGCACGAACGTCATCGACCCGAGGCCGAGGTGGTCGTACGGGTCGGTGGTGTCGGCGCCGACCAGCAGCACGTACTTCAGGGTGCGGTTCCTGAAGGAGGCGGTGAGGAACTGCCTGACCGCCTCGGCCGAGGTGGCGTGGTCGCTGTAGGCGGCGTAGATGCTGTCGGTCGTCACCACCTCGGTGGAGAGGCCGCGGGCCTGCTGCAGCGCCACGAGGTCGCCGAGGGCTCCGGCGAGCGCCGGATGGGTGACGATGACGTACTGCGCGCTCGAGGAGGCGAGCGGTGACGGCACGCCGGCCGAGATCGCGGGCGTTAGCAGGGCGGCAGGGGCCGCGGCCCACAGCGTCCCGCTGCCCTGCACGGTGACCTCGCCGCCGGTCGCGATCCGCTCCGCGCGCTGCCAGGTCGTGCCCTTCAGCCGCCACAGCGCCACCGGCTCGCCGGCGGCGAAGCCGGAGACGGCGAAGCCGGTGCCGCCGTTCACCGTGCCCGCCAAGCGGCCGGCGCGCGCGACGGCCCGGCGCGGGTACCTCACCGAGAACCCCTCGAACGCCATGTAGTCGAACATGTACCCGGTGTCGCCCGGGACGCGGAACTCGAGGGTGTTGCCGGTCGGCGCGACCAGGCTCGTGACGTCGACCGTGCGCTCCAGCGGCGTGACGCCGTCGAAGCGGTCGTCGGCGATCACGGCGCCGTTGAGCGACACGACGACGTGGTGGTCGGGGTCGGTCCCCGCCCAGTCGCCGTACCCCCACGACCTCACGGTGAGCGCGACGGGGCCGGCGGCCAGATCGGGCAGGTCGAAGGTGCGCGTCAGCACCGCCGGCGCGCCCCGCGCGAGCAGCCCCTGGTCGTACCACGGGTCGCCGTTGGGGGAGGAGAAGCTGTAGACGCGGTCGGGCGCGTAGCGGTCCTCTGCGGTGACGACCGCGACGGCGCCGGCGCCCACGGGAAGCGCCGGGACCGCGGGGACGCCGGTGCGCTGCACCCGGAGCACGTAGGCGTCGACGGGGCTGGCCAGGGTGAGCGCGGGCCGCCCGACGAACTCGACGTAGCTGCCGGGTCCGAAGATGCCGCCGGGGGCGCTCACGAAGCGCGCCACCGCCTTGCCCTTGTCGAACAGGTTGATGCGCGCCGCGGGCGTGCCGGAGAGGTCGACCCCGGCCGCGAGCAACTGCTCGTGGGTGACGCGGTGGATGCCCTCCTCGCGCACGAGCAGCAGCGCCTCGGTGGCTCCGGCCGCGGCGGCCGATACGCGCAGCCCGCTCCGCGCCGCGCGGACCGCCGGCGCGGCCGCGAGTTCGGCCTTCACCGCCGCCCAGTCGATCGCCGCCGCCGCGGGCGCCTCGCCGACCGTCTCCCCGACCCTGAAGGGCCCGTGAGCGCGGCGCTCGCCGAACAGCGAGACGTCCTCGATCAGGATCTCGCCGACCCCGAGCCCGTCCACGGTGGCCTCGTAGCGCTTCGGCGTCATGCTGTCGGGGGTGTGGGCGCCCACCTCCGCGAGCATCGTCCAGGCATCCTCCCCGGCGCCCCGCCCCGAGACCACGAAGCCGCCGTTCGCCCACTCGCTCGCGGTGGTCCAGCGCACCGTGAGCTGGCCCCCGGCGGCCGCGCTCTCGACGTGCGCGATCGTCACCGGGAGGGTGTTCGCGCTGATCGGGTAGTCCTCGACCTCGCCGCTGTTGGCAAGGCCGGTGGGCGACTGCGCCTCGGCGGCGGCGTAGGCGATGCGGAAGCGCGCGTAGGTCGCCGTGGTACCGCCGGCGTTGGCCGGCACCGAGGTCCACGTCACGTTGAACGCCGTCGGTGATGTGGTGTTGGCCGGCACCGAGACCGTGCCGGAGATCTCGTTGGCGTCGGCGAAGTCGCCGTCGCGGTTCCAGTCGATGTAGCCGACGAGGGTGCCCGCCGTCGTCGTCGAGAGATTGACCGCGTTCACGCTCACCGTGTAGGTAGTCGAGCCGCCGGTGTACGCCGGGAACGACGCGACGCCGTCCTCGTCGTCGATGACGCCGATCTGTGTGGTGTCGTCGATCGTGGCCGCGGCGCCGGGCGCGCCGTCGGCCTCGCCGTCGGGCGGGTTCGTGCCGAGGTAGAGCGTGCGGTTGCCCAGCACGTGGCGCGCGCCGCCTGAGAGCTGCGTGCCGTAGGTGTTCGGCGCGTCGCCGTAGTCGAAGGCGCAGAACTGCGCGTCGGAGAGGCCGATGCGCTGGGTGTTGGGAGTGGCGGGCTCGTCGAGCGCCCAGTACTCGGTGCGCACCGATCTCACCGTGCCCTTGAACAGCGCGAAGCTGTTGCCGTCATCGGCGGAGTCGGCGACGTTGCCGCTGTCCGCCTCGACGAAGTCGCCGGCGTACTGGAAGCTGGCGTTCGCAGGGTCGACGAAGGTCATCGCGTACGGGATGCGGTTGCCGCCGAGGTTGTCGGCGTCCGTCCCGTAGATGCGCACGGCGTCCTCCCAGGTGCCGGTGTCGACGTCGAGCGAGCCCCACTGCAGGTCGCGCACCGGCGGGTCGAAGCGGAAACGGGCCCAGTAGTAGGTCCCCTCGCGTGCGGACAGGGCGGTGGGGGCGGTGAAGCGCATCTGGTAGTAGCCGAGAGTGCCGCCGAACTGCGAGGTGGAAACGGTCTTCTGGTTGGCCTCGACGGTGGTGCCGCCGTTCGGGTCGGAGCCGTAGGCCTCTCTCGTCATGGTGACGCCGCCGCCGGTGAGGCCGCCGACGGGGTAATCCGCTCCCGTCGCGTTGTCGCCCCCGCCGTTGGCGCCCCAGTCGATCAACGCGGTGCTGGTGCAGACGTTGGCCGGGGCCGCAGTCGTCGTGAGCGTCAGGCGGGCGCGGTTGAAGGTGCCGTTGACGCCGTTGTTGTCCCTGTCGCACAGGTAAAGCGTCCACGTCCCGTTGGCGGTTCCCGAGGTGAACGGGGAGGCGGCCAGCACGGAGCTGTAGACCATGCGGTTGTAGTACGGCTCGGTGGTGATGTCGGCGGTGCCGTCGTTGAGCGCCGGCGAGGTCGCGTCATTCGTCCGCGACAGCTTGACGTCGTAGTTGTCGTTGGTGTCGGCGTCGTCGCGGACGAAGAGGGTGGTGGCGGCTGCGCCGGGCGGGGCCAGGATGACGCGGATATCGCCTCGATCTGCGTGCGAGACGTTGAGACCCAGGGACACGCTGTTGAAGGTGAACGACTCCGGGACGGCGAAGGTCCGCACGAGTCCGCCGGACGCGCAAGCGTCGGAGGAGGTGTACGGAATGGTCCCCGAAGTCGAGTTCTCGTACGTGTACACCATGTTGCCGCTGGCGAACTGCGCGGACGCCGGCGCGGCCGCCAGCGCCAGCGCGGAGAGCGCAACGAGGACAGCCGCAGCGGCGCGGTTGCCGGGTACGACGGGTTTCCGGTTCGACATGGCGACCTCCGGTGACGGAGAAGCCGCGCGGACGCGTTCACTTCCCCCGAGCTCATCATACTCTAAAGTGTGCCCTCGCTGGCGTCAACCGCAATCTACTGCAAATGGTTGCGACACTCTCTCCGCAAGCGGTGCGGGGCGTCCGGGGGGCTGCGCGTGTCGCGGCAGCTACCCCGCCAGCTCCGCGAGCGCCGCGCGGCGGAAGGCGAAGATGCGCTCGATGTCGCGGCGCACCAGCAGGCGGTCGACGAGGGCGCCGCCGGGGACGGCGTAGCGCACGTCGTCGCGGCACAGCGTGCCGCCGTCGCGCTCGACGAAGGTGTGTTCGTGCACCCAGCGGCGGTACGGCCCGCGGAGCTGCTCGTCGACGAAACGGTGCGGCGGCTCCCAGACGGCGATGCGGGTGCGCCAGCGCAGCGGGAACCCGTGCACCGTGATCCGGTAGTCGATCAGCGCGCCGGGGCGCATCGCGATCGGCGGCTGCGTCAGGATGCGGAAGCCGAGCCACGGCGGCGTGATGCGCTCGAGGTTGGCCGCGTCGGCGAAGAACGGGAACAGCGCCGCGAGCGGGCGCGGCAGCCACTGCTCGGCGGTGAAGCGGCGTTCGCGCATGCCGGTGCTCAGGGTTGCAGCGCCGCCGCGACCTCCGGCGTCAGCGCCTCGATCGTTGCCGCCGCGCGGCGCGGCGCCACGGCCGCGGCGGTCGCCGCCGCCAGCTTCTCCTTGCGCAGGCGCTCCGTCACTTCGGCCCGCATCTCCTCGAAGGTGAAGGGGCCGCGCGGCCGCTTCTCGAGCACCTGCAGGATGCCGAAGGCGAACTGGCCGCGCAGCACGGGGGTCATCTCGCCTGGCTCGGTGGCCCACACCGTGCCGAGGAACTGCGCCGGGAGCACCTCGCGCCCGACCCAGCCGAGGTCGCCGCCGCTCGCCTTCGACATGTCGTCGGAGACCTCGCGCGCCACCGCGCCGAACTCCTCGCCGGCGAGCACGCGCCGCTCCGCCTCCTCGATCCTCGCGCGCGCCGCCGCCTCCTCCTTCTCGCTCGCGCCGGGCATGGCGTTGACGAGGATCACGCGCAGGCGGAGCTGCTCCGCATGGTACACCTGGTTCTCAGGGACGGTGTAGTAGGCGCGCGCCTCGTCCTCGGTGACGGCGATGGTCGGGGCGATCGCCGTGTCGATGTAGCGCTGCGCCAGCATGCGCCGCCGCGCCAGCTCCTCGAGCTCGTCGGCGGTCGCGCCGAGCTGCGCGAGCGTGTCGGTAAACGCCGCCTTGCCGCCGAGCTCGGCCTGCAGAACCGCGATCGCCTTCCTGACCTCCTTGTCCGACAGCGCGAGCCCCGCCTCGCGCGCCGCGTCGGCGAGGAGCACGTTGGCTACGAGCCGGTCGACGGCGCGCCCGGTGACGGCGGCGTCGTCGCCGACCAGCGACGGCGCGTCGTAGGTGACCCGGTACCTGGCCATGGCGAGCTGGCCGGGCGTGATCTCGACGCCGTTGACCTTCAGCGTCGCTCCGGCGAAGGCGCTGGCCGTTGCGGCAAGGGAAAGCGTCGCCGCAGCCAGGAGTCGGGACGTTCGCATCGTGGCCTCCTGTCGTGGCGAACGCGTGCGGGTGGCCGGAAGGGCCGCCGCCGCGCCGCCGGGACGCCGCGAGTATAGCGGTGGAGCGAGGCACGGCAGCCTCTACAATGGCAGCGTGAGCAGGGGAGATACGGAGGACCGCCTGCCCTTGCCCGGCGCCGGCGAAGCAGAAGGCGTCGACGCGGCCGCGATCGCGGCGCGGCTCGGCGAGCTGCGGGAGTGCGCCGGGGTCGCCCCCGCGGCGCGGGAGGAGCTCGCCGGCCGGCTCGCGCGGCTTCTCGGCGCCGGGGACCTCGCAGAGCGCCTGAGCGCGCTGGTGCGGGTGGTGCGCTGGGTGCGCGGCGGCGCGGCGATGCCGGCGCCTGACAGCGCCGCCGGCGCAGCGGCGGCGCCGGAGCCGCGCCGCCAGCACGTTCTGCTCGACCTTCTCGAAGCCGATGCGGCGGTGCGCGCGGGTTTCCACCGGGCGGTCGCCGCGATCCTCGCCGAGACCGACGCCACGTCGCTGTTCGCGGTCGCGGGCGTGCCGACCGAGCGCGGCTTCTTCTCGGAGCTCGCCGACCGCGTGATGCGGCGGCTGCTGCCGCAGCCGCGCGACGACCGCGACCTCGCGGCGCTGCTGCGCCGGCTGTTCCGCGACGCCGGCGAGGTCGAGGCGTTCGTCCGCCTCGATCCCGAGGCGTTCGCGCGGGTGGTCCGGGTGCTGCTGCCGCTGCGCGACACGGCGGCGTGGCAGCCGCTGCGCCGCGCGTTCGCCGACGGCTTCCGCCTGCTCGCGGCGTGGGTGCAGGCGCAGGGGCTGGCCGAGAGCGTGCGGGCGCGCGGCTTCCGGCGCCCGGTGTCGGAGTCGCCGTTCTACCGCCTCGCGCGCGAGAGCGAGGCGGTGGCGGCGGCGTGGGCGGCGGGAGGGCCCGTCGCCGAGGCCGTCTCGCGCTGGCGCGACTGCCAGGCCGGGTGCCGCGCGGAGATGGTCGAGGTGCACCGCCGCCTGGCGACCGAGGGCGTCAACACCGACCTGATCTACGCGCTCGAGGTGATCGAGCGCTCGCTCGAGCGCATGGAGGCGATGCTCGCGGTGGTCGCCGCGGGCTCGGACGAGGCCGCGGCCGAGGCGTCCCGCCGCCTGCTCACGCGCCTGGTCGTCTCGGCGCACCAGGACCGCAGCGTCCGTCACCTGCTGCGCTGGAGCACGCGATTGCTGCAGCGGCGGATCGTCGAGCGCTCCGGGCAGACCGGCGAGCACTACATCGCGCACACGCGCGCGGCGTACCGCCATGTCTGGCTGGCCGCGGCCGGCGGCGGCGCGCTCACCGCCGGCACCGCGGCGGTCAAGACGGCGTTCTCGGCGCTGCCCGCCTCCGACTTCGCGCACGGCATGCTGTACGGCCTCAACTACGCCGTGAGCTTCCTGCTGCTGCAGCGCTTCGGGCTGATCCTGGCGACCAAGCAGCCGGCGATGACGGCGGCGACGCTGGCCGCGATCATGCGCGAGCGGCGCGGCACCGAGCGGGCCGACGAGGTGATCGAGCTCGCCGCGCGCATCTGCCGCTCGCAGCTCGCCGCCGCGGCGTCGAACGTCGCGGTCGTGGCCGCGTCGGCCGCGCTGCTGGTCGCGGGGTGGAAGGCCGTCTTCTCGCGCCCGCTGCTCGCGGAGGAAACGGCGGCTGGCGTCTACACGGCGCTCTCCCCGGTCAACAGCGGCACGGTGTTCTACGCGGCGCTCACCGGCGTGATCCTGTGGGCGGCGAGCGTCGCCGGCGGGTGGTTCGACAACTTCTGCGCCTACCACCGCGTCGCCGAGGCGATCACCTATCACCCGCTGCGCAGGCGCATCGGTCCGGAGCGGGCGGCGCGCTGGGGGCGGGCGCTGGCGCGCAATGCGTCCGGATGGGGAACGAACGTCTCGCTCGGGTTCATGCTCGGGATGACGCCGGCGATCGGCCACTTCCTCGGCGTGCCGCTCGACGTACGCCACGTCACCCTGAACTCGGGGATCCTCTCGCTCGCGGCGTTCTCCCTGGGGCAGAAGTGGTTCGGCGACGGCCTGTTCGTGCGCGGCGTCGTCGGCGTCGCCGTGATGTTCGCGCTCAACCTGGGGGTGAGCTTCCTGCTCGCACTGGCCACCGCGGCGCGCGCCTACGAGCTGCCCGGACGCGAGGTGCGCGCGCTGCTCGGGGGGCTGTACCGCCGCTTCGTCACTGCGCCGCGCGACTTCGTCCTGCCGCCCCGCCGCGACCCGCCTCCGCTCGAGCGCGTCTGATCCGCCGCGGCCAGGAACGCGCGCTGCAGGGACCGCCCGCCGCGCGGCCGACCGTGCATGGGTCCGGCTGGTCCACGCCACAGCCGGCCGCCGGCCGGCCGATCATCCAGTCTATCGGGCTGCGGGCGGATAGTCCTTGAGCATCGTGGCGATCATCGCGGCGACCGCCTTGTCGCGTGCGGCGGCGTCGGCGCCGGGATCGATCGCGTCGGAAGCGACGCCTTGCCAGACCAGCTCCTTCCGCTCGGCGTCGACGAGGTCGACGATGAGCGTGCCGACCGGCACCTTGCGCACGGTGGTGACGGCGGTGCCGCCGCCCCAGTACCCCCAGCGGCCCCACCGGTAGCCGAAGCGGGTGGTGTCGATCTGCTTCTCGTTGCTCATCCGCACGTGCGCCGAGACCCAGAGGTCGGGGCGGCCGGCGGCGCGCGTGAGCCCCTTGCTCTCGAGCTCCCTGACGAGCGCGGCCTCGATGCGGTCGCGCATCAGCGGGTTCTTCAGCGACTGACCCGTGCGCAGCTCGAACGAGGCGAACCGCGTGAAGTCGACCGCGCGGTCGTAGTCGGTGCTGACGGTGATCGTCGAGCATGCCGCCGCGGCGAGCGACATCACGATCGCCACCGAGCACGCGCTTGTGGTTCTCATCTCGGTCCTCCCGGTTTCCCTGGTGCGAGTCTAGCAGCCGGCTCGCCGCCCGGCACGCCCGCGTCCCGCGCCAACCGGGGAGACGAGCGGGACGGCTCGCCGTTGACACGTTCCCCGCGGCGGACGATGTGCGTCGGGGCGCGGTGTACACTCGCCGCATGCCTGAGGACAATAGCGCAGCCCGCTTCGCGAACGCCGGTCAGCTCGTCCTGCTCGCCCTGCTCGCCGGGGCGCTGTACCTGGCGTTCCGGATCATCAAGCCGTTCTTCGACCCGATCCTGCTGGCCGCGATCCTCGCGCCGATCGTCCACCCGGTGTACCGCTGGCTGCGCTCCCGCCTGCGCGGGCGCGCGACGCCGGCGGCGGTGCTCACCTGCCTTCTGGTCGTGGTGATCATCGTCGGGCCGCTGTCGCTGCTCGCCGTCGGGATCGTGAACCAGGGCGCCGACTCCGTGCAGGCGATCCAGGCGTGGGTCAAGGAGGGCAACGTCGAGAAGGCGATGGCGAGCCCCCGCCTCGACGGCTTCAAGGCGTTCGCGGAGAAGGCGATGCCGCTGGTCGACCCGGCGCGGCTCGACCTCAAGCAGACGATCCTCACGGTGTCGGGCAAGCTGGGGAACTTCGTCGCGTCGAAGGCCGGAGCGCTTCTCTCGAGCACCGGCGGGCTGGTCGCCAAGGTGATCCTGATGCTGTTCATCCTCTTCTTCTTCGTGCGCGACGGGGAGCAGTTGATCCGGGGCTTGCAGTCGCTCAGCCCGCTGCGCACCGACCAGGAGGAGATGCTGCTCACGCAGTTCCGCATCGTGTCGCGCTCGTCGCTGCTCGGTATCCTCGGGACCGCGGTCGCTCAGGGGGCGGCCGGGGGGATCGGGCTGCAGATCGCCGGCCTGCCGGGGGTGTTCTGGGGTTCCGTGATGGCGTTCACCAGCCTGATCCCGTTCGTCGGCACCGCGCTCGTGTGGGTGCCGTCGGTGGCGTTCCTGCTGCTCACCGGGCACACCGGATCCGCGATCTTCCTCGCGCTGTGGTCGCTCCTGATCGTCGGCACGCTCGACAACTTCCTGCGCCCGCTGCTGATGAAGGGCGGTTCGGAGATGAGCGTGCTGTGGATGTTCTTCGCGGTGCTCGGCGGCCTGCAACTGTTCGGCATGCCCGGCCTGGTGTACGGGCCGATCGTGTTCGGCCTGTGCCAGGTGCTGCTGCGCCTCTACCAGAGCGAGTTCGGCGGCATGCTGACAGGCAAGGGTGCGGCGACGTGACAGGCAGTGTGAACGGCCAGGCCGCGCTCCCCGACCACAAGACGCGCATCGTGGCGACGATCGGCCCGGCGTCGTCGTCGCCCGCGGCGATGCGCTCGCTGCTCGCGGCCGGCATGGACGTGGCGCGGCTGAACTTCTCGCACGGCGACCTCGCGTCGCACGGGCGCGTCATCGCGGCGCTGCGCGCCGCCGCTGCGGAGAGCGGGCGCCGCCTCGCGATCATGGCCGACCTGCCGGGGCCGAAGATGCGCATCGGTGCGCTGGCGGCGGAGCCGGTGGAGCTGAAGGCCGGGGCCGAGTTCGCGCTCACCACGCGCGACGTCGTCGGCGACGAGCGCGGCGCCTCGGTGACGTTCGCTCGGCTGCCGCAGGCCGTGCGCCCGGGCGACGCGCTCTACCTCAACGACGGGATGATCCAGCTCGAGGTGCGCGAGGCCGCCGGCGAGAACGTGCGCTGCACGGTCGTCGTCGGCGGCGAGCTGCGCTCGAAGAAGGGGCTCAACCTGCCCGGGATCGATCTCGGCATCTCGGCGTTCACGCCGCGCGACCGGGAGTGCCTGGAGTTCGCGCTCGCGCACGGCGTCGACGCCGTCAGCCAGTCGTTCGTCGGCAGCGCCGCCGACCTCGAGGCGGTGCGCGCGGCCGCCGCCGCGCTCGGTCACCGCCCATTCCTCATCGCCAAGATCGAGCGCGCCGGCGCGCTGGAGCGCGTCGACGAGATCCTCGCGGCGGCCGACGGCGTCATGGTCGCGCGCGGCGACCTCGGCGTCGAGATCGCGATCGAGCGCATGGCGGTGGTGCAGAAGGATCTCATCCACCGCGCCAACGTGCTCGGCAAGCCGGTGATCACGGCGACGCAGATGCTCGAGTCGATGGTGACGCAGCGCCGCCCCACCCGGGCGGAGGCGACCGACGTCGCCAACGCCATCCTCGACGGCACCGACGCGGTGATGCTCTCGGCCGAGTCGGCGATGGGCGCCTGGCCGGCGGAGGCCGTGGCGATGCTCGCCCGGATCGCCGCCGTGACCGAGCCGCACCGCTCGCGCGTCGGGCAGCGCGACGACCTCGAGCGCCACGCGCGCGGCCTGCGCTTCGGCGCCGTCGACCTGGTGGCCGTCGCGGTCGCCCAGACGTTCCGCCGCGCCTCGCCGGCGGCGGTGTTCGTGCCGACGATCTCGGGCGCCACCGCGCGCAGCATCGCGCGCTTCCGGCTGCCGGCGTGGGTGGTGGCGGTGAGCCCGCACGAGGCCACGTGCCAGACGCTGCAGTTCTCGTACGGCGTGCGGTCGGTGCACCGCCCCGAGGAGGCCGCCGACTGGAGCGCGTTCGCGCGCGACTGGCTGGCCCGGCACGGCGTCGCCGGCGAGATCGCGCTGCTCACGGAGGGGCCCTCGCGCCAGCACCCGGACGCCAACAACCGCCTGGAGATCATCGAGCTGGGGCTGGCCGGCGCGAGCTCGTGAGACCTGCTAAGGCGATCGACGTGCTCGTCGTCTCACCGAAGTGGTGCGGGCAAGGGCACCTGCTTGTCTGCCAGGCAGGCATGCCCTCGGGAGGGTTACGGACCTTCAGGGCAATCCTCAAGGCCGTGGCGCACCCTGGAGCATGAAGGTGAGCGTCATTGTCGAGAAAGTCCCTCCCGAAAGGCCGGGAGCGTGGGCGCCCTCGCCCACGCGGCGGTTTTGGCTGGCGGCGTCCGGGCCGGCGGGGGCGCCGGCCCTCCTACGTTCTTTCAGTGTCCGGGGTGCGCCCCTGGCCCATGTGGACTGCTGAACACGTCCTCCGCCGGCACCGTCGTTGCGAGCGCCTCGACGCCCGAGCTCAGGCGGTGACGTTGGGAGTGACGAGCGCCGATGTGGGGTGAGCGGGCCGGCTCCGCCGGCGCCACCGGGGGAGCGAGCTGCGGGGCCTATAATCGCCGCGCTGTGAGGAGACGTCACTTGGCTCTCACGAGGTCCGCCTGTGCTGCAGTCACCATCGCCGCAGCAGTGGCGCTCCCGGTCGAGGCGGCGGCCCAGGCGCCACCGGATCCGCCCGGCCTGGTGCTCGTGCTCTCGGGCGGCGGCGCCCGCGGCGCCGCCCACATCGGTGTGCTCAAGGTGCTGGAGGAGCTGCACGTCGTGCCCGACATGGTGGTCGGCACCAGCATGGGCTCGATCGTCGGCGGCCTCTACGCCGCCGGCTGGTCGCCGGGCGAGATCGAGACGCTGCTCAAGTCCGTGGAGTGGAACTCGGTGTTCTCCGACACCGTGCGGCGCAGTGAGAAATCGTTCCGCCGCAAGCAGGACGACCGGCCGCAGTTGATCCCGACCAAGCTGCGCTTCAAGGGGCTCAAGCCGTACATCCCGCCGGGGGTGCTGGGTGGGCAGAGCCTCGAGCTGCTGCTGCGCGCTCTCGAGATGCAGACGACCGGCGAGAACGACTTCGACCGCCTGCCGATACCGTACCGCGCCGTCGCGATGGACATCGCGACCGGCGAGGCGGTGGTGCTCGGCGACGGCTCGCTCGCCACCGCGATGCGCGCCAGCATGTCGATCCCGGGGGCGTTCCCGCCGGTCGAGCGCGACGGGCGCAAGCTCGTCGACGGCGGCGCCGCCGCCAACCTGCCGGTGGGGGTCGCGCAGCAGTTGGGCGCGCAGCGCATCGTCGCCGTCGACATCTCGAGCCCGCTGACCGGTGAGGACGAGACGTTCTCCGACTTCTTCAGCGTCTTCAGCCAGCTCAACAGCATCCTCACGGTGTCCAACCGCATGGCCGACGTCGGACGCCTCGCCGACGGCGACGTCCTTATCGTCCCGGAGCTCGGCGACATCTCGTTCGTCTCGTTCGAGCGCGCCGCCGAGGCCGTTGGGATCGGCGAGCAGGCGGCGCGGCAGCAGATCGAGGCGCTGCGCCCGTTGGCTGCGGACGACGCCGCATGGGCAGCGTTCAAGGCGCGCCACCACGTCCGGCCGGCGGAGGAGATCGTCATCGACTCCATTCGCATCGAGAACTCGAGCCCGGTCTCCGACGAGGTGGTGAGTGAGGCGCTGGCGGTCGCCCCCGGCGACCGCGCCGACGACGCGACGCTCCGACCGGCGCTGCTGCGCCTGTACAACCGGGATTACTTCGGCGTCATCAAGCCCAGGCTCGAGCGGCTCCCCGACGGCTCGCAGGAGCTCGTCGTCCCCACCACCGCACCGCAGTACGGGCGCAACCGGCTGCAGTTCGGGCTCGCGTTCGGGGGCGACCTGGAGGGGAGCGCGGACTACGCGATCATCGTGCGCCACCAGCTCCTCGCGGCGAACCGGCGCGGCGGCGAGTGGCAGAACGTCCTCCAGCTCGGGGACGTCGGCCTGGTCGAGACGGGGTACTACCAGCCGCTCGACGCGGCGATGAGGTGGTTCGTGCACCCGCGGCTCACCTACCGCAGGGAGCGCCAGCACCTCTGGGTCGACGGCAAGGCGGTGGCGGAGTATGTGACCAGGGACGCCGAGGCGCACCTCGATGCGGGGCGCGTGCTGGGGTCGTGGGGCGAGCTCCGCGCCGGCGCCTGCTACTCGAGCGACGCCTACGAGAACCGCGTGGGCCTGGCGGCGTTCCCCGACTTCAGCACCCACCGGGGCGCAGCCACGGTTGCGTTCCGGGTCGACACCGATTCGGCGCGGGCGTTCCCACGGCACGGAGGCGCCGTGCTGCTGCGTTACACCAAGTCCGCCGAGTCGCTCGGCTCCGACGAGCGGTACGAGCAGGTGTACGGCCGCGGCGCCTGGTCGTGGAGCTTCGGCGAGCACACGCTGCGTCCCGAGCTGGAATACGGCGACAACCTCGGGGACGGCTCGAGCATCTTCAGCCTGTTCCGGCTGGGAGGGCCGGGCCATCTCTCGGGGCTGGCACAGGACGAGCTGCTCGGCGAGCGGGTGGCCTACGGCGCGCTCGCCTATTACCTACGGCTGAAGAAGCTGGACCTCGCCGGCATCCACGTGCGGTTCTTCACGGGCGGCGCCTTCGAGGCCGGCGACGTCTATCGGCGGGACGAGGCGCTCACGGCCGACTCGCTGCTGGCCGGGTGGACGCTGTACCTGGGCGCCGACACGCCGATCGGCCCCGCGTTCGTCGCGTACGGCCGCACCGAGGGTCACGGGCGGTTCTACGTGGCGATCGGCGACCGCTACTGACGAGGTGGCCCGTACGAACCGCTGACCGCCGCGGCTGGCTGCCCGCGATCGGGCTGCTCGGCCCGCTCGCGGTCGTCTCCGGCGCGTGCGCCCACACGGCGGCGCGCACCGCGGCGCTCGACAGCGTGGCCGCGGCGTGGCCGGTCGAACCGGTGGAGGCGTGGATCTCCGGCCACCGGCTGTCGGTGATGCTGCCGGGCGAAGGCGGACCGCAGCGCTTCCGCGCCCGTTGGTCCGGGCGCGGCCTCGACGAGCACGCCTACCGCTTCCGGGTCGCGCCGCTCGTCCCGGCCGACCTCGAGCCCGAGGCGGACGAGCGCCCCGGGCGCGCGCGCCCGGTCACCGTGCTCGACGTCGAGACGTGGGAGCGCTTCGCGCATGCGTTCGGCGAGAAGCTGGCGCCTGCCTCTCCGGGGCAGGCGGCGCTGCTCCAGATCGGCGGCGGCGACTTCCTCGTCCACCGCGATGCCGGCGGCGAGCTGCGCGTACAGCAGCCCCGCGACGCTCCCGCCGGGCTCGCCGTCGTGACGCGCCGCAACCTCGTCGAGCTCGCCGAGGAGGCGGCGCGCTTCATCGGGGCGGAGGTGGAGCGCACCGGCGTGGGCGCCGATGCCTTCCTCTTCGTGATGCCGCCGCGCGGGCACGGCGAGGGGCTTGTGCTGTTCGACACCGCGCAGAAGCTGTGCGTGGCGGTGACGCTGCCGCGGCCGCAGCCGCGGCGCGCCGGCTCGCCGATCAGCCGCTCCGCCCGGTCCGTCGTCGCGCTGACCGTCGAGTCGCACGGCATCGCGCTGGTCAAGAACCCGGTGTCGTCGATGGGCCGTCTCGTCAACATCGTCGGCCAGTGGCTGGCGACGCTGGCGACACGCGCCCGCCCGTCGACCGACGAGCCGGTGGCGCCGCTGGCGCCGGCCGCGCCGATGGACCCGGCGGCGTGGGAACGGGAGCTCGACCGGCTCACCGGCACGCGCGCCACCCGGGGCTCGATCCGCTTGCTGATCAACGGCGAGCGCTACTTCCCGGTGCTGGAGCGGCGGCTGCGCGAGGCGCACGAGTCGATCGCGATCCGCGTCAACATCTTCGACAACGACGACGTCGCTCTTGCGGTCGCCGACCTGCTGCGCGAGCGCTCGCGCGCGGTGAGCGTGCGGGTGCTGATGGACCAGATGTCCACGATCGTCGCCGGCAACGCGCCGCCCGCCTCCGCCATGCCGCCGGAACTCCTCGTACCGGCCTCGGTGTGGCGGTACCTCGAGCGCGGCTCGGGCGTCGCGGCGCGGGCGTTCCTCAACCCGTGGATGTCGTCCGACCACAGCAAGGTGTTCATCTTCGACCGCCGGTACGCGCACCTCGGCGGCATGAACATCGGCCGCGAGTACCGTTTCGAGTGGCACGACATGATGGTCGAGCTGGAGGGGCCGGTGGTGGGGCGCCTGGCGCGCGGCTTCGAGCGCGCGTTGGCGCACGCGAGCGCCCTCGGCGACCTCGCCTTCGCGGCGGCCGCCGCGACCGCGAGCGGCCGCTGGGTGGGCGAGGCGGACCGCGACGACTACGTCGCTATCCGCCCGCTGTACACGCGCACCGGCAACCCGCAGGTGTACTCGGCGGTCATGGGCGCCGCGCGGCGGGCGCGGAGCCGGATCTGGGTCGAGAACCCCTACCTGTACGAGAACTCTTTCGTGCGCGCACTGGTCGACGCGCGGCGGCGCGGCGTCGATGTGCGCGTCGTGCTGCCGAGCGAGAACGACCTCGGGCTCGGCAACGCCTCCAACATGGTGACGGCGAACGCCCTGCTCGCGAACGGGGTGCGCGTCTACGTTTACCCCGGGATGACGCACGTCAAGGCGGCGATCTTCGACGGCTGGGCGTGCCTCGGCTCGGCCAACTTCAACAAGCTGTCGCTGCGCCGCAACCTCGAGACCAACATCGCCACCTCCGACGCGCGCGTCGTCGGCGAGCTCGCGCGCGAGCTGTTCGAGCGCGACTTCGCCGACTCGCTCGAGCTCGCCGAGCCGGTCGCGATCACCGGCGGCGACCGCTTCGCCGAGTGGGTGATGAGCGGCTTCTGACGGGCCGGCGCAGCCGCTCTGTCGGAAACCGCCGGCAGCGGCCGCCCGCCGGGTGGCCGGCCGTCCGCGGGTCCTGCTGGCTTCCACCACGGCCGGCCAGCGGCCGGTCGCTGTACGGCAACGCACGCGGAGGACGTAGCGGCCGCCAGCCGGGCGGCCGGCCTCGAAACCGGCGCCATCGCGCGCCGTTCGCCCTGTATCATGCGCCGTTCGGAGGCGTTCGGACGATGCGGATCACAAAGGCTGTCATCCTCGCTCGCGGGCTCGGCACGCGCATGCGCCGCGCGGCCGAGGGTGTCACGCTCGACACGGCGCAGGCGCAGGCTGCGGCGGCGGGCGTCAAGGCGCTGATCCCGGTCGGCCGGCCGTTCCTCGACTACGTCCTCTCCTCGCTGGCCGATGCCGGCTACACCGACGTCTGCCTGGTGATCGGCCCCGAGCACGGCGTGCTGCGCGACCGCTACGCGCGCGAGGTCGCGCTCGAGCGTCTGCGCGTGCACTTCGCGATCCAGCAGCAGCCGCGCGGCACCGCCGACGCGGTGCTCGCGGCCGAGCCGTTCGCCGCCGGCGAGGAGATCCTGGTGGTCAACAGCGACAACCTCTACCCTGCGGCGGTGCTGCGCGGCCTGCGCGAGCTCTCCGGGGCCGGGCTCGGCGTGTTCTCGGGAGCCGGGCTGGTGCGCGCCGGAATCCCGGCGGAGCGGCTGCGCTCGTTCGCGCTGCTCCGGCTGGACGCCGACGGCTTCCTCGCCGACATCGTCGAGAAGCCCGACGACGCCACGTTCGCGGCGTACGGCGACGATCCGCCCGTGTCCATGAACTGCTGGCGCCTGCCGCAGGCGATCTTTCCCGCCTGCCGCGACATCGCCCCGTCGCCGCGCGGCGAGCTCGAGCTCCCCGACGCGGTGCGGCTGGCGATCGCGCGCGGCGCGCGCTTCGCCGGGGTGCGCAGCGGGGAGGGCGTGCTCGACCTCACCAGCCGCGCCGACATCGCCGCCGTCACCGAGCGGCTGCGTACCGTCCCCGTCCGGCTCTGACGGTGACGGTTCATTGATGTGAAGGGTGCACGCCACGTCCGCGGGCGGGGGGCTACGGGGACTGTCTCTCGAAGGCGACGTCGTACGTCTGCCGTTGCGCTGCCTGGAAGTAGGTGCCCTCGAGGGTGTCCCGCCCGGCGTCGTACCAGAGGCGGTACGTGCTCCCCGGGTAGTTCTCGTCGCGCAGCTCGACGACGAGCGTGACGATGTCGCCGCCGCGCTCCGCCTCGGCCCGCGCGACGTTGATCGGGCGCGGGTTGAGGTACGTCGCCTCGACGCGCCCTTCGGATGAGACCGCGCGGATCTCGAGGACGTAGCCGCCGTCCGCCCGCAGCCAGCGACCGACCAGCCGCTCGAAGCCGACGCCGGGACGGTGTGAGCTCGCCTGCGTTGCGGCCGGCGCCGCTCCCGGCTGTAGGCGCTCGGTGTCCCGGCGACCGCACGAGAGCGCGCCTGCAATCAGGAGGATGCCGGCGAGCATGCAACCGGCTGGTCGCACTGCGGTTGCGGAGGTCCTTCGCGAGCGCATTCCGGGCGTCTCCGATCCGCGGTCAGCATAGCAGGGCGCGCCTGCGTTATGCATTCCGGCCGGCCAGGCGGCGCATGACGGGGGATTGACCGAAGTGAAGTAAGACGCTATCTTACATCGCATGGTGACGACCGTTTCCAGCAAGGGCCAGATCGTCCTGCCGGCGCAGCTCCGGCAGCAGGATCGCATCGAGCCAGGCCAGCAGTTCGAGGTTGAACGGATCGACGCGGGCGAGTACCGACTGAAGCGGCTGACGGGGCGCCGGAACACAGGGTTGGTGAGGCTTCTGCTCGCCTGCCCGGTCAAGGGCTGGTTCACGCCGCTCGACCGGTCGGAGAGCACCGACGACGTCCGGGTGCCGCGCATCGGATGACCTACCTCGTCGACGCCACCGTGCTCAGCGAGCCGACCAGGCAGACGCCGAACTCCAACGTGGTGGCGTGGCTGCTGGCCCACGAGGAGGATGTGGTGATCGACTCGATCGTCCTCGCCGAGCTGTGCGCCGGGGTACTCGCGCTCCCGGTCGGGCGCAGGCGGGCACGCCTCGAGCAATGGTTCGCGCTGGTGGCGGAGACGGTTGACTGCCTGCCCTGGGATGCCGGGGTCGCGCGCCGCTGGGCGGCTCTCGTCGTCGAGCTGAGGAAGAACGGTCGGACACTACCTCTGCTGGATGGGATGATCGCCGCGACGGCGCTCGACCACGGCCTGACCGTTGCGACGCGGAACACGCGGGATTTCGCGAAGACGGGAGTCGAGGTCTTCGACCCCTTCCTCCCCTTGTCTGCCGGGGGTGAATAGCAGCAACGACTCCATGCGGTCGTTTGCCCACTCGCGCTCGGCGTCGGCGCGGTGGACGTGGAGGCGGAAGCGCGGGCCCCTTCGCCGCTCTCCGTTCTCCGTCTCCTGCGTCGCTTCGGCGCGCGCCGCCGCACGAACGGCGGGCGCGCGCGCGAGCGATCACTTACGGTTACTGCGCCACTCCGATGGCCGCCCTGGCGCGGCGGATCTCCTCCTCGTCCGCGGGGGTGAGCTTGGCGTCGGTGAGGCCGATGAGCACCCGCTTCAGGGTGCCGGTGAAGGCGAACGGCACCTGGTAGTCCGCGCTGACCGCGGTACCGGTGTCCTCGCCGATGTCCATCGTCTCGTCGATCGACATCCGGATGGCAACCGATCGCTCCACCCGTCCCCTGGCGACCGGTTGGTCGTCCACGGTGATCGTGACGTTCGCGCCCCTGCCGATGCCGCCGCCGTCGTAGGCGAACTCAACGATGACGACGTGCTCCCCGGGCGGGAGCTTCTCCTTGGCGGCGACGGTGTAGCGGTGCACGCCGGTGAGGTTGTAGTGGAACACCGGCGTGCTGCCGAGCAGGTACAGCCCCCACCCGTTGAACCGCCCGCCGTGGGTGGCGATCACGCCCTCGGCGCCGCCGGCCGGGATCACCACGTCGGCCGCGATCTTGAACGACCTGTTCTTGGTGTCGGGCGCCGCGCCTTCCGGGATGCGCGTCTGTCCCGGGAAGTAGGTGAACACCGAGCGGCCGCGGGTCAGGCTGGGCCGCGTGGACACGTCCATTCGTTCCGCGCGGGTGTTGTCGAGCGGGATCACGTCGTACTTCGCCGCTTCGACCCAGAACAGGTCCTGCAGCGCGCGGAGCTTGACCGGTTCCTTGTCGGCGAGGTCCACCGACTGGCTGAAGTCCTCGGCCACGTGGTAGAGCTCCCACTGATACTCGTCGACGTCGGGGACCTTGCCTCTCAAGTCCCACGGCGCCACGGGCGGCGTTGTGGCGGCGACCCAGCCGTCCGAGTAGATCGCGCGGCCGCCGAACATCTCGAAGTACTGGGTGCGTCTCTTCGAGGGCGCCTTCGCGTCGTCGAAGGTGTAGACCATGCTCGTGCCTTCGATCGGCTTCTGCGGCACGCCGTTGAGGACGGAGGGTGCCTGCACCTCGCAAGCCTCGAGGATGGTCGGCGCGATGTCGATGACGTGGTGGAACTGGGTGCGGATGCCGCCCTTGTCCTTGATCCGCGCAGGCCACGAGATAACGAGGCCGTTGCGGGTGCCGCCGAAGTGGGAGGCGACCTGTTTGGTCCACTGGAACGGCGTATCCATGGCGTGGGCCCAGCCGACCGGGTAGTGGTTGTAGGTGTCCGGCCCGCCGAGCGAGTCCATGCGCCGCAGCAGCTCCTGGAACTCCTCGGGCACGCCGTTGAAGTAGGTGAGCTCGTTGAGCACGCCCTGGGGCCCGCCCTCGGAGCTCGCGCCGTTGTCGCCCTGGATGTAGATCACCAGGGTGTTGTCGAGGTCGCCGAGCTCGGCGACGGCGTCGAGGATGCGCCCCATCTGGAAGTCGGCGTGGGCGAGCGCCGCGGCGTACACCTCCATCATGTGGGCGAACACCTTCTTCTGGTCGGCGGTGAGGGTGTCCCACGCCGGGATGCCGGCGGTGCGCGCCGTCAGCTTCGTGTTCTGCGGGACGATACCCATCTGCTTCTGCCGCGCCAGCGTTTCCTCGCGCAGCCTGTCCCACCCGTGGTCGAACTTGCCCTTGAACTTCGCGATCCACTCCTTGGGCGCGTGGTGCGGCGCGTGCGCGGTGCCGGGCGCGTAGTACTGCAGCCACGGCTTGTCGGGCGCAACGGCGTTGAGCATGCGGATGCGCTCGATGCAGCGGTCGGCGAGGTCCTTGTCGAGGTGGTATTCCTTCGTGCCGTGGGGCGGCTCGATCGGCTTGATGTTCTCCACCAGCGCCGGCGCCCACTGGTTGGCGTCGCCGCCGATGAACCCGTAGAAATACTCGAAGCCGAGCCCGGTGGGCCACAGGTCGAACGGACCGGCCTGGCTGCCCTGCCAGTCTGGCACGTTGTGGTTCTTGCCGTACCAGGCGGTGTTCCACCCGTTCTGCTTCAGCACCTCGGCGAACGTCCCGGCGCTTTTCGGCATCAGCGAGTTGTAGCCCGGGAAGCCGCTGCCCAGCTCCATGATGACGCCGGTCGCCGCCGAGTGGTGGTTGCGCCCCGACAGCAGCGCCGCGCGTGTGGGCGAGCACAGCGCCGTGGTGTGGAAGTTGTTGTAGCGGAGGCCGGTCGCGGCGAGTCGGTCCATCGTCGCCGTGGGGATCGGCCCGCCGAAAGTCGACGAGGCGCCGAAGCCCACGTCGTCGGTGAGGATGAGCAGGACGTTGGGCGCGCCCTGCGGGGCCGCGACCTCCGGCGGGAACTCCTTGACCGAGTCCGTGGCCTTGCGGCCGATGAACCCGCCGAACGGCCGCTCGGGCCTGGGCAGGACCTCCTGCGCCGCGGCCGGCAGCGCAAGGGCCGCAGCCAGGGCGAGGCTGGAGGTGGCGCGTGAGCATCGGGTCTTCATGGTGTTCTCCCTTTCGTGTCTGTCTGAATTGTACCGCGCCGCCCGGACCAGCGCCGGCCGTGCGCCCGGTCGGGCAGTGAATGCGGCAGAAGGTGAACGCCATGAACCGCCCCAGCAGGATGTCGATGGCCGCGACCGGGGTCTACTCGAAGGGGAAGATCGTCTTCCAATCGTCCTTCATGCTCACCACCGTCCAGCCTCTCGCCTTCGCCTCGTCGAGGCCCTTGTCGAGGCGGCCGACGTGCGACTCGCGGTCGTAGGCCCACTCGCGCTCGGCGTCGGTGTGATGGACGAAGAGGCAGAAGCGCGGGCCCGCGCCCGCTGCCGTCCACTGCAGCATCTCGAGGTCGCCGTCGGAGTTGCCGAACGCCGCTAGCGGCCGGCGGCCGATGTGTCGCTGGATGCCGACCGGCTTGCCGGCCTTGTCGTCGATGAAGTCGAGCTCGGGCAGGCGCACGAGCACCGGGTTGCCGCCGCGCGTCTCGATCCTCGTCTTGATGCTGCTGCCGACGACCTGCTCCGGCGGGATGCCGTACACCTTCTCCGTCCACGGGCGCATGAAGTCGATGCCGCCGCCCGAGACGACGAACGTCTTGAAGCCGTTCGCGCGCAGGTAGGCGAGCAGCTCGATCATCGGCCGATACACCATCTCGGTGAAACGCCGTCCGGTCTTCGGGTGCTTCGCCGTGGCGACCCAGTCCCTGACGACGCGGTCGAACTCGTCGGTGGTGAGGCCCGCGTGCGTCGCCATGACAAGCTCGACGAGCGCGGGCTCGCCGCCGGCCAACGCAGCGTTCATGTCGCCCCTGAGCACCGCGGCGAAAGGCTCCTTGTCCTTCCACTCCGGATGCTGCGGCGCAAGGGCCTTGACTCGGTCGAAGGCGAAGTACGCCTGGAAGTACATCGGCTGCTCGGCCCAGAGGCAGCCGTCGTTGTCGAACACGGCGATGCGTTCGGGTAACGGGACATGGTCGGGCGATCCCGGCCTCGTGACGCGCTCGACGAAGGCGACGATCGCCTTCCGCGGCGCGGTGTCGTTCCACGACGGCAGCGGGTCGGCGGCGCGGGCGGCGGCGGTGGTCAGCGCCGCTGCGCAGAAGAGCCCGGCAATACGCACCATCGGCGGCTGTGGAGTGTTCATGATCGTCCCCTCCGGCTACGACCGGAGCCGCACCCGGCATGGACGGGTGCGGCCCCCCTTGTTCGACTCAGGATCTCGGGACCTGCCGCATCATTGCCGGCCGGCGTTGCTCATCACGGCTTCCATCACGCGGTCGAGGTTGAAGCTGCCGGGCTTCTGGCGCGGCGGGAACTCCTTGAAGCTCTGCAGCCACTGGCCGACGTAGGCGCCCGCCGGGGCGAGAAGGAACATGTGCTCGACGAACCACTGGTTGTAGCCGTAGCCTTCGTACTCGGCGCGCTCGAACGGGTCGCTGCGCAGGTTGCCGAGCAGCGGGGCGCGCAACTCCTCGAACGGCTCGATCCAGACGTGCAGCCCGTGCGCGTTCTGCCGCAGGAACGTGACCTTCCATTCGTCGTAGCGCAGCGCCGCCACGCTGCCGTCGTCGGTCCAGTAGATGAACTCCCGGCGCGGCCAGGCGCTCTGGCCCTTGAGCGCGGGCAGCAGGTTGTAGCCGTCGATATGGACCTTGTACGTCGTTCCGCCGACCGCCCTGCCCTTCAGGAGGTCTTCCTTGGCGGTGGTGTCGCCGGCCGCGGCCAGCAGGGTCGGGAGCATGTCCTCGTGGGCGCCGATGTCGTTGACGACCGTGCCGGGCTTGATCACGCCGGGCCACCGGATCAGGGTCGGCACGCGGTAGCCGCCCTCCCAGTTGGTGTTCTTCTCGCCGCGGAACATCGTCGTGCCGCCGTCGGGCCAGCTCATGCTCTCGGCGCCGTTGTCGGTCGAGTACATGACGATGGTGTTCTCCTCGAGCCCCAGCTCCTTGAGCTTGGCGAGCACGAGGCCGACGTGACCGTCATGCTCGACCATACCGTCGGGATAGACCCCCAGGCCGGTCTTGCCGGCGGACTCCTTCTTCAAGTGCGTGAAGATGTGCATCCGGGTCGAGTTCCACCACAGGAAGAACGGCTTGTCGGCCTTCTTGGCGCGTGCCATGAAGTCGAGCGCCTTCGCGTTGACCTCCTCGTCGATCGTCTCCATGCGCTTGCGCGTCAGCGGACCGGTGTCGGTGATGCGGCCGTCGGCGAAGCTATGGATGACGCCGCGCGGGCCGAACTTCTTCTTGAACGCGGGGTCCCGTGGGTAGTCGGGGTGCTCGGGCTCCTCCTCGGCGTTGAGGTGGTAGAGGTTGCCGAAGAACTCGTCGAAACCGTGCGCGGTCGGCAGCATCTCGTCGCGGTCGCCGAGGTGGTTCTTGCCGAACTGCCCGGTCATGTAGCCCTGCGCCCGCAGCAGCGTGGCGATCGTCGGATCTTCCTTCTTCATTCCCTCGGGCGCGCCCGGCAGGCCGACCTTGGTCAGGCCGGTGCGGATCGGCGACTGGCCGGTGATGAAGGCGGCGCGGCCGGCGGTGCAGCTCTGCTGGCCGTACCAGTCTGTGAAGATCGCGCCTTCCTTGCCGATGCGGTCGATGTTGGGCGTCTTGTAGCCCATCATCCCCATGTTGTAGGCGCTGATGTTGAACTGGCCGATGTCGTCGCCCCAGATGACCAGGATGTTGGGTTTCTTGGCGGCCTGCTGCGCCTGTGCCGGTGCGGCGAGCGCCAGCACGGCCAGCACGGCCACGGTCACGAACGGGGTGTTCTTCCTCATCTTCGTATCCCTCCTTGTGGGATGCTCAGTCGTGTGGGATGTTCAATTCGTTTCGGTCGTACCCCATGCCGCGCATGCGGCGTGTCCGGCTATTCATGGTCCGCTCCCGATGAGCGGCCGTTGTTCGCTCCCGTGCCCAGGAGCAGGCGGAGGAAAGGCGCCGCCCCGTGCAGCCGCGCGCCGCGCGCCTCGAGGCCGCGCAGGGCGGCGACCCCGGCGGCATCGGCCGAGCGGAGGTCGGCGAGCTCGAGCCGCGTCCCGCGCACGCAGTCGCCCACCGCCTCCTCGAGCGCCGCCACGTCGCATGCAACCAGCCAGCCGTCGACACGGACGGTGCGCCCGGGGCCCTCCGACACGCTCGTGATTCGGATCGTCACGTCAATGAGGCAACGCAAGTGGCATGCCCGACCCACTCGGACGCGCAGTCGCCGGAAAGAAGCTCGTTCCCACCTCACTCATCGCAGGAGCCGCGGTGGTGCGTGCCGGAGCACCCTCACGAGCGACCGTGGGACGCCACGATATTTCGTGACTTGCGCACCGAACGCTGATAGAGTCGGTGCTGGTCATGCCAACGCCGGACCCCGACCCCTTCGAGCACCTGGTCGCGGAGCTCTCGACCCGGTTCACCGGGCTGCCGGTCGAGCAGGTGGACGGCGAGATCGCCGAGGCGCTGCGGCGGCTGGTGGAGGTGCTCGACACCGACCGCAGCACGCTGGTGGAGGTCGTCGACGGTGGCCGGTCAGTGCAGCCGACCCACTCGTGGGCGGCTCCCGGCGTGCTCCCGTACCCGGACGACGACACCGAGTCCCTGCCGGCGTGGTGGGCGGCGACGCTCGCGCGCGGCGAGAGCCTCAGGTTGTCGCGACTCCCGGACGACCTGCCTCCCGAAGCGGCCGCGGAGCGGAGCTACGTGGTTCGGCGCGGCATGAAGTCGCACCTCGCCGTCCCGCTGGTGGTCGGCGGACGCAACCTGTTCGCGCTCTCGACCGGGGTGTTCCGCGGCTACCACACCTGGAGCGAGGCCGACGAGCGCCGGCTCCGGGTGGTCGGGCAGGTCCTCGTCAACGCCCTCTATCGGAAGCGCATCGAGGGGGAGTTGCGGAACAGCCTCGCCGAGGTGCGGGCGCTCAAGGATCGCATCGAGGAGGAGAACGCCTACCTGCGGACCGAGCTCCTCGAGGCGGCCCACCCGTCCGAGATCGTCGGCGGCTCGCCGGCGCTGCGACGCGCCGTCTCACTGGCCGCACAGGTGGCGCCGTCGGACTCCACGGTGCTGCTGCTCGGCGAGACCGGCACCGGCAAGGAACTGTTCGCCAACGCGATCCACGCGCAGAGCCGGCGCGCGAGCGGCCCGTTCATCAAGGTCAACTGCGCCGCGATCCCCGCCACGCTGCTCGAGAGCGAGCTGTTCGGCCACGAGAAGGGGGCGTTTACCGGCGCGATCGGCGCCCGACCGGGGCGCTTCGAGCTCGCCGACGGCGGCACCCTCCTGCTCGACGAGATCGGCGATTTGCCTCCCGAGGAGCAGGCGAAGCTGCTGCGCGTGCTGCAGGACCACGAGGTGCAGCGGCTGGGTGCCACCCGCTCGCACAAGGTGGACGTGCGCATCGTCACCGCGACCAACCGCGACCTCGAGCGGCGCATCGCCGAAGGCGCTTTCCGTCACGACCTCTACTACCGCCTCGCGGTGTTCGTGATCCACATCCCGCCGCTGCGTGAGCGCCGCGAGGACATCCCGCTCCTCGTCTGGTCGATCGTCAACCGACGCCAGCTCGACCTCGGCCGGCACATCGAGCGGATCACGAAGCGGACCATGGACGCACTCCAGGCATACCCGTGGCCCGGCAACGTGCGGGAGCTCGAGAACGTGATCGAGCGGGCGCTCATCCTCTCGCGCGGCCAGACGCTCGATCTCGACGAGTCGCTCGCCGCGGGCGCCGGCGGCGCGCCGCAGCCGCGCCATGTCTCCGACACCTTCGATAGCGTTGCCGCCGACCACATCGTCCACGTGCTCGAGCGCTGCGACTGGAAGATCGACGGCCGCGGCAACGCCGCCGAGGTGCTCGGCCTGCACCCCAACACGCTGCGCTCGCGCATGAAGAAGCTCGGCATCGCGCGCCCGCGTGCCGACGGATGACCGCTGCTTGCCCCGCGCCCGCCGTGCGCGGCGAGCGCCGGCGGCGTGGTCGCGCTTGCGGCGGGCTGCCTCAACCCGCGGTGATTCCCGTCGCCGTGTCGGCGTGGCGGCGGTTATCATGACCACGATGTCGGATTCGACGCGGGACGCCGGGAAGGGGAGTGCGGTGCGAGCCGGCGGGCCGCTGCGCCGGCGCGTGTGGCGGTCGGTGTTCCCGCGGCCGCTGGCGGCGGGCACCGACCGTGAGCGGGCGCTGCTCACGCGTTTCACGTTCCTGCTCCACCTGCGGCCCGTGCTGGTGCCGGCGCGGACGCTGCGCTGGACCCACACGTTCGGTCTCGGAGGCTCGTCGCTGGTGCTGCTGGCGATTCTCGCGCTCACCGGGACGCTGATGATGCTCGTGTATCAGCCGGCGCCCGGCACGGCGTACGACTCCGTGGTCACGATCGAGTCGGAGGTGGCGTTCGGCGCGCTCGTGCGCGGCGTCCACTGGTGGAGCGCCAACCTGCTGGTGGTGGTGGCGCTGCTGCACCTGGCGCGCGTCCTGCTCACCGGCGGGTACCACGGGGCGCGGCAGTTCAACTGGGTGATCGGCTGCGCGCTGCTGCTCGCCGTGCTGGCCAGCGGCTTCACCGGCTACCTGCTGCCGTGGGACCAGCTCGCCTACTGGGCGGTGACGATCTCCACCGGGATGCTCGGCTACGTGCCGGTGGTCGGCGCCGCGCTGCAGCGGGTGGCGCGCGGCGGCGCCGAGGTGGGCCCGGCGACGCTGGTGACGTTTTACACGCTGCACACGCAGGTGCTGCCGCTCACGCTCGCGGCCCTCGCGGGGTTCCACTTCTGGCGGGTGCGGCGGGCCGGCGGCGTGGTCGAGCCGCCGCCGCGGCCGGGGGAGGAGAGCGACGGCAAGGTGCACTTCCTGCCGCACCTGCTGCTGCGCGAGGTGGCGCAGGCGCTGGTCGTGACCGCCGTCGTGGTCGTGCTCGGCGCGGCGTTCGGAGCACCGCTGGGGGAGCGCGCCAACCCCGGGATGAGCACCAACCCGGCCAAGGCGCCGTGGTACTTCATGGGATTCCAGGAGCTGCTGATCCACCTCCACCCGGTCGCCGCCGTGGTCGCGATCCCGCTCGCGGAGCTGGCGGCGCTGCTCCTGCTCCCCTACATCACCTCGGAGGAGGAGCCGGTCGGCGGGTGGTTTCTCACCGCGAACGGGAGGCGCAGCGCGGCGCTGGCCGCCGGCCTCGCGCTGGCGGTGACGCCGGCGCTCGTGGTGCTCGACGAGATGCTGCCGCGGTCCGCGGGGCCGCTCGCGCGCGGCGCGCTGCCGGTCGCGGCGCTCGCCGCGGCGCTGGCGGGGCTCGCCGCCTTCCTGCGCCGGCGCCGGCACGCCACGACCAACGAGATCGCGCAGGCGCTCGCCGTGCTGCTGCTCGCCGCCCTCGCGGTGCTGACGGTGATCGGCGTCTGGTTCCGCGGCGCGGGGATGGCGCTGTCGTGGCCGTGGGCGGGGTGAGGAGGCGCATGGCGAGGCGAAACGCGACGAAGGCGCCCGGCGGTGTCGTCCCACCGGCGGCGCCGACCGTGGCGGACGCCGGTGACGAGGCGGCGACGGCAGGAGCCCCGGGGCCGTCACGCCGCGGCATCCTCGCCTGGCTGTGGTGGGGGCTCGGCGTCGCGGCGCTCGGCGAGCTGGCGTGGGTCGCCGCGTCGTTCCTGCGGCCGCGGCGGGGCGCGGGAGCGGGCGCCGGCGCCAGTCTCACGGTCGCCGGGCCGGCGTCGTCGTTCGCCCCCGGCAGCGTCAGCGCGTTCCCGCAGGGCCGCTTCTACCTGGTCAGGCTCGACGACGGCTCGTTTCTCGCGCTGCACCGCGAGTGCACGCACCTCGGCTGCACGGTGCCGTGGGACGCGCGGCAGCGCCGCTTCGCGTGCCCGTGCCATGCGTCGTCGTTCGCCATCACCGGCGAGGTGCTGTCGCCGCCGGCGCCGCGGCCGCTCGACCTCCTGCCGGTGCGCATCGAGAACGGCATCGTCAAGGTGGACGCCGGGCGCCGGATCCGCCGCGCCGCCTTCGACCCCGCACAGGCGGTGCGGTCGTGAGCGAGGTCGGCGCGGCGGTCCCGCCGGCCAGGAGCGACGCGGGTCTGCGGCGGTGGACGCGGACCGGGCTGGTGGCGCTGGCGGTGATCGTCGCGGCGGTGCCGCTGTCGCTGCTGCGCTCCGGGAGGGCGGTTCGGCGCGCGGCGCCGCTGACGGCCGCGCCGGCGTTCGTCGGCAGCGCCGCGTGCAAGGACTGCCACGCCGTCGCCTGGGAGCGCTGGTCGGGGTCGGACCACGACCTCGCGATGGCCGTCGCCACGGAACGGACGGTGCTCGGCGACTTCGGCGGCGCCGTCTTCTCCGGCGACGGGATCACGGCCCGCTTCTACCGGAAGGACGGGAAGTACTTCGTCTTCACCGAGGGTCCCGGCGGCGTTCCGGCCGAGCTGGAGATCACCCACACGTTCGGCGTGCGGCCGCTGCAGCAGTACCTCGTCCCCACCGGCGACGGCCGCCTGCAGGCGCTCAGCGTCGCCTGGGACGTCGGCGCGCGGCGCTGGTTCTTCCTCTACCCGGGGCAGCGGATCCCGCCCACCGACTGGCTGCACTGGACGCGCAACGGCCAGAACTGGAACGGGATGTGCGCGGAGTGCCACTCCACCAACCTGAAGAAGGGGTACGACCCGGAGACACGGAGCTACCGCACCACGTGGAGCGACATCAACGTCGGGTGCGAGGCGTGCCACGGCCCGGGCTCGCGCCACGTCGCGTGGGCGGCGATCCCCGACATGGCGCGCCCCGCGATCGACAACGCCGGGCTCGCGCAGCGCACCTCGGGGATCTCCGGGCCGCAGCTCGTCGAGCTGTGCGCGCCGTGCCACGCGCGCCGCGCCGAGCTCGGCGACTACGACCACACCGGGGCGCAGCTCCTCGACCACATGCTGCCGTCGCTGCTCGACGCCGGGCTGTACGAGGCCGACGGGCAGGACCTCGACGAGGTGTACACCTACGGCTCGTTCCTGCAGAGCAAGATGTACGCGCGCGGCGTGCGCTGCAGCGACTGCCACGACAGCCACACCCTGAAGCTGCACCGCGAGGGCAACGAGCTGTGCCTGCAGTGCCACCAGCGCGAGGTGTACGACACCGCCGACCACCACTTCCACAAGCAGGCGGTCGGCGGCCGGCCGTCGCCGGGCGCGGCGTGCATCAAGTGCCACATGGTCGAGCGCCCGTTCATGGTGATCGACTGGCGCGCCGACCACTCGCTGCGCCTGCCGCGCCCGGACCTGACCCGCGACATCGGCGTGCCCAACGCCTGCACGCAGGGCGGCTGCCACGACGACAAGCCGCTCGCGTGGTCGATCGACGCCTACCGGCGGTGGTACGGGCTGGCCCGCCGGCCGCACTACGGGACGACGTTCGCGGCCGCCCGGCGCGGCGAGCCGGGCGCCGGCGCCGAGCTCGCGCGGCTGGCGCGCGATCCGCTGCAGCCGGCGATCGTCCGGGCCACGGCGCTGTCGCTGCTCGACCGCTACCCGGGGCCCGCGAGCGCCGAGACGCTGCGCGCCGCGGCGCTCGCCGACGAGCCGCTGCTCCGCTGCACCGCCGCGGCCGCGGTGGCGGTCGCCGATCCCGCCGAGCGGGTGGCGCTGCTCGCGCCGCTGCTCGCCGACCCGGTGCGGGCGGTGCGCCTCGCAGCCGTGGCGCAGCTCGCCGGCGTGCCCCGCGAGCTGCTGCGGCCGTACCAGCGGGAGGCGCTCGAGCGCGGCATCGCGGAGCAGCGCGCGGCGATGGCGTACTCGCTCGACTTCGCCTCCTCGGGCCTCAACCTCGGCAACCTCGAGGCCGCCCTCGGCAATGCCGCCAATGCCGAACGCTACTACCGCCTGGCGCTCGGCGTCGACGACCTCTTCTTCCCCGCCAAGGTCAACCTGGCGGTGCTGCTCAGCGGCCAGGGGCGCAACGACGAGGCGGAGCGGCTGCTGCGCGAGGTGCGCGCCGCGTATCCCGGCAACAGCGAAGCGGCCTACTCCCTCGGCCTGCTGCTCGTCGAGATGGAGCGGCCCGAGGAAGCGGTGACGCTGCTCACGCAGGTGGTGACGGCCGAGCCCCGCTTCGCCCGTGCCCGCTACAACCTCGGGCTGCTGCTGCAGCGGCTCGGACGGCTCGACGCCGCCGAGCGGGAGCTGGCGGCGGCGGCGGAGCTCGAGCCGGCGAACGCCGACTTCCTGTACGCCCTGGCGCACCACCTGCTGAGAAGCGGCCGGACGGCGGCGGCACTGCCGCCGGCGCGCCGCCTGACCGAGCTCCGGCCGGGCGACGCGGACGCGGCGCAGCTCCTCGCCGCGGCCCGGCGCGCGGCTGCGGGCGGCGCGGCGCCCTGACCGCGACGGCGCCGTGCGCTCGCGCAGACACCGCTGCGGGCGACGCCGCGCCGCGTCGGCGGAGTAAGTCGCGCCGCCGGCACGTTGCCGGTATCCTGAAGAGCGCGCGCGGTCGTTCGAGGTGGCGCGCTCGAGTACCGGGAGGTGCTCATGGGACGGACCGGTGTCGTGGCGGCGGTGATCGCGGGGACGCTGGCGGCGGGTCTCGCGACGGCGCAGGGCGGAGCTCCGGCGGCGGCGCCGGGGACGTTCGCGTGGCGAGGCGAGGCGACGCCGTTTACGGGCGGGCCGGACTCGCTCAGGGCGCAGGTGCAGGCAGCGGTCGAGAAGCAGCTTTCCGCCCTCGGGTGCACGCCGGCGGTCGGCGTCTCGCCCGACTTCTACGTGATCGGCCACCTCGCACGGCGCGATCCCGAGGCGCCGGTCGCCGGACTGGCGGCGCTGGTGATCGACCTCGTCGACGCCGCCAGCTCGCGTCTGATCTGGCGCTCGTTCGACTCCGACCTCTCCGGCGCGGCGGTGGCGCAGGCCACGGAGGTGCGCGGCAAGCGGTACGCCTGGCGCGAGATGAAGGTGCGGCCCGGCGCCGAGCAGCCGTTCACGCGCGCGGACCGCCACGTCCGCAACGCGATGGAGGCGGTGATGCTGTTCCGCGACTGGATGATCGCGGCCGACCCCGCGGCGGCCGACGCCACCATCGCCTACCAGGTCGTCGCGCGCGCCGGCGCGACCGACAAGGACCCGATGACGGCCACGCTGGCGATCGAGCTGGCGCGCCGCGGCGCGGCGACGGCGGAGTGGCGCGGCGAGCGCACGATGACCGTGCCGGCGCCGGACGCGATCGAAGATGCCGTGATCGACACCGTCGTCGAGATCGCACGTGACTTCCGCGACGGCAAGCCCTCCGCGGCTCGCTGACCGCTCGCCGCAGAGGACAGGCCCTCCGCGGCTCGCTGACCGCTCGCCGCAGAGGACAGGCCCTCCGCGGCTCGC
>CAZQLL010000023.1:0-19754 GCA_964594125.1 uncultured Thermoanaerobaculia bacterium | reverse complement strand
TGACCGCTCGCCGCAGAGGACAAGCCCTCCGCGGCTCGCTACTCGCTCACCGCAGAGGACAGGCCCTCGGCGTCACGCTCACCACGTGCCGCGAGGGGCCGCTTCCCGGCGGAGCGGCGGCGCGCCCGTGTGCATGGCATGACGCGCCGCCCGCTGGCGCTGGCGGTGCTCGCGACGGCGCTCGCCGTGCCGGCCGCGGCGCAGGAGGACCTCGCGCCGCTGTGGCGCCTGCCGCGAGGCGCTGCGGGCGCGTCCGACGTCGAGGCGAGATCGCTGCAGCTCTACCGGATTCCCGTCTCGTTCTCCCTGCGCGACGCGGCGACGCGGGGCTGGGGCCTCGACCTCACCCTGCCGCTGACGCTCGGTGGTTACGACGTCAGCGCGACGCTCGTCGACAGCCTCTTCACGGAGCAAATCACGTCATACACCTTCGTGCCGGGGCTGGAGCTCCAGGTTCCCGCGGGGGCGCACTGGACGGTGAAGCCGTTCGCCGAGCTCGGCGTCACCGGCGGCGAGGTCGGCGGCGGCGATGTCCTCTGGGGTGCGGGCGCGCGTGCACGCGGGTACTACGACAGCGGCAGGATTCGCTTCACGCTCGGCGGGGCGGCGGAGTACCGCGCGGGCGGGGACGACCGCTCGCTGGTCGAGCACTACTCCCAGCTCGCCGCGTTCGCCGACGCCCAGACGCGTCTCGAGCTCGTTGTCGCCGGCCGGGCGACCCGCGCCGGCGTCTTCGCGGGGTACCGTTTCCTCACCGATGCGACGCTGCGCACGCTCGAAGCCGACGACCTCGAGGTGCGCCACCAGATCGAGACGGGTTTCTCCTTCGCGACGAGCCCGCCGCTCAAGGTGTGGTTCGTCTCGATCCCGTGGATCGGGGTGGCGTACCGCAGCGCGGGCGCCCTCTCGGGCGTCCGGGTCTACCTGGCGTTTCCGCTGTGATGCTTTCGTCTGCTGAGTCTGTTATGGTCAAGGACATCCCGGGGCCCGCGGCCTCCGGTCGGTGCGGCGGGACGGGTTATCTGGCAAGAGCCGGTTCGGAAGGGAACGGTTCGGACTCGCGTGCGAAGGAATCGGACAACCGGATGCGGCGTGAGCGCACGCGTTCGGGCGCACGGCGGCGCGCTACGGGAGCGCCGGCAATGACGCCGCCGTTCGGCCGGGCCGAGCTCGAGCGCTGCCAGTCGCAGCTTCTCAACCGGGGGCGCTTCGCCAATTCGGTCGTTCGGCGGTACCGCGTCGGCGACGGCGAGTGGGTGGTGAAGGACTTCCTGCCGAAGGCGTGGGTGGTCCGGAACACCTACGGCCGGCGGATGATCCGCCGCGAGCTCGCCGCCCTCGAGCGGCTGGCCGGCGTGCGCGGCGTGCCGCAGGACGCCTTTCTCGTCGACCGCCACGCGATCGCCTACCGTTTCATGGCGGGCGCGACGCTCGCGTTCAGCGCCGCGGGCGAGCTGCCGGCGAGCTACTTCGAGGCGCTGGAACGGCTGGTCGGCGAGATCCACGCGCGCGGCATCGCCCACCTCGACATCCGCTACCGGCAGAACGTCCTCGTGCTCGCGGACGGGACGCCCGGGGTGCTCGACTTCCAGTCGTGCGTGCGGCTCGACGACAAGCCCCGCTGGCTGCGCGAGCTGCTTGTGCAGGTCGACCTCGGCGGGGTCTACAAGCACTGGCTGCAGAAGTCGCCGGCGACGATGGACGAGCAGCGCCTGGCGGTCTACCGTGAGCACACCCGGCGGCGCCGCTTCTGGGTGCTGCACGGGTACCTGATCCGCCCTGAGCGGGTGCGGAAGCACCAGGCGCCGCGCACCGGCGCGACCGGGAAGGCATGATGGACCCGATCAATCGACTGTTCAACAGCCCAGTGATCCGCAAGGTACTGATCAGGCTCCGGCTGCTCCTCGGGCTCGCCGCCGTCGTCGGCGTCGCGCTGCTGGTCAGGCGGGCGCCGCGGGAGTGGTTCTGGCCGGGTCTCGCGCTCTCCGCGCTCGGCGCCGCGCTGCAGTGGTGGTGCTTCGCCTGCATCATGACCTCCAAGGAGCTGGCCGCCAACGGGCCCTACGCCTACGTGCGCAACCCGATGTACCTGTCGCGCTTCCTGCTCGTCATCGGGCTGCTGGTGATGACCGGGAAGGTGTGGCTGGTCGCGGTCGCCGCGGTGCTCTACTACCTGTACATGGCCAACCGGGTCGGGCGCGAGGAGCCGAAGCTGGCCGCGATCTTCGGCGAGCCGTACGCGGAGTACTGCCGCGCGGTGCCGCGCTTCCTGCCGTCGTTCCGCCGCTTTCCGCCGGGACGACCGCTGTTCTGGAGCTGGGAGTGCTTCCGGCGCAACCACGGCCTGACCAACATGATCGCGGTCCTGGCGGCGTACGCGGCGTTGTGGTGGTTCGTGTTCGTCTACAAGGCCTGACCGCGGGGCTATACTCCCGCGCAGGCTCACGAGCATTCCCGCCTGCAGGCGGCAGGGCGCGGGAAAGCGGAAAGGGAACGACGATGGGACGCACTCGCACACTCCTCCCACTCCTGGCGCTCCTCACTGCGGCGGTACTGGCCGTGCCGGCCCCGGCGGACGCGCAGGGGCTGTACGTCGGCGGCGCGTACTCTTGGGCGTCGGCGAGCACCGACCACCCCGACTTCGACGAGGACGTCTTCGAGGACGACGCTTCGGCCTACAAGGTCGTCGCAGGTCTCGAGTTCAGTGGGTTCTTCGGGGTCGAGGGAAGCTACACCAGCTTCGGAAGCTACGATGCCGGCGAGCTCGAGGGGTTCGACGAGTCGCCTGGCGAGGCGGAGGCCGACGGGTGGGGCCTGGCGCTCACCGGCAACATTCCCATCGGCAAGATCTTCACCTTCTACGCCAAGGCCGGCTACTTCTTCTGGGACTCGAAGGTGAGCGGCACCGAGGACTTCCTCGACCAGTGGGGCGAGGCGGCGACCAGCGGCGAGGATCCGTACTACGGCGCGGGGCTGCGGGTCAATTTCGGCAAGCTCGGGATCTTCGGCGAGTACGAGCGCTACGTCACGGACAGCCTCGATTTCGACCTGGTCAACATCGGTGTTCGCCTGACGTTCTAGGCGCGGCTGCAGGGAGAGGCGCCATGAGACCGTTGCATGCCGCGGCGGTGGCGTTGGTGACTGCCTGTGCGGCACTTGCCTCAACGTTCGCGAGCGCGGACGAAGTGCTCGCTACGCCGCTCGAGGTCACCGCGCTCGTCGAGCTCACCGGCGGGCGGGTCTCCGGTACGCGGCAGATGGGCGTAACGCTGCGCATCGACCACCTGACGCCGCGCGACGAGGCGTGGCGGCTCGTCGACCTCGCCGGCACGTCGGGCCAGGACGCGCTGCGGGTCGCGCTGCTGGGCCGCTCCGACGGCCTCGTGCGGCTCGGGGTGCTCGACTTCCCGCTCAACCTCGCGGTGGCTCGTCGCGGCGGGCGGGGGTGGGAGATCATGCTGATCTCCAGCCGGGCGCTGCGCGTCTCCGAGGTCAACGAGGGCGCGGACACCACCCGCTACCCGTTCGGCGTGGTGGCGTTCGCAATCGACGAGTTCGGCAACGGCGAGGGGATGGTGTATCCGGCGGCGAGCATCAGGGTCGACGCCGAGGGGGCGCTGGTGATCGAGAACTACGCCGAGGAGCCGGGCCGCCTGCGCGAGGCGAGAGTCAGGAAGTAAAGCCCGCCGACACGGAGGGGGCATGCGATGACGGCTTCGCCGGCGACGGCCATCGACTCGGCAGCGTTCTCCGCTGCGCTCTTCCGCAGCGAACGGCTGCGCCTCCGCGGGATGCTCGCGGTGCTCTGCGCAGCGCTCGTCCTCGACCTGCTGCGCGTCTTCCTCACGTCCGACCCGAGCGAGCGCGTGCTCTCGCTCGAGGTCGCGGCGATCCTCATCGCCGCCATCGCCCACGAGGCGCTGGCGCTGCGTTCGCTCGCCCGCAGGCTCGCGAGCGGCGCCGTGCGGCCGCCCATGCTCATGGTCGCGGCGCCGGTGGTGGAGACGCTGGTGCCGACGCTGGCGCTGCTCGCCACCTCCCACGCGCCCAATGCTGGCCCCCTGCGCGCCCTCGCCGGGCCGCTGGTCGTCGTCTACTACCTGCTGATCATGCTGTCGATCCTGCGGCTGTCGCCGGCGCTCTCGCTGTTCACCGGCGCGGTTGCAGCGGTCGGCTACGCCGTGGTGTGGGTAGTCGGAATCGCGCCGGCCGCTGCGGCGGCGCCGAACGCCGGCCTCGCGGCCAGCGTGTTCGCCGCCGAGTCGGTGCTGATGGTGATCGCCGGCGGACTGGCGGCGGTCGTCGCGGCACGGGTGCGGGTGCACGTGGCGGCGGCGCTGCGCGAGGCGGAGGCGCGGCGCGAGGTCGAGCGCTACCAGGGGGAGCTGAACCTGGCGCGTCAGATCCAGCAGGGGCTGCTGCCCGCCGGCGCCCCGGCGATCGGCGGGTTCGACGTCGCCGGCTGGAACCGGCCTGCCGACGAGACCGGCGGCGACTTCTACGACTTCGTCGACGCGGGCGACGGGCGCTGGGTGGTGGTGATCGCCGACGCGACCGGCCACGGCATCGCCCCGGCGCTGATCATGGCCGCGTGCCGGGCCTACCTGAGAGCGTGTCTCACCACCATGCCGCGGCTGGCCGACGCCATGACCACCACGAGCGAGCGGCTCCTCGGCGACCTGCCGCGCGGCAAGTTCGTCACACTTGCCGCGCTGCGCTGCTGCACCGGCTCGCCCGCGGCGGAGCTGCTCTCCGCCGGCCACGGTCCGCTGCTGCACTTCCGCGCCGCCGACCGCTCGTTGGCGGAGATCACGGCGCACGGCATCCCGCTCGCGATGCTCCCCGGCTTTCCGTATGCGAAGTCCTCGCACCTCGAGCTCGCCGCGGGCGACATGCTGGTGATGCTCACCGACGGGTTCTGGGAGTGGGAACGCGGCGACGGCGAGCAGTTCGGTCTCGAGCGCCTCAAGGCGGCGCTGGTCGCGGCGGCGGGCCGCCCCGCCGCCGAGGTGATCGCGGCGCTCGCCGGCGCCGTCGAGGGGTTCGCCGCGGGCGCCCGCCAGGGTGACGACCTGACCGCGGTTGTCGTGAGGAAGCTGTGAGGCCCGGGGAGCCGCGCGCGGCGGCACAGGCCGGGGCACTCGTGCGCCGGCTGGCCGCGGTGGTGACGCTGGCGGCCGCCTCCGCCGCGGCGCAGCAGCTCGAGCCGCGCGCCTACTCGCCGGCGCCGGTGGGGACCAACTACTTCGGTCTCGCGCTGCACGACCTGCAGGGCGGCGTCGTGACCGATCCCGCGCTGCCGCTCGAAGACATCGACGCCCACATCGAGATGGTGACGCCGTTCTACGGGCGGACGTTCGCCGCTTTCGGGCGCAGCGCCAGTCTCGGGATCGCGGTGCCGTACGCGTGGGGGACGGTGGAGGGGCTCGTCTTCGAGGAACGCCGCGAGGTCCGGCGCTCCGGTTTCGGCGACCCGACGCTGCGTTTCGCGGTCAACCTGGTCGGCGGACCGGCGATGACCCCGCGGGAGTTCGCCGCGCGGACGCGCCAAACGACCCTGGGGTTCTCCCTCGTCGCCACCGTACCGGTGGGCGAGTACGACGGCAGCAAGCTCATCAATCTCGGGACCAACCGGTGGGCGTTCAAGCCCGAGCTCGGCCTCTCGCATCCGGTCGGGAAGTGGGACCTCGAGCTGTACGGCGGCGTCTGGCTGTTCGCCGACAACGACGAGTTCTTCGGCGGCCAGCGCCGCGTGCAGGATCCGCTCGCAACGGCGCAGACGCACGTCGTGTACACGCTCCGCCCGGCGCTCTGGCTCGCCTGGGACTTCACGTACTACTGGGGCGGGACGTCGACCCTCGACGGCGTCCGCAACGACGACCGCCAGGACAATACCCGTGGCGGACTCACGCTCGCCGTCCCGGTCGTCGGCAGGCAGTCGCTCAAGGTGACCTGGGCGCGCGGCGTCTCGACGCGCGTCGGCTCGTCGTTCGAGACGTTCGGCATCGCCTGGCAGTGGGTGTGGTTCGACTGACCCGCACCGGTGCCGGAAGGGTGTAGCGGCCGCCCGCCGGGCGGCTGGCCTCCCGTGGGCCCGGCAGGGCTGCGCCATGTCGGGCCAGCGGCCAGCCTCTCCTTTCATCTCCGTCCCCATCGCACGACGAGGGCGGGAACCTGGTAGATCAGAGCCACTCGTCGAGTCTGGCCACGCAGTCGACGAAAGGCAGGATCTCGACGCCCCGCTCGTGCCAGCGCCGGTTTCCGAGGTACAGCAGGTGGGCCTTGGCCTGCGGGTAGTCCGAAAGGAAGCTAAGCAGGGGGCCCAGGTCTTCCGTTCGGATCGTCTGCGCCATCTTCACCTCGAAGGCGCGCAGCCCGCGCTCTCCGTACAGGACGAAGTCGACCTCCTCACCGGACGCGGTCCTCCAGTAGTGGAGGTCGTACCCTAGCCGGAAGGAGTCGTTGACCGCGCGCGCGTGCTGCAGGAACACGGTCTCGAGCGACGCGCCATGGATCTCCGCCAGGGCGTCGAGCGGCCCGCGCGGGCGCAGCGCCTGAAAGACCCCCGCGTCGAAGTAGTAGAACTTTGGGTGTGCAACCAGCCGGCGCTTGGCGCGTTTCGTGAAGACCGGAATCCGCACGGCGATAAGGAGATCCTCGAGGATGGTGAAGTAGTCCTCGACGACCTTGGGGGAGACGGCGCACTCGCGGGCGACCGCCGCCATATTGAGGACGCTGCCCTGCGAGAAGCTGGCGGCCTCGAGAAAGCGCCCGAAAGCGGCGATGTTGCGGGACAGCCCCTCCTGCTGCACCTCCTCGCGGAGGTAGGTCGCCGCGTAGCTCTCCACGTACTCCTGCGCGTTCTCGCTCGTGCAGGCGAGGGGCAGACAGCCGAGCCGAAGGGCGCGGCCAAGGTCGAAGTCCTTGCCGAGCTCGAGAGCCGTCAATGGGTGCAGAAAGCGTGTCAGAGCGCGGCCGGCCAGAAGATTGACGCCGCGGCGCCGCAGCTTGCGGGCACTCGATCCGGTGAGCGCGAACCGCAGATGCCGCGACTCGATCAGCCGATGCACCTCGTTGAGCAGCTCCGGCACTCGCTGGATCTCATCGATGACGACCCACCCGTCGTACCCTTGCGGCACCCGGTCCCCGACGCGCTGCGGCGCGGCGAGCAGTTGCGTGTAGGTCGGGTAGTCGAGCAGGTCGAAGTACAGCGCGTCGGGAAACTGCTCCCGCACCCATGCGGTCTTGCCGACGCCGCGCGGGCCGAAGAGGAAGAAGCTCTGTTGCAACGGCGGCTTGAGCAGACGTGGATACATAAGTCGTTTTTATCATAAAAAAACGACTTGTCAACTCACAAACCAGCTCCACCGCCGTCCTGTAGTCCGGTCTGAATCGCCCCAAGGACCAGGTGCACGTGGGACGGTGTGACCATTCCGCTCCACAGCGGCCCTGCCAACTCGATCCGACGAGACGCCCCGGGGCCGCGCAGCGGCCGTCGACGACTTCGCAGGGCCGAGCCCCGGCCGGCCCCCGGCCGACCGCTGCACGGCGCTGCACGCGAGGGTGGTCGCGGCCGGCCGCTACTGCTTCGCCGCCGCAGGCTTCGCGGCGGGCTGCACGTCGATCGCGACCGCCTCGGTGTACTGCATCGTCACCTGGTCGCCGGCCCTGACCTCGGCAAGGCGCTTGACGTCGGGGCCGACCTTGATCGTCCTGGTGTTGCCCTCGGGGCCGGTGAGCGTGACCATGCGCGTCGCCTGGTCGATCGCGGTCACCCGCGCCGTCAGCGTCTTCGACGCGACGACGACGCCGCCGGGCTTGGCGCCCACCGGAGCGAGAACGACGCCCGCCCCGGCACCGGCGATCGGCTCCTCGGCGGGGCCGAGGACCGCGACGGCGAGCGACTCGAGGTAGGAGAGCTCGACCGTGTCGCCCACCTTGGTCTGCGGGAAGTTCACGGCCTCCTCGCTGACCGTGAACGTCGGCATCTCGCCGCTCGGCAGCGCCAGCGTGACGGTGCGCTTCTCGTAGTCGATCGCCTTGACCTCGGCGACGACCTTCACAGTGTCGACGATGATGCCGGCGGGGCGCTCGCTGTCGGCCGCGCGCGCCACCGTGGTCGTGCGCTCCTGCGCCTGCGCGGCAACTCCCGGCCCGAAGGCGAGCAACGCCACGGCGGGCAGCAGAACTCTCTTCCTCATGGGTGGTCTCCTCTTCCGCGAAGGCCCTCGCCGGTGCCGGGGCGACACGACGCCCCCACCGCTTGGACCAAGCGCCGAACTCTAGCACGACCGGCGCGATGTCATCGCCGCACGGCGGCGGCGCCGCCCAGCGCCGGGAACCCGCGGTCGCCGTCGCGGTGGCAGCCGCGAACGAAGGCGTCGCATTGCGTTGATGTCCCGGCACAACCGCGGATGCTCTATGCTGGCGCGAGAGTCGCGCAGGTGACGAGTCCAGGTGGACGAGCGGCTTGGCCCCATCCCCCCGGGTGGCGGTGGCCGGCCGGAAGGAGGGTGCCATGAGCGAGATCGGATTGCGGCGGGTCAGGGCACTTGCGGGGCTCGCGGTGACGGTGCTGGCAGTCGCCGCGGCGCCTGCGACGGCGGCGTCGAAGGACAAGGAGCGCAGCGAGGTTCGCAAGGCGGCCAAGGAGACGCTCTCGCGCCTGTACAAGGTGCAGCCGTCGGCAAAGAAGGCGGTCGAGTCGGCGGTCGGCTACGCGGTGTTCAACAACTTCGGCATGAAGATCCTGTTCGCGGGCGGCGGCAGCGGCAAGGGCATTGCCGTCGACAACGGAACGAAGAACGCCACCTACATGAAGATGGTCGAGCTCCAGGCCGGCCTCGGCATCGGCGTGAAGAAGTTCAGCCTGGTGTGGGTGTTCCAGACGCGTGAGGCGCTGTCGCGCTTCGTCGATTCCGGGTGGGAGCTCGGGGCGCAGACGTCCGCCGCGGCCACGGTGAACGACCAGGGCGGCTCCCTCACCGGTGCGATGTCGCCGTCGCCCGGCGTCTGGCTGTACCAGCTCGTCGACGACGGGCTGGCGCTCGAGCTCACCGCCAAGGGAACGAAGTACTACAGGGACGACGACCTGAACTGATCTGCTCATCCCGGGCTGGGCTTCGCCGCGGCGCGGCCGTCGGGCGAGAAAGAAAGCCGGCGGGAGGGCCGGCGCTCCCGCAGGCCCGGCTTCCGCCTGTGCGAGCGAAGGCGCCGCAAGCCCGACATGAGGCGGGCGCTCCCGTACCGACTTGATGCCCGAGAAGGTCGAAGAAGACGATCTTGACGAGCGGCGCGACGTGGATGTCGAGCTGGCCGACGAGCACGCCCGCGAGCAGCGTGCCGACCACGTTGCCGAGGCTGAAGCTGCCGATCTTCACTCCTTCGATGAGCAAGCCGAGCGCGAGTGTGAGGCAGGGCGCCGGCTCCGGGGGGCCGCAGCGGTGCCGCGACGGAGTCCGTGGGCCTTCTCGGGCGTCGTCAGCGCGGCTTCGACGCGTACGGGTTGCCGCCGAGCGCGTTGGACGCGTAGACGCCGCCGTCGCCGCCCGCGTCCGGGAGCTCGATCGCGACCGTCATCCGCGTGTCGCCCTGGATCGGCGTTCAGCGCACCTGGACGTTGCGGGAGAACGCCATGCCGGCGGGTCCCCCGTACCCGACCGAGTCGGGGAGCGCGTCGATGTCCATGAACGGGCTCCTCGTCTGGCCGGCGCCGATAAGTGCTGACAGGCAGGTGCGCCCGCGGGCGCACCTGCCGCAGGTTGCCGCTACTTGGATGTCGGCGGGTAGCCGGCGAAGATCTTTTCCATCGCCTTCTTGATCCGGTAGTCGCGCTCGTCCGCGCGGGCGTTCGTGTCGATGGTGTCGCTCACGACCGCCTGCCACACCAGCTTCTTCTCCCTGGCGTCGACCAGGTCAATGATCAGGGTGCCGACGGGTACCTCGCGGGCCGTGGTCGTCGACGTGCCCATGCCGACGCCACCGTACATGCCGTACGGGCCCCGGTAGCCACCCCAGCCGCCCCACCCGTAGCCGTTGGAGGTGGTGTTGAACTGCGTCTCCGAGCTCATCTTGGCGCGGCCGGCGATGAGCAGGTCGGGGTTGTCCGAAGAGCGCGTGAGCCCCTTGACCGTGAGCTCGGCTGCGATCGCGTCCTCGATACGCTGGCGGATCAGGGGGTTCTTGACCTCCTCGGCGGCGATGAAGTCGAACGTCTTGTACGCCGCGAAGCTCGCCGTGCGGTCGTAGTCGGTCGAGACCGTCATCGTCGAGCAGGCGGCGAGTGCCAATCCGGCGAAGATGACGGCGGTTGCGGTGAGGGTACGGTATCTCATCGAGTTCCTCCTCTGGGTACGGGCCTCGAGCCTGGCTCGGTCGGTGAACAGGCAGTCATTGTATACAACTCGGTGCGCGTCGCCTGTGGCGCGTCCGGTTCTTCGGCTACGATACGGGGAACAGGAGGACCGGGCGAATGCGACGCATCACTGCCGCGCTGCTCGTGCTGCTCGCCGCCGTGGCCGCAGGCGCAACCGCCAACGAAGGCGGCGAGCTCGCCGCGCCGCGGTGGGCCGCCCCGGTCACGGTCGACGGGCGGGTCCTGTTCGAGCTCGTGGCGCTTGCGGAGAGCAACATCTCCGCCGAGGAGCGGGCGCGGATCGTCGCCGGCCGCATCGTGGCGGCCGCACGGGACCGGAGCCCCGCCGCGGCGAGGACGCGCGTCGTCGCCGAGGCCGAAGGGGCCAGCCTGTACGTCGGCGACCGGCTGATCGTGGTCCTGCAGGCGGCCGACGCCGAGCATTTCGGGGTGACCGTCGAGCGCGCCGCCGAGATCGCCAGGCCGATCGTCGACGAGGCGCTCGCCCGCTACCGCGCCGACCGCACTCCCGGGCGGCTGCTGCGCGCGGTCGGCAGCGCGGCGGCCGTCGTGCTCGCGGCGGGTCTGCTGCTGGCCGGCTACTCGCGCCTGTCCCGGCGCCTGCGCCTGTTCGTCCTCACCGGCGAGTTCCGCCGCCTCGGCGAAGTCGAGCTGCAGACGGCCGGCACGGTCAAGGCGGGCAGCATCCGTGCGGCGTTCGCCGTCGCCCTCTCGACCGCCAACGCGCTCCTGTGGCTGGTGACGATCGCGGTCACCGTCGAGGCCTGCCTGTCGCTGTTCCCGCAGACCCGCGGCTTCGCCGCCCAGGCGCTCGGCCACGTCATGCAGCCGCTCGCCGACACCGGACGGGCGATTCTCGCCAGCATCCCGTCGCTGGTATTCGTGGCCGTGGTGGCGGTGGTGGCCCGCGTGGTGCTGCGGATCCTCACCGGCGTCTTCGGCCAGCTCGAGCAGGGGACGCGCACGATCGCCGGTTTCTACCCCGAGTGGGCACGCCCGACGCACCGGATCGTGTCGATCTTCGTGATCGTCGCCGCCGTGGTGATCGCCTTCCCGTACATCCCGGGCTCGGAGAGCGCGGCGTTCAAGAGCATTTCCCTCCTGCTCGGCGTGGTCGTCTCGCTGGGTTCGTCGAGCGCCGTCTCGAGCTTCATCAACGGTTTGCTCCTCACCTACATGCGGGTGCTGCGCGCCGGCGACGTGGTGCGCATCGGCGACGTCCTCGGAGTGGTGGTGGAGAGCGGCCTGGTGGTGACGCGGGTGCGCACGCTGCTGGAGACCGAGATCGCGATCCCCAACCAGACGATCATGAGCGGCCAGGTCGTCAACTACAGCAAGTCCGGCGTCGCGGTCGTCCCGACGGTGGTCACGATCGGCTACGACGCCCCGTGGCGCCAGGTGCAGGCGATGCTCGAGCTGGCGGCGGCGCAGACCGAGGGCGTGCGCCGCGAACCGGCGCCGTTCGTGCTGCAGTCGGAGCTCGCCGACTTCTACGTCCGCTACGAGCTGTGGGTTGCGCTCGAGGAGCCCTCGCAGCTCCCGCGCGTCATGGCGGCGCTGCACGGCAACATCCAGGACCGCTTCAACGAGCACGGCGTCCAGATCATGTCGCCGCACTACATGGGCGACCCGGCGAAGCCCGCCGTCGTCCCCCGGGACCGCTGGCACACCCCGCCGGCGCGCTGACGGGCACGCGCGCGTCGAAGAGGGGGAAGCCCCCCTCGCAGACTCCGTGCGCCGCAGCAAGGCGCCGACCCCGGAACCCACCTGGAGGGCCGGCGCCCTCGCCGGCCCGGACGCCGCGGGGAGTGCTCGCCGCGCGGGCGAGGGCGCCCGCGCTCCATCCGATTGCGGAGAGAGGCTCTGCACCATGTCAGCGATCATGCCAAGCAGAGGCGAGCCGAGGGCCATCAGCGCTGTCCCGCCGGCGGCAGCAGGCGACGGTCGACTGCGAGCGGCGCGCCGAGGCGCACGAGGATCATCTCGGTCTCGTCCGCGGCGAGCGGGCCGCGACGGTCTGCCGCGCGGCTGCGCGCTCGTCCGCTCGAGGTCGGAAAGTTGTTGTCGGAGGCGATCAGGAGCGTCCGCTCGTCGACCACGTGGACCGACTCGATAGTGTAGAACGGGAGGCGGAAGAAGTCGCCGTGCGATCAGCGGCCTGCAGCACCGACGCCAGAACCTGGACCTCGATCTGGACTTGGCCCCACGCCTGGAGGGGGGAGGTACGGCCGCAGCGCACTCTCGGACTCCAGCGCCTGGGTGCGCGCGCCCGTGTGCACCAGCAACGCCACCGCGAAGCGTTGCACGTCGCTCCTTTCCGCGCGCCGCGGATGGACATCCTCGAACAGCAGCAGCGGCAGCGCCAGCGTCCAGCGCGCGATCGTGCGCAGGAGCAGCACGGCGAGCGCAGCGACGATCGTCGCGCCCAGGGCGAGGGCGATCAGGAACTCGGGCGGCTTGCGGGCGAGGAAGTAATTGATGTCGTGCCCCCGCAGCAAGGCGAAGTACCCCAGCCCGATCGCGGCGAGGAACGGCACGAGGCCGGCGATCACGCGCAGCACCATGTGCCCCGTGAGGCGGAGGATGTCGCCGGCGCGCTTCCCGGCGAAGGCGAGCGCGGACCTTGCGCTCACCTGCGTGCCCCGCGCCGTGGCCAGGCCGATCGCCATCAGACACCCGAGCTCCAGGGCCGTGATCGCGGCGAGCATCGCGCCGCCGAGGACGAGCGCGAGGACGCCGGGGCGCGTGGTGACGAAGAACCGCGCGACGTCGGCGTCGGCGACGGCCCGGGAACCGGTCCGTGACAGCAGCCAACGCAGGAACAGCGCGGTCGCCGGCGTCAGCACCGCGATCGCCACCGCCTTGTACGCCAGGTCCGTGATCGTCTGGATCCGCCAGGCGGCGCCGAGATCACGTACCGCAGCGGCAAGGATGTCACGCGTTCGCGCCCGCAAGGGTCGGACTTCTTCAGCTCCTTTTCGTCAGCAGCTTGCGCGCCGCCGCAAGCTCCGCCAGTTTTGCCTCGGAGACCGCGGGGTAGGCGAGGTCGAGCGACGCGAGCGCGTCGATCACCGCCGCCGCGACCACGAGGCGCGTGAACCACTTGTTGTCCGCCGGGACGACGTACCACGGGGCGTCGGCGGTGGCGGTGTTGCGGATCATGTCCTCGTACACCTCCATGTAGGCATCCCAGTAGCCCCGCTCCTTGGCGTCGGCGGAGGAGAACTTCCAGTTCTTCTCAGGGTTGTCGATACGCTCGAGGAATCGTCGCCGCTGCTCCTCCTTCGACACGTGGAGGAAGAACTTGCGCACCAGGATGCCGTTGCGGGAGAGGTAGCGCTCGATCGCACGGATGTCCTGGAAGCGCTCGTCCCAGATGCGCTTGCCGACCACCGACGGCGGCAGCCTCTGGGCCGCGAGGTACTCCGGATGGACGCGCACCACGAGCGTCTCCTCGTAGTACGAGCGGTTGAAGATGCCGATCCGGCCGCGCTCGGGAAGCGCCTTCATGCAGCGCCACATGTAGTCGTGGTCGAGCTCCTCGCTGGTCGGCGCCTTGAACGAGTATACCTGGCACCCCTGCGGGTTGACCCCGGACATCACGTGCTTGATCGCTCCGTCCTTGCCGGCGGCGTCCATCGCCTGGAAGATCAGCAGCACCCCCCAGCGGTCCTGCGCGTACAGCATGTCCTGCAGTGCCGCCAGCGTCTCGACACCGCGTTCGAGGGCCTCCCTGGCGCGCGGCTTGTCCTCGGATTTCAGCCCGAGCGTGTCGCCGGGATCGACGTCGTCGAGGCGGAACCGCCTGCCGTCAGTTACCCGGAACGGCTTGCAGAAAGCTCGTGTCTGCTTCAGCAGGTCCTTATCCTTCATGGTCTCTCGCCGTCCTCTCTCCGCGCGGCCGGGATCGTGCCCGTCCCGAGCATCTCCGCTGGTCGTGAGCTGTCACCATGATAGCGACGAGGAAACGCCGGCGCGCTCCGCGATCGAACCTGTCCACGCTCATCGGCCGGCGTGCGCCCGCCGCCCTCGGCTCGCCGCGTCCACGTCACGGCCGCCGACGGGCGGGTGCGCCTGCGCCGGGACGACCTGCGCCGCCCGCGTCTGCGGCTGGCGGACGCGCTCTCGGGAATGCGTGCGGGGGCGATGGCAACCAACTCCCTGGCGCCGGGCTGTGCGTCGCCCTCGCACCGTGGGGATTCCACGTGCTCCTGATCGTGGGGCGAGCCGGCCGCACCGGCCGGGCTCCGGGAGCTCCTCGCGGCGCCCGGCGCCGGAGTTCAGCGGTTCCCGGGCGACGTCACGGCGTGCGAGCTCTCCGCCGCCACGGTGGCCGCGAGGCGGCACTGCTGGGCTGCTTCGCCGCTCGCGGCGGAGACGGCCGCCGCGGACGGCGCCGGCGTGGCGGGCGGGCAGGGAACCTTCTCCCAGCCGCCGCGCAGCCGCGTCGAGTTGCAGTAGGTGCGGCCGGTGGTGTTGGGCGCGTTCAGGTACGCGAGGATGTCCTCGCACGTCTCCTTCTCGCCGAGGGTGACGACACACACGCCGCGATACGCCTGGTTGGTCAGGCAGCAACGCCGGGTCGCGATTTCCGGCGCCGGCGGCGCGCTTCCGGCCGCGACGATGGCGAGAACGAGCGCAGAAAACACCCACACCCCCCCAAGGTCGTCAGAACCGTAGGATGAGGTAGCCGTACAGCCCGTCGTAGCTGTACTTCAGCTCGAGATAGGGCTCGTCGTCCTTGTCACGCTGCACCTTCAAGCTGGTGTAGCTGTAGGCCAGTCCGATGCCGGCGGTCCGGCCGAGCATCCAGTCGACGCCGACGAGCGAGTCGGTCACGGTGCCGTCGTAGCCGGAGACTCTGGCGTCGAAGAACTCGCCGGAGAAGCGGAGCGAGATCGTCCTCGCGACGTGCCAGTCGACGGCGATGCCAACCATCGGGACCGGCGCGACGAAGTCCTCCGACTCACGCTGCACCTCACCGGTGCCGCCGCCCTGCACCGACGCCTCGGCGGAGAGCGCCGCCTTGAACGAGTAGGCGCTGACGCCGAACGAGGCGCCGACCTCCACCGCGTCTGTGTTGACGAACGAATACTTGTAGGCAACCTTGATCAGGTCGTTGGTAAACTCCGACGCAATCCGCGCGTCGACCGCGTAGACCTCGTCGCCCCACTGAATCTCCTCGGTGATCACGCGCTCCGCCCTGCGCGACCAGGAGACGTAGCCGAACTGGATCCGGTGCCGGGGGTTGAAGCGGTAGTAGCCGTCGAGACGAAACGCGCCGCGGTCGGCGTCGAGGCCGAGGTCGTTCTCGAGATCGACCTCGGTGCCGACCCCGAGCTCGTCGGAGTCGAGGCGCAGCTCGGTGTTGAACCCCGACGCGAAGAAGCCGAGGTCGAGGCCGAATCGGTCGCTGGACTGGGCCAGTGCGGGAACGGGGACGAGGGTGGCGAGCAGCAGCGCAGCGAGATCCAGCGGTCGCTTCATGGTTCCTCCTGTCGACGCCTCACCCCGAGGTCGGCAGCCCCGGCAGGCCGGTCCGTTACCGGTCCGCCGTCCATCCGTGCGCGGGGTTCTTGCACGCACGAGACTAGCACGCGAAGGCAACAGCAGGTCAGTGCCCAATACCCGCGAGGCGTGCGCAGCCACCGCGGGCGGACGTTGTTCCCGCCCGGAGGCGTTCGCGGCCTACCGCCTGCCGAGAACGCGCACCAACGCCCGCTTGCCGCCGAGCGTGCGCGCGTCGTACCAGAAGTCGATCTTCTTGATCACGCGCGTGCCGCCCTTGAAATCGAGCGAGCGCGTCTCGCCGCCGGCTGGGATCGTCCGCCGCACCTCCAGCACGTCGGTGTCGCCGTTGCCGTACGTCACGACGAAGCGGTGGAAGTCGACGGCGTGCCGCCTCACTTCCACCTTGACCGCGGTGAACTCGCCACGATCCGCGCTCACGGCGATCGTGTCGTGGTCCAGCCGGTCCGTCACGGTGCGCTCCCCGAGCAGAACCCAGGCGTCGGCGTGGACCGCGGCGGCGACTCCGGCGAGGATCACCAGGGCGAACAACCAGCAAGCTGTCCTCAGGCGCATCGTCTTCTTCCTCCAAGCTGCGACTGAGTATCATGGTAGCTGGCGCGGCGCCGGCGATCAAGGGGCGCCGGGTCAAGACACCTCGCCGCCGGCGCTTCGGAAGCCGATTTAGAACAGGTAGCGCATGCGGAGCTGGAGCTGCATGGCGCTGCCGCTTCCGCCGTCCTTGTTCTGGCGGGTGCCGTAGATCAGCTCGCTGCCGACGTCGAGGCGGGGGATCGGCGAAAAGACGAGCGTGAGGCCGATGCGATTCGTGCGGTTGTAGGCGTCGCCCGGCTGCTCGGCGAGGTTGGTGACGTCGACATGTCCCCAGATCAGCGAGGTCCGCAGGTCGGGGAGGCTCAGGCCCAGCCCGAGAAAGTCGTCGTCGGTCTCCCAGTGGTGCTCGTAGTCGACGAGCGCGCCGTACGCCCCCAGGGGCCGTAACTCCTCGGTCGACGGGACGAAGATTGCGTCCTGTCCGCCGAGGGAGTTGAGGTCGTTGATGTAGCGCGCGATCCCTTTGCCGGCGTTGAGCTGGAAGACGAATCGGTCGCGGGCACCCCACCGCGTGACCGGGATGACGCCGCTCGTCGAGAAGCCCCACCCGAGGACGCCCTGGGTCACGTTCGGCTTCGACTCGAGCTCGCCGCGGATCTGCCGGAACACCACCGCGCCTTGCAGGTAGCCGTTGCCGCGCAGCCAGCGCACGCGGCCGATGATGTCCGGGAACTGGTTCACCGATTGGCCGCCGGTGATCGAGGCGGTGGGGTACTCGAGCGCCACCGCCAGGCGAAGGTCCTCGCGCAGCGCGCGGCCGTAACGCACCTGCGCCTGGCGCGTGACGTTCTCGGCGTTGAGGCCCTCGAAGTCGAGGTCCTCGACGTCGGTGTCGGGGTCGGAGAACGTCGACCACGTCTGGCCGACGAGGAACGCCCGGTACTGCAGGTAGGCGTGGCGAAGGCGCATCGCCGCGCCGCTGCCGGCGAAGTCGCTCTCGATGAACGCGCGCATCTGCCCGACCTCGGTGGGGGTGCGGACGTCGAAGTTCAAGCGGCTCGGTCCGGCCCACAGCGACAGCCGCGGCCCCTTGCCGGCCTCCGGCGTCCCCTCGACCGGGATCGAGTGGGTGAGGAAGCGGTCGTCCGAGCCGAGGGCGTCGAACGTCCGCACGATGCTGGTCCACACCATGCCGCCGAACTTCATCGCGGCGTCGGTGCCCGGGATGCGCACCGAGCCGGGGAAGTCGCCGGCCGAGACGACCTCGGGCGGCAGCTCGGGCTTGGCGCTCGCGGTGGCCTCGATCTTCGCCAGCCGCTCCTCGAGCTCCCTGGGCGACTCTTCGCCCGCCCTCGCCTCGAGCTCGGCGAGGCGGCGGTTGAGCGACTCGATCGTCCGCTGCATCGCCTCGATCAGCTCCTGCTGCGCCGCGGACTGCTTCTCCTGCTCCTCGATCTGCTTCTGCTGCAGCTCGATCAGGCGCAGCAGGTGCGCAATCGTCTCGGCGTTGCTCGCCTGCTCGCCGGGCGCCTTCGCCTGCTGCGCCGGCGCCGGCGTGTCCTGGGCAGTCGCGGGGAAGGAGGCGAGCGCTGCCGCTGCGAGGCTCGCCAGAACGGCGCAGCACAGGCGGACACTGGGGAGGAACCCGGCAGGCCTGCACACCATGCCCAGAAGATATCACGGCGGGCCGGGCGGAGGGACGCCGCCGCGGTCACCTCCGGAAGAAAGCGCTGCAGGTGGCCTGAGGGCGCCCAGGCGGGGAGAGGCTGATCGACCCCTTCCGGGAGTCGTCGCGGCGCGCGCGAATGCTCGCGAGCGGCAGCACCCCGGCGGCGCGGCAGCCCCACCTGCGCTCAAGGTGTGAAGGCGCGGAACTCACTTCGGTGCCGAGGGGAAGCCGCGAGAACTTCCCTCCACGTGATGGTCAACGCGGGCCGACGCCCGTTTGGGTTGCGGGCGCCGGCCCGCGCTCAGAGGCCGGGCCGGCTTCGTGCCGCTGCCACGGAGTAAGATGTTCGGGCCGCCCCCGGAAAGGCAGGCGAGGAGGCTGGATCCTCACAATGGGCCCGCAGATCGAAGCCGCTCCGCAGTCGACCATGGTGCCCGCCACCGATCGCACCGCGATGGCGGTCTTTCGCACCCACCTCGCCCTCGAACGGACCACGCTGGCGTGGATCCGGACGACGCTGACCATGGGCTCGTTCGGTTTCGGCATGGTCGGCTTCTTCAGGTCGCTGCGGCAGGCGAACCAGAGCCCGGAGACCATCCGGTTGCACGAGGCCGGGGTCCACTTCGGCCAGGGGCTGCTCCTCCTGGGGATCATGGCCACGGTTCTGGCTGGCCTGGCGCACTGGGCCGCGTTGCGCCGTCTCCGGCGGCACGAGCTGCCGGCCCTCCCGCAGTGGCCGCTGAGCATCGCCGTCGGCGTGATGCTGGCGCTGGCCGGCCTCTGGGGGCTGTGGTCGCTGGTCGCCCGCTGACGGGAGCCCGCGGCGTTGCCCGCCGGTGGCTGGCGAGGCCTGTTGACGGCCACGCGAACCTGAGGACGTGTGACACGCGCCGGGACCCGGCGTCGGCGGCGTCATCAGCGCCGAAGGCGCGCATGAGTCCACGGCGAAACGTAGCCGCGAGGACCCATGCATCAACGTCTTGCCGTATCAGCATCTCCCGAGTGCCAGCCATGCTGCATGAGGGAGTGAAGGTCCACATGCCGCGTCGGCGCCCGGTCAAGATCGCTCGCTATGGCACCGTCGACACCCGGCTCCGACGCGGGGTGATTGGCGATCGCGACGCCCCAGAACCCTCCTGCCTGCGTGCGGCCGCTCTTGTCCGATGGTACGGTTGCGGTGGAGTGGTCTTGCTCCCTCCGTCGGCGGTGGGCTCGCGGCGCAGCGTATCCGACGGCAGCTCGCCGAAACACTCCCGGTAGGCCCGCGAGAAGTCGCCGAAATGCCAGAAGCCTGAGTCGAGCGCCACGGTCGAGACCGTTGTCGAGCCCTGCGTCGCCTCCAGGAGCGCCCGGCGCGCCCGGTGCAGCCGGAGCCGCATCAGATAGGCAACCGGCGTCAGCCCCGTGACCTCCCTGAAGGCGCTCTGCAAGGTGCGCTCGCCCACCCCCGCGGCCCTGCACAGGTCGCTCACGTGGAGGAGGTCGCCAAGGTGCGAGAGCGCGAACGCCTCGACCGTCTTCACGATGCGGCTCTGCCCGCCGCGGCGGCGGTCGCCGGCGGCAGGTCCGAGATCGACGGCCCCGCCGAGGGCGGCTAGCCCGAAGTTCCTTGGAGCGTCGACAGTAACTCACTGAGGGGCTGTGGTA
>CAZQLL010000022.1:0-74996 GCA_964594125.1 uncultured Thermoanaerobaculia bacterium | reverse complement strand
ACGTGAAGTCGCGGGCTTCACCCCTCCGCGCCGGCGTCGCTGCCGCTCCGCCGGACCGCCACCGAACAGCGGTGGCGCTCGAGGGGGAGGTCTCGCGGCCTCCCCGTGAGCGCCGGAGTGAATCCGGCGCCTTCGCCCCTCCGTGCCTCGTGCCTCTCCGCTATCATAGCCGGCGTTGTCCGCAGTGTCCTGGAGGCTCGATGGAACGGTTGGTCTCGGCGCTCGGATTCGTGGTCTTCCTGGCGATCGCCTATGCCTTCTCGGTGAACCGCCGGGCGGTCCGCTGGCGCACGGTGGCCTGGGGGATCGCGCTGCAGGTGGCGGTGGCGGTGTTCATCATCAAGACGCCGATCGGCTTCGCGATCTTCAGCTTCGTCGGCACGCTGGTGGGCAAGTTCCTCGACTTCACCGACGCGGGGTCGCGCATGGTGTTCGGCGAGGCGTTCGCGGAGCACCTGTTCGCCTTCAAGGTGCTGCCGACCATCATCTTCGTTTCGTCGGTAATGACGCTGCTGTACTACTTCGGCGTGCTGCAGCGGGTGGTGCAGGGGATCGCGTGGGTGATGATGAAGTCGATGCGCGCCTCCGGCGCCGAGTCGCTGTGCGGCGCCGCCAACATCTTCGTCGGCCAGACCGAGGCGCCGCTGTTCATCAAGCCGTACGTGCCCCGCCTCACGCAGTCGGAGCTGTTCTCGGTGATGGTCGGGGGTCTCGCCACGATCGCCGCCGGCGTGATGGCGGTGTACATCGCCTTCGGCGTGCCCGCGGTGCACCTGATCGCGGCATCGGTGATGGCGGCGCCGATGGCGCTGGTGATGAGCAAGCTGATGCTCCCCGAGGAAGGCGAGCCGGAGACCAGCGGCACGGCGCGCGCCGAGGTGGAGCGGCCATGGGTGAATCCGGTGGACGCGGCCGGCGCCGGCGCGATCGACGGGATGAAGCTGGCGCTCAACGTCGGCGCCATGCTGATCGCCTTCCTCGCCCTGCTGGCGCTGCTCAACGGCGTGCTGGGGTGGGCGGGCGGGCTGTTCGGCATGCCGCAGCTCTCCCTCGAGTGGATCTTCGCGCGCGCCTTCTCGCCGGTGGCGTGGCTGGTCGGAGTCCCGTGGGCCGACTGCGGCAACGTCGGCGTGCTCCTCGGCAAGAAGATCGCGCTCAACGAGTTCATCGCCTACGCGGACATGAAGGTGCTGCTCGACAACGCCGCCGCGATCGCCTCGGGGAGCGCCGCTGCCGGCTCGCTGCCGGTGCTCTCCGACCGTGCCGTGGTGCTCGCCACGTACGCGCTGTGCGGTTTCGCGAACATCAGCTCGATCGCGATCCAGATCGGCGGCATCGGCGGCATGGCGCCGAACCGCCAGGGCGATCTCGCCCGCCTCGGCGTGCGGGCGCTGGTCGCCGGCACCCTGGCCAACCTGGCCAACGCCTGCATCGCCGGCATTCTGCTCTAGGAAGGAGTCCCGAGATGAGGGTACGTTCCCGTCTTGCCCCCGTACTGCTCGCGCTGTCCGGTTGCGGGGCCGGCGACGTCTCGACGCCGGCGCCGCAGGGCGACGCCCTGATCTTCGGCCGCGTGGCGGCGATCCGCGAGGTGGCGGGCGAGCCGGGCGTCAGCGAGGTCGAGATCCAGGCCGGGCTTCCGGCAGCGGTGCAGGAGATGCTGCGGCGTGAGAACCGCCCGGTCCCGGCGCTCGAGAAGGACCTACTGGTCCGCGTCCGCGTCAACGCCGACTCGTTGTGCGTCGCCGACATGCACCCCGCCGACCTCGACTCGTTCCGCGCCGGTCAGGATGTGGCGGTGGTGCCGCGGCCCGGCAGCAGCGCGATGGTCGGGACGAAGCTGCTGCTCGCCGAAGGTGCCGAGGTCTACCGCTTCCAGGACTACCAGCTCCGCTTCCTGCCGCGCTCGCTGCAGCCGCTCCCGCCCGGGACGAGCCTGCCCGCCGATCCCGGCCGGATCAACTCGGCGGGGACCGAGCGCACGCCGCTGCCGCTCGCCGGCGGCACCGTCGTGTACTTCGCGGCGGGGCTGCTGCCGCCGCTCTCCTCCGACGCCGGCCGCCGCGGCGCGGTGCGGGAGGGGATGGCCGCCGGCGGCGGGCTGGCGGCGTGGGCGGCGGCGGGCGCCTACCGCCCGTACCGTGTGCAGTGGCAGGGCGGGCGCTGGAGCGCGCCGGCGCCGGTCGACCTGCCGGGACTGGCGCCGGAGGCGAGCGCCCGCCTCACCTGGGTCGACGCTGGCGAGACCGCGTGCCTGGCCGAGGTCGAGGATCCGGTCTCGGGGCGCGGCCTGTACTCCGCCCGCCGCTCCCGCGCCACCGAGCCCTGGGGCGCCCTCGTCCCCGTGGCCGTCGAGGGCGCCGGCCGGGCCGGCGACGCGCAGCGCTTCGGCACGCACGCCGGGGCGCTGGTGTGGACGGCCTACGACGGCGACGGGAGCGACCTCTGGCTGTCGCTCTCCGGGCAGAAGGCGGCGCCGGTGGACCCGCGCATCAACACGCTGGGGGCCGAGTGGGCGCCGCGCGTCGGGCCCAACAACGCGCTGTTCTTCTGCCGCGGCGAGCGGCAGCTCGTGTTCACCGGCGGCGTGGTCGAGGAGGTCCGGCTGCCCGGCCGCCACCTGCGGCCGCTGCTCGAGGCGGCGCCGACGGCCGACGGGGCGCTGCTGTTCTTCCGGGTACCGCGCTTCGTCCCGGGAGAGCCCGACTGGGACATTGCGGCGGCGTCGCGCCTGCCCGACGGGCGCTGGGGCGCCGCGGTCCGCCTCGACGACTGGCGCCCGGCGGCGTGACCGGCCGGACGTCGACGGCCGTGGCTCCCGCGTCGAGGTGCGCGCGGGCGGCCCCGGCGCCCCGCGGGCAGTGCACTCACTCGTTGGCGACGTCCCAGAGGTCGCGGATCGCCGGATGGTCCCAGGCGACGCGGTACTCGTCGGGGTCGGCGAGGTCGAAACAGCGCGTCACCACGTAGAAGAGGCCGCAGGGCGTGGTCAGCGGGCGGTAGCCGTGGGCGACGCCGGGGGGGATCTTCACGACGGCGTCGCGGCCGTCGCCGAGCACCACCACCTGGGCGGCGCCGGCGGTCTCTGAGGCCTTGCGGACGTCCAGCATCACCACCTTGAGCTTGAACGGCGGCGGGCAGAACCACACGTCGGTCTGCTTGAGGTGGAAGTGCAGCCCCTTGACGTGGTCCTCGGCGGTCACCAGCGAGTAGTTGAGCTGTGCGACCTCGACGTCGGCGGAGAAGTCGGCGAGCGCCTCGGTGCCGAGGTGCGTGGCGCGGCGGCGGTACGTCTCGAGGAACAGCCCGCGGTCGTCGACGTGGCGGCGCAGCGGCACCACCTCCACGCCCGCGATCGCCGGCGTGGCGCCGTATGCCTTGCGGGTGAACTCGATCCCGTCGAGCAGGTCGGCCGCGGTCAGCTCGGGGCTCGCGCCCGGGTCGTCGTTGCGCATGGCTCACGCATCCTTCCGCAGCGCCTCGTCGACCGCGGCGCGGACCGCGAGGACGTGCGCCGCCAGACGCCGGAGCTGCGCCGGCGCGAGCTGCGTCGCGGCGTCGGAGAGGGCATGGTCCGGATCCTCGTGCACCTCGGCGAACACGCCGTCGGCGCCCGCCGCGACGGCGCCGCGCGCCAGCTCGAGGTGGAACTCGCGGGCGCCGCCGGTGGCGTGGCCGAGCCCGCCGGGGAGCTGCAGCGAGTGGGTGGCGTCGAAAACCACCGGCGCGAGGCGGCGCATCACCACCAGCGCCCGCAGGTCGACGACGAGGTTGTTGTAGCCGAACGAGGCGCCGCGCTCGGTGAGCGTCACCCTCGCGTTGCCGGTGGAGCGCACTTTCTCGACCGCGTTGCGCATGTCGTGCGGCGCCATGAACTGCCCCTTCTTGACGTTGACCGCCCGGCCGGTGGCGCCGCAGGCGGCGAGCAGGTCGGTTTGCCGGCAGAGGAACGCCGGCACCTGCAGCACATCGACGACCGCGGCGGCCGGCGCCGCCTGCGCCGCCTCGTGCACGTCGGTGAGCAGCGGCAGCCCGGTGGCGGCGCGCACCGCCGCGAGGATCTCGAGGCCGCGCTCCAGGCCGGGGCCGCGAAACGAGTCGACCGAGGAACGGTTGGCCTTGTCGAACGAGGCCTTGAAGATCATCCGCAGGCCGTGCCGATCGGCCAGCTCGCGCAGGAACGCGGCGATCCGCAGCGCCTGCTCGCGGGATTCGATGACGCACGGCCCAGCGATGAAAACGAGCGGCTGCCCGGGTCCGATCAGGATCCCCGGCGCCAGCTCCACGGGCGCAGCGTTCCCGGTGTTCTCCGTCATCGGTGCATCGTAACCGGACTGCCGAGGCAGGGAAAGTGATGCATGGCCCGTGGCTCGTGATTCAGAGGCGCATCCTCAAGCAAGCGCTGAATCCGCCCGGGGTTGCGGCGGTCACGAGGGTTTGCCTCCAGTGTCCGGGGCGCATGGCCCACGAACCACCGTTTCTCTCGACACCCGGTCCACGGATCACGAACCACGACTCTCAGCGTGGGCTCGCGCCCGCAACCCAAGAAGCGGGCGCAAGCCCGAGCTGACTCTCTGTTGGAGGGGAGGTCTCGCGACCTCCCCTGGAGCGCCGGAGTGGATCCGGCGCCTTCACCCCTCCGCGCCTGCGACCCTCTCGGGTCGCCGGGGCGTTGCTGCTCCCGGGAATCTGCGCGCGCCGCGACGATTTCCGGGAGTAGCAGATCAGTGCTCACGCTCGGCCCCGACCGCCTGCTCGGCCGGCTTTTCGCTGGCGGCGCGCTGCTCCTCGGCCTTTTCGCGGCGGGCCCGCTGCTCCAGCGCCGCCGCCACGAACGCGACGAACAACGGGTGGGGGGCGAACGGCTTCGACTTCAGCTCGGGATGGAATTGGCACGCGACGAACCACGGGTGGTCGGCGAGCTCGATCATCTCGACGAAGGTGCGGTCGGGCGAGCGGCCCGTGACCTGCATCCCGTGCTGCTCGAGGATCGGCACGTAGTCCGGGTTGACCTCGTAGCGGTGGCGGTGCCGCTCCCACACCGTGTCCGCCTTGTACGCCTGCCACGCGCGCGATCCCGGCTTGAGCTGGCAGGCGTACTTGCCGAGCCGCATCGTGCCGCCCATGGTGTCGACGCCGACGAGCTCGCGCATCTTGTAGATCACCTTGTACGGCGGATCGGAGACGAATTCCGACGAGTTGGCGCGCTCCAGCGCACAGGCGTTGCGGGCGAACTCGATCACGGCCGTCTGCAGGCCGAGGCAGATGCCGAAGTACGGCACCTTGTGGCCGCGCGCGAACTCGATCGCCTTGATCATCCCCTCGATGCCGCGTTTGCCGAAGCCGCCCGGCACGAGGATCGCGTCGACCTGGAACAGCTCCTCGACGTACGCCTCCTCCTCGAGCTTCTCGGAGTCGATGAACACCAGCTCCACCCGCGCGTCGTTGGCGATGCCGCCGTGGCGCAGCGCCTCGTTGAGCGACTTGTAGGAGTCCTGCAGGTTCACGTACTTGCCGACGATGCCGATGCGCACCTCGCGCGCCGGGTGGCGCAGCCGCTCGACGATCGTCTGCCACTTCGAGAGGTCGCCCTTGCCGGCGGGGAGGTTGAGGAGCTCGAGCAGGATCTTGTCCATCCCCTCGGCGGCGAAGCGCTGCGGCACCTCGTAGATCGTGTCGACGGTGCGCGCCGTGATCACCGCGCGCTCGTCGACGTTGCAGAACAGCGCGATCTTGCGGCGCATCTCCTCGGGCAGGTGGCGGTCGGCGCGGCACACCAGGATGTCGGGCTGGATCCCGATCGACAGCAGCTCCTTGACCGAGTGCTGCGTCGGCTTGGTCTTGAGCTCGTCGGCGGCGGCGATGTAGGGCACCAGCGTGACGTGGACGTTGATCGCGTTGCCGCGGCCCGCGTCCTGGCGGAACTGGCGGATCGCCTCGAGGAACGGCAGCGACTCGATGTCGCCGACGGTGCCGCCGATCTCGACCAGCACCACGTCCTTGTCCTCGGCGACCGCCTTGATCGCGCTCTTGATCTCGTCGGTGATGTGCGGGATGACCTGCACGGTCGAGCCGAGGTAGTCGCCGCGCCGCTCCTTCTCGATCACCGACTGGTAGACGCGCCCGGTGGTCACGTTGTTCTTCCTCGACGTGACCACGCCGGTGAAGCGCTCGTAGTGCCCGAGGTCGAGATCGGTCTCGGCGCCGTCGTCGGTGACGTACACCTCGCCGTGCTGGAACGGCGACATCGTCCCGGGATCGACGTTGATGTATGGGTCGCACTTCATCAGCGTGACCTTGAACCCGTGCGACTCGAGCAGCGCCCCGATCGAGGCGGCGGCGATCCCCTTGCCGAGCGACGACACCACGCCGCCGGTGACGAACACGTACTTGGTTGCCATCACGCACCACCTTTCAGACAGCGAGCTCCTGGCGCCGCGCGCCGGGACCCGCAACGGCCGGGAGCGAGCACCCGCGGCATCAGGCGGAGACTCCCGCGGAGCCCGGAGCCCTGAGCCGGGCGCCCGCTTCCCTCAGCGCGGCCAGCGCGGCTTCGGCGCGCGGCACATCGTCGGGTACATCGACCGCCACGGAGTCGGCCGCGGCGGGCAGGACGTGAATCGGCATGCCGTGGGCGAGCGCGCGGAGCTGCTCGAGCCCCTCGGCGCGCTCCAGGTCGCACTCGGGCCAGGCGGCGAACGCGAGCAGCGCCGCGCGCCGGAACCCGTACAGCCCGACGTGCCGACGGGCGAGCGCGGCGACGGGGTTGCGCGGGTAGGGAACGGGGGCGCGGGAGAAGTAGAGCGCGCGCCCGGCGAGGTCGCAGACGACCTTCACCACGTTCGGGCTCGCCATGTCCTCCGCGCTCGCCGGCAGCGACAGCGTGGCGAGCGGCACCTCGGGGCGGGCGAGGAGGAACCCGGCGAGGGCGCGCAGGTTCTCCGCAGGCACCGCCGGCTCGTCGCCCTGGACGTTCACCACGATGTCGGCTGCGCGGTCGGCGACCGCGGCCGCGACGCGGTCGGTGCCGGTGCGGCACTCGCCTGTCATCGCGACGGCGGCGCCCGCCGCCGCCGCGACGTCGGCGATGCGCGCGTCGTCGGTCGCCACGACGACCTCGTCGAAGCAGCCGGCCTCGCGGGCGCGGGCGACGACGTGCGCGAGCATCGGCTCGCCGAGCAGGCGGACGAGGGGTTTTCCCGGAAACCGGCTGGAGCCCCAGCGCGCCGGGATCACGGCAAGCACTCGCCCCCTGTCCATCCTGTGGCGTGACTCTACGGGACGCCCGCCGCGAAGTCAACGAGGGACGAGCATGAGGCGTGAAGGCGAAGAGGATCGGGTGCTGCCGCCGCAGCGCCTCCCGCCCCGGCATCCGAGCCGCACGCGCGACGCGGGAGCCCGCCGGCATCCACGGGCCTCCGGCCTCCGGCTGCTGATCAGTCCTCACGGCACCCGTCGGACTGGTAGACTCCGCGCGTGTCCGCTGCAGCGCCCGCGCCGTCTCCGCTGCCCCGCCGCCCGCAGTGGGTGATGGCCGCGGCCTTCGCCGGGGCGGTGATCGCGGCCGGGTTGGTCGTCCACCGGTTCTGGCTGCGCGAGCTCTCTCACCTGACCGGGGACGCGCAGTGGATGTGGATGACCGACGCCCTCGAGCGCGTCCACCCGGTGGCCGGCCTGTTCGTGGCGCCGCTCGAGCTGGCGGCGCCGCCGTCGTCGGCGCTGCTCAAGGTGTGCGGCGACCGCGAGTACGTGGTCTACATCAACGGCACGGCTGCGGCGTGCGGGTGGAACCGCCCGGGGTTCAACCTCGACCTCTACGAGGTGGGGCATCTGCTGCACCAGGGGACCAACGCGGTGGCCGTCGAGGTGCGCTCGCCCACACCGGCGGGCGGCGTCCTGCTCGCGCTCGACGTGGCGGGCGTCGGCCTCAATGTCCTGGTCAGCGGGCCGGCGTTCTCGCTGCGCCGCCGCTTCGCGCTCGGCGCGCCGGCCGCCGACGACGCGCCGGTCCCTGTCATGTGGGGCTCGCCGCCGCGTTTCCCGTGGGGCTACCCGGCGCCGCTGCCGCGCCCGAAATCGCTCGACGCCGTGGTGGTCGAGGAGCCGCTGCGGTGGGAGATCGGGCGCGCCGTCGAGCTGCCGCGCGGCGGCTGGGCGCTGGCGCTCGATCGGCCCCGCTTCGGCTACCTGCGGGTCGAGATCGACCGCGATGGACTCGACTACCTCGCGACCTCGCCGGAGACCGGGGCGAACGCCGACGAGCTGCGCGCCGCCGCGCAGCCGATGGCGCGCGTGCGCGGGCAGACGGCGTGGCTCGACCCCGAGCCGCGCGTGATCGGGTCGGTGTTCGTGTTCGGGCGCTACCGGCCGCGCGCACTCGAGCTGTGGCCGGTGCCTGACGAGCTCAGGTCAATCGCTCCAGGAGTTGTTCCAGGGAAGCACGGGCTTGTGCCACGCACTCGCTGGACGACTCGTACCCCCCCAGGATGAGCACCTTCCGGTAGCAGTCGACGGCGGTCTTGGCGTCGCGGAAACGGTACCACGCGAGGTCGGCCTTGAGCAGCCACGCCCAGAGGTCGCGCGGCTCCTCGACGAGCAGCTTGTCGCAGAAGTGCGCCGCGAAGTGCCAGCGCTCCTCCGCGAGTGCGCGCTCGATCTGGCGGTGGAACGCCTCGATCAGCGCCGTGCGGCGCTCCGCCTCGCTCTCGCCGCCGACGACGTGCCTCAGGATCGCGCTGACCATGCTCGAGAGGAAACTACCACCTGCTCTCGGGGTTTTCAAGGGGCTGACCGCCCACGGCCCGCGGAGCTGCTGGCTCCCTTGGCAGCGGCGTTGCGATCGGACAGGCGGAAACGGTGCGCAGTGGCAGGCGCGAACGGATTCGCACGTCAGGCTCGCTCTCGTCGAACCGTTCCCGAGCTTTCCTTTCGGCACGCTGGCCGTCGAGACGCGGGCGCCTTGTGACACGCCTTCGCCCGCCGCTCTCGCGTCATCACCCGGCGCCGATGCCCGACCCCCGGCGCCGCTCCCCGCGTTCAGTACTCGCGGTCGACGATGTAGGCGGGGGCCGCCGCGAGGGCGTCGCGCTCCGGTGACGGCGGGAGGCCGGCCAGCGCGGCGGCGGCGGCGCGGCCGTGCTCGGCGGCGACTGCGCGGCACGCCGCCACGATCCCGTGTCCGTCCAGCCACGCGCGCAGCTCGCCGGCCGAGACGGCGGCGAGCTCGCCGGTCGCGAGCACCTCGGCGACGGCGTCGCGCTGCTCGCGGCGCAGGTGCGGCAGCAGGAGGATGAACGGCAGCGTCAGCTTGCCCTCGCGGAGGTCGGAGAACACCGGCTTGCCGAGGCGCGACTGCGAGGCGGTGACGTCGAGGATGTCGTCGATCACCTGGAAACAGGCGCCGAGGCTGCGGCCGTAGCGCGCCAGCGGCTCGCGGTGGCGCTCGAGGTCCGGGGCGAAAAGGGCGGGCAGGGCGCACGCGGCGGCGAACAGCTCCGCGGTCTTGCGGCGGATCAGGTCGTCGTAGTGCGCGCGCGTGATGTCGATGCGGCGCTGCAGCTCGAGGCCGCGGATCTCGCCCTCGACCATCTCGACGGTGGCGCGCGAGAGCAGGCGCAGCGCCGCGAGGTCGCCGAGCTCGAGCGCGATCTCCATCGAGCGGATGTACAGCCAGTCGCCGAGCAGGACGGTGAGCTGGTTGCCCCAGCGGTCGTTGGCGGTGGCGCGGCCGCGCCGGACGTCGGCGTGGTCGATGATGTCGTCGTGCACCAGCGTCGCGGTGTGGATCATCTCCACCACCGCGCCGTAGGCGATGTCGCGGTCGCCGGCGTAGCCGAGCATGCGCGAGACCACGAGCAGCAGCGCCGGCCGCAGGCGCTTGCCGCCGCCCTCGATCACGTAGCGGCCGGCCTCCTGCACGGTGGGCGGACCGCCCGCGAGCTGGCGGTCGATGAAGCGCTCGACGAGGTCGAGCCTGGGCCGCACGGCCGCGAACGCCTCGCCCAGGCTCGTCTTGGTCGCACGCAGCGTCTCCTCGCTGTTCGCGTTCAGGCCCGACCCCCTCCGCCGCCACTCCCGGCGGGGGACATGGTAAAGGCATCCCGCCGCGCTGTCACTCCTCGGCCGGGTCGCACGGCGCCTGCCCCGCGAGCGCCGGCCGGAAGAACCCCGCCGGCGGCGCCGCGCACCGTCGCCACGCCGAGAGCGTGAATTCGTTGCGGTTGCCGCTCGCGTCGACCACCGTCACACTGGCGGGCAGCGAGCCGTCGCCGACGCGCACCACCACCGAGACGAGCTCCGGCGTCGGCTCGCGGGCGGCGAGCGTCAGCTCGCGGCCCGACGCCGTGATCGCGAATGCGGCGCGCGCGGCGCCGGGGTCGAGGATGGCGGCCAGCGGCAGCCGCCCCCACGTGCCGGCGTCGATGCGCACCGCGGTGCATGCGCCGGCGCCGGGGTCGACCCAACGCGCCACCGCGCCGTTGGCGGCGAACGTGCGCGGCGCCCCGCCGGCGTAGTCGAAGCGCAGGGAGGCCGGCGGCGCCACGGTAAGGGTGCCGCTCTCGGCGGCCCCGGTCTCGAACCCCGCCGGCACGTAGCGCTGGGTGAACGCCGCCTGCCACGCCGGCGCGGCGCCGACCGCCGCCGCCACCTCGTCGAGCGTCACCTGCGCCCCTGCCACACCCGTCCATGCGGCGGCGAGCAGGGCAGCGGCGGCCTGCAGGAACGACCTGTCGGGCGGGCGCTTCACCCCGCTCCCCCTAGTGCCGGAAGTGGCGCCGGCCGGTCAGCACCATCGCCACGCCGAGACGGTCGGCGGCGGCGATCACCTCGGCGTCGCGCAGCGAACCGCCCGGCTGGGCGATCGCCGTCACGCCGCCGGCCGCGAGCGTCTCGACGCCGTCGGGAAACGGGAAGAACGCGTCCGAGCCGGCCGCCGAGCCGGCGGTCGCCGCGCCGAACGAGCGCGCGCGCTCGAGCGCGATGCGGCAGGAGTCGACGCGGCTGGGCTGGCCGGCGCCGATGCCGAGCGTGGCGTCGGGGCCGGCGACCACGACCGCGTTCGACGTCGCGTGTTTGGCCACGCGCCATGCGAGCCGGAGCGCCGCCGTCTCGCGCTGCGACGGCGCCCGCTCGGTCGCCACCTGCCAGCTCTCGCCGTCCCACCCCTCGTCGGCGCTCTGTATCAACAGCCCGCCGTCGATCGCGCGCAGGCGCGGTGCGCCGGTGACCGGCGGCGGCGCGACGAGGACGCGCAGGTTCTTCTTCGCCGCGAACACGCCGCGGGCCTCCTCGTCGCACGCCGGCGCCACCACCACCTCGGCGAAGATCTCGGTGATCCGCCGCGCCGCCTCGCCGTCGCACGGCGAGGAGCAGGCGATGACGCCGCCGAACGCCGAAACCGGGTCGCAGGCGAGCGCCCGGCCGTACGCCTCGGCGACCGACGCGCCGAGGCCGACGCCGCACGGGCTCGCGTGCTTGACGATCGCGACGCCCGGGCCGGGCAGGTCGTGCACCAGCCGCCAGGCGCCGTCGGCATCGACCAGGTTGTTGAAGGACAGCTCTTTGCCCTGGATCTGCGTGGCGCCGGCGAGGCCACGCGGGGTGCGCTCCCGCAGCAGCACGGCGCTCTGGTGCGGGTTCTCGCCGTAGCGAAGCGGCGTTTCCTCGCCGTCGACCCAGGGAGCGAGCGCGGTGAGCGCCATGCTCTGCGGCAGGTCCAGGTGGCGCGGCAGCGTGCCGGCGATCGTCAGATCGTACGCCGCCGTGTGGCGGAACGCCTTGGCGGCCAGCGCGCGCTTCAACTCGACCGGCACCGCGCCCGAGCGCACGGCGTCGAGCACGCGCGGGTAGTCGGCGGGATCGACGACCACCGCGACGTGCTTGTGGTTCTTCGCCGCGGCCCGCACCAGCGAGGGGCCGCCGATGTCGATGTTCTCGATCACCTCCTCGCGCGAGGCGCCGGCGCGCGCGGCGACCGCCGCGAACGGGTAGAGGTTGACCGCGACGATGCCGACCGGGCGAGCGTTCCACTCCGCGAGGACGGCACGATGCTCCGCTTCGTCGAGGTCGCCGAGGATGCCGGCGAACAGGCGCGGGTGCAGCGTCTTGACGCGGCCGCCGAGCGCCTCGGGCCACTCGGTGAGCTCGGCGATATCGGTCACCGCGACGCCGGCGGCGCGCAGCGCGCGCGCCGTGCCGCCGGTCGAAGCGACTTCCCAGCCGAGCTCGACGAGGCCCCTGGCGAACGGCTCCACACCGTGCTTATCGGACACCGAGACGATGGCGAGGGGCTTCACGGGGACGCGGCTCTCCTTTCCAGATCAGGATGGTGCCACCGCCTCTGGCCACCTCGGGCACGAGGCCGCCGCCCCGCCGCCACACCCAGGAGGCCAGGTTGGCGAAGGTGGAGATGGAGTGGTTGAGCGAGATCGCGGCGGCGCCGAAGCTGGTCGAGCGGTCGTCGAGCGCCGCCCAGCGGCCGGGGCCGCCGACCCGGTCGAGGTCGTAGCGGACCAGCGCCTCGTAGCGCGCCGCATCGAGGCGCCGGCGCCGTACGTACTGCGCGAGCGCGGCGGCCGGCTGGTCCAGCAGGCCGCGTTCCTGGCCGTAGAAGACCATCTGCACGCGCGGCGCCGCCGTGCGCTGGTAGGCCGCGAAGGCGCGCGCGTAGGGGTCCGACGAGTGCGAGTTCGCGAACGGCGCGTTGAGGTCGAGCGTGAGGTGCGCGAGGGTGCCGAAACCGGCCACGACCTCCGAGAACGCCGCCTGCGAGCGCAACGCCTGCGCGATCCGCTCGCACTGCGCCACGATCGTCGGCTCGATGCCGCTGTCGCCGCCGGGCCGGTGGAACTGCCGCGGCCACGCCGCGGCGGCGGCGGCGCCGCGGGCGAAGTCCTGCTTGTGCCTGACGATCTGGCGGGCGAGGTCGGGCGGAAGCCACGGCAGCGCCCGCCTGCCGATCTCCGGGTCGAGCTCGGCGGGGTGGACCATGCAGACCGCAACCACGGCTGGCAGCAGGACCCCGATCACGGGCGCGATTGTAGCGGAAGGCGCGGACGGCGACGGCATCCCGCTTCCTTGGAAGTCGGCTACGCCGTGTGATACTATTCCCGCCGCGCCCGCGCCGGGCGCGTTTTTTCACGGGGGGTGTCATGGCCGACGTTGTGCAGTTTTCGAGCGCCCCTGAGGAGCAACTCGACTGTCTCTACCTCGCGGTGGCCGAGAACGAGCGGCCGCTCGAGCGTCTCGTCCTGCCCGCCAAGGAACGCCAGGCGATCGCCAAGGTCGTGGAGGAGCTCGGCGCGCGCGGCGCCGAAGGCGAGGTGCTGGTCACCGCCAGCCCGGTGAAGGGGTTCCGCCGCATCGCCTGCTTCGGCGTAGGCAAGCTGCCGGCGTTCACGGTGCACTCGCTGCGCAAGCTGCTCCGCCGCGTCGTGGAGCAGGCCGGGCGCAACCGCGAGTACCAGATCGCGGTGGCGCTGCCGTTCCTGCCGCAGGACGTCGACCCGAGCGAGGCGCGTGTCGTGGCGCTCGCCGAGCTGGCGCTCGCCGACTACCGCTTCGACCGCTTCCGCTCGCGGCCCGACGAGGCCACCAAGGTGGACGGCGTCCACATCGTGCGGCTGGAGGGGGAGAGCGAGGCGCAGCTCGACGCGCTGCTCGCGCAGGCGCGCCGCGTCGACGAGCTCGTGCGGCTGGCGCGCGACCTCGGCAACCGACCCGGCAATGACCTCACCCCCACGACGTTCGCCGCCGAGATCGAGGCGATGTTCAAGGGGACGGCGGTGCGCGCCACCACGATGGGCGTCAAGGAGCTCGAGAAGGAGGGGATGCGGGCGATTGTCGCGGTCGGCAGGGGGTCGGTCGAGGAGCCGCGTCTGGTCCGCCTCGAGTACCGCGCCAAGAAGCCACGCGCCGCCCTGGTGCTGGTCGGCAAGGGCGTGACGTTCGACGCCGGCGGGATCTCGCTCAAGCCGGCCGCCGACATGGGCGACATGAAGCACGACATGTGCGGCGCCGCGGCGGTGGTGGCGGCGATGCGCGCGGTGGCGCAGGACGCGCCGCCGCTCAAGGTCGTCGGCCTGGTGCCGCTGGTCGAGAACCTCCCGTCCGGCAGCGCGCTCAAGCCAGGCGACATCCTGACGCTGACCAACGGCGCCACCGTCGAGATCGACAACACCGACGCCGAGGGGCGGCTGATCCTCGCCGACGCGATGGCGTACGCGGCGCACTTCAACCCCGACGTGATGATCGACCTGGCCACGCTGACCGGCGCCTGCCGCGTCGCGCTCGGCCACGAGTACGCCGGCATGTTCGCCAACGACGACGCGCTGGCGGCACAGCTCGAGGCGCTCGGCCGCCGCACCGGCGACCGCGTCTGGCGCCTGCCGCTGCTCCCCGCCTACAAGGAGCTGCTGCGCAGCGAGTGGGCCGACCTGAAGAACTCGGCAGGTCCGAAGGGGTCGTTACCGGCGTCGGCCGCCTTCCTGCAGCACTTCGTCCCCGACGGCGTGCGCTGGGCCCACCTCGACATCGCCGGCGTGGCGCATGCGGCGAAGGGGCACAACGGGCTGCCCGCCGGCGCCAACGGTTTCGGCGTGCGCATGCTGCTGGCGCTGATCGCGGAGATGGCGGCGAAGGGATGAGCGCCTACTGGGTGCGGCCGGCGACGCCGCTCGACGGCAAGGCGGTGCGCGACCTGGCGCGCCGCGTGGTGCGCGAGTTCCGCCTCGCCGCGCGCTGGCCGGACCCGCCGCCGCTCGCCGGCGAGCAGGACTTCATGTGGGTCGTGGAGGCCGGCCGCGGCGAGATCGTCGGCTCGTGCGGGCTGCGGGAGACGCGCGACGGCGCCTGGGAGCTGCACTCGCTGTACCTCGCGCCGGAGTACCGCGGCTTCGGGCTCGGCCGCTCGCTGGTCGAGAACGCCCTGCAGGTCGCGCGCGCCCACGGCGCGCCGGCGGTGGCGTTCGCCGCGCCGGCGGAGTTCTTCGAGGCGCAGTCGCTGATGCGCCGGCTCGGCTTCGTGGAGCGCGGCGCCGCCGCACCGCACGCCCGCCGCTTCGAGCTGACGCTCGCCGGCGTCGCCTGAGCATGTGCCTGCTGATCGCGGTGCGGCGTGCCGACGGGCTGTGGCTCGGCGCCAACCGCGACGAGCGTCGCGACCGGCCGTGGCGCCCTCCCGCGCTGCTGGTCGCCGATCCCCCGGTAGTCGGCGGCCGCGACCTCGCCGCCGGCGGGAGCTGGCTCGCGGTCAACCTCGATGCGGCGTTCGTCGCCGCCGTCACCAACGCCCGCCTCGGCGCGCCGGCGGGCGAGCGGTCGCGCGGCTCGCTGGTCGTCGACGCGGCCGCCGAGCGCACGCTCGCCGGCGCGGTGGCGCTCGCCGGCGAGCTCGACCTCGCCCGCTACGGCCCGTTCAACCTGCTGCTCGCCGACCGCGAGGCGGCGTTCGTCGTCACCAACCACCCGGCGCCGCGGATCGAGCGCGCCGGCGAGGCGCTGTTGGCGATCGGCAACGACCGCCTCGACAACCCCGGGCAGCGCACCCGGGTCGCCGCGCTGCAGGCGGGCGAGCTGGCCGCCGTCGAGGGCGACGCGATCGAGCCCGCGCTGGTGCGGATTCTGGCCGACCACGACTGCGCTGACCCGTTCTGCCGGCACGGCGAGCGCTACGGCACCGTGTGCTCGACGCTCGTTCGCCTCGCCGCCGGCGGCGTCACGCTGCGCTTCGCCGCCGGGCCGCCGTGCACGGCGCCGTTCGCCGCTGTGGCCCTGCCGTCCGGCGGTCTGCCGGCGTCCGCCGCCGGCCGGCGGTGACGCCCGTCACCGTGCCGGTCGTGTAGACTCCCGGCGCAGGGGGAGCGGTGGCGACGGTCGTTGCTGTGATGGACCGCGACGAGTGGGGCGCCAACACCGACAACATCGTGGTCGTGGAGGCGGACCGCCAGCGGTTGCTGTGGGTGCCGCGCGACCTCTGGTGCCCCTCCCTCGGAATACGCGTCAACAAGGCGTACGCCCGCGGCGGCCACACCGGGCTGCTCGCGGCGCTCGCCGAGCAGGGTGTGACGGCGCAGCACTCGCTGTGCCTGCGCCGCGCCGCGGCCGAGCGGGCGCTCGCCGGCATCGAGGTCGCCGTGCCCGTCGACGAGCGGCTCGACCTGGTCTACCCGCTGGCCCCGACGACGCGCATCCAGGACGGGCGCAAGGTCGTGACGTTCCGGCCTCCGGTGGAGCGGCTCAGCGGCGAGCGCGTCCACCAGTGGATCGGCGCCCGGCGCTCGCTCTCCGGCGCCGGCGGCGACCTGGCCAGGATCCGCCGGCAGCAGGTGCTCGTTCGCCGGGTGCTCGAGGAGGGCTGCGACCTCTCGCCCGCGTTTGCCGATCCCGACCTCGTCCGGGCGTCTGGCCCCGCGGCGCTCGCCGAGGTGGCTGCAGTCCGCGCGGACTGGCGCTTCGAGGCGATCGACGACGTGGCGCCGCGGACAATCGCGGGGTGCGAGGTGCTCGTCCGGCGCAGGCGCAGCCGGCTGCTGGCGGCTGCCGGCGCGTCGCCGGCCGCTCGCCTCGCGAAGGGAACGCTGCGCCGGCTGCTCTTCGGAGCGCTGGTGCTGCCGACGTGGGGACCGGGCCGCCCACCGCGCCGCAGCCGGCTGCTCGCGCTGCTCGCCGTCCGCAACGACGCGCCGTACCTGCCCGGCTACTTGAGGAACGTCGGCCCGCAGGTCGACGGCATCGTGGCGTACGACGACGGCTCGACGGACGGCGGCGCCGAGCTCCTCGCCCGCAGTCCGGAGGTGCTGGAGGTGATCCGCGGCGCGCCGGACCGGGCGGCATGGGACGAGGTCGGGAACTATCGCCTTGTGCACGCGGCGGCGCTGCGGCACGGGGCGCAGTGGATGCTGTCGCTGGATGCCGACGAGCGCGTCGAGCGCGGCTTCCGCGAGCGCGCCGAACGCGCGATCCGGCGCGGCGCGCGCCTCGGGCTCTCGGCGTTCGCCGTGCGCCTGCGCGAGCTGTGGGGCTCTCCCGACCGCTACCGCTGCGACGGAGTGTGGGGGCGCAAGCGCCCCGCGCGGTTATTCCGCGCCCTTCCCGACCATCAGTTCGACTACCGGCCGCTGCATGGCATCAAGGCGCCGCTGCAGGCGCGGGTGCGCGGCGGCTTCGTGTGCGCCGATCTCATCGTCTACCACCTGCGCTCCCTCCGGCCGGAGGACCGGGTCGCCCGCCGCGACCGCTATCGCGCGCTGGACCCGGAAGCGCAGTGGCAACCGGGGCTGGGATACGACTACCTGGCTGACGAGCGCGGCTTGCGGCTCGCGCGCGTAGGCCGCCGCCGGGGGTTCGATGCCTGACCGCGCCGGCGCCGCCGCCGGCGCCCCGCCGGCCGCCTCGGTCGTCGTGCCGGCCTACGATGCGGCCTCGTCGATCCGCAGGTCGCTCGAATCCCTGCGGCGCCAGACGCTCGCCGAGCCGTTCGAGGTGATCGTGGTGTGGAGCGGCGATCCCGCGACCGCCGACATCGTGCGCGCCGAGTTCCCAGCGGTGCGGCTGGCCGGCGGGCAGCCGCGGCTTTCGACCGGCGCCGCGCGCAACCTCGGGATCGCGGCCGCGCGTGCCGACATCATCGCGTTCCTCGCCGCCGACTGCGAGGCGGATCCGGAGTGGCTGGCGCGCCGGGTCGGCGCGCACCGCCAGGGGCACGATCTGGTCGGCGGCGCGGTCGTGTGGGCCGAGCCCGCGGGCGCCCTGGCGCGGGCGGCGCACCTGCTGGAGTACAACGCGTTTCCACCCGGCAGGCCGCGTGCGGTGGTCGCGACGCCGGTGTACAACCTGTCGTTCCGGCGGGCGGTGTTCGAGCGTTTCGGGGGCTACGACGAGTCGCTCCCGTGCGGCGAGGACACGGCGCTCATCTGGTCGCTCGTCGCCGCCGGGATGACGTTCCTGTTCGACCCGGCCATCCGCATCGCCCACCCGAGCGACGAGACGATCGCCGGCTTCTGGCGCCACCAGGCGTGGCACGGGTACTGGCTGGGGCGCATCAGCCGCCGGCGCAGCGTCCCCGGCGTGGGCGGGCGCGGCGTGCGCCGGACCGCCGCCCGGCTCGTCGTCGCCTACCCGGCCGCGCGACTGTGGCGGCTGTCGCGGCGCCTGCTGGCGTGGCAGCGCGACTGGGCGCTGCAGGCGCTGCTCCTCGCGCCGCTGCTCCTCCTCGGGCTCGCCGCCGCGACCACCGGCCTGATCCGCGGGCTGACGTGCGGCGAGGAGGCGCCGGAGAACGCGGGAGCGATCATGCCGGCGGCTGCCGGCGGCCGCGCAGCAACGCACCGGCGTGCGCCGACGCGAGCCTGAGCGGCCGCAGGACGTAGTGCAGCAGGTACAGCGGCGGCGGCAGCGGCACCGCCTCGAGGTCGGCCGGGGACGGGGCGGCGAGCACGGCCGCGGCATAGCGGGCGCGGTCGCGCAGACGCTCGCGCATTGCCAGATGGAAGCGCGCCAGACGCAGCCCGGGATGGTGATCCGGGTTCTCGTCCGGCAGGTGGCGCACGACCGCCGTCGCCAGGGCGCCGACACACGGGTGCGCCGCCGGCTCCGCCAGGACGCTCGGCGCCGGCGCGGCGAGGAGGTCGCCGGCCAGGCGCACGCCGAGCGCGAGCATCCGCCCGGCGCCGGCGGCGCGGGCGCGGCGCCACAGCGCCTCCGGGTCCTCCGGGGCGCCGGCGCACAGCAGCTCGGCGACGTCGCAGATCCACCCCAGCCGCGCCCAGCGGTGGGTGGCGCCGTGGACGCACAGGTAGAGCAGCAGGGCATCGGGGGCGAGGGTGGCCGTGGCGGCGCCGCCGATGGCCGCCGGTGCCAGATCGGCGCGCAGGTCGTCGAGGGTGTCGGCGATCCCGAAGAACGGCTGCGTGAGCCGCCAGTGCAGCTCGAGCAGGGCATCGCCGCGGGCGAGCAGCAGGTCGCTGACCCAGGCGCAGCGCAGCCGGGAGGAGAGCCGCCCCTGGCCCGGCAGGACCTCCCAGCCCAGCGGCCGCAGCGCGGCGACCGCGGCCGCGAGCTCGCTTGGCCGCACCAGGATGTCGACATCGCGAAACGGGCGCAGGCCGACGTCGCCGTAGACGGCGGCGGCGAGCAGGGGCCCCTTGAACGGAACGGCCTCGATGCCGGCCTCCGCGAGCGCCCGCAGCGCTTCGACGAGGGCGGCGGTGAGCGCCAGGCCCTGCTGCGCCGACGCGGCGTGGCGGCGGCGAAGCTCCGCCGCCACGGCGGCGGGCGCCAGCGGGCGGTCGGAGCTCGCGAGGTGGCGCGCCACGAGCGGGAGGATGCCGTGGATGGCGGCGGCGCGCACGACGAACGGCCAGTCGGGTCCGGTGGCGAGCGCCGCCTCCAGACGGGCGCGCGCCGCCTCGTCGAGCGTGGTGCGCGCGCAGGCGGCGAGCAGCTCGGTCTCGAGCGTGCGCGGCGGGAGCCCGGCGCCGTCGCGCCTGCGCCTCGCCGACCCTCCCGGGCCGCCGGGGCGCTGCTCCCCCGGAGGGTTTGCGCGCGCCGCGTGGACTGTCCGGCGCAGCGGATCAGCGGCCACCGCCCGCCTCCCGCTCGACGAGCGCCGCCAGCTCGTGCAGGCGCGCCAGCTCGCGCGGACGGACGAGGCGGTACACCGGCACGCTGCGCGCGATCTCGGCGCACTGCAGGAAGTGGCCACGCGTCCCCAGCTCGGCGAGACGCGGCGCGCAGTAGGAATGGCGCACGAGATCGAGGAGCGCGTCGGTCGGAGCGAGCGGCTCAATGGACGCCGCCTCGCCGTCGGCCAGGACGAAGATGGCGGCCAGGGGCAGCCGCTCGCCAGGGAGGCGGTCCGGGGCGCGCTGCGCCCGCCTGGAGTCCGCGGCGGACACCTGCGGCAGCGCGTCGACGTCGAGGCCGAGGGCGGCGGCCGCTTCCGGGAACAGCTTGAGCCGGGGGAACGCCGCCAGGACGCCGGGGCCCGCCGCCTCCGGGACGACCGCGGTGATGTCATCGGCCACAAGGGCGTGGCCCCGCTGCTGCAGAGCCGCCGCCATCGTCGACTTCCCGGCGCCCGAGGCGCCGAGAAACGCGGCGACGCCGCGGTCGAGGAGGACCGAGCTGGCGTGCAGCGCCAGCACGCCGCGCTGGTGCAGCAGAACGCCGAGCGCCGGCCCGAGGACGAGCATCCTGACGGTGTCGGGATCGGCGTCGGCAGCCGCGGCGACCGCTATCCGCCGGCCCTCGGCAACGGTGAGCGTGGCGATACCCGGGTACTCGAGCCGGACACCGCCCGCGACCTCGGCGCCCGCCGCGTCGCCCCGCGCGCGGGGAGTGGCCGGACTCGCGACCGCGGTCGCGACCACGACGTCGGGCGCACCGATTCCCTCGGCGAGCTCGGGAAGGCAAAGCGAGGAAGCCAGCGTGAGCCCGTAGACGGAGTAGGAGAACACTCTGACGCCTCGCTCGCTCACCGTGCCGCACACGCCGCCACCGCAGCCGGCAGCCGCGCCGGCGGCGGAACGCTGCGGGCGGGACGCCCCGCGTCAGGGGTTCGGCGTCGGCGCGGTCGACAAGAAGCTGCCCTGGGCGCCGACGTCAGCGGCGGGTCCGCCGGCACCGCGTGTCAGCTCGGCGATATCGCCGTGCCGTGCCAGCTCCGGGGTGGCGTACGGCTCCTTCCGCGACTCGCGTTCGGCGACGGTATACGGGTTGCTCATGGCTGTCCCCCCCCTTGGCTGTCCACTATTCTGAGTTTGAGTATACGACGCAAACCCGACAAAGGCAAGGCCGGCGGCGGCCGGGCGGCCGGGCGGCCGGCGATCGGTGCGGCCGCAGGCGGCTCGGCCGTGCCCGGCGTCGAGCCGCGGCCGGCGCCCGTGCTGCGGCGTCCCTTCGCTGTCGCCTACTCGCTGGCGGTCCGGGCGGCGAGCCAGCGGACCACCAGTACGGCCTTCCTGATCTGCTCCATCGCGCGCAGGCGCGCCGCCGGAGGCTGGGCCGTCGCCGACGGCAGCCCCTCGCTCTCCAGGCGCCGCCACGCCGCGCGCGCGGCGTCGAGATCCAGGTATCCCTCGGCGGCGGCGGCTGTGCCCGAGAAGAGCGCGCTGACCACGATGTCCCGGTCGGCGGTGAGGAGCTCGCGCAGCAGGCTCGCACCGGGAACAGCCTTTCCCGTGCGGGCGGCGACCGCAGGCGGCAGCACGCCGGCTAGGGCACGTCGCACCAGCATCCGCGTCAGGCCGTTCTCCGCCTTCTGCTCGGAGGGGACCGCAAGGCAGTACTCGATGACGCGGCGGTCGAGGAAGGGGCATCGCTGCTCGACGCCGCAGGCGGCGGACGCGAGCTCCAGGATGTCGCCTGGGAGATGTTCGAGGACGTCGCGGAGATGGTGCTCGCGTTCGCCGCGCGGCGGCGGCACACGGTGCCAGAACGCCTCGAAGCGATCGCCGAGCGACACGCGTCGTGCCAGGTCGGGGGCGATGAAGGTGCCGGCGGGGAGGCGGGCCGTGCGGCGGAGGAGGGCCCGCCGGAGACGCCTGAGCCAGCGCGGGACGAGAGGGTCGACGATCAGCGCGCGAACGGCCCAAGCGCGGGGCACGTGGAAATGGGCGATCGCCCCGCGCAGCTCGCGCAGCGCGCGCACCACGCGGCCCCGGCGCACGAGATCGGCGGCCAGCAGCAGACCGTGGGAGACGACGGAGTCGCCGCCGGTGCCATCGAGCAGGACTCGGACCTCGTTCGCGCGCGCCGACCTATAGGTGGCCCACTGGTACGGCAGCGGCGCGCCCTGATAGGGCCCGTCGCAGGCGGCCAGAAGCTCGTCGAGGGAGGCGAGGGGGGAGATCCGGTCGGCGGGGATAAGGTGCGCGGCGATGCCGCCGGCGTCCACGACCGCCGCGACGTAGGCGCTCTCGTCGCACGCCGGGGTCAGCGGGAACGTCAGCGAGAACGCCGGCAGCGGCGCGCCGCCCTGCGCGCGCCGCAGGTCTCGCGCCACGCACGCGATCGCCGACGAGTCGAGCCCGCCCGAGAGCATTGCACCGACCGGGGCCGGCGCCGCCAGGCGGTCCTTCACCGCCGTCGTGAACACCTCCCGGAAGCCGGCTGCGACGTCGGCTGGAGTGCCCGTGTGCGTGCGGTCGGGCAGTGCGATCTCGTGGTACCGGCGGGCGCGGTGGCTGCGGCCCGCCACGAGCACGCTCTCTCCCGGGAGCAGTCGGAACACCTCGCGGTAGAACGTCGCGCGAGGATCGATCGTGACGCCGACCAGGAAATCGGCGACCTGCTCCGGGCGCAGCCTCCGCCCAACGCCGGCGATCGCCAGCAGTGCTTTTGCCTCCGAGGCGAACGCCGCCAGCCCGGGCGCGATGAAGCCGTAGAGCAGGCGCATGCCCACGTGGTCGCGGGCGGCGAACAGCTCGCCCGTGCGGCCGTCCCACAGCACGAAGGCGAAGTCGCCGAGCAGGCGCTCGGGGCAGCGCTCGCCCCAGCGGCGCCACGCCAGCGCGATCAGCTCGCCGTCACCGTCGGCGGCGAGCGCCTGCGGGTGGACGTCGAGCGCCCGGGCGAGCTCCGCGCGGTTGTCGAGACGGGCGCTGTGCACGAGCGCGACCCCGGGGAAGCCGCCCGCGAGCGGCGTCGGCGCCAGCAGCGACGGCGCCGCAGGTCCGCTCGTCGCCGCGGCGAGCGCCACCGGTCCGGCACACCACACGGCGCTGCCGCCCGCCGGACGACCGCCGAGGGCCGCAACGGCGCCGTCCACCTCGGCCGCATGGGCGCCGCGCCCGTCGCGGTGGAGCAGCGCGACGAGGCGGCTCATCGCGGCGCAGCGCGCCGTCTACGCGGCGCCATGGCGGATTTCGATCAGTCCCTCGTCGTGCAGGGCGCGCAGGAGCCGGAGAAGGTCATCGCGGCAGCGGCCGGGATCGACCTCGTAGCGGGCGAGCAGGGCGGCGAGGATCGCCGCGACGCTCCTGGGCGTCTGCAGCAGCTCCCAGATCCGCTTGCCGACGCGGTCGACGGAATAGTAGGCGTTGCGCCGCAGGCCGAGGATCGCCGTCTCGGCGCCGAGGTCGGAGCAAACCTGGTCACGGGACGCGACAACGACCGAGTCGAGGGTGATCTCGCTTCCTTCCTGCATGGATGCTCCTGGCACGGCCACGCTACAGCGTGCTGGCGGCGGTGTCAACGCGGGCGCCGCCGGCGGCGGACGCGCCGCGCCTACTCGTAGCGCAGCGCCTCGATCGGGTCGAGCCGCGCCGCCTTGGCGGCCGGGTAGAGGCCGAAGAAGATGCCGATGATGCCGGCGAACACGAATGCCATCACGACGACCTGCGGGTTGACGAGCGTCGGCCAGCCGCCCAGCCGCGACACCATGCGGGCGATCAGGATACCGATGCCGATGCCGACGGCGCCGCCGAGGCCGGAGATCAGCGACGACTCGATGAGGAACTGCGTGCGGATGTCGGAGCGCCGCGCGCCGAGCGCCCGCCGCACGCCGATCTCGCGCGTGCGCTCGGTGACCGACACCAGCATGATGTTCATGATGCCGATGCCGCCGACGAGCAGCGACACCGACGCGATGGCGCCGAGCAGCATCGTCAGCACCCCGGTCATCTGCGTGGCGGTCGAGGCGATCTCCTGCTGCGAGCGGATCATGAAGTCGTCGTCCTGACCGCGCCCGATGCGGTGGCGCTGGCGCAGGAGCTGCGTGATCTCGTCGATCGCCTTGTCGATGTTCGCCGGCGAGGTCGCCGAGACCATGATCGTCTGGATGTGGGTGATCCCCATCAGCCGTTTCTGCGCCGTGGTGTAGGGCATGCAGACGATGTCGTCCTGGTCCTGTCCCATCATGCTGCCGCCCTTGCGGTCGAGCACGCCGACGACGCGGAACGGGATCCCCTTGACGCGGACGATCTCGCCGACCGGGTTGGCGTCGCCGAAAAGGTTCTCGACCACGGTAGCGCCCAGCACCACCACCTTGGTGCCCGCCTTGACGTCTTCTTCCGTGAAGTAGGCGCCCCTGGCGACCGCCCACGCCCGCACGATCGGGAAGTTCTGGCCGCTCCCCTGGATGCTGGAGAACCAGTTCTGGTTGCCGTAGACGAGCTGGGCGCCGGTGCGCACGCCGGGCTCGGCGACCGCGACCGAGGGGCACTCGCGCTCGATCGCCGTCGCGTCGTCGACGGTGAGCGTCTGCACCGAGCCGGTGCCGTGGCGCACGCCGCCGGCCGAGCGCGACCCGGAGAAGATGATCAGGAAGTTGGTGCCCAGCGCGCCGATCTGGCTCTGGATCGCGGAGGTGGCGCCCTGGCCGATTGCCACCATCGCCACCACGCAGCCGACGCCGATGATCACGCCGAGCATCGTCAGCAGCGTGCGCATCGGATTGCGCCGCAGCGCCACCAGCGAGACCTTGTAGATCTGCAGCAGGTTGGTCATGCGCCGCCTCCCGCGGGGTGGCTGCCCCGCAACGAGATTGCCGCGTCGTCTGCGCCGCCTCCGGCGGCGCGGGTTCCTCCCAGTGACGTCGTGGTCGTCGCGCCCTGCAGAGCCGATGTGGGGCCGGCGCTCCGCGCCGGCTGCGCGCGCGCGAGCGCGCGCCCCCCGCCCGCGCTCGTCATTGCCTTGGTCACCGCCCGGGTCCGGGAGTGACACTGCTCGCAATCACCATGAGCCTGCGGCGCACCCCGGACCATGAAAGTCAGCGGGAGGGCCGGCGCCCTGGCCGGCCCGGGCGCCGCAGGGCAGGACCTCCGCGCGGGCGAGGGCGCCCGCGCTCCCGCAGCATGGAGGGGACTTTCGAAACAGCGACCGCGCTGGCACAGCGCTGCAGGTCGTCGGCTGGTCTCGCGCATGCCGGGTACACCACACCTCGGGTCCGTGCGAGCCACGACCCGCGAACCACGAACCGCGTGCCTCACCGGCGGCCGCCGAACGGAGTCATGCCGGCGAGGCCGCCGGCCTGCTGGCTCTGCGCGGTCGCCAGGCCGACGACGATCTTCGTCCCCTCGGCGAGGTCGCCGCTCTTCACCTCGAAGTACTGGCCGTCGGTGAGCCCGGTGACGAACGTGACCGGCGTCAGGGGTTCGCCCGGTTTCGCGGGTGCAAGGAACACCCGCGCCTCGTCGCGCGCCAACCGCGGGGCGCCCCCGCCTCCCGCCGGGGCGCCGCCCATACCCGTCGGGGGGCGTCCGCCGCCGCCCGGCGCGCCCATGCCGCCGCCCATGCCGCCGCCGGGACGCTGCCCGCCGACGCCGCCGCCCAGGCCGATCATCTCGGGCCGGAAGCGCAGCGCCGCCGCCGGGACGCGCACGGCCCCCTCGGCGCGCGCCACCTCGATGCGCACCTCGGCGGTCATGCCGGGCAGCAGCGCCAGGTCCTCGTTGCTCACCGAGACGATCACCGGGTAGGTGACCACGTTGTTGGTGACCTTCGGCGACAGCCGGATCTGCGCGACCTCGCCGGCGAACTGCCGCTCCGGGAACGTATCGACCGAGAAGCGCACCGCCTGGCCGTTCTTGACCTGGCCGATGTCCGCCTCGTCGACGTCGCAGGTGAGCTGCATGCGCCTGAGGTCCTCGGCGATGGTGAACAGCGTCGGCGCCTGGAACGACGCCGCGACGGTCTGGCCGACGTCGTAGTCGCGCGACACCACGATGCCGTCGATCGGCGAGCGGATCACCGAGTAGCGGAGGTTCGTCTCGGCGCGCTCGAGCGACGCCTCGAGCTCGGCGACCTGCGCCTGCGCCTGATCGAACACCGCCTTCGCCGAATCGAGCTGGTCCTCCGACGCCAGCTCCGCCCGGAACAGTGCCTGCTGGCGCTTCAGCTTCGCCTGCGCGTCGATGGCGGCGACGCGGGCGCGCTGGAGCTGCGCGCGCGTCTGGTTGACCTGCGCCTCGAACGGGGTCGGGTCGAGCGTCGCCAGCACCTGGCCCTTGCGCACCGGCTCGTTGAAGTCGGCGTGGAGCGTCGCGATGATCCCCGACACCTGCGAGCCGACCTTCACGGTGGTCACTGCGGTGAGCGTGCCTGCCGTGGTCACCGTCTGGACGATCGTGCCGCGGTCGAGCTCGGCGGTCAGGTACGGCACCTCGCGCCTCTCGCTCCGCCCGAGCACGGCCCAGGCGCCGCCGGCGACGGCGGCGGCGGCGATCACTCCCACGATGACCCTTGTGCGCATCTTCACGATCGCTGTCCTCCGGACCTCGCGCCGCCGGCCGGCGGCGCGAGGCGCCCATCCTACGACATCGTGTCACGCTTGAGTATTCCGGGCGCGGCGGCGGCGAGCGGCGCGAATATGCGAGCGCGCTCCGGGCGCTCTGGTGCGGTTCTACGCGTCCGGGCCCGCCGCCGCCGAGCGCCCGCCCCGTGCCCCCGCTCCTGGCGCGGCGGATGCGGGGCGGGTGCTCGGCGCGCGCTCGGTGGATTCCCAGCGCGCCTCGACCTAGCGGGCGGTGCCGAGCGCCTGCAGCGACCTCGCGAGCGCCTCGGGGTCCGCGGCCGGCAGGCGGCACGCGCCGCCCACGCACAGGTACGCCACGGGCTCGCCGCCCGCGTGCCCCTCGCGCCCGGCGAACAGGGGCACCGCCGCGGCGACCGCGGCGGGCACCGGCACCGCCGGCGCCGGCGCCACGACGGCGCCCGCCGGCGCGTGCCGGCGCGCGGCGCGCAGCAGCGCCGCCGTCGCCGGCGACCCCGGCTCGCCGACCACCACCACGCTCGCCGCCGGCGCCGCCAGCTCGGCGGCGGCGTCCACGAGCGCCGTCGCGCCGTCGGGCATGCGCGCGATCGTCCCGGCCTCGGCGCGCACGATGCGCTCGGCGGCGGCGGCGAGGTCGACGCGGTCCGCGAGCGTCGACAGACGGGCGAGCGCCGAGGCCAGCACCGCGGCGGACGACGGCGTCGCGCCGTCACTGGCGGCGTGCGGGCGGGCGACCAGCGCCTCGCCGTCGTCGGGGGCCTCGAAGGCGCGTCCGTCGGCGTCGAGGTAGCGCGGCAGCCGCGCGTCGACCAGACGCAGCGCCGCAGTGAGCCAGGCGACGTCGCCGTCGGCCTGGTACAGCTCGACGAGCCCGGCGGCCACCCAGGCGACGTCCTCGAGCGTCTCGACACCCGATACGCGCCCGTCGCGCCACGAGCGCGCGAGCCGCCCGTCGGGACGCAGCATCTCGCGCAGGACAAACGCCCCGGCGCGCTGCGCCGCCGCCAGCACGGCGGTGTCCTCGGTCGTCGCGCCGAGCCACGCCAGCGCCCAGATCGCCATTCCGTTCCACCCCGCCAGGCGCTTGTCGTCGAGCGCCGGCGGCACGCGGCGCGCGCGCGCCGCCAGCAGGCCGGCGCGCGCGGCGCGCATGCGCTCGCGCAGGTCCTCCTCGCTGCTGCCGGTCTCGCTGGCCAGCGCCGACAGCGTGATCTGCGGCCGCAGCGCGCTGCGGCCGTGCTCGAAGTTGGCGGGGCGGTCGAGCCCGCACAGGCGCTCCACCAGCTCGGCCTCGGCTGCCGGCAGGGCGGCGCGCACCTCGGCGGCGGTCCACGTGAAGTACAGCCCTTCCTCGCCCTCGCTGTCGGCGTCGGTGGAGGAGTAGAACCCGCCCTCCGGACCCTGCATCTCGCGCACGAGGTAGCGGGCGGTGGAGTGCGCCACGCCGGTCCAGCGCGGGTCTCCGAGGAAGACCCCGGCCTCGCCGTAGGCGCGGGCGAGCAGGGCGTTGTCGTACAGCATCTTCTCGAAGTGGGGGATCAGCCACTCGGCGTCGACCGAGTAGCGGTGGAAGCCGCCGCCCACCCAGTCGTACATCCCGCCGGCCGCCATCGCGTCGAGCGTGCGGCGCAGCATCGCGGCGGCGAGCTCGTCGCCGCCGCGCGCCCGGCGCAGCAGGAGGAACAGCCGCGAAGGGGTGGGGAACTTGGGCGCGCCCCCGAAGCCGCCGTGGCGCGGGTCGTGGGCGCGGGCCAGCCGCTGCACCGCCGCCCGGCCGGCCGCGGCGGCGTCCACCGCGCCGGGCTCGCCGGCTCCGGCGAAGCTCGCGAGCTGCTGGCTGAGCTCGGCGGCGCCGCGCTCGACCTCATCGCGCCGTCCCGCCCAGGCGTCGGCGACCGCCTGCAGTACCTCGATGAACGCCGGCATCCCGTGGCGGCGCTCGGGCGGGAAGTAGGTGCCGCCGAAAAACGGCCGTCCGTCGGGCGTCAGGAACACCGACATCGGCCACCCGCCGCGCCCCGAGAGCGCCTGCACCGCGCTCATGTAGACCGCGTCGAGGTCGGGCCGCTCCTCCCGGTCTACCTTGACCGCGACGAAGTGCAGCCGCAGGAAGGCGGCGACCTGCTCGTCCTCGAACGACTCGCGCTCCATCACGTGGCACCAGTGGCAGGCGGCGTAGCCGACCGACAGGAAGATCGGCTTCTCCTCGGCGCGCGCCTTCGCCAGCGCCTCCTCGCCCCACGGGTACCAGTCCACCGGGTTGTGCGCGTGCTGCCGCAGGTACGGGCTGGTCTCGCCGGAAAGGCGGTTGGCCGGGCGGGTCGGGGGGGTCGCATCGCTCACACATTCGGCAACGCTGCCATGTCCGGCGCGATTCCGCCGGCTACCTCCCGGCGCCGGCGAGCGCGAGCAGCCTGGTGACCGTCGTCCAGTTGCGGGCGGTGACGGCGTCGCCGAGAGCGCTGTTCACGGCCGCCAGCGCCCTACTGGCCCGCACCCCCTCCGGGCACCAGACGTAGGCCGCACTCTCGCCGATTGCGAGCGCCTCGGGCGCCCAGCTCCGCCGTGCCAGCGACTCCAGCGTCGCGAGGAGGCCGGGGTCGGAGGGGAAGGCGACCAGCAGCCGCGAGGGGTCGCTCGCGATGTCGAGCAGCGGGTTCGCGGCGACCGCCGCGGCGAGGTCGGTGGCGGCCAGCACGGTGACTCGCGAGGCGATGCCGAGGTGCTCCGCGAGCGCTGCCTCGATGCGTGCCGAGGCGCTGCCCGCGCTGGCGCCCGGCGCCGAGAACACCACGTTGCCGCTGCGCGCGAGCGTGCGCACGCCGGCGTACCCGAGATCCTCGATGACGGCCTGCAGGTCCGCCATCGCGACGTGCCTGGCCTTGCCAAGGTTGATGCCGCGCAGCAGCGCCACCCAGCGTCCGGTCATCGCGCGACCTCCGCGGCGATGGTATGGCCGCCGCCCCGCGGGAGCGCGTAACGCGCGTCACGTGCCTACTCGTAGCGCAGCGCCTCGATAGGGTCGAGCGAGGCGGCGCGGACGGCGGGGTAGATGCCGGCGGCGAGACCGACGGCGATCGAGACGCCGAACGACAGGAGGACGGAGAACGCCGTGACGACGGTGGGCCAGCCGGCGGAGGCGGCGACGACGCGGGCGATGACGATCCCCATGGCGACGCCGGCGAGGCCGCCGACCACCGAGATCGCCGACGCCTCGACGACGAACTGGTCGCGGATCTCGCGCCGGGTGGCGCCGACGGCGCGCCGCAGGCCGATCTCGCGGGTACGCTCGAGGACCGTGGCGAGCATGATGTTCATGATGCCGATGCCGCCGACGAGCAGCGAGATCCCGGCGATGCACCCCATGACGATCGAGAACAGCCGCTGCGTGCGCCGGCTCTGCTCGAGCAGCAGCTCGGGGACGACGAGCTCGAAGTCGTCGGCGCCGGCGTGCAGACGCTCGAGCAGCGTGCGCACGACCGCCGCGGAGTCGCGCGGCGAGGCGGCGGCGCCGAGACGCACCACGATCTCGTCGAGCGGCGACTTGGTGAGGTCGCGGTCGAGCTTGCGCATGGCGGTGGTGACGGGGAGGTAGATCTCGCTCGTCGGCGAGCCGATCGCGACGCCCTGGAACGAGTCGCCGCCGCCGCCCGCGGCGGCGACGCCGACCACCTCGAGCCAGAGGTCGTTGACCTTGACGTCGCGCCCGACCGCCTCGCCGAACCCGAACAGGTCGCGGCGCGCCGCCTGGCCGATGACGCAGACGTTGGCGTAGGCGCGCTCGTCGCGCTCGTCGAGGAATCGCCCCTCGGAGCAGCGCACGCCGAACAGCGCGGCGTGGCGGTGCGAGACGCCGAGCACCTTCGCCTTCGTCTTGCCGCCCGCCGACATAATTTTGTAGGCGTCGACGTTGATGCGCGGCAGCACCGCCTCCACCCCCTCGACCGCCTCGGCGATCGCGGCGGCGTCGCGCGGCGCCACCCCCGGCGACTTCTTGCGCGCCTCCTGCAGCTCCTCCTGCTTGAGCTCGCGCGCGCGCACGAGGACGTTGCGCACGCCGAGCCGCTCGATCATCTCGAGCGCCTGCCGCTCGGCGCCGCCGGCGATCGCCAGCATGGCGATGACGGCGCCGACCCCGAAGATCATGCCGAGCATCGACAGCGCCGAGCGCAGCTTGTGCGACGCCAGGTTGGCGCGCGCGTTGGCGACGGCGTCGTGCCAGTTCACGGCGTTCCTCCCGGCCGCGGGGCGCCGGCCGCCCCAGGGGTCGGTGTGGCCCTGACGGCGGTGGGGTCGACGACGGCGACGACGTCGCCCTCGTCGAGGCCCGCGGTGACCTGGACGCGGCCGAGCGCGGTGGCGCCGACCGTCACCTCGATCGGTTCGAACGCCCCCCAGCGTCGCTTGCGGTACACCAGTCTGCGGCCGTCCTTCTCGACCACCGCCTGCCGCGGCAGCACCAGCGCGCCGTCCTCGTCGGCGAGCACGATCGCGGCGGTGACGCGCTGACCCGGCTTCATCACCGCCGGGTCGGTGCGCTCGATCGCCAGCACGGCGCCGAAGTACTGCACCGGGTTCTGGCGCTGGCGCGGTTTGGCGAGCGCGTCGACCTGCCGCACGGCGGCGGGGAACGCTGCGTCCGGCTTGCCCTCGACGACGACGCTGGCGCGCTGGCCGACCGCGAGGCCGCCGGCGTCGGCCTCGAGCACCGCGATCTCCGCCTCCATCGCCGCGAGGTCGGGGATCTCGGCGATCTTCTCGCCCGCCCAGCAGGTGTCGCCGACGCGCGGCGGGTCGCCGCGCCAGTCGCGCTCGAGCACCACGACGCCGTCGTGCGGCGCCACCAGGGTGAGCGCGCGCAGGCCGCGCTCCGCCTTGTCGGTCTTGAGGTCGGCCTTGCGGCGCTCGAGCGCCAGCAGGTCGAGGTCGGTCTGCGCCAGCCGCCCCTTGGCGCCCTTGACCGCCTCCGCGTGCCTTTGCCGCTTCTCGGCGAGCGTGGCATCGATCTCCGAGCTGACGATCTCGAAGCGCGAGAAGATCTCGGTGTCCGTGCTCCGGAAGGTGCGCGCCTTCTCGAGCTCCTCGCCGGCGAGGCCGGCGTCGCGCTCGAGGTTGCGGCGGGTGGTCTCGCCGGCAGCGGCCGTCTTGGCCGTGCGCTCGTCGGCGGCGTGGCGGTCGGCCTGGCCGTCGGCGAGCTCCTTCTCCATCTCGGTGGGGTCGAAGCGCGCGATCGCGTCGCCGGCAGCGACGCGGGTGCCGTCGGCGACCAGCCAGGCGATCTTGAACGGCCCCTCGGGGTCCATCACGGTGGTGATCGGCGTCGCCTTGACGGCGCGCAGCGTGCCCTCGGCCTGGATCGTGCGGGTGAAACGGGCGCGCACGACCTGCACCGTCGGCACGGCCGCGCCGGCACCGGCGCCGGCGCGCGCGCCGACGACTGCGGCGGCCGCGAGCACCGCGATCGCGCCGCCGGCGGCGAGGCGGATGGGCTTCACGAGCCCTCCGCGGCGGCGCCGAGGTCGCGGCGCGAGACGAGATCGCCGGCGGCCAGGCCGGAGACGATCTCCACCGCCTCGTCGTTGCGGGCGCCGGTGCGGACCGGCGTCGCCGCGGTGCCGGCGAGCGTGCGGCGATACACGACCGGCCCGGCCGGGGTGGGGAACACCGCGTCCACCGGCACCAGCACGACGCCGCGCCGGCGCTCGTACTCGACCTGCCCGCGGAAGCGCATCCCGGGGCGCATGCGCGCTTCGTCGGTGGCTGCCAGCGTGATGTCGACGCGGACGATCTTGAGCGGGTTCTGCCACGACCGGCGCTCCGCCGAGCGCGCGACTGCGGCGACCGTGCCGGGGTACTCGATGTCGGGGTGGGCGTCGAGGCGAAGGCGGATCGGCTGGCCGGCCGCGAGCTTGCCGGCGTCCGCCTCGTCGACCTCTCCCTTGCCGGCCATCGCGCGCAGGTCCGGCACCTCGACGACCTTGTCGGCGCGCCACACCGTGTCGCCGGCCTTGCGCTTGTCGCCGCGCCAGTCGGCGATGTGGACGAGGGTGCCGTCGCGCCCCGCCTTGACGGTCATGCGCTCGATCGCGCCGGTGATCTCGGCGACGCGCGCGGCGGCGCGCTCGCGCGTCGAGCGCAGCGCCGCCAGCTCCGACGCGGCGACACGCCGCTTCGCCGCGACGCTCGCCGTCACGTGCGCGACCTCGCTCTCGGCGAGCTCGAGGTCGAGCCGCGCCTTCTCGAGCTCCTTGCTCGCCACCAGCTCGTCCGGCCGCTCCACCTGCATGCGCGCCCGCCGCAGCCGCGCCTCGGCCTCGGCGAGCGCGAGGGCGTCGTCGTGCTCCGCGAGCGCCAGCTCGCGCTCCTTCTTCTCGGCCTCCTTGGCGGCGGTGTCGCGCTCTGCGACCTTGCTCTCGAGATCGCGCTGCAGCGTCGAGGCGTCGAACCCGAGCACCGGCTGACCCTTCCTCACCTTGCCGCCGTCGGGCGCGAGGAATGCGATCTTGAACTCCCACACCCCCTCGACCTGCGGCGGCCCGAGGAGGTCGGACTCGACCGCCTTCAGCGTGCCGGTGACCTCGACGGAGAGCGGCACGTCGCCGACCTTCGCCTCGACCCAGTCGCCGTCGCCGCGACCGCGCGCCCGCGCCCAGGCGCCGGCGAGGACAACGGCGATGACGGCCGCCGCGAGGCAAACCCGCGTGCGCCGCGGCAGCGCCCACCAGCGCGCGATCACGAGCCGCCTCCGGCCGCCGGGCGCAGCCGCGCGCCGGCCGCGACGCCGCCCTCGACCACGCACTCGCGCGCCGTGCACGGCCCCAGGCGGACCTCGGCGTGCGTGCCGTCGGCGAGCACGACCGCCGCCGCGCCGTCCGCGAAGGCGATGCAGGGGCGCGGTGCGAGCAGGACGCCGTCGCGCCGCTCCGCCTCGACCTCGACCTTCACCGACATCCCCGGCCGCAGCCGCGCCGGGTCGGTGCGCTCGAGCGCCACGGTGGCGCGGAAGGCGCGCCGCTGGGTGCCGCGGCGCAGCTCCTGCGCCATCGGCGTGATCGCCGTGACGGCGCCGGGGAACGCCTCGTCCGGGTAGGTGTCGGCGGTGCACAGGGCGCGCGCCCCGGGCGCGATCGCGCCGTCGTCGACGTCGAACAGCACGGCGTCCACCTGCATCTCGGCGAGGTCGGGAATGCGCAGCACCGTCAGCCCGACCCACGCCATGTCGCCGACCTGCAGCTTGCGTCCTTCCCACGGGTGGTCGGCGACCTGGAGGACGCCGGGCGCCGGAGCGCTCACCGCCAGGGATGCGATGGCCTGCTCGGCGGTCTCCACCTCGCGCAGCGCCTTCTCGAGCTCGATGCGCGCCACTGCGACGTCGGCGTCGGCGCCGCGGCGCGCCGAGGCGAGCTCGTCCTCCGCCTTGGCGAGCTCGACCTCGGCGCGGCGCAGCGCCAACCGGCGCTCCTGCCAGTCGCGCCCGGACAGCAGCGCCTCGGGGACGTCGGCGTCGATCGCCGCCTTGTCGCGCGCGATCCGGCGCTGCTCGCGCGCGAACGCGCGCTCGTCGAGCGTGACGGCTCCCTGCGCCTGCGCGCGCTCGAGAGCGTCGGCGGCGCGCTTGGCGGCGAGCCGGCGCTCCTCGAGGTTGGACGCCACCGCGGAGTTGTCGAGCTCGAGCACCTTCTGCCCGGCGGCGACCGTGGCGCCGTCGGCCTCCATCCAGCGGATCGCGACCTGCCACTGCGGCGTGCGCGGCACAGTCAGCTCATGCGCCCGCACCGCCTTGAGCTCGCCGGTGAGCAGCACGCGGCGGACGAACGTTCCGGCACGCACCTCGGCTGGATCCGGTGTCGCGGCGGCCGGCCTTGCGGCGTCCGTCGCCGCGCCCGAGCCGCACGCGATGGAGACGAGCGAGAAGGCGGCGGCTGCGAGGCCGGATCGCGCCGCGACCGCGCGGCGGGGGGCCGGTGGCGGCGCGTCGGCGGGACGGGTGCGGCAAATCAACGCTCGTCTCAATCAACCCATGCTTACGAGCGCTGCTGCCCGTTTGTTTGCCCGCTGCGCGACCGTCCGCCGCTGCGCTGCACTGCTGCCAGTGGCCTGGCCGGGGGGGCTCCACAGGTGTCCGACCGTACTGGCAATTGCCGTGCGCATGAACCTCGGGGGGTGCGGGAGCACCGGCCGCCGCCGGCGGCGCGGTCTCGCTGGCAGGGGCGTCCGGAGCGTGCTCGCCGCCCTCGGTGCGCCTTGGCCGCGTGCCGGCCACCGAAGGCGCGATTGCTCGCGGCGCGTCCGGGGCGCAGAATAGCGACGCAGGCCGCAGTGCGGCGGGCGAATCCGGGGCTTGGGCCGGGAGCCGGCCACGACGCCGGCAGGAGACAACGCGATGGTCGGTCGACGGGATCTGGTCCGCGGCGCGTTTGCGCTGCTGCTTCTCGGGTCGGGCGTGGCCGCGGCGCAGGACGCGCCGCGGCCGGTGGCGAACGCGACGATCGCCGACGTCGCGTGGATCGCGGGCGACTGGCAGGGCGAGGCCGGTCCGGGGACACTCTCGCAGGAGGTGTGGGCGGCGCCGGCCGGCGACTGCATGATGGGGATGTGGCGCCTGGTGATCGACGGTCGGGTGAAGCTGTTCGAGTCGCTGTCGATCGTCGTCGAGAACGGCGGGCCGGTGCTGCGCCTGCGCCACTTCGGGCGCGACGGCGTCGGCTGGGAGGAGAAGGACAAGCCGCTCACCCTTTCGTTGGTGGAGACCGGCGAGGGGCTGGCGGCATTCTCCGGCGCCGGACGGTCCGGCCCGCTGCGCATCGTCTACCGGCGGACCGGCGACGACGTCATGACCGTAGCGATGGAGAAGGACGAGGGGCGCGAGGTGTTCGAGTTCCGCCGGGCAGGCGCCTGGCGGGGCGAGCCGAGACCGCCGGCGGCGGCGCTCGCGCCGGCGCAGCGGCCCTGAAGGAGAGCGCGATGCTCAGGAGAAGGAAGAAGCCCGCACCCGGGACGGCCGTGATCACGGGCGCCTCGGCCGGCATCGGCATGGAGATGGCGCGCCTGGCGGCGCGCGACGGCCACCCGCTTGTGCTGGTGGCGCGGGGCACCGAGCGGCTGCTCGAGCTGGCCGCGGAGCTCTCCGAGAAGCACGGCGTGGCGGCGACCGTGGTGACGGCCGACCTTGCCGATCCGGGAGCGCCGCGGCGGGTGTTCGAGGCGTGCGCCGAGGCCGGCGCCGACGTCGAGGTGTTGGTCAACAGCGCCGGTTTCGGCGCCCACGGGATGTTCGCGGCGACGTCGCTGCGCACCGAGCTCGACATGATCCAGGTCAACGTCACCGCGCTGGTCCACCTGACGAAGCTGTTTCTTCCCGGCCTCGTGCAGCGCGGGCGCGGCCGCATCCTGAACGTCGCCTCGACGGCGGCGTTCCAGCCCGGTCCGTTGATGGCGGTCTACTACGCCACCAAGGCGTTCGTGCTCTCGTTCTCGGAGGCGATCGCGAGCGAGCTGTCCGGCAGCGGCGTGAGCGTCACCGCGCTGTGCCCGGGCCCGACGCGCTCGGAGTTCCAGCGGCGCGCCGACATCGAGGGGTCGCGGCTGGTGTCCGGGTGGGTGAAGATGATGGAGGCCGACGAGGTGGCGCACGCCGGCTGGACGGCGGCCAGGCGCGGCCGTCGCGTCGTCATCCCCGGCGTGATGAACAAGGCCGGAACGCAGGCGGTCCGCCTCGCGCCGCGCCGCGTCGCCGCCCACATCGTCAAGCGGCTGCAGCAGAAGAAGGCGCCGGGCGAAGGGCGATAGGCGATACAGGCAGGCGGAAGGCGGAGGGCGGGAGGCAGGAGACCCGGGAGCCGACAGCGGAAGGTATGACTCGCCTCCTGTCTCTCGCCGTTCGCCTGCCGTCCGTCGCCTGCCTCAGTCCACCCAGTCCGCGACGTAGACGTTGGTCTCGTTGGGGGCGGAGTTGTGACGGTTGGAACAGAAGACGAAGGTGCGGCCGTCCGGCGCCCACATCGGGAAACCGTCGAACTCCTCGTAGTACGTCACCTGCTCGAGGCCGCTGCCGTCGAGGTTGACCAGGAACAGTTCGAAGTTGCGCTTTCGCGGGTCGGCGACGTTCGAGCAGAAGATCACCTTCGCGCCGCTCGGGTGGAAGTACGGCGCGAAGTTGGCGGCGCCGTTGTCGGTGAGCCGCCGTACGCCGGTGCCGTCCGCCTCGGCGACGTAGATGTCGAGCTTGCTCGGGCGCACCAGCCCCTGGGCGAGCAGGCGGCGGAAGTCGTCGAGCTCCTTTCCGGGCTGCGGGCGCGACGCCCGCCACACGAGCTTCGTCCCGTCCGGCGAGAAGAACGCGCCGCCGTCGTAGCCGGCCTCGTGCGTCACGCGGCGCACGTCGCTGCCGTCGAGGTTCATCGTGTACAGCTCGATGTCGCCGTCGCGCACCGAGGTGAAGACGACGCGGTCGCCGCGCGGCGACACGGTCGCCTCGGCGTCGTAGCCCGGCGTGGCGGTGAGCCGGTGGGGCGTCGGGTCGTCGAGGGAGGCCGTGAAGATGTCGAAGGCGTCGTAGAGCGCCCACACGTATCCCTGCGACATGTCGGGTTTCGGCGGGCACGCCGGGCCGCCGAGGTGGGTGGACGCGTAGAGGTAGCGCCTCCCGTCGGGGAGGTAGTACGCGCAGGTCGTGCGGCCGAGACCGGTCGACAGCATGCGCAGCGCGCCGCCGCCGAGGTCCATTGTGAAGATCTGATCGCACTCGTACGGCGCCCGCGTCGACTGGAAGATCAGGCGCGAGCCGTCGAACGAGAAGTAAGCCTCGGCGTTCTCGCCGCCGTCGGTGAGCTGGCGGAGGTTGGTGAGGTGGCGCTCGCGCGGGTCGGAAGGCCGCGAGACCGCCCGTCCGGGCGGTGACACGGCGGGCGGAGCGGCCGCTGGCGCCGCGCCCTCGCCGCGCGGGGGAGCGTTGGCGCATGCGGCTGCGAGCACCGCGGCGGGGAGTGCCGCGAGGGCGCGGCGGCAACGAATGTCGAGTCCGGTTCTCATGATCGCGCATCATACCTTGGCGGACGGCCTGGCGGGCGCTACCATGGAGGTGTAGCAGCGCGAAGCTCGCAGGGCGCCCGCCGCGGCGAGGTGAGGTCGGAGCCGGCCGCGGCGTGCCGGGGCGCCGGGCCTCGCCCGGAGGGTGATGAGATGCACATCAACGATATCCTCAAGGTCGCGACCGAACGCAAGGCCTCCGACGTGCACCTCAAGGTCGGGGCCCATCCGATCATCCGCGTGGACGGCCAGCTCGTGCCGCTGGTCGAGTTCAAGCGCCTGATGCAGGAGGACACCATCGCCATGGGGTTCTCCATGATGTCCACGCAGCAGAAGGAGAAGTTCAAGCAGTACCTGGAGATCGACATCGCGTACTCGGTCCCCGGGCTGGGCCGTTTCCGCTGCAACATCTTCCAGCAGCGCGGCTCGGTGGGTCTTGTCCTGCGCCTCATTCCGGCGCGCATCCTGGGGACGCGCGAGCTGCTGCTGCCGCCCGTTCTCGACCGCATCGCCGACGAGGACCGCGGCCTGGTCCTGGTCACCGGCACCACCGGGTCGGGGAAGTCGACGACGCTGGCCGCGATGATCGACCACATCAACTCGACGCGCAACTGCCACGTCGTCACCATCGAGGACCCGATCGAGTTCCTGCACCGCGACAAGAAGGCGATCATCAACCAGCGCGAGGTGGAGGTCGACACGCGGGCGTTCTCGGTCGCGATGCGCGTCGCCCTCCGGCAGGACCCCGACGTCATCCTTGTCGGGGAGATGCGCGACTTCGAAACGATCGAGACCGCGCTGCTCGCCGCCGAGACCGGCCACCTCGTGCTGTCGACGCTGCACACCCTCGACGCCACCGAGACGATCAACCGCATCATCGCGGTGTTCCCTCCGCACCAGCAGAAACAGATCCGCATCCAGCTCGCAGCGGTGCTCAGGGCGGTGGTCTCGATGCGCCTGCTGCCGCGCGCCGACGGGCTCGGCCGCGTCCCGGCGGTCGAGGTGATGATCTCGACCGCCTACATCCGCGACTGCATCGAGCAGAAGGAGAAGACGAAGCTGATCCGCGACGCGATTGCCGCCGGCACCTCGCAGTACGGGATGCAGACGTTCGACCAGTCGCTGTTCATGCTCTACCGCTCGGGCCTGATCACCCTCGACGAGGCGCTGCGCCGCGCGTCGAACCCCGACGAGCTGCGGCTGCGCATCCAGGGGATCCAGTCGACCGCCGACATGTCGCGCGAGGAGATGGAGGGCACGCTGGAGTCGGGGCTCGAGCAGGAGCCGTTCGGCGAGAGCGCCGCTTTCGAGTTCGGCGGCAAGGAAGGCGCCTGACGACCGTGGCCCGTGGCCCGTGGCCCGTCGCCCGCCGGCAGCGCATGTCGCGGCTTGCCGGCCTTCACCTGTTTCCTTCTCGAGCCACGAGCCACGAACCACGAGCCACGTTCTCGCATGCCGGCTGATATTCACCAGGTCGCGCTGCGCTTGCTCGCGCGGCGGGCGCTGTCGCGCCGCGAGCTGGCGGCGCGGCTGGAGCACAAGGGATTCGGCGCCGCCGCGATCCGCGCGGAGGTGGCGCGCCTGGAGGCCGCCGGCCTGCTCGGCGACGCGGCCCTCGCCGGCGACGTGGCGCGCGCGCAGCTCGCGCAGGGGCGCGGCCGCCGCGCGGTCGCGCTGGCCCTCAGGCGCCGCGGCGTGGGGCGCGCGGCGGCGGGAGAGGCGCTCGCCGGCATCGCGGAGGAGGACGAGGCCGGGGCGCTCACCGCAGCGCTCGCCCGCGCGGCACGCAAGTACCCGGGCTTTCGCACACTTCCGCCGCAACGGCGGAAGGTGATACGGTATCTGCTCGCGCGCGGATTCGGGGCGGCGGCGGTGAGCCGAGCGCTCGCGGAGCGCGCCGGAGAGGATGCCGATGCCGTCGAGACGTGAGTGGTCGAGCCGTGAGGTGCGCGGGTCGTTCCTGGGTTTCTTCGCCGAGCGCGGACACCGCGTGGTGGCGTCGTCGTCGTTGATCCCCGCCGGGGACGCGACGCTGCTGTTCACCAACGCCGGCATGAACCAGTTCAAGGACGTGTTCCTCGGCCGCGAGCCGCGCGACTACACGCGCGCAGCGTCGGCGCAGAAGTGCGTGCGCGCCGGCGGCAAGCACAACGACCTCGACAACGTCGGCTACACCGCGCGCCATCACACGTTCTTCGAGATGCTCGGCAACTTCTCGTTCGGCGACTACTTCAAGGCCGACGCGATCCGTTTCGCCTGGGACCTGGTGACGGAGGTCTGGGGGCTCCCCGTCGAGCGGCTGTGGTTCTCCGTTTTCACCGACGACGACGAGTCCGCCCGCCTCTGGCAGGAGGTCGGCGCGGCGCCCGAGCGCGTCCTGCGCTTCGGCGAGAAGGAGAACTTCTGGGCGATGGGCGAGACCGGCCCGTGCGGTCCCTGCAGCGAGATCCATTTCTACCGCGGCGCCGACCCGGCCGGGAACCGCCCGGAGCTGGTCAACGGCCCCGGCGACGACACCGTGGAGATCTGGAACCTGGTGTTCATGCAGTACGAGCGCGACGCCGCCGGCACGCTGCACCCGCTGCCGCGCCCGTGCGTCGACACCGGCGCCGGGCTCGAGCGCGTCACGGCCGTCCTCCAGGGGGTGCCGAGCAACTACGACACCGACTTGTTCACGCCGATCATCGCGCGCGTCGCGGAGCTCGCGCAGCGGGAGTACCGGCGCGATTCGGAGCTCGGCCCGGCGTACCGCGTGATCGCCGATCACGCCCGCGCCGCCACCTTCCTGCTCGCCGACGGCGTCGTGCCGTCGAACGAGGGGCGCGGCTACGTGCTGCGCCGGATCGTCCGCCGCGCGCTGCGCTACGGGCGCTCGCTCGGATTCGACGGCGTGTTCCTTGCCGACGTCATCCCGGCGGTGGTCGCGACGATGGGCGACGTGTACCCGGAGATCGTGCAGCGTCGCGAGGTGGTGGAGCAGCTCCTGCGCACGGAGGAGGAGCGCTTCTCGCGCACGCTCAACGTCGGCACCGACGTCGTCGGCCGCGAGCTGCAGCGCCTCAAGCAAGCGGGCGCGGCGGTGCTGCCGGGCGACGCCGCGTTCCACTTCTACGAGACGCACGGCATCCCGGTCGAGATCATCGAGGAGTTCGCGCAGGAGGAGGGGCTCTCCCTCGACCGCGCCGGGTTCGACGTGGCGCTCGCGGCGGCGCGTGCGCGCGGCCAGGAGAGCTGGAAGGGCGACCTGCTCGCCCGCTTTCGCGCCGAGTACGAGGCGCTGCAGGAGCGCGGCGTGACCTCCGAGTTCGTCGGCTACGACGAGCTCGCCTGGGACGGCGGCGCGGTGGCGGCGCTGCTCGGCCCCGACGGCGAGGTCGACATCCTCTCGGGCGAGGGCGAGGTCGTCCTCGATCGCACGCCGTTCTACGCGGAATCGGGCGGGCAGATCGGCGACCAGGGGACGATCTCCTGGGACGGCGGCCGGGCGCGCGTGCTCGACGCCCAGCGGCCCGTCCCCGGGCTCGTCGTCCACCGCGTCGCCGTCGAGGAGGGCGCGCTGCGGCGCGGCGTGCGGGTGCGCGCCGAGGTGCACCGCGGGCGGCGCCTCGACACCCAGGCGAACCACACCGCCACCCACCTGCTGCACGCCGCGCTGCACCATGTCCTCGGGCCGAGCGCGCAGCAGGCGGGCTCGCTGGTCGAGCCCGACCGCCTGCGCTTCGACTTCTCGTGGCCGCAGCCTGTCTCGCCGGCGCAGCTCGAGGCCATCGAGACGATCGTCAACCAGAACGTGCGCGCCAATTTCGAGGTGAGCGCCGCGCAGATGAAGCAGGAGGAGGCGCGCGCCGCCGGCGCGATGGCGCTGTTCGGCGAGAAGTACGGCGACGTCGTGCGCGTCGTCTCGGTCGCCGGCGGTGCGGTGTCGCGCGAGCTGTGCGGCGGCTGCCACGTCCGCCGCACCGGCGACATCGGGGCGTTCAAGATCACCTTCGAGCGCGGCATCGCCGCCGGCGTGCGGCGCATCGAGGCGGTGACAGGGCGCGGCGCGATCGAGCTGTTCCAGGCGTACCATCAGATGCTGCGCGAGGCCGCCGGGCGGGCGAACGTGCCGCCGGAGCGCCTGGCCGAGCACCTCGAGGCGCAGGAGCGCAGGCTCAGGGAGCTCGAGCAGGAGACGAAACGGCTCAAGCTGCGCCTCGCCTCGGGCGGCGGTTCCGAGCTCGACGTGCAGGACGTCGCCGGCGTCAGGCTGCTGGTGCGCGAGGCGCCCGCGATGGCGCCGGCCGAGCTGCGCACGCTCGCCGACACGCTGCGTGATAAGCTCACGTCGGGAGTGGTCGTGCTGGGGATGGCATCCGGCGACGCGGCCACGCTGCTGGTAGCGGTGACCGACGACGTGTCCGGGCGGCTGAGCGCCGGCGAGGTGGTCAAGCGTCTGGCGCCGATCGTCGACGGGCGCGGCGGCGGCAAGCCGTCGCTCGCGCAGGCGGGCGGCAAGGCCCCGGGCAAGGTCGGCGAGGCGCTGCAGGCGGCCCCGCGGGTCATTGCGGAGATCCTCGGGTGAGGTCCGACCTCCTCGCGGCCGCGCTCGTGCTCATGCCGCTCACCGCGGCGGCTGGCGGGGAGCGCACCGCCGGGGTCATCACGTTCGTCGACCGCGAGGGCACCCGCAAGATCGTCAGCGTGCCCGCCGCACAGTCCGCGAGGACCGTGCCGAACGGCGCCGCCGACCGCCGCGCCGAGCTGTGGCCGCATGTGCAGCAGACCGCGCTCGCCCACGGCCTCGACCCCGCCCTGGTCGACCTCGTGATCCGCATGGAGTCCGGCTACAACCCGAGGGCGGTGAGCCCGAAGGGCGCGCGCGGCGTGATGCAGCTCATGCCCTCCACCGCGACCGCGTACGGCGTCGCCGACGCCTTCAACGCGCGCGACAACATTCGCGGCGGCGTCCGCTACCTGCGCGACCTGCTCGGGCGCTTCGGCTCCGACCTGCGCCTCGCGCTGGCCGCCTACAACGCCGGGCCGGAAGCCGTCGAAAAGCACGGGGGCGTGCCGCCGTACCGCGAGACCAGGGACTACGTCAGCGCCATCCTCGCGGCCTACGGCGGCGGCGGCCAGAAGCTCGCGGGCGGCTTCGGCAGGACGGCGCCGCCGGCGCGGCCGGCGGAGGTCGTGCTCCAGGCCGGAAGGACGACGATCTCCAACGAGCGCCGCACCGGCGAGCCGGATGTCGGGCGCAGGCTGGCGCTGAGATAGACCGCTGTCGGCGCGTGCCAGCCGGCGGCGCGCCGCGGGCGGGCGCCGCGGCCTACTGGCGAACGACCGCACTGGCGACCGTGCGGCCGCGCTCGGTGAGGGCCAGAATGTCGCCGCGGCGGTGGAGCAGCCCGCGGCGCTCGGCGTCGGCGACCACGCCAGCCACCCGGTCCGGGGTCCACCCCAGGTGGGAGTGCAGCGTCGCCACGCGGTTCTCCTCAGCCTCCTCTCCGAGCGCTTCGTGCTGCCCCAGGTGGAGCGCGAGCATGGCGAAGGCGAAGCGGCGGCGGTTCTCGCGGCGCCTGCGGGCGGCAGCGACCAGGCCGCGCTCCGGGGAGAGGAGGAGCGCCGCGGCGAAGGCGGCGCCGGTCAGCGCTGCGATCGCTCCGGCGATCGATGCGTCCAGCGCCACCGCCACCCAGTAGCCGGCCACTGCGGAGGCGACGCCGATCGCGGCGGACAGGGCGATCATCGGACCGAGCCGGTCGGCCAGGAGGTATGCCGCCGCCGGCGGGGCGATCATCAGCGCGACCACGAGCACCGAGCCGACGGTGTCGAACGCCGCCACCGCCGTGAGCGACACGACCGCGGTGAGGGCGTAGTGGACGACTGCCGGCGCGAGGCCGAGCGCGCCCGCCAGCGCCGCGTCGAAGGTGGCGACCTTGAGCTCCTTGAAGAGCGCGAGCACGAACGCCAGGTTGACGGCGAGGACGGCGGCCGCGAGCCACAGCGCCCTCGCGCCGACGTCCACGCCGCCGAGCACGAGGCGGTCGAACGGGGCGAAGGCGAGCTCGCCGAGGAGCACCGCGTCGGTGTCGAGGTGGACGTTGCCGGCGTAGCGCGAGATGAGGATGATGCCGACCGAGAAGAACACGGGAAAGGTGAGGCCGATCGCCGCATCCTGGCGCAGGCGGCGGCTGCGCAGCAGCGTCTCGACCACGACGACGGTGAGCACCCCGGTGGCCGTGGCGCCGGCGAGGAGAAGCGGCGAGGCGAGGTTGCGGGTGACGAAGAAGGCGACGACGATGCCGGGCAGGATCGCGTGCGCGATGGCGTCCGAGAGCATCGCCATGCGGCGCAACAGCAGGAACGCGCCGGGCAGCGCGCACGCCGCGGCGGTGAGCGCGGCGATGAGCTGGATCTCGAGCTGCGCCTGGCTCACGGCGCCTCCTCGCCGCGGTCGACGGCGAGGCCCCGGGCCCGCCGCCGGCCCTCGTCGGTCAACGCCCAAACCGGCCCGTCGCCGCGCGTGACGAGGCCCGCATCGGCGAGCCGCTCGAGCGATCGGCCGACGCCGGTCCTGCCGCGGCGCATGGCGGCGAGCGCCGCGGGTGAGTGCGGGTGACCCGGGTCGTCGTGCTGCTCGGCCAACCGGTAGAGATCGACCAGCACCGCCTCGAGCCGGAGCCGTCGGCCGTGCCGGAGGCGTGCTGCAGCGGCCCAGAGCAGCCCGCGCGCCGGCGCCAACAGGAGCGACGCCACGGCGATCGCTGCGAGGACGACGACCACCGTCGGACCGGTGGGGAGGCGGGGCGTCACGCTGGAGATCACGGCGCCGGCAGCTCCGGAGAGCGCCCCGAACCCGGCGGCGAGCGCCGCCATGATCGAAAGACGATCCGTCCACTGCCGGGCGGCGGCGGCCGGCGCCACGACGAGGGCGCTGATCAGGACCACGCCGACCGTCTGCAGCCCGACCACGATCGCCACCACCAGCAAGGCGAGCAGCGCGGTCTCGAGAAGGCGCACTCGATACCCCAGGGCGGCCGCCAAGTCGGAATCGAAGCACAGGATCTTGAGCTCCTTCCAGAGCGCCACCACGGCCGCCAGCGCGAGCGCGGAGAGCCAGGCGAGAAGCACGAGATCGCCCCTCATGAGCGCGGCGGCCTGGCCGAAGAGGAAGCGGTCGAGGCCGGCCTGGCTGGCGTCCGGCCGCTTCTGGACCATGGTCAGCAGCATCATGCCGAGGCCGAACATGACCGAGAGGACGAGGCCGAGCGCCGCGTCCTCCTTGATCCGGGTCGCGGCCGTGATCCCCGCGAGGACGGCCACGGCGAGCCCGCCGGCGACCCCGGCGCCGACCAGCAGCACCACGGTGCTCTTGGATCCGGTGACGAGGAAGGCGATCGCGATGCCGGGCAGCGCGGCGTGCGAGATCGCGTCGCCGAGCAGGCTCTGGCGGCGGAGCAGCGCGAACGTGCCCAGACCGCCGACCAGCGCGCCGAGCAGGGCGGCGCCGACGGCCACGGTGCGCAGCGTGTAGTCGGCGAGGAGCGCGCTCATGCCGGAGAGCCCATCGACGCGCCTCCCATACCCGGCGCCGCCTCGCCGCGGGAGAGGAACGCGACGCGACCGCCGTAGGCGAGTCGGAGGTTCGCCTCGGTGAACGCGGCCGCCACCGGTCCCGACGCGATGCGGCGCACGTTGAGCAGCGTCACCCAGTCGAAGTACTCGCGCACGGTCTGGAGGTCGTGATGCACGACGACCACCGTCTTGCCGGCGGAGCGCAGCGTTTGCAGCAGCTCGACGATCGCCCGCTCGGTAGTGGCGTCGACGCCCTGGAACGGCTCGTCCATCAGGTACACCTCGGCGTCCTGTACCAGCGCTCGCGCCAGGAACACCCGCTGCTGCTGGCCCCCGGAGAGCTGGCTGATCTGACGCCCCGCGAGCGCCCCCATGCCCACCTGGTCGAGTGCCGACCGCGCCGCGTCGCGCTCCCGCCGCCCGGGGCGGCGCAGCCACCCGAGGCGGCCGTAGGTGCCCATGGTAACGACGTCGAGGACGGTCGTCGGAAAGTCCCAGTCGACGCTGCCGCGCTGCGGCACGTACGCCACCAGCCGGCGCTGCTCCGCGAACGGCCGGCCGAAGATCCTCACCTCGCCGGCGGCGATCGGCACGAGCCCGAGGATCGAGCGGATCAGCGTCGTCTTGCCGGCGCCGTTTGGACCCACGACGGCCATCAGCACACCCTGGGGCAGCTCGAGATCGACGTCCCACAGCACCGGCTGGTAGCGGTAGGCGACGGTGAGGTCGGTCACGTGGATCGCCAGCGTCTGGCTGCTCGCGGCTGCCCGGGTCGCGTGGGTGAACGTGTCCATGGCCTAGAACCTCGCCGCCAGCCCGGCGCCGACGAGGAAGTCGGGGGCGCTCTCGGTGAGCCCCCCACCGACGTGCACGTCGACCTGCCATGCCCTGCCGGCCTGGAAGGTACAACCGCTGTGGAGCAGAACCTCGCTGCCGCCGGCGGCGGGGTTGGTTGCGGCGACCTCGAGGAAGGCGCCGGTGCGCTCGCCGAGATCGACGCCGGCGACCACCGTCAGGACTGTCTCGAGGTCGCGCTCGCCGTCGGTGGTCGGCCACGCCGCGACGATCTGCGCCGCGACACTCCAGCCTTCGGCGACGTCGCGGCTGGCCACCAGCGCGAGCGCGGGGTCCGCCTCGTCGCTGGTGAGGTCGTCGTCGCCGGTGGGGAGTGTCAGCATGCCGATCGCGGCAACGTCCCAGGCCCCCAGCGGGCCGATCCGCAGCTTGGCGCCGACGGCGGCGTCGCTCAGGCCGCCGCCGCCGAGGTGCTCGGCCGAGTCGACCCACTCCGGGAGCTCGAGACGGAGCTCGAGCCGATCGGCGACGCCCCAGCGCAGGAGCGTCTCCGGTCCGGAGAGGGCGTCGAAGCCGCCGTCGCTGCGCTCCCATGTCGTGCCGGCTTCGATCTGCAGCGAGCCGCGGGGCACGGTCAGCGCGGACTCGGTGAAGTCCGGGCGGTCGGCGCCGAGGTCGATCGCCTCGCTCTGAGCGAGCGCCGGCCCGGCCGAGATGGCGAGCAGGAGCAACGCGGCGCTGTGCGCACGAGTCGTCATCGAGAGCCCCCCTTCAGGGCGTCGACGATGGTGTCGACGTTGTGGCGGACCATCCCCTCGTAGGTACCGGCGGGCGTGCCCGGGTCGCCGAGCGCATCGGAGTAGAGCTGGCCGCCGATCGCCACCGAGAAGGAGCGGGCGCGCACTGCGGCCTGCACCGCCTCGATCGAGCGGCGCGGCACCGACGACTCGACGAAGAGCGCCGGGATGCGGCGTTCGGCGACGAACGTCGCCAGGGCCTGGACATCGGCGGTGCCGGCCTCGCTCGCGGTTGAGATCCCCTGCAGTCCCCGCACCTCGAAGCCGTATGCCCGGCCGAAGTAGTTGAAGGCGTCGTGCGCGGTCACCAGGGCCCGCTGCTCCGCCGGCACCTCGGCCGCCCGCCGCCCGACCCACTCGTGCAGCGCCGAGAGACGGGAGCGGTACGCGCCTTCGTTGGCCGCGTACTCCGCGGCGTGGGCCGGGTCCGCGTCGGCGAGCGCCGCGCGGACCGGTGCGAGCGTCTCGGCCCAGAGCGCCACGTCGAACCAGACGTGGGGGTCGAAGGCGCCCGCGAACTCCGGGGGAGCGAGCAGCCTCGCGCGGTCGATTCCGCTGGTGACGGCAACCGTCGGCCGCCGCTCGCCCCGGCGTTCCAGCACCTCGGCAAGCTTCGCCTCGAGGTGGAGCCCGCTGTAAAAGACGATATCGGCGCGCGCGAGCCGGTCGACGTCCCCGGCCCTGGCCCGGTAGAGGTGTGGGTCAACGCCGGGGCCCATCAGGGAAACGACGTCGACGTGCGGTTCGCCGATGCTGCGGACGAGGTCCGCGACGAGGCTCGTGGTGGCGACCACCTGGAGCGCACCGGCGCGTGCGGGGCCGGCTTCGCGGCCGCCGCATGCCGCGGCTGCGAGTATGAGGAGGAGCAGGAGATGACTTCTCACGTGGCGGTCCTTTCTGCAATCGAGACTCAATCTAAGACATCGAGCCTCGGCTGTCAAGCCCCGACAGCGCGTCCCCAGATGGGAGGGCTCTGCGGCCCGCTCGGGCGCGTCGCGCCACCCGCTGCGACCTCGGCGCCGTCGGCGGTCGGGTAAGATGCGCTGTCCAGGAGGTCGTATGCGCATCTTGTCGGGCGTTCAGCCCTCGGGGAACTTGCACATCGGTAACTATTTCGGTGCGATCCGGCAGTTCGTCCGGATGCAGGGCGAGCCCGGAGCGGAGTGCTTCTACTTCGTCGCCAACATGCACGCGATGACGACGATGCACGACGGCGGCGAGCTGCGCGAGAAGTCGTTCATGGTGGCGCTCGACTTCCTGGCGCTCGGCCTCGACCCGCGGCGCTCGGTGATCTACCTGCAGTCCGACGTCCCGGAGGTTACCGAGCTGGCGTGGTACCTGTCGAGCGTCACGCCGATGGGGCTGCTGCAGCGCGGGCACTCGTTCAAGGACAAGGTCGCGAAGGGGATCACACCGAACCACGGCCTCTTCGCGTACCCCGTGCTGATGGCCGCCGACATCCTCATCGTGCGCTCCGACAAGGTGCCGGTCGGGAAGGACCAGAAGCAGCACCTGGAGATGACGCGCGACATCGCCGGCGCCTTCAACCAGGCGTATGGCGAGGCGGTGCTCAAGGTCCCGGAAGAGTACATCCTCCCGGACGCCGCCGTGGTGCCCGGTGTCGACGGCCAGAAGATGTCGAAGTCGTACGGCAACACGATCGAGATCTTCGCCCCCGAAGCGGAACTGAAGAAGCGCGTGATGTCGATCGTCACCGACTCGACACCGGTCGCCGACCCCAAGCCGACCCGCGGCAACACACTGTATGCGCTGCTCAAGCTGCTCACCCCGGCGGAGGAGTGGCCCGCCACCAGGCGCCTGTTCACCGAGGGCGGCACCGGCTACGGCGACCTCAAGAAGCGGCTGCTCGGCCTGGTGCTCGACACCTTCCGCGAGGCGCGGGCGCGCCGGGAGGAGCTGCTCCGCGACCGGGGCCACGTCGAGAGCGTGCTGCGCGACGGCCGCGACCGCGCCAAGGCCGTCATCGATCAGGTGATGGCGGACTGCCGCCGCGTGACGGGGATGAGGTAGCGGCCGCCCGCCGGGCGGCCGCAGCGAGGGGCCGTCGCCGGGCAGGAGGAGATGCCTGTGCGAGCTGTGTTCGTAGCCGTCTTCACCCCGCTTGCCCGCCACCTGCGCGGTGTCAACCCGAACGCGCTGACGCTTGCCTCGCTGCTCGCCGGTGCAGGGGCGGGCGGCGCGTTCCTGCTCGCACACTCGGGGGCCGCGTTCTACTGGGTGGCCGCGCTCCTGCTCGCCGTCTCCGGCGCCGCCGACAGCCTCGACGGCATCGTCGCGCGGATGTACGGGCTGAGCACTCCCGCGGGGAGCCTCCTCGACCATTTCGTTGATCGCGTGGTCGAGGTCTGCGTCCTGGGCGGGATCGCGTTCTCGCCGGGCGCCAGCGCGCTGCTCGGTCTCTGGGTGCTGGTGCTCACGCAGCTTCACAGCGGCCTCGGCGCCCAGATCGAGGCAAGCCTGGGAGTCCGGCGGTACGATGGAGCCGGCAAGGCGGAGCAATTCGTCGCCCTGATCGCGTTCGCAATCGTGCTCGGGTTTGCGCCGAGGGCGTCCATCGCGGTGGCAGGCAACGCCGTGTCGCTGCCGAACGCGTTCCTCGCCGGGCTCGGCATGGCGACTGCGGCGGCGTTCGTCCACCGGCTCGCCGGCGCGCTGCGGCAGTGCGCCCAGCCGCGCAGGCGCGAGTGACCGTGACCGAACTCGGCGTGAACGCCCGCGGCGCCCGCGAGGGCGCCGCGATACGTCGGATCCAGGCTGCGTTGCGGCTCAGAACGACGGCGGCGGCAGCTCGGTCTCGCGCTGCTTCTTCTGCTCGAGGAAGTGCTTCACGAGGAGGTATGCGCCGGCGAGCACGAGCGCCAGCGGCCACCAGTCGACGAGGAACGTGAGGTCGAGGGGGTAGAACTGGTTGTACAGCAGCACCAGCCCGAGAACCAGCAGGAACACCCCGAAGCCGAGGCTGCCGCGCTGCTTCGGAAGCTTCATCGGCTCCGGCATAATCCCGGTGTCGCAGCAGGCGTTGATGAGCACCGCCTGCCGGTAGGCGTCGATCTGGCTGAAGAACCAGATGAAGGGGATGAGGATCCCGAGGTCGCTGTGGTCGGCGAGCCAGATCGCGGTCGCGAAGGCGATGAAGAAACCCAACCCGCGCTGGTAGAGACCGAGGTAGAGGTGGCCGAGGCCCGGGAAGCACCCGAGGATGACGGCCACGCCCGGCGACCGCCGCCCGGCGGCATATGCGGCCGCCGGGGGCGGCGGCGGGACCGGCGCCGCGGGCTGCGGCGGGCTCGGCGGCGGCGTCTGCATCTGCGGTTGCATCTGGGGCTCGTTGGCGCTCATGGTTGCTTCCCTCCCTGTCCACCCTCATCAACGGCTTTCGCGGCGCGGCGGTTCTCCGCGCCGAACCCGAGCAGCGCGCGGCCGCGCGCCCAGGCCGCGGCGCCTGCATTCTCGGCCCAGTCCGCCGCGACGGCGATCGCTTCCCTCGCGCGCCGCGAGTAGGCCGAGAGGCGGTTCTCGACCGCGGCGCGGGCGTAGACCCCGGCCCTCTCGACGGTGGCCGACGAGGCGCGCGCCACGGTCGCCGGATTGCTGACCAGCACGATCGTCGCCGCCGCCAGCAGGTACGCGGCGGCGGTGGCGAGCCGGATGTCGAAGCGCGGGCGCCGCTGCCGCAGCGCCAGGCGGCGGCGCGGCGGCACGGCGAGCGCGGCGCGCAGTCGGCGCGGCGCCCGCGCCTTCGCCCCGACCTCGCGCAACGTGGCGAACGCCTCCCACGCCGCCCGGCAGCTCGCGCAGCCGTGCAGGTGGTCGAGCAGGCGGGCGCGGGCCGGGCCGTCGACCTCGCCGTCGAATGTGGCGCCGATCAGCCCGAGGGCGGCCTCGCAGGCCGGCGCGAGGCGGGGGATGGCCTTCAGGCGCGCCACCAGGGGCGCGGGCGCCCGCACCCCTGCGAGAGCGCCCCCTGCGGCGCCGCGCAGCGGCCCGCCGCCGGCGAGCAGCTCGCGACAGGCGGCGCAGGCGCGCGTGTGCTCGGCGAGGTGCGGCGGCAGCGCACCGTCGGCGGCGTCCTCGAGGTGCTCCAGGAGCTCGTCGCAGGGGCGCACCGCGGTCACCCTCCGGCTCCAGCGGGAACGGCGCGCGGTCGCAGGTCTGCGGCCATGATCGCGGCGAGCTCGCGGCGGGCGCGGTTGAGGCGCGACTTGACGGTCCCGAGCGGCAGATCGAGCTCGTCGGCGAGCTCGTCGTAGCTCCAGTCCGCGAGGTCTCGCAGCAGGATCAGGCGGGCGAGCTCCTCGGGGAGCCTGGCGAGCGCGGCGCGCGCCAGCTCGAGGCGCTGGCGGCGCACAACCTGGGTGTGCGGGTCGTCGCCGCCCGGCAGCGAGTCGAGGAACTCGGGGTCGATCCAGGTGGCGGCGCGCTCGTGGTGGGCGCGCCGGTAGGCGTCCACGAAGTGGTTGCGCGCGATGCGGTACGCCCAGGCGCGGAACGACGACCCCGGGATGTAGCGGTCGAGGTTCTGCCACAGCTTGACGTAGACCTCCTGCAAGAGGTCCTCGGCCTCCGTGCGCCGACGCGTGAACGAGACCGCGAGGCGGTAGAGGTCGTCTGCCGTGGCGTCCACCAGCTCCTCCCAGGCCCGATCGTCGCCGGCCCGGCACCGTTGCACGATCTGCTCGAGGCCGACGTTGCTCGTCATCACGCGTTCCAACGGAATCCGCCGCGGCCGGGTTCTCGGCCGGCGCGGCCGGAGGCCGCGGCGGCGGCGGCCGCTGTTGCCGCACCGCGCGCGGAGGACGCCCGGAGTATCGTCACCCGCGCCCACGTTAGCAGAAGTCGGCGCAGGCGGCGCGGGCGCGCGCCGGTGGCGGTCCAGTGTGGCAGAATAGGCTCGCCCGCGTGAGGGTTGGAGGAGCGAATGAGCGACGATGCGGCGGCGATGAGACAGCGGGTCGAGAGTGCGCTCGACGAAGTCCGGCCGGCGCTGCGGATGGACGGCGGCGACGTGGAACTGGTGGGCGTGGACGGCGGGGTCGTCTCGGTGCGCCTGCTGGGCGCCTGCGGAGGCTGCCCGATGGCGACGATGACGCTGGTCGGCTTCGTCGAGGAGCGGCTCAAGCAGCGGGTTCCCGAGATCCGCCGCGTGACGAGCGTGTAGGGCCGGCGCGCCGCGCCGGGCGCAGCGCGCGCAAGGGGAGTGCCAGATGCCCGACAGGAAGGTGAGGCTGCTTGCCGCGGTGGCGCTGGCCGCCGCTGTTCCGGCGGCTGCCGGCGTGTACTTCTCGGCCGTGACGACCGTCGAGGGCGCGCCTGGGGTCCGCCCCCCGAGCACCACGGTGCGCTGCTGGGCGCAGGGGGACAAGGCGAGGGTCGAGTTCGTCACCGGCGCCGATCCGCTGCTGCGGCCGGGCCGGTTCCTGCTGACGCTCGACGGCGGCCGCTCGGTGTACCTCGTGGATCCGGCCGGCCGGACGTTCTCGGAGTGGAGCGGTGACGCGGCCATGTGGACGTCGTCGGCCGCCGCCGCGCGGCCGAGCTCGGCTCTCGAGAAGGCCGGCGAGGACGACGGCGGCGAGCTGGTCGGCGTGAGGACCAGGCGCCTCGTGTTCCGCGCCGCATCGGCGCCGGCGGGCGCCGTGGCGGAGGAGGAGCTGTGGGTTGCGCCGGAGCTCGCCGAGGGCGCACTCGCGGTGTGGATGCGCCGTCCGGCTGCCGAGACCCCGGACGAGAGCGCGGCGGCGAAGGCCGACCGCGAACGCTACGGGTCGTTCCCGCTCCGGCGTGTCGCGACGCTGGCCGCGGGCGGCCGCGGCGGCGCCCCGGTGCGGCGGCTCACCACCGTCGTCACCGAGCTCAGCGTCGAGGAGCTCTCGGCGGGGACGTTCGCGATGGGCTCGGGCTTCCGCGAGAAGCCCCTCTCGGTGCTCGCGGCCGAGGCCGCCCGCGAGCCGCAGCAGGAGCCCGCGGAGGACCTCGGCCAGGAGAGCGGGCAGTACCCCTTCGACGAGATGGTGCAGCCGGAGCCGGAGGCACAGCAGCCGCCGCAGCAGCCGCGCGCGGGCCAGCCGGGCGCAGTGACGGGGGCGCCCACTGCGGGAGCGCGCCAGCCCGCTCCGCCGCCGACGCCCGTCCCGGTCGCGGTGCCGGACGAGCCGCAGGAGGACCCGGTGTACCCGTTCGAGCGCATGCTCGCTCCCGAGCGCTGAGTTCGGGGGTGCCTGGAGCGCAGCGGGCCGGCGGCAGCCGGCCCGCTGCGCTTGTGGAGACCCCCGCGGCAGGCGCGGCGCCGGCGCCGCGCCTGCCGCCCCGTAGAATACCGTGCCGGTGGAGGATCGCGAGATGAGCGTGAAGGCAGCGGTGGCGAGTGTGCTCGTGCTGGCGGCTGCGGTCGCGGCCGCGGCAGACGGTTTCTTCGCCGTGCTGCCGCCGGCGCAGTACGACACGGCGGTCCCCGAGGTGCGGGCGGTGACGGGCCTCGGCTGGGGCGAAGGGATCACCGACGCCGAGCAGGTGGTGGCCTACGCCCGCGCGCTGGCGGCCGCAGCCCCGCAGCGCGTACGGCTCGTCGAATACGCGCGCTCGCTCGAGGGCCGTCCGCTGGTGTACCTGGTGATCGGCGCGCCCGAGCGGATCGCGGCGCTCGACGCGCTGCGCGACTCGCTCGGCGCGGCGGGCGACCCGCGCCGGGTCGACGGCGACGAGGCCGACAGGCTGCTCGATGCGCTGCCGGCGGTGGTGTGGATTCTCTGCTCGGTGCACGGCGACGAGACGTCCGGCGGCGATGCCGGGCTGGCGCTGGCGTACCACCTGGCGGCGGGGCGCTCCCCGGAGGTCGAGGAGATCCTGGCGTCGGCACTGGTGATCGTCGACCCGCTGCAGAACCCGGACGGGCGTGCGCGTTTCCTCGCCTCCTGGCGGCAGGCGCGGGGGATCGAGGCGGACCCCGAGCCGTACAGCGCCGAGCACAACCAGCCGTGGCCGGGCGGCCGCGTCTCGCACGATCTGTTCGACCTCAACCGCGACTGGTTCGCGCTCACCCACCCGGAGACCGCCGGCCGTGTGGCGGCGATGCTCGAATGGCCGCCGATGGTGGCGGCCGACCTCCACGAGATGGGCGCCGAGCAGGGGTACTTCTTCGCGCCGCCGGCCAAGCCGCGCAACCCGCTGGTGGCCGATGAGCAGGCCGCGCTCTGGGATGTGATCGGCCGCGCGAACGCGGCGGCGTTCGACGCGCTCGGGTGGCGCTACTGGACGCGGGAGGTGTTCGACGCCTTCTATCCGGGCTACGGCGAGAGCTGGCCGTTCTTCACCGGCGCGGTCGGCATGACGTTCGAACAGGCGTCGGCGCGCGGCCTCGCGACGCGCCTCGAGGACGGCTCGGTGCTGCGCTACGCCGACGCGGTGCAGCACCACCTGGTGGCCGCGTTCACGACGTGCCGCACCGCCGCGGCGCAGCGCGCCCGGGTGGTGCGCTCGTGGCACGACTACCGCGCCGCGGCGGTGGAGCAGGGCCGCCGCGGGCCGCGGCGCGCGTGGGTGCTCGAGCAGGGGCGCGACCCGCTGCGCGCCTGGGCGCTGGCCGACCTGCTGGCGCGCCAGGGCGTCGAGGTGTTCCGCGCGCGCGCGCCGCGCGGCGCGGTGCCCGCGGGCGCCTACGTGGTGCCCCTCGACCAGCCGCTTGCGCGCCTGGCCACCGTGCTTCTCGAACGCCACGTTTCGATGGGGGAGGCGTTCGAGAAGGAGCAGGCGCGCCGGGCCGAAAAGCGGCTGCCCGACGAGATCTACGACCTCACCGCGTGGCCGCTCGGCCTGCTCTGGGGCGTGTCGGCCACCGCGGTATCCGACGCCGCCGCGGGCATGGCGCTCGAGCGGGTGTCGCCGGGCGCCGCCCCGCCCGGCGCCGTGGCCGGCGACGGCGCGGTGGCGTACCTGCTGCGCTGGAGCGGCCCCGCGGCGGTGCGCTCGACCGTTCGGCTGCTGCGCGGGGGCGTGAAGGCGGCGGTCGCCGAGAAGCCTTTCACCCTCGCCGGCGCGCGCTACGATCCGGGCACCGTGGTGATCCGGCGCGCCGGCAACCCCGCCGACCTGCGCGAGCGGCTGGCCGCGGTGGCCGCGGAGACCGGCGTGACGTTCGCCGGCGCCGCGACCGGCTACGTCGACGAGGGGATCGACCTCGGCTCCAACCGGGTGCATCCCGTGAAGGCGCCGCGTGTCGCCGTGCTCTGGGACGCGCCGGTATCGGCGACCGCGGCCGGCGGCACCCGCCACGCCCTCGAGCGCGTGTTCGGCCTTCCCGTGAGCGCCGTCCGCACGGCGACGGCGGCGACGGCCGACCTTTCGCACTTCGATGTCGTGGTGATGCCCGACTCGTCGCCCGGCGGCTACGAGCGGGTGCTCGGCGAGGAGGGAGGCCGCCGCCTGGGGGCGTGGGTACGCGACGGCGGCGTGCTCGTCGCCATAGCGGACGCGACGGCGTGGCTGTGCGGCGAGAAGGTCGGCCTGCTCGCCACCCGTCCCGAGAAGCGCGGCGGCCCGAGCAGGGCGCGGGAGGTCGGTGCGCCGCCGGCCGACGGCAAGGCGCCGGCCCCGCCGGCCGGGTTCGACTACGAGACGTTCGTGACGCCCGACGACGAGCAGCCGACCGCCGTCCCCGGGGCGGTGCTGCGCGTGCAGCTCGACACCGAGCACCTCCTCGCCGCCGGGTTTCCGGACGGCGCGGTGGACGCGCTGGTGAACTCGCGGCTGGTGTTCTCCCCGCTCAAGCTCGACAAGGGGAGCAACGTCGGCGTCTACGCCGGCGCGGACGCGCTCGTGCAGTCGGGGTTCGTGCTCGAGGCGTCGCGAAAGCAGTTGCCCGGCAAGGCGTACCTGATGGCGCAGAGGCACGGGCGCGGCATGGTGGTGGGGTTTGCGGAGGACCCGGCGGCGCGGGGGTTCACACTCGCGACGATGATGCTGCTCGCCAACGCCGTGCTCCTTGCGCCGGCGCTCTGAACGGGCCGGGGCCTGCCGCGCGCCCTGGCGCGGGCGGGCTTCCCCGCGCCGCCGTTTGCCCGTAAGCTCCCGCGGGGGTTTGGGAGGGTCTCTTGGAGCTTCTGTCCTGGACCGTGTTCGCGGCCGTCGTGGCCACGCTGCTGGCGCTCGACATAGCCTTCACGCACCGTGCGGGCGCCGTGCAGAACATCAGGCGCGCCGCGGCGTGGAGCGCTCTGTTCGTCGGCACCGGGCTCGCGTTTTCGCTGTTCGTCGGCTACACGCGCGGCACCGACGCCGCGCTCGCCTACCTGACGGCGCTGCTCATCGAGCAGTCGTTGTCGGTGGACAACCTGTTCGTCTTCCTGGCGCTGTTCACCTACTTCAACGTCGCCGCCGAGCACCAGCACCGGGTGCTCTTCTGGGGGATCGTCGGCGCCTGGGTGATGCGCGGGATCTTCATCTTCGCCGGCGTCGCGCTGATCAACGCCTTCCACTGGGTGATCTACCTGCTGGGGATCATCCTGATCGCCACCGGCGCCAAGCTCGGCCTGTCCGAGGCCGAGGAGATTCACCCTGAGAAGAACCTGGTCGTCCGCTGGGCGAGCCGGGTGCTGCCGATCCACAGGGCATACCACGGCGACAGGTTCCTGGTGCGGACCGACGCCGGTCTGCGGTTCACGCCGCTGTTCCTTGTCCTCCTGGCGATCGAGAGCACCGACCTCATGTTCGCGGTCGACTCGGTGCCCGCCGTCCTCGCGGTGAGCCGCGACCCGTTCATCGTCTACACGTCGAACATCTTCGCGATCATGGGGCTGCGCGCGCTCTACTTCGTCGTCGCCGGGGCTCTGGCGGCGCTGCGCTTCCTGCGTCCGGCGCTCGCCCTCATCCTCGTCCTGGTCGGCGTCAAAATGCTGCTCGCCGAGGTGGTCGTGATCCCGACGCTGGCCTCGCTCGCCGCGGTCGGCGGCATCCTCGCGGCCGCCGCCGCCGCCTCGCTGCTTCTGCCGGTGAAGGCGGGCGCGGGAAGCCGGGAGGCGATCGTGCGCGTTCACCGCGACGGAGAGAGCGATGCCAGCGATGACGACTGACGGCTCGGGCAGGCGCGAGCGCGACACGCTGGGAGAGGTCGATGTCCCGGCGGGGGCGCTGTACGGCGCGCAGACGGCGCGCGCGGTGTCCAACTTCGCGGTCTCCGGGTGGCGTCTGCCGCCGGCGCTGATCGCGGCCGTCGCCGGGATCAAGCGCGCGTTCGCGCTCGCCCACGCCGAGTTCGGCGCGCTGCCCCCCGAGGTGGCTGCGGCGATCGCCGCCGCGGCCGCCGAGGTGGCCGCGGGCTCGCACGCCGACCAGTTTCCGGTCGACGTCTTCCAGACCGGCTCCGGCACGTCGACCAACATGAACGTCAACGAGGTGGTCGCCCACCTCGCCAACCGCCGGCTCGGCGGCGATCCGGCGGCGCGCCGTCCGGTACACCCCAACGACCACGTGAACCTGTCGCAGTCCTCCAACGACGTGATCCCGGCGGCGCTGCGCGTGATGGCGGCGGGGAGGTGGCGGCGGGAAACACGGCCGCGCGTGATGGAGGTTGCGGCCGAGCTGCTGCGGCTCGCGGCGGCGCACCGCGCCACTGTGACGCTGGCGCGTACGCACCTGATGGACGCGGTGCCGACGACCTACGGCCGGGTTTTCGAGGCGTGGGCGGCGCGCCTCGTCGAGGCGGCGGCGCGCGGCACGGCCGCCGCCGATGCGCTGCTCGACCTGCCGCTCGGCGGGACGGCGGTGGGCACCGGCGTCGGGGCCCGCCCCGGGGCGGCGCGCCGCGCGGTCGAGCTGCTCGCGCCGGAGCTCGGCCTGGCGCTGCGGCTGCAGGAGCGGCCGGCGGTGGGCATCGCCGCGCAGGAGGCGCCCATCGCGTTCGCCGACGCGCTCGCCGGCGTCGGCCGGGTGCTTCTCGCAGTCGCCAACGACATCCGCCTGCGCGCGTCGGGACCGTTCGGGGGATTGAGCGAGCTGCGCCTTCCCGCCGTCCAGCCGGGCTCCTCGATCATGCCCGGGAAAGTCAACCCGGTGATCGCCGAGGCGGCGGCGCAGGCCGCCATCCAGGTCGAGGGGCTGGCGGCAGCGTGCCGCGCCACCGTGGCGCTGCACCAGCTCGACCTGTCGCACGCCAACCCGCTGCTCGCCTGGAACCTCGACGCGATGCTCACCCTGCTCGCCGGCGCCTGCCACGCGCTCGCCTCCCGCTGCCTCGGCGGCCTCGAGGTGGACGCCGCGCGCGCCCGCGCGCTCGCCGAGTCGAGCCCGGCGGCGGCCACCGCCCTCGCCGGCCGCCTCGGCTACGAGCGCGCGGCCGAGGTGGCAGGCGCTGCGGAGCGGGCGGGGGAGAGTGTGCTCGCCGCCGCCCGCCGCCTGCGCGTCCTGCCCGAGGTGGAGCTCGCCGAGCTGCTGGACATCGACCGCATGGCGGGTCTGTAGGCGCAGCGAGAGACGGGGAGCGAACCGCGGGCGGGGCGGGGAGCTACCGCACCGCCGTCCCCGCGGCGGCGCGCAGGCCGCCGAGGATCTCCTCCTCGGCCCTTCCGCCGGCGGCCCTCGCCGCCTCCCAGGCTGCGTCGGCGCGCGCCAGCAGCGCTGCACCGCGCGCGCGGTCGCTGAGCCCCGGCAGGTTGATGCACACGTTCTGGAAGGCGCCGGCGGCGGCGGCGCGCGCCATCTGGGCGCCGACGCCGGCGTCGGAACGCGACGCCTGCAGCCCGATGCGGCCGACCTCGAGGCACAGCTCGGCGACCTCCGGGCACAGCTCGAGGACGCCGAGCGGCACCTCGATCGCGGCCGCGGTGGCGTCGGCGACCGCCGCTTCCCGCGCCGCCTGCTCGGCCGGCGTGCCCTTCGGCAGGCGCATCGCGGCGAGCAGGCCGTCGAACGCCGCGGTGTCGGCGTCGACGGCGGCAAGCAGCCGGTCCTTGAGCTCCTGGCCGCGCATCGCGATCGCCTCGAGGCACGGCTGCGCCGCCTCGAACCCCTTCTTAGCGTGCGACAGGTTGGCGACCATCGCGGCGAGGCCGGCGGCGAGCGCGCCGGCGAGCGCCGCAACCGAGCCGCCGCCCGGTGCGGGGGAGTCCGTGGAGAGCTCGTCGGCGAACCCCCGCAGCGTCATGGCGGCGAGCGCCGCCGGCGGCGCGATGCGGTACTCGATCACCCGCTCGGCCGCGTCGAACGCCTTCACCTCGGACAGGCCGAGGGTGCGGATCGCGGTGTGGACGAGCGCGCTCTCCGGCACGCCGGTCGAGCGGCCCATGCGCGCCAGGTAGTGGCGGCCGGCCGCAAGCAGCGCCTCCTTCGGCACCAGACCCACGAGCTCGGAGCCGGTGGCGCGCAGGCCGCGCTCGCGCGCCCGCTCGTCGCAGGTGTCGAAGGCGACGTGCAGCGGAGTCACGTCGAGGTCGGTGAGGTTGAGCGAGACCTGGGCGCACCCGTACTCCGGGATCGTCCAGCCCACGGCCTTGACCGAGCGCAGGAGCCCGGGGTCGTACACCGGCGCGCCGTCGGCGCCGAGCACCGGGTTGCCGGCCTCGTCGCGGCGCATGCGTCCCTTCTCGCGCACGTCGAGCGCGACGCGGTTGGCCAGCCGCTTGTCCAGCGTGTTGAGGTTCACGTTGTAGGCGACCAGGAACTTGCGGGCGCCGATCACGGTGGCGCCTGAGCGCGGGACGAACGCAGCCGGACCGAAGTCGGGCTGCCACGCCGAGTCTTCGAGCTTCCTGGCGAGCCCCTCGTACTCGCCGGCGCGGATGTCGGCGAGGTTGCGGCGGTGCGGCGCGGACGCGGCGAACTCATAGAGGAACACGGGAATGCCGAGCTCGCGACCGACCCGCTCGCCGAGCCGCCGCGCGAGCGCCACGCAGTCGTCCATCGTCACGCCCGACACCGGCACGAACGGGACGACGTCGACGGCGCCGAGGCGCGCATGCGCGCCCGTGTGGCCGGTCATGTCGATCAGCCCGAGCGCCGTTGAGGCGAGCCGGAACGCGCCCTCGAGCACCGCCTCGGGGGCGCCGACGAACGTGATCACCGTGCGGTTGGTCTGCGCGCCGGGGTCGACGTTGAGCAAGGTGACGCCGGGCACGCCGGCGGCGGCCGCCGCCGCGGCCTCGTACACCTTCGGGTTGCGGCCGTCCGAGATGTTGGGAACGCACTCCACGAGCGCCATCAGGACCTCCACGAGGCGCGTAGCCTAGCGCACGCCGGGGCGCCTGCGAAACCGCTGCCACGGCCCGTCCGCCGCTCGTCGGCGCGCGCGCCACGGAGCGGAGATCCCGCCTCCGGGGCTCCTGCGCGCGCCGGGACGCGTTCCGGCGTCCGGTCACGGCCGAATGCGGGCACCGGCGGGCAGCCCCATGACCTTGCGCACAACCCGTCGCAGCGGCTCGCGCAGGCGGTCGAGCGGTCGGGAGACGAACCGATACCGCCAGAGGTCGAGGAAGAACGGCGAGAGCAGGGATCCTCCGTGAGCGCGAAAGGCGCGCCGTTCCTCGCGGAGAAAGGCGCGGTGCTCGCGGCCGGTCTTCGATTCGGCATGGAGGCGGAAGCGGGCCAGCACCTGGGGCAGGAAGCGCGCGTCGGCGCGGTCCGCGAGGCGCAGGAAGAACTCGTAGTCGAAGCTGTAGTGGTAGGAGGTGTCGAGAGGTCCCACCGTGTCGTACAAGGAGCGGCGGAAGAAGCTCCCGGGCTGCGGCACGAAGTTCCGGTGCCGGCGTAGCTCCCGAAAGTCTTTGCGCACGAAGGGGTTCTGGATGTACAGCGGCCGGCCTTCTGCGTCGATCACGAGGCAGAACCCCCAGACGAAGTCGACCGTGGGTTCGGACTCGACCGCGGCGGTCACGGACTCCAGCGCCGTCGGCTCGAGGACATCGTCGGCGTTGAGCCAGCCGGCATACTCGCTGCACGCCAGCGCCAGGCCCTTGTTGATCGCGTCGGCCTGCCCCCTGTCCGGTTCGGAGACCCAACGTGTCCGCCCTGTTCGCGACCGTGCCCACGCCGTGATCAGCTCGAGACTGCCGTCGGTCGAGACGCCGTCGACGATGATGACCTCGTCGGGCTGGCGGCGCTGCGCGTCGATCGACGCCAGCGCATCTTGCAGGAAGCGGGCGCCGTTGAGCACCGGTACGACGACGGCGACCGAGAGAGGCGAGGCCCGCCGTGGCTCCATCACGTCCTCCTCCGCGTCCGTGCGCCCGCTCTACCGGCGGCGGTCGCACCGCCCTGCGCAACCCACTCCAGCCAGTCGGCGCGCACCTCGGCGTACCACGCGAGGAATTCGGCGACCTGGCGGTCGAGGGAGAACTCCGACGCCGCCCGCCGGCGGCCGGCGCTTCCGAGTGCGGCGGCGCGGGCTGGCTCCGCGAGGATCGAAGCCACCGCGGCCGCCAGCGCGCGCGGGTCGCGGGGCGGCACCAGCAGGCCGTTCTCGCCGTCGCGCACGACCTCGACGAGGCCGCCGACGCTGGAGGCGACCACGGGGACGCCGCAGGCGGCGGCTTCCGCCGCACCCTTGCCGAAGGCTTCGGCGGTCGCCGCGTGGATGAAGACGTCGCAGCAGCGCAGCCTGCGGGCCACCTCCCGGGGATCGTCAACGAAGCCGAGGAAGCGCAGATCGATCCGCCCCGCGCGCTCGGCGGGGCCGCCGCGGCCGAAGCACACGGCGTGCGCCGCGTGTGTTTGCCCCAGCACCTCGAGCGCAGCGCGGACCGTCGCGAAGTCCTTGAACGCCGAGTGGGCGGAAAACCCGATCACGGGGTCCGTGGCCGGCAGGCCAAGCTCCAGCCGTGCGGTGGTCTTGGCGTCCGCTGAGAAAAACGCGGGGTGTACCGAGTTCGCGATCCGCTTGAACCCCGCGGCGGCCGGCATCGCGGCGCGCGCGCGAGCGAGCAGCCACTGCGACGGTGCAGTCACGTAGGCGCGCGTCTTGCTCAGGATGCGCCTCTTGCTCCTGAGGTTGTGCGCCGTGGTGTCGCGCGTCAGGGCAGGGTAGCGGGAGAGATCGGGACACCGCCCGCAGGCGTCGCGCCACCGCTCGCACCCCATGGAGTAGGCGCAGTGGCCGGTGAGCAGCCACTCGTCCCGCAGGTTGAGGATGAGCGGGACGCGGCGCCCGAGCTCGGGGAGGACCCTGAGGTCGAAGTAGTTGCCGTGCAGGTTGTGGCAGTGCAGGATCTCCGGCGGGCGCGGCGTGCAGGCGAGCAACGCCGCGCACCCCGGGTAACCGTAGTCCTCGCGGCCCAGGAGCTTCGCCGAGAGGAACCTGCGGGGTTCCCCCAGCCAGGCGGCCGCGCCGAGCGCCTGCGCGCGGCGGACGAGTCCGGCCGCCTGCGCGCGCCGCTGCGCCTGGCGGAGTGCGACGACCCACGCCGGCCGCCGTGCGTCGTTCGGGATCGCGAAGACGTCGGGATCGTCGCCGAGCTTGGTTCCCACGGCCAGCCACGAGTCGATCCCGGACCGGCGGTACGCGTCGAAGAGATTCCACGCCGACCCCTCGGCGCCGCCCAGGCGGTCGGCCGTGCTGACCTGCAGGACAGCCCGCGGCGGCGCCGCCGGGACCGCGGCAGGGGCGCAGCGTGCCGGCTCCGATGCGCTTCCCGTCACCCCTCGTCCTCATTCCAGCCTGCCGGCAGGTTGCGCCTGATCTCGATGCCCTCGAAAGGCTTCGACCGGCGGGGCCCCGCCGCGAGCGCCCATGCCGCCATCCGGCGCAGCCCTTCCTCGAGCGGGGTCTGCGGCCCGGTCCCCGCCACCTCGGCGAGTCTGGCATGCGAGCTGTAGGCGACCTTCACCTCATGGCGCTCGGGCAGGTGGACGACCTCGGCTCGCCGGCCCATGGCGCGGGCGACGGCGTGCGCGAGCTCGTTGACCGTGATCGCCTGGTCGGCGCCGATGTTGAAGACGCGATTGCGGAACCCCGGCTCGAAACCGCTGCGCGCGAGCGTCGGCGCGATGTCGCCGACGTAGCTGAAAGCGCGCTGCTGTTCCCCGTCGCCGAAGATCGTCATCGGCCTGCCCTGCATGAGCTGGTTCATGAAGATTCCGATCACGTTGCGATAGCGGTCGCCGATGTTCTGCCGTTCGCCGTAGACGTTGTGCGGCCGGAAGATGACGAAGTCGAGACCGAACAGGCGCTGCGTCGCCGAGAGATCGCGCTCGACCGCGAGCTTGGCGATACCGTAGGGATCCTCGGGCAGCGGCGGCGTTTGCTCGTCCATGGGGGGGGTGGCCGAGCCGTAGACGGCGATCGAGGACGTGAAGACGAACCGGCGCACACCGCCGTTGACGGCGCGCGTGATGAGGTTCGTCGAGCCGATCAGGTTGTTCTCGTAGTTGAAGCGCTTGATGAAGTGGCTGAGTCCCTCGGCGGCGTAGGCGGCGAGGTGATACACGACGTCGAAGTGATACCGCTCGAACAGGGAGTCCAGGAGCGGCCGGTCGAGGATGGAGCCCTCGACGAAGCGGACGCGGGCGTCGAGGTTCTCTCGGAAGCCGCCGGACAGGTCGTCCAGGGCGACGACCTCGTGCCCCATGGCGAGAAGCTGGTCGGCGAGGTGCGAGCCGATGAACCCGGCGCCGCCGGTAACCAACGCTGTGGCCATTCGAACCTCCAGGTTGCCGTCGCGTCGCAGCGTGCGGAGAACCCTCTTCGCACACTGTGGCGCGGGAAGAACGTGCAACCTCTCGTCGGGCGCAGGAGCGAGTCCGGCGCCTTCACCTCATCGAGCGCGACGCCCCTCGCGCGACGCCACCGATCTGCCGGCCGGGAGCCCGCCGCTCGCGCGCGGGGCCCCGGGTTGCGCGGATCGGCGTGGGCCGGCGCCCGCCGGAGACTCGGCGCGCAGCACATCACGAGGCCCCAGCAGCGGCTCTACGACAGTGCGGAGCGTCTCCGCCATCACGTCCCAAGTGTAACGGAGGAGGCAACGGCGCCGCGCCTCGCCGCCGAGCGAGGCCCTGACCTCGGGGCTGGCCGCCAGTGCCCGAAGGGCCTCGGCGAGCGCGGCCGGGTCGCCGGGGGGAACGAGGATGCCCGCGCCCCGCAGAATGTCCGGGAGGTCGGAGATCGCAGTGGCCACGATGGGCTTCGCCATCGCCATGGCTTCGAAGACCTTCGCTGGAATCTGCGCTCTTGCGAACGGGGTGTCGCGCTGGGGCAGGCACACCGCGTCGCAGGCCGCCAGGAGGCCGGGCATCTCGCGGTGCGGCAGCTCTCCGACATAGATAAGAACGTCGCCGGAGGTTTCCTGCAGGCGCCGCAGCTCCTCGGTGGCCGGACCCGCGACGACGAGGTGCGCTCCCGTCCCGATCCCCGACGCGAGCGCCCCGACGAGGTCCGGAAGACCCTTGTGCGGCTGCGCGGTGCCGGTGAACAGAACGAGAAACGCCGACGCCGGAAGACCGAATCGCGCCCGTTCGGTTGCGGCGTCGAACGCCTCCGGGGTCCAGGCCCCCGCGTCGACACCCTGCACCACGATGGTCCCTCCGTAGCGCCGCTGCAGGAACGTCGAGGAAACGACCAGCGCATCCGCCCGGCCGATACGCGTCTCCATGAGTCGCGTGTTGATCGGATCGAGCTGGTCCCGGAAGAGCTGGCGGAGGCGCCAACGGCCCCACCGGCCGCGCAGCGAGAGGGCGCGATAGCCGGCTGCGTCCCAGTCCTCGATGTCCAGCACGACGGGCACGCGCAACCGGCGCCGGCAGTAGAGGGCGGCGGCGAAGCTGGCAAGCAGAGGTTTGAACGCGTAGAGGACGGCGCCCGTGGCGCGCGCCGCGGTCTCCCGCCAGAGCCTGCGATAGCCGCCGAGGGACATCGCCTCCGGCGCCGGCGCCCTGAGGGAGGTCGCCCGCAGCTCGTGCCGCAGCGGTGCGAAGGGCGACGCGTCCCCGAACAGCGGGCCGATCGTCTCCGTGTCGAAATGGCGCTCCAGGGCGCCGGCGACGGGAAGCATCCTCACGACGTTGTTCCGTCCCAGGTCGGAGCACAGAAGGGAAACCCGCGGGCGGGCGCCGCTGCTGCTCACCGACACTCCGGTGGCCGGCAAGCCGCGATCTGCGCTCGCGCCGGCATGACCGGGCCGGCGTCTCCGTCGCGCCCCCCGGACGCCGGCGGGTGTGCGCTTCCCGCAGCGCAGCAGGAGGCGGGGCGAGGGCGGCCTGCCGTTCTGGATGCTCTCACCCGGGGGCCGGACCAGTCCCGCGTGCCGCTGGCAGGCGCTCCATCGTCCAGCGCAGCAGCGGCCTGACGACGCCGGGGAAATCGCGGGCGAACTCTCCACGCGCGCCATCGCCGCGCAGGGGATCCGTGACCACGAAGGCGACGGCTTCGGGAGCGTCGGCGTGGACGGCGTCGGGGTTGTGGGTGCTCACGACGGCCCGCACCGTGATGCGCCCCTCCGCGAGGAAGTTCCCTGGAATCCAGCAGGTGGCGCGGAACGCGCCTTCCGGGTGGGGCTGGTTGTACCACCCGGGGAGCGACGCGTTGATCGATGTGAAGAGGTTGATGCCGAGCTCGTTGTGCAGGTGCACGTTGGGCACGAGGCGGGCGCCGGCCTTGAGGTTGACGAACTCGATGTCGATGCCGATCGGCTGGCCGATGTCGGCCTGGGGGAGCAGCGCCCCTGCCTCGTCGCGGACGCGCACGGCGAGGAGGCGGACGGTGTCGTCTCCGGGCGCCGACGCGGGCTCGCTCCAGGTGCGCAGGGCCGGCGACTTGGCGCCCGCCGAGAGGTAGCGCTCGATCACCTCGGCCGCCGGGCCGTCCGCGTCGAGCCTGCCATCGTGAAGCAGGAGCACACGCGGGCAGAGGCGGGCCACCGCCGGCATGCTGTGGGAGACGAAGAGGACCGTGCGGCCCGCGGCGGCGACCGACTGCATCCTGCCGAGGCATTTCTTCTGGAAGATGGCGTCGCCGACCGCGAGCACCTCGTCGACGAGCAGGATCTCCGGGTCGAGGTGGGCCGCGACAGCGAACGCCAGACGCATGTAGAGGCCGGACGAGTAGCGCTTCACCGGAGTGTCGATCAGCTCACCCACCTCGGCGAAGCCTATGATCTCGTCGAGCTTCGCGACGATTTCGGCGCGCCGCATGCCGAGTATCGAGCCGTTGAGAAAGATGTTCTCGCGGCCCGTGAGCTCGGGGTGGAACCCCGCTCCGACCTCGAGCAGGGAGCCTACCCGCCCGTGCAGCTCGACCCGCCCCTCCGTCGGCGCCGTGATGCGCGAGAGGATGCGCAGGAGCGTGCTCTTTCCCGCTCCGTTGCGCCCGATCACGCCGACGACCTCGCCCGCCTCGACCGCGAACGAGACGTCGCGCAGCGCCCACAGCGTGCGCCTTCCGGCGGCCGGCGCCGCGCGCCGTCGTGCGGCCAGCCGCATGATGCTCTCGCGGAGCGAGCCGTAGGGCGCTCGCTCGCCGATGGCGTAGCGTTTTCCGACGCCCATGACGCGCAGCGCGTGCCGGTTCATGGCCGGCCGGCCCGCGGGCGGCGGCGCTCACACGACATCGGCGAACGACCGCTCCACGCTGCGGAAGTAGAGGCTCCCGGCCACCAGCGCCGCCACAGCGGCCGCAGCGCTCGCGGCCAGCGTGGACCAGAGCGGCGCCGGGGTGCCGAGGACCGCCCACCTGAAGGCCTCCACGATCCCGGTCAGCGGGTTGAGCCCGAAGAACCAAACGGGCAACCCCCTCGCGGCGAGCACCGGTGCGACGTGCGACGACGGGTAGATCACGGGCGTGAGGAAGAACCAGAGCTGCATGAGGAAGGGGACGGCGTGACGCACGTCCCTGTACGCCACCGAGAGCGCGGCAAGGCCGAGGCCGACGCCGGCGGCGGCGACGATCGCGAGCGCCACCAGCGGCGGCACGAGCAGGAGCCGCCACCCCGGTTCGAGACCGGACGCCGCCGCGACGACCAGCAGTCCGGCCGCGGCGACGGCGAAATCGACGAGGCCCGCGAGCACGCTCGAGATCGGCACTACCGCACGCGGGAAGTACACCTTGGTGATCAGGCTTGACGAGTTGACCAGGCTCACCGAGGCGAGCTGCACCCCCTGCTGGAAGAGGGTCCACACCACGAGCCCGGCGTAGGCGAACGGGTAGTAGGGAACGCCGTCGGACGCGACGCGGGCCAGCCTCCCGAAGAGCAGCGCGAAGATCGCCGCCGTGGCCAGCGGTTGCAGGAGGACCCAGACGCCGCCGAGCATCGTCTGCTTGTAACGAACCTTGACGTCCCGCCAGACGAGGAAGTACAGGAGCTCCCTGTATCTCCAGAGCTCGATCAGTCCGAGGCCGCGCAGCGCGGTGCGGGGCTCGATGACGAGCGCGTCGGCGCCGCCCGCCACCGCTTCGCTCATCGGGGGGCCAAGCCCCGCTCGGCCCCGACCATCATGCGCACCAGCTCGGCGAATGAAACGCGCGGGCGCCAGCCGAGCTTCGCCGCCGCCTTGCGCGGGTCGGCCTGCAGCAGGTCGACCTCGGCGGGGCGGAAGTAGCGCGGGTCGACCACCACCAGCGTGCGCCCGCCGGCGGCATCGGCGCCGGTCTCTTCGGTGCCGGCGCCCGACCAGCGCAGCCGGACGCCGACCTCCGCGAACGCCGCCTCGCAGAAGTCGCGCACGGAATGCGTCTCGCCGGTGCCGATGACGAAGTCGTCCGGCCGCTCCTGCTGCAGCATCAGCCACATCGCCTCGACGTAGTCGCCGGCGAACCCCCAGTCGCGGCGCGCCTCGAGGTTGCCGAGCGCGAGCGGCTCGTCGCGGCCGCCGGCGGCGATCTCGGCGACCGCGCGCGTGATCTTGCGGGTGACGAAATTCTCGCCGCGGCGCGGCGACTCGTGGTTGAACAGGATCCCGTTGCAGCAGTACATGCCGTACGCCTCGCGGTAGTTCACGGTCGCCCAGAACGAGTACATCTTGGCGACCGCGTACGGCGAGCGGGGGTGGAACGGCGTGCGCTCGCTCTGCGGCACCTCCTCCGCCTTGCCGAACAGCTCCGACGACGACGCCTGGTAGAAGCGCGCCGCCGGCGCCACCTGGCGGAGCGCCTCGAGCACGCGGATGGTGCCGAGGGCGGTCGCCTCGCCGGTGTACGTCGGCTGCAGGAACGAGATCCCGACATGCGACTGCGCCGCCAGGTTGTACACCTCGTCCGGACGGCTCTCGGCAACCACGTGGTGGAGCGAGTCGGCGTCCGAGAGGTCGCCGTAGTGGAGGAAGTAGCGGCCGCGGGCGGAGGCGTCGGTTCGCAGGTGGTCGATGCGCTCGCGGTTGAACGTCGACGACCGGCGCACGAGCCCGTGCACCTCGTACCCCCTGGCGAGCAGCAGCTCGGCGAGATACGAGCCGTCCTGGCCGGTGATCCCGGTGATGAGCGCGCGTTTCACGGCGCCATTCTACCCCGCGATCTCAGCGGGCGCTCCAGCGAACCACCCAGCGCACGGGGAGGCCCTGCGCTCGCCAGCGGGCCGCCTCGGCGGCGGCGTCGGGGCTGGTGCGGTCGATCCATGAGAACCCGTCGGCGTGGTGGAGGAGGAGCGCGCCCGGTTGGCCGGCGAAGCGCGTGTCGCCGTCGTCCGCGCGCGCCAGGAGCACGTGCGGGCGCGCGATCGCCCACTCGAAGAGCGCGGCCGCGTCGATCAGCCCGTACGGGTCGGGGTGCCGCACGTAGTAGAGCTTCTGCAGCCCCAGCGGCGCCCGCACGATGTCGACGAAGGGGTTGACCGACTCGGCCCGGATCACGGCGACCGGGCGGTCGAGCGGCATCGCCGCCGCCACCTCTCCGGCCTCCTCGATCAGGCGGCGGTGCGCCTGCGATACGCGGGCGGCGTCGGCCAGCTCCGCTCGGACGCCGGCCCACCCGGCGGCGCCGAACAGCAGCACGGCCGCCGCCCCTGCCGCCCAGGCGAGCCCGCGTCGTCGGGCCGGCCACTCCGCCGTCGCCTCGGCCAGGGTCGCCGCTGCCAGCAGGACGAACCCCGCGAACGGTATCGTGACGTAGCGCGACGGCAGGTACGGCACGAGCAGCGTCGGCGCCAGTGGGGCGAGCAGCAGCGCCGCGCCGAAGAGCCCGGCGGGCGATCTGCGGCGCCACGCGGCGGCGATCATGGCCAGCGTCGCCGCCGTCGCCAGCGCGCCCCGCCAGGAAACCACGAAGCCGGCCGGCGTCAGCGACTCGAGGGCGAGAAACGACGCGAGCATGTGCGGCAGCTTCGCGAGCGGCTGCAGCGAGACGTCGAAGTAGCCCTTGTCGGAAGGAAAGGCGAGGAAGTAGGCCGTGCCGTAGACCGCAGCGCCGGCGGCGAACGGCAGCGCGCTTCTCGCCATCGCGCGCAGCGGAGCACGCCGTACGCCGGCGGCGAGCGCCGCCGCGAGCGCGAACGTCATGACCCAGGTCTCCTTGCACGCCGCGGCGAGCACGGCGGCGGCGGCTGCGGCGGCGACACGGCGCCGCGTCCATGCGCCGCCGGTGCGCGGCCACGCCAGCGCCAGCAACAGCCACGCCAGCAGCAGCAGGTCCTCGAAGCGGATCGCAACCGCGATGGCGGGCTCGCTGGTGAGCGGAGACGCCAGCCACAGCACCGCCGCTCCGGTTGCTGCGGCCAGCGGCAGGCCGAGCCGGCGACCGGCCAGCGCCAGCGCTGCCGCGCAGAGTCCGTGCAGCAGCACGTTCGTGAGGTGGAAGCCGCGCGGTCGGAACCCCCACGCGAGGTGATCGGCCGCCAGCGTCCACGTGCTGGCCGGACGGTAGAAGGTGTCGAGATCGGCGAGCAGCAGCGCCGGCCGGTGCAGTGCCCGCCGTGCGTGCTGCACCCACTGGTAGTCGTCGCCGGCGAGCTGGAGGTCGGTCGCCGGGAGGTACAGGACGACCGCAGCGGCGACCAGGGCGGCGCCCGCGGCGGCGGCGTGGCGGAGCATGGCGGTATTGTCGCTCAACCCCGGCCCGCCCGGACGCCTTGCGGGCGGCGATCGGTTACCCTGCCGCCGTGCTGCCCAGGAAGGTACGGTGGAGGGCGCGCCTCGCGGGCGCAGCGGCGGCAGCGGCGGTGCTGGCCGCCTATGCGCCGGTGGTGCGCCTGCCGCAGGTCGGCGAGGACGTGCAGTGGGCGCTGCGCGGCGCCGCCGTGCTGCGCTCCCCGGCGCTGGCGCTGCACCCGTTCCACCAGCACTTCCGCCCGCTCGTCGATGCGTTCTTCGCCGCGGGCGCCGCGGCCTCCGGTTCGCACTGGGCCGTCTACAGAGCGGCGCACCTCATGGCCGCGGCGCTGCTCGCCCTCGCGGGATGGGCGCTCGCGCGCCGCCTGCTCGGCGGCGCGGCGTGGACCGCCGCGGCGCTGGTGCCGCTCTGGCTGGTCTGCCCGCTGGTCACCGACGTGTTCTGCGCGACCAGCCAGGTCCAGCAGGTCCTGCTCGGCGCCGCGGTCCTCGGCGTGCTCGCGCTGCGCGTCGAGGCTCCGTCGCGGCGCCGGCGCGCCGTGGTGGCCGTGCTGGCGGCCGCGGCAGCGGCGACGAAGGAGGAATGGGTCGCCCTGCCGCTGCTCGTGCTGCTGCAGGACGCGGTCTGGCTGGGAATCCCGTGGCGGCGGGCGCTGCGGCGGGCGGCGCCGTGGGCGGCCGCGCTGGCGGCGTACCTGGGCGCCTACGGAGCCGTCACCGGCTTCCAGGCGCGCGGGTTCTACGAGGCCGCACCGGCGGTCGTGGCCGCGAAGCTGATCGCCACCTTGGCGTCGCTGTGGCACCTCGCCGGACCGGTGCCGGTCGGGTTCGGCTCCTTCGTCGCCGCAGCTCCGGCCGCCGCGGCGATCGCCGCGGCGCTCACCGCTGCGGTCATCGCCCTGCTTGCGGCGTGGCGGTGCCGGCCCGGCCTGTTCGCCGCGGCCGCCGCCCTCGCGCTCGCGCTCCCGACCGCCGTTTCCGCCGTCCAGGCTGGCCGCTACCTGCTGCTGCCGTGGTGGCTCGCGCTGCTCGCGGTGGCCGCCGCCGGGGTCGAGGCGTGGCGGCGGAACCGGATGCGCGCTGGAGTCGTGGCGGCCGGCATCTCGCTGGTCGCCGGCGCGCTGGCACGCGACCTGCCGGTGGTGTGGCGCGACGTTGCCGACTGGGAGCGTTACGGCGGTTTGCAGGCGGCGGTGGCGCGGGAGGCGGCGCCGGTCGCGGCGGCACTGCGCGCCGGCCGCACGGTGGTGGTGCTGCGTGGTGACGACCGTGGGCCGCTGGCAAGCCTGGTGGGCAGCCCGGCCGGCGCGCCGAAGCTCTATTTCCCGCGCCCCGACGACCCGTACGGCGCGGTGTCGCTGCAGGCGGTGGTAACGGCGGAGCTGCTCCGCGATGGGCTTGCGGCCGAGCGCGTGCGGCGACCGGCGGCTGGCGCGCCGGCGGTCGCGTTCGTCCACGAGACGGGCGGCTTCCACGAGCTTGCTGCGGTCCCCGACGTCGCCGTGCGGCACCCGGCGGACACGGCACCCGGCGCGCCCGGCGTCGTACTGGCGCCTGTGCCGTGGGCGGCGTTCGCGCCCGCGGCGTTCCCGTGAGCGCGCTGCCGGCGGCGCACGATGAACACCGCCTGACCGGTCCTCGCCGTTCGCGGCGGTGACCAGCGGCGACGACGGTTTCGCGCTCCGGCCAGCGCCGGGAGCCACGGTCGCGGCCGGGATCGCGCTCCGCGCGAGAGCTGGCGCACCCCGCGCGTGCTGATGCCGCGGCATGCGCTGCAGTGCGCGCGGATCGCCACCGCGCCGCTTCCCGCCGCCCCGTTGGGGGGCAGCCGTCCACCGACCGGCTGCGGAGGCTCGTGCCGGGCCGAGCCGCGGGCCCCGGGCGTGCGTGCCGCCACCCCGCAGGCGCCGGGTTCTGCCTTGCGCGCGCGCTCGTACCCGCGCCTCGTGACGGCGCCTTACCGCTCGGTGCGGTAGTTCGGCGCTTCCTTGGTGATCACCACGTCGTGGGCGTGCGACTCCTTCAGGCCGGCGGCGGTGATGCGGACGAAGCGCGCCTTCTCGTGGAGGTCGGCGATCGTGCGGCAGCCGGCCAGCCCCATGCCGGCGCGCAGCCCGCCGACGAGCTGGGTGAGCTGCATGGCCGCGGAACCCTTGTACGGCACCATCCCCTCGATCCCCTCGGGGACCAGCTTCGCCATCTCCTCCTGTCCCTGGAAGTAGCGCTCGCGCGAGCCGGCGCTCTCCTTCATCGCGCCCAGCGACCCCATCCCGCGGTACGCCTTGAACGTCCTCCCCTGGTAGAGGATCTGCTCGCCGGGCGACTCGTCGACGCCGGCGAACAGCGAGCCCACCATGACGGTGTCGGCGCCGGCGGCGAGCGCCTTGGTGATGTCGCCCGAGTACTTGATGCCGCCGTCGGCGATCAGCGGCACGCCGGCGGCGCGGCAGGCGCGCGCGCACTCCATCACGGCGCTGATCTGCGGCACGCCGGCGCCGGTGACGACGCGGGTGGTGCAGATCGAGCCCGGCCCGATGCCGACCTTGACCGCGTCGACGCCGAGCGCGATGAGGTCGCGGGCGCCCTCGTAGGTGGCGACGTTGCCGGCGATCAGCGGCACGCCGGGGAAGCGCTCCTTGACGCGGGCGGCGGCGGCCATCACCACCTCGGAGTGGCCGTGCGAGGAGTCGAGGCAGAGGACGTCGACCTTGGCCGCGACGAGCGCGTCGCAGCGGGCGTCGAGGTCCGGCCCCGAGCCGATCGCGGCAGCGACGCGCAGGCGGCCGAGGCGGTCCTTGCACGCCGCCGGGTACTCCTGCGCCTTCTTGATGTCCTTGACTGTGATCAGCCCCTTGAGGTTGCCCTCTTCGTCGACCACCAGCAGCTTTTCGATGCGGTGCTTGTGGAGAATGGCCTTGGCCTGCTCGAGGGTGGTGCCCACGGGGGCGGTGACCAGGTCCTCGTGCGTCATGAAGTCGGTGATCGGGCGGTCGAACTCGGAGCAGAAGCGCAGGTCGCGGTTGGTCAGGATGCCCTTGAGCTGGCCGTGCCGGTCGACCACCGGGAGGCCGGAGATGCGGTAGCGCGCCATCAGGTCGAGCGCCTCGCGGACGAGCTGCGACGGGCGCACGGTGACCGGGTCGACGATCATCCCCGACTCGGAGCGCTTCACCATGTCGACCTCTTCGGCCTGGCGCTCGATCGTCATGCCGCGGTGGATGACGCCGATGCCGCCGTGCTGCGCCATCGCGATCGCCATGCGCGCCTCGGTGACGGTGTCCATCGCGGAGGAGACGATCGGGATATTCAGCGTGATGTCGCGCGTGAGGCGGGCCGAGACGTCGACCTGCGCCGGGTGGACGCTTGAGCGGGCGGGCAACAGCAGCACGTCGTCGAAGGTGAGCGCAAGCGGGATGTCGTGGTCAGGCATGGCGGATTCTACACCCGCTACCCCTCCATCGCCCCGTGGCACTTCTTGTACTTCTTGCCGGAGCCGCAGGGGCAGGGGTCGTTACGGCCGACCTTCGGTGACGTGCGGCGGACCGTGGTGGGTGGTCCGGAGGTGGGGGAGTGCTTCGCCTCCGGCCGCTCGCCGCCGGACGCCATGCCGGCGGCGTCGGCCTTCACCGCCGTGGCGCGCTGCTGCGGCCGGCGGCGCTCCGGCGCGGCCTGCACGAGGTCGACGCGGTAGAGGTACTGCACTACCTGGTCCTCGATGCGCTCCATCATCTCCTGGAAGAGGGCGAACGACTCGCGCTTGTACTCGACCAGCGGGTCGCGCTGGCCGTAGGCGCGCATCCCGATCCCCTCCTTGAGGTGGTCGAGCATCAACAGGTGGTCCTTCCACTGCGCGTCGAGCACCGAGAGCAGGATGTAGCGCTGGAGCTGGACGAAGTTCTCCGATCCGAAGTCCGCCGCGCGCCGGTCGTAGCGCGTCTCGATGGCGGCGTTCAACGCCTCCTCGAGCTGCGGCCGGTTGACCTTGTCCCATGCGATGTCGGCGGCCGCGAGCGTCAGGCCGAACATCTCCTTGATCTCGCCCTCGATCCCGCCGCGGTCCCACTCGCTGGGGTGCTTGTCCTCCGGGCAATGGGTGTCGATCGCCGAGGCGACGATCGCGCGCGCCGCCCGCAGCACCCAGTCGCGTCCCTCGCTGCCTTCGAGGATGCGGCGGCGCAGCCGGTACACCGCCTCGCGCTGCTTGTTCATGACGTCGTCGTACTGCAGCAGGTGCTTGCGGATCTCGAAATTCCGACCTTCCACCTGCTTCTGCGCGCGCTCGATCGACCGCGTGACCATGCGCGACTCGATCGGCACGTCCTCCTCCATGCCGAGCCGGCGCATTACCTCGCGCAGGCGATCGGAGGCGAAGATGCGCATGAGGTCGTCCTCGAGCGAGAGGATGAAGCGCGACACGCCGGGGTCGCCCTGGCGGCCGGAGCGGCCGCGGAGCTGGTTGTCGATGCGGCGCGCCTCGTGCCGCTCGGTACCCAGGATGTACAGGCCGCCCGCCGCGAGCACCTTGGCACGCTCCTCGGCGAGGCGGGAGCGGTACCTCTCAAGGGCCTGCGCGTGCGCCTCCGGGTCCTGCGCCGGGTCGGCCTCGGCTCTCGCCAGCCCCTCGGGATTGCCGCCGAGGACGATGTCGGTGCCGCGGCCGGCCATGTTGGTCGCGATGGTCACCGCGCCGTGGCGGCCGGCCTGGGCCACGATCGCCGCCTCGCGCTCGTGGTACTTGGCGTTGAGCACGACGTGCGGCACGCCGCGCCGCTTCAGCAGCTCGGAGAGCTTTTCGGACTTCTCGATCGATACCGTGCCGACGAGCACAGGCTGCCCCTTCTCGCGCAGCTCGGCGATCTCCTCGACGACCGCCTTCCACTTCTCCTTCTCGGTCCGGTAGATGACGTCCGGGTTGTCCTCGCGGATCATCGGGCGGTTGGTGGGGATGACCACGACGTCGAGGCCGTAGATGTGGGCGAACTCGTCCGCCTCGGTCTCCGCCGTGCCGGTCATGCCCGCCAGCTTCTCGTACATGCGGAAGTAATTCTGCAGCGTGATCGTGGCCAGCGTCTGGTTCTCCGCCTCGATCTTGACGCCCTCCTTGGCCTCGACCGCCTGGTGGAGACCGTCCGACCAGCGTCGGCCGGGCATCAGGCGGCCGGTGAACTCGTCGACGATGATCACCTGCCCGTCCTTGACGATGTAGTCGCGGTCGCGCTGGTAGAGGGCGTGGGCGCGGAGCGCCTGCTGCACCGCGTGCAGCGTCTCGATGTTGTTCGGGTCGTAAAGGTTGGGGCAGGAGAGCAGCTTCTCGGCCTTGGCCACGCCCTCCTCGGTCAGCGCGGCGGCATGGGCCTTCTCGTCGACGATGTAGTCGCCGGTCGTCGACTTGTTGCCGTACTTGTCGCGCAGCTCCTCGCCCTTGGCCAGCTTGGGGATGATGTGGTCGACCTGGTAGTACAGCCCCACCGACACCTCGGAGGGGCCCGAAATGATCAGCGGGGTGCGCGCCTCGTCGATGAGGATCGAGTCGACCTCGTCGACGATGGCGAAGACGTGCTGGCGCTGCACCATGTTGGCGACGTCGAACTTCATGTTGTCGCGCAGGTAGTCGAAGCCGAACTCGTTGTTGGTGCCGT
>CAZQLL010000021.1:0-76290 GCA_964594125.1 uncultured Thermoanaerobaculia bacterium | reverse complement strand
GGCGGCGGGTGGGGTGAAGCCCGCGACTTCACGTCGCGGGCGAGGGGCGGGCGGCAGCCCGCCCCTGAAGAATGAGGAGGAGCCAGGGGATGTCCGAGCTGCGCTTCGATCCGATCCGGCGGCGTTGGACGATCATCGCGACCGAGCGCCGTTTCCGGCCGCACGACTTCCTGCGCCCGGCGCCGGACCCGCCGGGCGACCCGGCCGGGTGCCCGTTCGAGTACGGCAAGGAGGCGGTGACGCCGCCCGAGATCCTCGCGATCGCCGACGGCCCGCGGCAGCCCAACGCGCCGAACTGGAAGGTGCGCGTCGTGCCGAACAAGTTCCCGGCGCTCGGCATCGAGGGCGAGCTGTCGCGCGAGGGCGTCGGGATCTTCGACCGCGTCAACGGCATCGGCGCCCACGAGGTGATCGTCGAGACCCCCGACCACTTCCGCGCCGCCGCCGACAGCACGCCTGAGGAGCTGGCGCTGGTGTTCCGCGCCTGGCGGGAGCGCATCGTCGACCTGCGCCGCGACATCCGCATCCGCTATGTGCTGCTGTTCAAGAACCACGGGCGCGAGGCCGGCGCCTCGCTCTACCACCCGCACTCGCAGCTTATCGCCACGCCGATCATCCCGACCGTCGTCGTGCAGGAGCTCAACGTCGCGCGCGAGCACTGGTCGCACAAGGAGCGCTGCATCTTCTGCGACTTCATCCAGCAGGAGCGCGCGCTGGGCGAGCGCGTCGCCCTCGAGACCGATCGCTTCGTCTTCGTCGAGCCGTTCGCCTCGTCGTTCCCGTTCGAGACGTGGATCTTCCCGAAGACCCACTCGCACGACTTCGCCCTCTCCTCCGACGCCAACCTGCTCGAGCTCGGTCGCGTCGTGCGCGACTTCCTGCGCCGCATCCGCACGCTCCTCTCCGATCCGCCGTACAACCTCATCCTGCACACCGCGCCGAGCCCGCACCCGCGCCCGGGACAGCCGCAGTACTGGTCGACGATCGAGTACGACTTCCACTGGCACATCGAGTTCGTCCCGCGCATCACCCGCATCGCCGGGTTCGAGTGGGGGTCCGGCTACTCGATCAACCCCACCCCGCCCGAGGAGGCCGCGCGCTTCCTGCGCGAGGTGACGTTGGATGGGAATTGAGCGTCGTGCGCCGCGCGTCGAGCGCAGGACGCCGGGACCTCGGGGGGATCCGATCGGGAGTCGGGACAGGATCTCCTGCTCTTGATGCTCAACGCTCGACGCTCGCCCTCCGGCAAGGAGCTCGCCGATGACCCTGCGGATCGCACATGTCGCCTCGGAGGTGGCGCCGTTTTCCAAGACCGGGGGGCTCGCCGACGTCGCCGGTGCGCTGCCGCCGGCGCAGGCGGCGCTCGGCCACCGCGTGATCGTGATCGCGCCGGCGCACCGCGCGGCGCTCGCGGAGACGGTGCCGGGCGTCAGGGCTGGCGAGGTCGAGGCGCTCGGGCTGAAGGCGGCGATGTACGTGCACACCCACCGCGACGTCGAGGTCGTGCTGCTCGACTGCCCCCTCCTCTTCGTGCGGCCCGCCCTCTACTCGCTGCCCGACGGCGACTTCCCGGACAACGCGCTGCGCTTCGCGTTCTTCGTGCGCGCGGCGCTCGCCGCCCTGCGCGCCCTCGGCGGCGCCGACATCGTCCATGCCCACGACTGGCAGGCGGCGCTGGCGCCGCTGCTGCTCGCCGACGACCTGGCGACGCGCGAGCTGCTGCCGGACTGCCGCACGGTGCTGACGGTCCACAACCTGGCCTACCAGGGCCTGTTCGCCCCCTGGGTGATGGACCAGTGCGGCCTGCCGTGGCGCCTGTACCACGCCGACTGTCTCGAGTACTACGGCCAGGTGAACCTGCTCAAGGGCGGCCTTGTGAGCGCCGACGCGCTCACCACCGTGTCGCCGACCTACGCGCGCGAGATCCTCACGCCGGAGTTCGGGTGCGGCCTCGAAGGTGTGCTGGCGGCGCGCAGAGGCTCGCTGTTCGGGATCCTCAACGGCCTCGACACCGTGGCGTGGGACCCGGCGGCCGACCCCCACCTGCCGCTCTCCTTCACCGCCGCCACCGTCGTCGCGGGCAAGCGCGCGGCGCGCGCCGCGCTCGCCGCCGAGGCCGGCCTGGCTTCCGGCGAGCGGCCGCTCGCCGGCATGGTCTCGCGCCTCGCCGACCAGAAGGGCGCGGACATCGTGGCCGCGGCCGCCGCCGCGATCCTCGACCTCGGCTACGACCTCGTGGTGCTCGGCACCGGCGACCGCCGCTACGAGGAGCAGCTCGCCGCCGTCGGCCGGACGCACCCGGGCCGCGTGGGGCTGTTCCTCGCGTTCGACGAGCGGCTCGCGCACCTGATCTACGCGGGCGCAGACGTCTTTCTGATGCCCTCGCGCTACGAGCCGTGCGGCCTCGGCCAGATGAGCGCCATGCGCTACGGCGCGCTGCCGGTGGTCACCCGCACGGGAGGGCTTGCCGACACGGTCGTCGATGCGACGCTCGCCGGCGGCACCGGGTTCGTCTTCGACGAGGCGACGCCGGAGGCCCTGCTCGCCGCCCTCGCGCGCGCCCGCGCCGCGCTCGCCGACCCCGAACGCCTCGCCGCCATGCGCCGCGCCGGCATGGCCGCCGACTTCTCCTGGCAGGCCTCCGCGCTGCGCTACCTCTCCCTCTATCGCTCGCTGCTGAGATGACGGGCCCTGGAGGGGGTGTCGCGACCTCCCCTCAAGCGGCGCGGGCGAAGGCGGGCCTACGTCGCCGCCCGCTTCTTGCCGAACAGCCAGGCGACGGCGATGCCCAGCAGGTAGAGGGCGACCATCGGCACGGCGAACACGCTCTGCGTCGCGACGTCGGGCGTCGGCGTGATCACCGCCGCGATGACGAAGATGATGATCACGGCGTACCGGAAGTGGTGTAGCAGGAAGCGGTGGTCGACGATGCCGAGACGCGCGAGGAAGAGGATCAGCACCGGCAGCTCGAACACCAGCCCGAGACCGAGGATCACCTTGGACGCCATCGCGAAGTACTCGTTGACGGTGATCACCTGGCGGAAGTCGGCGCCGACCTGGAGGAGGAAGCGGCAGACCATCGGGAACGCCACCGCCCAGCCGAAGTACCCTCCGGCGATGAAGAACAGCGTGGTGAACAGCACGAACGGCAGCACGATGCGGCGCTCGCTGCGGTACAGCCCGGGGGCGATGAACAGCCACACCTGGTAAAGGACCACCGGCGAGGCGAGGAAGATCCCCGCAAGCAGCCCGACCTTGACGTAGAGCATGAACGGGTCGATCAGGCCGGTGAACGCGAGGGTGTCGCCGGGCGGCAGGAACTGCATGATCGGCCGCGCCAGGACCGCGAAGATCGGCCGCGCGAAGTACCAGCACACCATGAACCCCACGACCACGGCGACGAGCGAGTACGAGATCCGGCGGCGCAGCTCGTCGAGGTGCTCGAGCAGCGTCATGCGGGCGAGCTCCTCGCCGGCGGCTTCCGCGCGCTCCTCGTCGGCCATGCCTAGCGGGGCTCCAGCGGCTTCGCGTCGGGTTGCGGCGGAGCGTCCGCCGCCGCGGCCGGGCGGCCCGCCGGCGCGGCGGTGGCCTCGTCGAGCGGCGGCATGGCCGCGGCGGCGCGGGCGTCGCGCGCCACCTGCCGCAGGTCCTCGGTGGCGACCTCCTCCTCGATGGTGCGCTTGAGGTCGTTGGAGGCGCGGCGGAACTCGCCGAGGGCGCGGCCGATGCCGCGGCCGATCTCCGGCAGCTTGCGCGGCCCGAACAGCAGCAGCGCCAGCACGAAGATGATCATCAGCTCAGGAAGACCGATCGATCCGAACACGCCCGCCCCCGCGGCCCCGCCGACCCGGGGCCACACGCGAGTATAGTGTGCTACCCTCGCGCCCCCAAGGGGGAGTCATGAGGCGATTCCGCAGCCTTCTGGTCGCCGCCGCGTTCCTCGCCGCCGGCGCCATCGCCGGTGCGATCGCCGGCGAGCCGACACACGGCGAGCTCGCCAGGGCGGACGCGTTCCTGCGCCGCTGGGCCGAGCTGCTGTCGGTGCTCGCGCAGGAGGCGCCGCTCGACGCGCCGGCCGCCGACCTGACCTACGCCGGCCTCGAGGGAATGCTCCAGCTCCTCGACCCGCACACCAACTTCCTGCGCCCCGAGGCGTTCGCCTCCATGCGCGAGCGCCAGCAGGGCTCGTTCCACGGCATCGGTGTGATCATCTCCCTGCGAGGGGGCAGGATCACCGTGATCAGCCCGATCGCCGGCACCCCCGCGGCGCGTCTCGGGCTGCGCGCCGGCGATGTCATCGAGTCGGTCGAGGGCGAGTCCACGGACGGCATGGACATCGACGACGTGGCCCGCCGCCTGCGCGGTGCGGAGGGCACGACGGTGCGGATCACGATTTCGCGCCCGGGGCTGCCCGAGCCGCTCGAGCTCGCGATCCAGCGGGCGCGCGTGCCCACCGACTCGGTGCGCAACGCCTTCATGCTCGCCGGCGACGTAGCGTACATCTCGATCTCCGACTTCACCCGCACCACCGGCGACGAGACGCGGCGCGCCCTCGCGCGCCTCGAGAGCGAGGGCGCGCGCAAGCTGCTCCTCGACCTGCGCAACAACCCCGGCGGCATCGTCGACTCCGCCGTGGAGGTCGCCGGCCTCGTCCTCGAGCCGGGACAGCAGGTGTTCTCGACCAAGGGACGCACCGCCGACTCGTTCCAGGACTACCGCGTCGCGCGCGACGGCCTGCACTTCAAGGGACCGGTCGTGGTGCTCGTCAACCGCGGGTCGGCATCGGCGGCCGAGATCGTCGCAGGCGCCATACAGGACCACGACCGCGGCCTGGTCGTCGGCGAGGTGACGTTCGGGAAGGGCGTCGTGCAGACCGTCTACCCGGTGCGCGATACCGGCCTGGCGCTCACCACGGCGAAGTACTACACCCCTTCCGGCCGCTGCATCCAGCGCGACTTCGACTCCTTCTTCTCGTACGTCCGGCCGGGCCGGCCGGAAGGGGAGGAGGAGCCCGAGAACGGCGGGGAAGCGCCTCCGGCCGCGGCAGCCGACCAGGCGCCCGCGGCGGCACCCGACCAGCCGGTGTACTTCACCGACTCCGGCCGCAAGGTGTTCGGGGGCGGCGGGATCGTCCCCGACCACCACGTCCGGCTCGCGCAGTACTCCGAGCGCCTCGCCCGCCTGCTCGGACGATCGGCGTTCTTCCACTTCGCGGTCGAGCAGCTCGCCGATGAGGCGGACAAGGCGGCTGCCGCCGCCGCGTTCGCGGTGACGCCGGAGGTCGTGGCCGCGTTCCGCGCCCGCGTGCTCGCCGAGAAGTGGCTGCCCGAGGAGGAGATCGACCGCGCGCTCGCCGACCCCGAAGAGCGCCGCGACATCGAGGTGGCGATCCGCGCCGAGGTGCTCAACGCCGGCGTCTCGCTCTCCGAGGGGTTCCGCGCCTTCACCGCTTCCGACACGCAGGTGCAGGCGGCGCTCGGGCTCTTCGACGAGGCGGCGAAGCTGGCGGCGCGCGCGCGCATCGGCGGCCCCACCACGCAGGCGTCGCTCGACCGCGCGCTCACGCGTCGGTAGCGGCGGCGTCCCGCCGCGCGGGCTCGGCCGCGGCCCGCGTCAGCGGTTGATCAACCGCCGCGCCAGCGGCTTGAGCGGGACCACGCGGTCGATGCGGTGCCCGAGCTGGATGAGCTGGTCGTAGAACGGCGGCCGCCCCTCGGCGTTCTTGTAGCACTCGCCGCAGCGCGGCAGCGTCCGCCAGTCCTGCGCCTTGAACGCCGCCATGTACTCGTCGAGCTTCACCGACTCGACGATCTCGCGCACCGTCTGTGTCCGCATGTCGCCGATCGGCTGCTGGCCGTGCGCGTCGTAGCAGCAATGGGTGACCCGCCCGTCGGCGAGGACGATGAACCAGCGGAACGGGTACCCCTGGAAGCACCCGTAGAAGCTCTGGTGGAACGGGGTCTCGTCCGACGTGTCGAGCGGCTCGCACGTCTTCTCGATCACCGCGGCCTGCGGGTAACGGTCGAGGCGGAAGAACTCGCGGAACGCAGCGACGGTCTCCTGCGAGGTCTCGGGGGTGATGAGGCGCTGGATCTCGACCCGCATCGAGCTGCCGCTGGACAGCTCGAGAAAACGCCGGATGTTCTCCGCGCAGACCTCGAAGCGGCCGCCGCGGCGCAGCAACGGGTACAGGCGCGGCGTCACGGTGTCGATGCACAGCCGGATGCGGCGCAGCGTGGAGCCGAGCAACGCCCTCGCGATGGTGTCGTCGAGGAGCATTGCGTTGGTCGACACCGAGCAGCCGGGGAAGAGGTCGATCGCCTCGGCCAGGCGCGGGTACAGGAGCGGGTCGCCCATCTCGTGCAGCCAGTTGACGGTCAGCCCGTTGGCCTTGAAGTCGGCCGCGACCTTCTCGACGAGATCCCACGGCATGTCGGCCTCGGGGCGGCCGAGGTTGTTCATCGGGCACATCGCGCAGCGCAGGTTGCAGCGATTGGTGAGCTCAACCGCCACCTTGGCGGTCTTCAGGTCGAGTATCTGGCGCATACGCGGATGCTAACAGAGCGCGCGGCGCCGGCCTTCCCGCGGTCGCAGGCACGAGCGCGGGCTTGAGAGTGGGCACGAGGCGGGCTCCACAGCCCGCAGGCCGCCGCCGACGCCAGGGAGCGGGTCGCGGTCCCCGGCGAGCGCACGGCGGCGATGTCATCGCCTGGTGAATCCGGGCCGGAGAAACCACCGCCTCCCGCCTGCCGCCCGCTTTGCTATGCTCGCCGTGCTTGTGAAGCGCTTCACCCCTTCGGGAGGGTCAACTCGTGAAGACGATCATCGAGCCGTTCCGCATCAAGGTCGTCGAGCCGATCCGGATGACGAGTCCGGAGGAGCGGCGCGCGTTGATCAACGAGGCGGGGTACAACCCGTTCAGGCTGAAGGCCGAGCATGTCCTCATCGACCTCCTCACCGACTCAGGGACCGGGGCGATGAGCACGCACCAGTGGGCGGGGGTGATGGACGGCGACGAGTCCTACGCCGGCGCCCGCAGCTTCTTCCACTTCGAAGCGGCGGTGCGCGGCGTCTTCGGGCACGCGCACGTGATCCCGACCCACCAGGGGCGCGCCAGCGAGCGGCTGCTCTGCCACGCCGTGGTCAAGCCCGGCGACGTGGTGCCAGGCAACACCCACTTCGACACGACCCGCGCCAACATCGAGGCGGCCGGCGCCGAGGCGCTGGACCTTCCGATCCGCGAGGCGCACGACCCCGACAACCTCCACCCGTTCAAGGGCAACATCGACGTCGACCGGCTCGCGGAGGCGCTCTCGCGCCTCGGTCCGGGCCGCGTGCCGTTCGTCCTCGTCACCGTCACAAACAACTCGGGCGGCGGCCAGCCGGTGAGCATGGAGAACCTCCGCGCGGCCCGCGCGCTGTGCGACCGCCACGGCGTTCCCCTGCTGCTCGACGCCGCCCGCTTCGCGGAGAACGCCTACTTCATCAAGCTGCGCGAGCCCGGCTACGCCGGGATGAGCGCCCGCGAGATCGCGCGGGCGATGTTCGCCCTCTCCGACGGCGCGATGATGAGCATGAAGAAGGACGCCTTCGGCAACATCGGCGGCGTCATCTCGCTCGCCTCCGATGCCTGGGCCGAGAAGGTGCGGCAGGCGCTGATCCTGACCGAGGGGTTCCCGACCTACGGCGGTCTGGCCGGCCGCGACCTCGAGGCGCTGGCGATCGGCATCGACGAGATACTCGACGAGGACTATCTGCGCTACCGCATCGCATCGACGGCCTACGTCGGCAAGCACCTGGACGCCTGCGGCGTGCCGCTGCTCAAGCCGTTCGGCGGCCACGCCGTCTACCTCGACGGCCGCCGCTTCTGCGACCACCTGAGCGACGACCAGTTTCCCGGCTGGGCGCTCTCGGTCGCGCTCTACGAGACCGCCGGCGTGCGGGCGTGCGAGATCGGCAACGTCATGTTCGGCCGCCGGGACGCCGCCACCGGCGAGTGGCGCTGGCCGGCGCTCGACCTGGTGCGCCTCGCGATCCCGCGCCGCGTCTACACCCAGAGCCACATGGATTACGTCATCGAGGCGATCGACGAGCTGCATCGGCGCCGCCGGACGATCCGCGGGCTCCGCTTCGTCCACCGGCCGGCGGTCCTGCCGCATTTCACCGCCGTGTTCGCGCCGATCGAGGGGTGACGCCGGCGCGCCGCCGCCGGGCCGTCTCACAGGCTCTTCGCGTAGATGCGGTAGGTCTTGTACGGCTCGGCGTTCATCAGGCGCACCGTGCGCTTGGCGAGCTCGTTGTCCTCGAGGATCCAGGAGTACTCGCACCACCGGTAGCCGCGGTCGAGCGCCGCCTGCAGCCCCTCGTAGAACATCACGCCCTCGAAGCCGCGCAGGCGGTACTCCTCCTTGACTCCCATGGTGATGAGGCGCAGGCCGACCCGCTTGCGGCCGACCATCATCGCGCGCACCAGGCGGATCGGGTTGGCGAGCGAGCCGTTGAGGACCGCGATCGCCGGGTTGGCGTCCGGCACCGCGAGCAGGAACCCGGCCGGCTCGTCGCCGTCGAAGGCGATGCGTGCCAGCGGCGGGTCGACGAGCTGCTTGAGGTCGTCGGCCAGGTAGTCGAACTCGGCCTCGCTGGCGGGCACGAACCCCCAGTTCTTCTCCCACGCCTTGTTGTAGATCGCGCGCACGATGCGCACCTCGTCGCGGAACCGGCCGAGGTCGACGGGGCGCGTCCGCAGTGAGGGCTCGCGCCTGCGCGTGCGCTCCGTGAAGCGCGCCAGGCGCTCGAGCGAACCCGCGTGCACCTGCGACCAGAATGCGATCAGGTCCTTCGCCTTGGCGAACCCGGCGGCCTCGAGCAGCTCGGCGTAGCGCGGCGGGTTGTACGTCATCATCACCACCGGCGGCGAGCCGAACCCGTCGACGAGCAGCCCCGCCTCGTAGTTCGTGGACGGGTTGACCGGCCCGACGAGCGCGTCGCACCCGCGCGAGGCGGCCCATTCGCAGGCCGCAGCGAGCAGCTCGTTCGCCGCCGCCGGGTCGTCCTCGCACTCGAAGAACCCGAAAAACCCCCAGCGGTCGCCGTGGAACGCGTTGTGCGCCCGGTTGAGGATCGCGGCGATGCGGCCGGCGGCCCGCGACCCCCGCCAGGCGAGGAACAGCTCGCGCTCGGCGGCGCCGTCGCGGTAGAACGGGTGCCCGGGATCGAGCAGGCCGCGCACCTGCTTCTTGAGCGGCGGAACCCAGCAGGGGTCGCCCGCGTACAGCCGCCACGGGAGATCCACGAAACGACGCAGCTCGGACCGCGACCGCACCGCCGAGACGCGCAGCGGCGGACCGGTCACGCCACCAGGCCCACTTCCCGGCCGACCTTCGCGAAGGCGGCGAGCGCCCGCTCGAGGTGCTCGCGCCTGTGGGTGGCCATGTAGGAGGTGCGCAGCAGGGCGCGTCCCGGCGGAACGGCCGGCGTGATCACGGGGTTGACGAAGACGCCTTCCTCCTCCAGCCGCCGGGCCATGAAGAACGCCAGGCGGTCGTCGCCGACGACCACCGGGATCACCGGCGTGCTCGACTCCCCGGTGTCGAACCCGAGAGTGCGGAACGACTCCGCCATGAAGCGGGTGTTCTCCCACAGCGCCGCGCGCCGCTCCGGCTCGCGCTCGATGATCTCCACCGCCTTGAGCACCGAGGCGACCGACGCCGGCGGCGGCGCCGCCGAAAAGATGAGCGACCGGGCGCGGTGCTTGATCCAGTTGATCACCCGCTCCTCGCCGACGATGAAGCCGCCGACCGAGGCCAGCGACTTGGAGAACGTGCCCATCACCAGGTCGACCTCGCCCTCGAGGCCGAAGTGCTCGGCGGTGCCGCGCCCGTTCGCGCCGAGCACGCCGATGCCGTGCGCGTCGTCCACCATGACGCGGCAGCCGTGCGCGCGCGCCGCGGCGACCAGGCCAGGCAGGTCGACGACATCGCCCTCCATCGAGAACACCCCGTCGACCACGACGAGCGCCCCCTTGCTGCGGTCTCGCAGCTCGAGGCGGCGCCGGAAGTCGGCCGCGTCGTTGTGGTTGAACTTGACGGCGGTGCCGAAGCCGAGGCGCGCTCCGTCGATGATGCAGGCGTGGTCCAGCTTGTCGAGGTAGACCACGTCGCCGCGCTCGATGAGGCACGAGATCGCGCCGAGGTTGACCTGGAACCCGGTCGAGAACGTAACCGCCGCTGGCTTCCGCATGAAGGCGGCGAGCTTCTCCTCGAGCCTAACGTGGATGTCGAGCGTGCCGTTGAGAAAGCGGGAGCCGGCGCAGCCGGTGCCGTAGCGGGCGATCGCGTCCTGCGCCGCCCGCTTCACCTCGGGGTGGTTGGTGAGTCCGAGGTAGTTGTTCGACCCCAGCATCACGACCTCGCGGCCGTCCATCACGACCACCGGGTCCTGCGCCGAGGAGATCGTCCGGAAGTAGGGGTACAGGCCGGCGTCCTTGATGTCGTCGGCGTCGCGGAACTCGCGGCACTTCTGAAAGATATCGACAGCGTCCCGTACCGCCCCGGTTGGCTCGGCGCTCATACGCGATGAATCTTAGCATGCGGCAGCCAGCCGCGCCGCCGGTACCATTCCCAGGTCGCCGCGGCGCCGGCTGCGAACGGCACGAAGCCTTCAAGACCGAGAAGCGCGAGCGACTCTGCAGTCCGGGCGCTCCAGTGCCGCGCCAGCAGCTCTCCCGCCTTGTCGCCGGTCAGCGCCACGCTGTGGAACCCGAGCCGGTGCAGGACATCGCCCCCCGCTCCCGCGGCGCGAACGAGCGCCGCCGGCAGTGGGACCGTGCGCGCACGCACTCCGCCGGCGGCCGCCAGCGCGCCGATCATCGCCCGCAGCTCGTACGGCGTCGGCTCGCCGAGGTGCACGACGGCGGCGGTCGCCTCCCCGGCGGCGGCCGCGAGGATCGCCCGCACCACGTCGGCGACGTGGGCGACCGACACCCAGCGCTCGCCGGCCGGCAGCGGTACCAGGCCCCCGGCGGCCAGCTTGAAGAACTGCAGAACGTCGATGTCGCGCGGGCCGTAGATCGCGGGCGGCCGCACGATCGTCCACGGCCCGGCGTAGGCGCGCACGGCCAGCTCGCCCGCCAGCTTCGAGCGCCCGTACGCCGAGATCGGCGCCGCCTCGTCGTCCGGTCGCTTCCCCGCCGGGTCGGCGCTCGGTCCCGCCGCCGCCAGCGAGGAGACGTAGACCAGCCGAGCGCCGCCGCCGGCCAGCGCGCCGACCACGCAGCCGGTGCCGACTCGGTTGGTGCGGTCGAAGTCGGCGGGGTTCGCGGCGCGCAGCCGCCCGGCGAGGTGCAGCAGCGTGCCGCACCCCGCCGCGAGCCGCGCGACCGCCGCCGCGTCCTCGACGTCGCCGACGACCACGTCGCAGCGTCCGCGCAGCTCGGGCAGCACTCGTCCGGCGTCGCGGGCCAGTACGCGCGGGCGCACCCCGCCCCGCACCAGCGCCTCGGCGAGGTGCGAGCCGACGAACCCCGTCGCCCCGCTGATCGCCACGGGCTGCCGGATCGCGGGCGCCCACCGCCCGAGCTCCCCGTCGCCGATCTCCACGGGAAGCTGCTTCCAGCTCCCCTGCCGAGCGTGCGTCATCCCCCGGTCCCCCGTCCCCGGTCCCCGGCTGCACTGCCGCCTCCCTGCTCGGGCGCTGCCTCTTCGTCGGGCAACAGGCCACGGGCGACGGGCCACGGCTCTTCCTCCGAGTATTCCGCCCACGTGGTCGACGTCTCCCAGACGCGGATGCGCTCGATCGCCAGTCCCTCGGGGACGCGGTACTCCGCCCCGCCGGCCGACGTCACCTTCATCCCCGGCCGGAACGAGGCGCGCAGGCGGCGGAACAGATCGCGCGCTATCACCTCCGTCGTCGGGTCGCCGTCGGGCATCACCACGACGCGCTCGGAGAACGGCGCGAACCCCTCGCTGTGCGCATCGGTCGGACCGAGCAGCATGGCGTGGTCGATGCGCTCGAGCTCGTGCTGCGCCACGATCTTCAGCGCCTTGTAGTCGCACACCATGTCGTTGGCGTCGAGCCGCGGTGCGCGGATCACCACCTCGACGGTGTACGAGTGCCCGTGCGGGAACCGGCACTTCTCCGGGTGCTTCGAAAGCCGATGCCCGGCCTCGATCTCGAACTGCTTGGCAATACGGAACATGCCCACGCTGGCCTCCGCCGACCCCGGTTGCAGTCTATCCCAATCACCCCGGCCGGGCATGCGAACCCATCCGGCATGGCCGCCGACGCTCACGTGGGAGGCCAACAGAAGGTGCCAGGCCCAACGATGTTGACGATCTTCAGTACGCCATCACTTCGCGCATCGCGTGGAGGATGCCGTCGGGCTGCGGCAGGATGACCTCCTCGAGCGCCGGGGCGTAGGCGACGAAGGTGTCCTTCGCGCCGACGCGGCGGACCGGGGCGTCGAGGTCGGCGAAAAGCTCGCCCGCGATGCGCGCGGCGATCTCGGCGCCGAACCCGAACGACAGCGTGTCCTCGTGGACGACGAGGACACGGCTGGTGCGGCGCACCGACTCGGCGATCGCCTCCCAGTCGTACGGCGCCAGCGAACGCAGGTCGAGCACGTCGACGGTGACGTCGGTCTCCTCCTCGAGCCGTCTGGCCGCCTGGAGCGAGCGGACGACGGTGGCGCCGTAGGTGACGACCGTGAGGTCGCTCCCCTCGCGGACACGCGCCGCCTTGCCGAACGGCACCGTGTAATCGGGCCCCGGGTACGGCGCCTTGTTGTGCGTCTGCCGGTAGAGGTGCTTGTGCTCGAGGAAGATGACGGGATCGTCGCAGCGGATCGCAGTGCGCAGCAGCCCGTTGGCGTCGAGGGCGCTGGACGGCATGACGACGCGCAGTCCAGGGATGTGGGTGAACAGCACCTCGCCGGACTGCGAGTGGTACGGGCCGCCGCCCTTGAGGTAGCCGCCCGACGGCACCCGCACCACCACCGGCGCGCCCCACTGTCCCCCGGAGCGCCAGCGGACGGTGGCGAGCTCGTTGCGGATCTGCTGGTACGCGGGCCAGATGTAGTCGAAGAACTGGATCTCGACCACCGGCTTGAGGCCGCGCATCGCCATGCCGACGGCGCGGCCGACGATGTTGGCCTCGGCGAGCGGCGAGTTGAAAACGCGGCGCGAACCGAACTGCCGCTGCAGCCCGTGCGTGACCTTGAACACCCCGCCCTTGCCCTTGACCTCGGCGAGCGCCTCCTCGTGCGAGGCGTCGGCGACGTCCTCGCCGAACACCACGATGCGGTCGTCGCGCGCCATCTCGTCACGCAGGCAGGCGTTGAGCAGGTCGACCATGGTCTTGGGCGCGGCGTCGCCGGGCGCCGGCGCAACGGCGAGGCTCGCCGCCGTCGCATCGACCTCGGACGAGTGAATGCAGTCGGCCCACCGTTCCGGCGCCGGCTGCGGCTGCTTCAGCGCCAACGCCGCCGCCTCGTTGACCTCGGCGGCGACCTCCGACTCGATGCGGTCGAGATCTTCCTGCGCGACGCCGTAGCGCTCGCGCAGCAGCGCCGCGGTGCGCGGGATCGGGTCGCGTCGCGCCTCGTCCTCGCGCTCCGCCGCGGTCTTGTACAGCCGCTCGTCGTCGGAGAGCGAGTGGGAGTAAGGCCGCACGACGCGAGCGTGCACGAGCGCCGGTCCGCGCCCGGCGCGCAGCGCCGCCACCGCCTCGCCGAGGACGCGGTGCGACGCGAGGTAGTCGCAGCCGTCGACCTCGTGGATCGTCAGGCTCGGGAACGAGCGCAGCAGCGCCGAGATCGACCCGCCGGGGGTCTGCGCGTCGACCGGCACCGAGATCGCATAGCCGTTGTCCTCGACCACGAAGAGAACCGGCAGGCGGGCGGTGCAGGCGGTGTTGAGCGACTCCCAGAACTCGCCCTCCGAGGTGGTCCCGTCTCCCAGCGACACCCACGTGATCTCGTCCGACGCGACCGCGAAGCGCTTCGCGGCGTTGTCGAGCGCTGCGAGGTAGCGGCCCGCCTCGGCGCAACCGACGCCGTGCAGGCACTGCGTTCCGGTGGGCGACGATGAGGTCGCCACGTGCAGCCCGCGCTTCCCCCAGTGGCTCGGCATCTGCCGCCCGCGCGAGTCGGGTCCGGCCTCCGCCCCGATGGAGCCGAGGAACATCTCGTAGGGGGTCAGACCGAGACCGAGCATCAGCGCACGGTCGCGGTAGTAGGTGAAGAACCAGTCGCGTCCCGGGTCGAGGTGGCGGGCGGCGGCGACCAGCACCGCCTCGTGGCCGGCGCCGGAGATCTGGAAGAAGCAGAGGTTCTGGCCCTTGAGCTGGATCTCCTTGTCGTCGACTCGACGGGAGGTCAGCATCAGGCGGTACGCGGACAGCACGTCTTCGACGGAAGGCTGTACCGGCCCCTGCGTGTCCGCGTTCGTCACCACCCACCTCCCTCTCCCGCGCGCCCCGACCGGAGGCGGCCGCTTCGCCGGCTCGCCGCGGGGCGCCATTCTAAGACAGCGTCTCCCTTGACGCACCCCGCCTCCCCGCCCGGCGGCGGCGAGGCGGGCCGCGGGGCGGCGACACCCGACCCGACGGCCCTTGCCGCTGCGGCGGCGGTGCAGTACCGTGGTCGCATCACCGGACCGGGGGAGGCGCCCATGGTCAAGCACATCGCGGTCGGGCTCGACGGATCGAGCCATGCGGCGGTCGCGGAGGACACCGCGATCGCCCTCGCGCTCCGGCTCGGCGCCACCGTACACGGCGTCCACGTCGTCGACACCAGCTTTCTCGAAGGCGCCTTCATCACCGACATTTCCGGCGCCATGGGGGTCGAGCCGTTCCTCGACCTCGGGACGCAGATGCGCGCCACCCTCGAGGAGCTCGCCGGCGTGCTCAGGAAGCGGTTCGACGAGCACTGCGCGGCGTCGGGCGTGCCATCGGTGTTTCACGTGGAGCACGCCGGCGTCGTCGCCGGACTCCTCGCCGGCGCCAAGCTCGCCGACCTGCTGGTGGTCGGCAAGCGCGGCGTCAACGCGCGCCTGCACGAGGATCTGCTCGGCCCCACGGCCGAGCTGCTGCTGCGGCGCTCGGCGGTGCCCGTGATGGTGGTCCCCGAGCAGCCGTGCGAGATCAGCCGGCCGCTGGCCGCGTACGACGGCAGTCCGAAGGCGGCGCGCGCCCTCGCGCTGGCGGCGGAGCTGTGCCGCGCCCTCGTGCTCCCGCTCACCGTCGTCACGGTCGACGACAGCCCGGAGCGCGGCCGGGCGGTCCTCGACGAGGCGCGCGCGTACCTGGCGCCGCACGCGCTGGACTGCGAGTTCCGGGTCGTACCCGGCGAGGCGGCCGAGCAGGCGCTGCTGGCGCTCCTCGGCGGCGGCGGCCACGACGCGGTGTTCCTCGGCTCGCACGGCCACTCGCGCATCGTCGAGCTGATCCTAGGCTCGACGAGCCAGTACGTGGCGCGCAAGGCGACCGTGCCGGTGATCTGTGTGACACGGGCGTGATGGGCGCGTTCGCGGATCGTGGTTCGTGGGGCCGGCGGCGCCGCGCGCTTTCGGCCTGACGCCCGCCCCGCGCCGCCACGGCGCACCATGCCCCACCCTTTCCCCGTACAATTCGGCCGGGAGGCGCGGATGAACGAGCTCGAGCATGCGGCGTTGGTGGCGGTGCGGGACTGCCTGGGGATGCAGCGCCACGAGTCGTTGCTGGTGGTCACCGACCCGCCGCTCGCTCACCTCGCCCGCGCGCTGGCCGAGGCGGCGCGGCCGCTTGCCCGCGAGGTGCTGCTGCTCGAGTACGGCGTGCGCGAGCTCAACGGCCAGGAGCCGCCTCCGCCGGTGCCCGAGGCGATGAAGGGCGTCGACGCGGTGCTCGCGGTCACGACCCGCTCGATCACCCACACCGCGGCGCGCCGCGCCGCGGTCGCCGCGGGCGCGCGCGTCGCCACCATGCCCGGGATCACCGAGGGGTGCCTCGTGCGCACGATGGCGGCCGACTACGAGGCGATCGCCCGGCGCACGCTCGCGGTGACCGAGAAGCTCACCGCCGCCGCGGTGGCGCGCGTAACCACCGCGCTCGGCACGGACATCACGATGCCGATCGCGGGGATCGCGGCGATCGCTTCCACCGGGTTGATCCGGGCGCGCGGGCAGTGGGGCAACCTGCCGTCCGGCGAGGCGTACCTGCGGCCCGACGAAGGCCGCTCCGAGGGCGTGATCGTGATCGACGGCTCCCTCGCCGGGATCGGGAAGCTCGCGTCTCCGGTTCGGGTCACCGTCGAGCGCGGCATGGCGGTCGAGGTCAGCGGCGGCGTCGAGGCCGATCGCTTCCGGGAGCAGCTCGAAAAGGCGGGGCCGGCGGCACGCACCGTCGCCGAGCTCGGCGTCGGCACCAACGACCGCGCGATCGTGACCGGCGCGATCCTCGAGGACGAGAAGATCCTCGGCACCGTGCACATCGCGTTCGGCAACAACGTCTCGATGGGTGGCACCGTCGACGTGGCGTTCCACGTCGACGGCATCCTGATGCGGCCGACGCTCACCCTCGACGGCGAGCCGGTGCTGGTCGACGGCGCCCCGAGGTTCTAGGAGAGTTGCGGCGACTGGCGGAGCTCCGGAGCCGCCCGTCGCCCCTCGCCGTTCGTCCGTCGCCTACTGCCTTCCCTGCAGCATGCGGACGAGGGCGGCGTCGGCAGGGGGCATCGCGAGACGGTCCAGCGACGCCACCGGTACCCACCGCACCTCCTGGCCCTGCAGACCGCGCGGCGCGCCGTGGATGGCGGCGCGGTAGAAGAGCAGGAGCAACGACCGCCCCCTCTCGCGGTGCCAGGCGAAGGTAAGCGGCGCGAGCGCCTCGCCCTCGACGCCGAGCTCCTCGGCGAGCTCCCGCGCCAGCGCCGCCTCGGCGGTCTCCCCGGGCTCCACGCCGCCGCCGGGGAACTCCCACAGGCCGCCCATGTGGCTGCCCGGCGGGCGGCGGGTGACGAGCACGCTGCCGTCCTTCGCCTCGACGACCGCCGCCACCACCAGCCGATACGCCCGGGTGGCCGTCACCTGGCGGCGCCGAGGGCGGCCTTGATCGCGGGGTCGAGCGTCTCGATCGTCGCCTTGGCGCGGCGCTCGGAGACCAGCGCGGCGAGCATGGTCCGGACCTTGTTCGCCTTCAGCATGTCGGCCAGCGTCGACTCGACCTCAGCGAACGGGCTGCGGCCGGCCGGCCGCCGCTCGATCGCGCCCATGATGTGGAATCCGTAGACGGTCCGGATCGGCGCCGTCACCTCTCCCGCCTGCAGCTTGAACACCTCGGCGTCGAGCTCGGGAAGGAGCTGCCCGGCGCGGACCCAGCCGACCTCGCCGCCGCGGGCGCGCGTCGGGTCGTCGGAGAGGTCCCTCGCCACCGCGGCGAACGGCTCGCCGGTCGCCAGCCGTTTCGCGGCCTGCCCGATCTTCGCTTCGGCGAGGCGGACCGCCTCCGGCGTCGCGTCCTTCGCCACCGCCGCGAGGATCATCTCGACCTTGACCTGCTCGGGGTGGTCGAACTCGGTGGGGTGGTCGCGGTAGTAGGCGGCGACCTCCTCCGGGGAGACGGCGGCGCGCGGACCGAGGACCTTCTCGGTGAAGCGCTGGATCAGCAGGTCCTCGGCCTCGAGCGTGCGGACCTCGGCTTCCGTCGTCCCGCCCTGCTGCAGCGCCGCGGCGAACGCCTCGGCGCTCGGATAGCGGGAACGCAGCGACGTGATCCGCCGCTCCACCTCGTCGTCCCCGACGGTGACGCCGGCCTCGCGCGCCGCCTGCACGAGCAGGACATGGCCGACGACCTGCTCGACCGCGCGGCGCGTCACCGCCGCCGGGTCCGCCGCCCCGTCCCTGGACGCCGCCGCGGCGGCGCGCCTGGCGCGGTTGAGGGCGTAGTCGCTGACGCCCACGCCGTTGACCTGCATGACCACGGTCGCCTCGGCGACGACGGCGGCCGCCGTCAGCCCGCAGGCGGCGGCGAAAACCTTGACGCCCATGTGAATCTCCCTCCCGTGCGAGCGCACGGCGGCCGGTACCATAGGCGGGCGCGCCGGCGAAGTCAAACCTTGCCGGGATCGCCGCCCGGCCGGCGCGGCGCCGCCGGTTCGCCGCGCCCCTCGCCGCGCTTGACCTCGTTCCAGAGCGCGTCGAGCTGCGCCAGGTCGAGCGAGCGCAGCGCGAGGCCGCGCGCCTCCGCGATGGCCTCCATCGCGGCGAAGCGGCGCGCGAACTTGTCGTTGGCCGCCTGCAGCGCCGCCTCGGGGTCGACGCCGAGCTGGCGGGCGAGGTTGGCCATGACGAACAGTACGTCCCCGAGCTCCTCGCGAACCCGTGCGCCGGCGCCCTCCCCGCGCTCATGGTGCAGCTCCTCGGCGAGCTCGCAGACCTCCTCCCGCAGCTTCGCGACCACGTCGTCCACGCGTTCCCAGTCGAACCCCAGCGCCGCCGCCTTCTCCGTCACCCGGTACGCCTTGAGGAGCGCCGGGAGCTGGCGCGGCACGCCCGCAAGGGCGCTCTTCCCCGCTCCCTCGCGCCGCTTGATCGCCTCCCAGTTGCGCACGACCTCGGCGGCACCCGAAACCTCGACCTCCCCGAACACGTGCGGGTGGCGCGCCACCATCTTGGCGTGGATGCCGCGGCAGACGTCGGCGGCGTCGAACCACCCGTTCTCCTCTGCTATCCGCGACGCGAACACGATGTGGAACTGCAGGTCGCCGAGCTCGGCGGCGAGCTCGCGGGGATCGCCGCCGGCGATCGCGTCGACCACCTCGTACGTCTCCTCGATCAGGTAAGCGCGCAGGCTATCCAGCGTCTGCTCGCGGTCCCACGGGCAGCCGTCGGGAGCGCGCAGCCGCGCGCACAGCGCCCGCAGCGCGTCGAACGGGTGGCCGGCATCCATGCCGCGGGAGTATAGCGGCGCGTGCGGCCGTCGGAGCGCGCGGCGGCAGGGCGGATTCGAGGTAAGATGGATATGTACTGGAGGGAGCAGGAGTGGCAGAGACCGGCAAGGAGAGCAAGGTGAGGGTGATCGACCGTCGCTGGTTCACCGCCGAGGGCGAGCTGCGCGCGCCGGCCAGCGGGCCGCCGGCGCCGGCAGCCGCTGCTGATCCGGCGCCGGCGGCCGCTGCCGATCCGGCGCCCGCACCCGGAGCGGCGGCGCCGGTCACCCTGCCGGAACCGCCGCCGGACGCGTCGCCGGCGCCGGCCGCGCCTGCTGCGGACGCCGACGCAGCCGGCGGGTCGGCGGCGCTGCCGCCCGGCCCGGGGATCAGCGACATCGTCGACCTGCTCGCGCAGCAGGCGATGGCGTTTCTCTCGGGCCAGGTGCCCGGACGCGGACGCGACCCGGCGACCGCGCGCTACTTCATCGACCTGCTCGGCGTCCTGAAGACCAAGACCAGCGGCCGGTTGACGCTCGAGGAGACGAACTTCCTTGACGACGTGCTCTACCAGTTGCGGTCCCTCTTCGTCGCGGCGACGCGATAGGGGGCCGGCCGCGCGGCCCGGGCAAGGGCCGGCTGCGGCCACTGGCGGCGGCCCGCCGCGCTGCCCCGGCGCCGCACGGCCGCGGCGCCGCCGTGTCGCGGTGCTCGCCGCCCACGCCGTGGCGCTGGCGTTCTGGCTGCCGCCGGCCGCGGAGGCCGCCATCCCGGCCGACGCGCTGCGCTCCGGCGAGATCGAGCAGGCCTGGTTCAGGCTCGCGCAGTCGCTCGACCCGTTCGACGCGGAGGTGCTGCGCGAGCGCTGCTCGGATCTCGCAGCGCTGGCGGACCGCACCGCGATCGCGCGCCTGACGCCCTTCGCGATGGCGCTGGTGGCGCGCGCCCGCTCGCTGCCGCCGGAGAGCGTGCCGGTCGCGCTCGAGTGCGCGACGACACTCGACCCCGGCTGCCCCGAGGCCTACCTCGCGCTCGCAGCGTTCCACCTCGGACGCTGGCAGGTCCCCCGCGGTCTCTCCAGCCTCGCACGCGGCGCCGGCGCGCTGGCCGCCGACGAGCGCTACACCCGGCTGCTGGCAGGCTCGGCGCTGATCTCCGGGCTCGTCGCGCTCCTCGCGGCGCTCGCGCTGTGGGCGGCGCTCGTCATGCGGCGCACCGTGCCCGCGATCTGGCACGACCTGATGGAGATGGTCTCGACCTGGCGGCTCGGCCCCAACGGCCTCATCGTGGCGACCGTGGCGCTCACCTTGCCGCTGTTCGCGGGCGGCGATGCCGCCTGGCTCGTGCTGTGGATCTGCGCCCTCTGCTGGGGCTACCTGAACGCGCCGGGGCGTGCGGTCGGCGTCGCCGGGCTGCTGCTCGTGGCCGCCGCGCCGACCCTGCTCGAGCTCGGCTTCCGCTCGATCGCGCGCGACCCAAACGGCATCCTGCAGGCGACGGCCGCGCTCGCCGAACGCCGGTACGACCCGCAGGCGCTCGACGAGATCGAGGCGCTCGCCGACCTGCTCGGCGAGTTGCCCGACTACTACAGACTGCAGGGCGACGCCTACCGGCAGTTCGGGCTGCTCGACGGCGCCGCCTGGTCGTACCGAGAGGGGCTGCGGCGAGCCCCGAGCGACGGCCCGCTGTCGCTGGGCCTCGGGACCGTCCGCTACCTCGAGGGAGACTACAACGCCGCCCTGCAGGCGTTTCAGACCGCGCGCGCGGCGGGCGCCGATCCCGTGATCGTCAACTACAACCTCGCTCTCGCCTTCGCCCAGATCTACCAGTTCCGCGAGAGCGACGAGGCGATGGCCCGCGCCCGCGACCTTGACGAGCCGCGCCTGCGGCGGCTCAGCCGGGGCCGCGACCACCAGCCGATCCTGCCGGCGTTCACGGCGGAGGACGCCCGGGCGCTGCTCGCCCGCGTCGACGCGATGAGCCTCGTGCACCGCGGCCTCGAGCTTCCGCCGCTGCTGCAGGAACGGACGATCGCGCACCCGCTCACCATTGCGGCGCTGGTCGCGCTCGCGTTCGCGATCGGCCACTTCCTGCTGCGCGACTACACCACGGGGTTCGCCGCCGCATGCCTCAAGTGCGGCCGGACGTTCTGCCGGCGCTGCCGGCTGTCGCAGGAGCGCCAGAGCTACTGCGCGCAGTGCGTCAACATCTTCCTGAAGAAGGACACCGTCAGCATCGACGCCCAGGTCGCCAAGCGCCGCCAGGTCGACCGCCACCGCCTCGCCCTGCGACTCGAGCGCCGCCTCGGCGACCTCCTGCTCCCCGGGCTCGGGCTCGGTGCCAGCGGCCGGCCGGTCGTCGGCGCGGCGCTCGCCGCGCTCGCGCTCCTGACCTCCTCCGCCGCCGCGCTCTGGCTCCCGGTGTTCGTCGGGCCGGCGCTGATGTTCTCGCCGGTGTGGCCGCTGCAGGCGGCGATCGGCGCGGTGTGGGCGGCGGTGATGGCGGCCGCCCAGCTCATCCCGGGGGCGAGGAGGTAGCCGTGGCCCTCGAAGGAACGCTGCGCGACTTCTCGCTCGCCGACATCTTCCAGCTCATCGGCCTGCAGCGGAAGACGGGCGTGCTCACGCTGCGCGCGCCGGAGGACGTCGTCACGGTCTCCTTCCTCGACGGCAAGGTCGTGGGCGCCGACTCTCTCAACAAGCGTCTGGAGGACCGGCTCGGCCAGGTGCTCCTGAAGACCCGCGCCGTCACCCAGGAGGAGCTCGACGCCGCGCTGCGCGTCCAGATGGAGACGCTCGAGCGCCTCGGTCACATCCTGCTGCGCAGCGCGATCATCTCCCGCGACGAGCTGCGCCGGGCGCTCGAGCAGCAGGTGCTGCAGATCATCTACCGGGTGTTCCGCTGGAACGACGGCGACTATCACTTCTCGCAGGAGACCAGCATCGACTACGACGTCGAGCTGATCACGCCGCTGGGCGCCGAAAGCATCCTCATGGAAGGCGCCAGGATGCTCGACGAGTGGCCGCTCATCGAGAAGCGCATCCCGCGCCGCTCGATGGTGTTGGTACCCGACGTGCCGCTGGCGCACCTGCAGGTGGTGGCCGCGGGAGACACCGACGACCTGCAGGCGCTCGACGGCGACGGGGGCCCGAACGCCCAGGCCCCGCTGGGGCGCAAGTCCGTCACCGCCGTCGAGCACGACGTGCTGCAGCTCCTCGACGGCGTTGCGGACATCGACGAGGTGGTGCGCTCGAGCCCCTACGGCGAGTTCGAGACGTGCAAGGCGCTCTCGACGATGCTCGCGCGCACGGTGATTCGCGAGGCGCGCCCGGACGAGAAGGCCGTGGCCGAGGCGCGCGCCGCCGCCTTCGCCGAGTCCACCCTCGGGCAGCAGCGCGCGACGTTGCGCCTGCCGTGGCTCGCGCTCCTCCTCGTGCCGGTGCTGGTGGTCTCCCAGCTCCTGGCGCCCCGCAACCCCGCCAATCCGATCGCCGGGCACGGGCCGAAGCTGCTGCCGCGCGTCTGGGCCGCGGCCTCGAGCATGAGGATATGGGGGATCTGGCAGGGCCTGCAGGCGCACGCCGCGCTGCTGGGCTCCTATCCCGACGCCTTGGCGGAGCTCTCCGGCCACCGCGTGCTCACCGACTCAGACCTGCGCGACCCGTGGGGCCGGCCCTACCGGTTCGTCCAGCGCGAGAACCTGGTGTTCCTCTCGGGCGCCAACCGGCTCGGCACTGCAGACTCGAACCTCCTTCTCATCAGACAGTTGTCGAAATCCAACGAGCCGCAGGAGGGGGGGCCGGGCGCCACGCTCGAAGAACATTGACAGAAGGTCACTCAGGTCTTATTATCTCTATGGGTCGTTGACCTGAGGAGGACTCAATCAATGTCGAGGATCATCGGAATCGACCTCGGTACCACGAACTCGGTCGTCGCCATCATGGAGGCGGGGAAGCCGGTCGTCATCGCCAACCAGGAGGGCAGCCGCACCACACCCTCGGTGGTGGCGTTCACCGGCAGCGGCGAGCGTCTCGTCGGCCAGGTGGCCAAGCGCCAGGCGGTCACCAACCCGGAGCGTACGGTCTTCTCGATCAAGCGCTTCATGGGCCGCCGCTTCAACGAGGTCACGCAGGAAATCAAGATGTCGCCGTTCCGTGTGGTGCGCGGCGAGAACGACACCGCGCGCGTCGAGATCGACTCCAAGGTGTACTCGCCGCCCGAGATCTCGGCGATGGTGCTGCAGAAGCTGAAGGCCGCCGCCGAGGACTACGCCGGCGAGAAGATCGAGAAGGCGGTCATCACGGTGCCCGCGTACTTCAACGACGCGCAGCGCCAGGCGACCAAGGACGCCGGGCAGATCGCCGGCCTCGAGGTCGTGCGCCTGGTCAACGAGCCGACCGCCGCGGCGCTCGCCTACGGGCTCGACAAGAAGAAGAACGAGACGATCGCCGTCTACGACTTCGGCGGCGGCACGTTCGACATCTCGATTCTCGAGGTCGGCGAGGGCGTCGTCGAGGTGAAGTCCACCAACGGCGACACGCACCTCGGCGGCGACGACATCGACCAGCGGCTGATCGAGTGGCTGGTCGCCGAGTTCCGGCGCGACCACGGCGTCGACCTGGCGAAGGACAGGATGGCGCTCCAGCGCCTCAAGGAGGCCGCGGAGAAGGCGAAGTGCGAGCTCTCATCGGCGCAGGAGAGCGAGATCAACCTGCCGTTCATCACCGCCGACGCATCCGGCCCGAAGCACTTCACGATCAAGCTGACGCGCTCCAAGTTCGAGCAGCTCGCCGAGGACATCATCCAGCGCACGGTGGCGCCGTGCCGCCAGGCGCTCAAGGACGCCGGGCTCGAGGCGAAGGATGTCGACGAGGTGGTGCTGGTCGGCGGCTCCACGCGCATCCCGCGCGTGCAGCAGCTCGTGCGCGACTTCTTCGGCAAGGAGCCGCACAAGGGCGTCAACCCCGACGAGGTGGTGGCTGTCGGCGCGGCCGTGCAGGCCGGCGTCCTCGGCGGCGAGGTGCACGACCTGCTGCTGCTCGACGTCACCCCGCTGTCGCTCGGTGTGGAGACGCTGGGCGGCGTCTGCGACGTCGTTATCCAGCGCAACACCACCATCCCGACGCGGAAGTCCAAGATCTACTCGACCGCCGACGACAACCAGACGCAGGTCGAGATCCACGTGCTCCAGGGCGAACGCCCGATGGCGCGCGACAACCGCACCCTCGGCCGCTTCCACCTCATCGGCATCCCCCCGGCGCCGCGCGGCATCCCGCAGATCGAGGTGACGTTCGACATCGACGCCAACGGCATCATGCACGTCTCCGCCAAGGACCTCGGCACCGGCAAGGAGCAGAAGATCCAGATCACCGCCTCGTCGGGCCTCTCCGAGCAGGAGATCCAGAAGATGGTGCGGGAGGCCGAGCAGCACTCCGACGAGGACCAGGCGCGGCGCGCCGAAGTGGAGTCGCGCAACCGGCTCGACTCCCTGGTCTACTCCACCGAGCGGCTGCTCAAGGAGAACGAGGAGAAGATCCCGGCGGCCCAGCGCGGCGAGATGGAGGCCGCAATCCAGGAGGCGAAGCGCGCCCTCGAGGGCGGCAAGAAGGACGTGATGGACGCGGCCACCGAGAAGCTCACGAAGGCGTCGCACAAGCTCGCCGAGGAGATCTATCGCGCCGCGGCGCCCGCGGCCGCGGCGGCCTCCGGCGCCGCCGCCGGCGCCGCCGCCGGCGGCGGCGCGCAGCGCGGCCCGGCGGGGGCGTCCGCCGGGGAGGGCGACGTCGTCGATGCGGAGTACGTCGACGTGGAGCCGAAGGCCAATTGAGCGCGCGTTCCGGGAGCCGCCGCGGCGTGCACGGTATCCCGGGAGCAGCAGCGCCCCGGCGGCCCGAGAGGGTCGCCGGCGTGCCGGGGTGAGGGCGCCGGAGCCACTCCGGCGCGCGGGGAGAGGTCGCGGGACCTTCCCCGGACGGAATGGGTTCAGCGCGGGCTTGCGCCAGCATGCGGGCGTGAGCCCGCGCTGAGAGGCACGGAGGGCGGCGGCGATGCAGGAGCGCGACCTTCGCACGGTGCGGGAGCTGATGGCGCTGCGCGCCAGACTGCGGGAGCTGATGGAGGAGGCCGTCCTCCCCCACCCTCCCGCCGCGGCCACGGCCTCGTTCGAGTTCCCTGTCGACGTCTGGGAGTCCGCCTCCGAGGTGGTCGTGGAGGCCGAGCTCCCGGGCGCTACCCCCGACGGCATCGAGCTGCACCTCGAGGACAGCCGCCTGGTGATCTCCGGCGAGCTCCCGGGCGCCGCCGGCGGCACGGCGTCGATGCTGCGCATCGAGCGCTACCGCGGCCCGTTCCGCCGCGCCGTCGAGCTCCCGCCGGAGCGCTACGGCGCCCCGGCGGCCACGCTGCACGCCGGCGTACTGCAGGTCAGGCTGCCGAAACAGTCGGCGCGGCGGCGCCGCATCGACATCGACACGGAGGCGCCGTGAACGACCGCCAGCGTCGCTACCACATGATCTCGTGGGTCGCGGAGCGGTTCGAGATCCACCCGCAGACGCTCCGCCTGTACGAGCGCGAGGGGCTCATCCGCCCGACGCGCAGCGTCGGCAACACGCGCCTGTTCGACGACGAGACCTGCGAGCGTCTCGAGTTCATCCTCACGCTGACGCGCGACCTTGGAGTAAACTTGGCGGGGGTCGAGGTTATCCTGAACATGAAGGACCAGATCGACGCTCTCAAGACCGAGGTGCAGCGCCTCTCCGCCGCGCTCGAGCGCGAGGTGGAACGGCGCGGCGTGGTGCCGCGCCACCACGCGCTGGCGCAGCGCCCGCAGGGCCGCCTGGTGCCGAGCGAGGAGGAATGACCAAGGGCACGCGCCTGAAGGACCCCGAGGCATCGCTGCTCCGGCGGTACCTGCAGGAGATCGGCCACTTCAAGCAGCTCACCCCCGACGAGGAAAAGGAGCTCGGCCGGCGGGTGCAGGCGGGGGACGGCGAGGCGCTGCGCCGGCTCGTCGAGTCGAACCTGCGCTTCGTCGTCGCCTACGCCAAGCGCTTCCGGCACTCCCGCATCTCGCTCCTCGACCTCATCAACGAGGGGAACATCGGCCTGATCCACGCGGCGCGCAAGTTCGACCCGGAGAAGAACGTCAAGTTCATCACGTACGCCGTCTGGTGGATCCGCCAGGCGATCCTGCACGCGCTCTCGGAGCACGGCGCCTCCTTTCGCCTGCCCCAGAAGCAGGCGAACACGCTGTACCGCCTCGAGCGCTCGCGCCAGGCGCTCGGGCGCGAGCTCGAGCGCGTGCCGAGCGAGGCCGAGCTCGCCGACGAGCTCGGCATGGCGCCGGATGAGGTCCGCCTGCTGCTGGCCAGCAACCAGAACGTCCTGTCGCTCAACCAGCCGGTCGACGAGGACGGCGAGGCCGAGTTCGGCGACCTCCTGGAGCAGTACGTCATCCCCGGCACCGACGAGGAGATCCTCCGGCAGTCGTTCGAGGAGGCGCTGCGCGAGGCGCTCGCCGAGCTCTCCGAAAAGGAACGCCAGATCCTCGACCTGCGCTTCGGCCTCGCCGACGACAAGCCGCGCACCCTGCGCGAGATCGGCGACACCATGGGCATCTCCCGCGAGCGCGTGCGCCAGGTCGAGAACCAGGCGCTCGCCAAGCTGCGCCGCAGCGCCAAGGGGCGCGCGCTGGCAGCCTACCTGAACTAGAAGCACGTTGAGAGCTTGTCGGCGCCGACCGTAATTCATCGCGGCGCGCGCAGATCCTCGGTGGCGGAAGCGCCCCGGGAGCCCGGCAGGGTTGCCGGCGCGGCGGGGTGAAGGCGCCGGACTCACCCCGGCGCTTCACCGGAGGTCGCGAGACCTCCCCCAAAAAAGAGCGTCGGGGGTGGGAGCGGAGACATCAAAGGCGAGCGCTGCAGGCCTGGTGCTGCGGTCGCTCGCCCCTTCGTCGGCAGCCTTTCGACGCCCGCCTCTCGACTCTCGACTGCTCCACCGCTACTTCTGCTTCAGGTTGCCCGGCAGCTCCTCGACTGCGACGCGCAGCGCCTTGGCGATCTCCTCGGCCGTCGCGACCTTGAGCAGGCTGCCGACGGTGGTGCGGTTGCGGCAGATCCACGAGAGGCGCGCCAGCCAGCGCAGATGCGCCATGTCCTTGCGCAGCGCCAGCAGGAAGAACAGGTGTGTGGGCTTCTCGTCGGGCGACCCGAACGACACGCCCTTGCTCGAGCGCGCCAGGAACAGGAACTGCTTCGGGAACCTCTCGGCGGCGCGGTGGCGCGCGTGGAGGAAGGCGACGCCGTTGGGCATCGCCGTCGGCACCATGCGCTCGCGCTCGGCCAGGGCGGCCTCGAGCCACTTCGCGTCGCGCACCAGCTCCTGCGTCGCGACCTTTTCTACGATCTCGGCGATCACGCCCTCGCGCGTCGTCGCGGTCAGCTCCGGAATGACGTGGCCGGCGTCGAACAGCTCGGCAAGGGGGGGGTCGGCAGCTTCCATCACCGGTGCGTTCTCGTGCTCGCTCACGTCGGCTCCTCACCCCGCGCGTGACGGGGAGCCATCATCTTACTCCACCTCCCGCGGACCCGGGTCAAGCCCTGCCGCCGCGCACACCAGCTCCAACGCGCGCTGAACGCGCGCCGCCGTCGTTGCCGCGTTCCCGATCGCCACCCGCAGACAGTACCGCCCCTTCAGCCTGGTGTGCGAGAGGAACACCTCGCCGGAGGCGTTCACCCGCTCGAGCACCGCGGCGTTCACGCGTTCGATCTCGGCCTCGTCGCGGACGCCCTGCGGCACGACGCGGAAGCACACGACGGACAGGTTCGCCGGGGCCAGCCGCTCGAGGTGCGGGTGCGCGTCGACGCGGCGGGCGAGGCAGGCAGCCAGCCGCACGTGCTCGCGGATCACCGCCGCCAACCCGTCGGTCCCGAAGTGGCGCAGCACGAACCAGAGCTTGAGGGCGCGAAACCGGCGCCCGAGCTGGAAAGAGTAGTCCATCAGGTCGGTGGCGCCGGCGGCGTCGGTGCGGAGATACTCGGGCACGAGGGAGAGCGCGGCGCGGAACACCTCCGGGCGCGAGGTGTACAGCACCGAGCAGTCGATCGGCGTCAGGAGCCACTTGTGTGGGTTGGTCACAAGCGAGTCGGCGCGCTCGCACCCGGCCAGCACCCAGCGCAGCTCCGGCGCGACGGCGGCGCTGCCGGCGTACGCCGCGTCCACGTGCAGCCACAGCCCGTGGCGACGGCAGACATCGGCGATCGCAGCAACCGGGTCGACCGCCGTGGCCGAGGTCGTCCCGACGGTGGCCACGGCCGCGAACGGACGGCGCCCGGCGGCGAGGTCGGCGCGTATCGCCTCATCGAGGAGATCAACGCGCATCCGGAACGCATCGTCGGCGGCGATACGCCGGACGCCCTGGCGGCCGATGCCCAGCATGATGCCGGCCTTTTCGACCGACGAGTGCGCCTCCTCGGAGCAGTACATCACCAGCGGCGGCTTCCCCGCCAGCCCCTCGTCGCGGGCGGCGGCCCCGGCCGCCTCGCGCGCCGCGGCGAGCGCCGCCAGCGTCGATGTCGACGCTGTGTCGGTGATCATCCCGAACCACCAGGTCGGCAGGCCGAGCGCTCCGGCTAGCCAGCGCAGGACCACTTCCTCGACCTCCGTGAGCGCCGGGCACGTCTTCCAGAGCATCCCGTTGGCGTTGAGCGCCGCGGCGACCAGCTCGCCGAGGATCCCGGGCGCCGACCCGGTGATCCCGAAGTAGGCCATGAAGCCCGGGTGGTTCCAGTGCGTGACGGCCGGCAGCACGATGCGGTCGAGGTCGTCGATCCACCGTCCTACCGGCTCGCCGGCCGCCGGCGCCGCCTGCGGTAGCGCCGCCGCCGTCTGGCCGGGCCGCACCGCCGGGAGCACCGGCAGCTCGCCGACGCGCTCGCGGTACGCCGCCACCCACTCCCCGACCTGTGCCAGCGCGGCGCGAAACTCGACGCCGTTCATGTCGCGCACGGGACCGCCGCTGTCGTCCATCGCCACCCTCCGCGACCACGCTAGCAGACCCGGCATTTGGAGGGCAGGTGGGGGTCGCGGTTCGTGGTTCGTGGTTCGTGGATCGTGGCGCGTCGCGGTGGCCGGAGGGGGGAGGAGTGCGAGCGCTGCGCCGGCACCCCGAGCTTCCGCGCCGTGCGTACCGGTTCCGTATCGGTCGGCCCGATACTGCGGCCGCTCACGCGGGTTCAGGGCATGGCGTTGCTCGGATCCCGCGATCCCTCGCCACCGCTTGCGCGTCCCGCAGAAGGCGGCACCTGGCCGCCTTCTGCGGGGGGGGATTTCGCTCCTGAGGCCGCTGGCGCGGCTTCAGGAGCGGAACTTGATCGAGCAGCCGAGCGCCTTGGTCTTCGCCGTCGGCACGGGCTTGCCCGCGGCGACCGCCTCGAGGGCGTCCTTCAGGTATGCCGCCGTCACCGCTGCGGGGTCCTTCGCGTTGTCGTCGATTGTGCCGGTGTACACCAGCTTCCCTTGCGCGTCGAAGAGGAACGCCTCGGGCGTCTTGCTGGCGCCGAACGAGCGCGCCACGCCGGAGGTGGCGTCGACGACGTAGGGGAAGGCGTACCCCTTCTCCTTCGCCCGCGCCTGCATCGCCTCGAAGCTGTCATCGGGATACTCGGCGGGGTCGTTCGCGTTCACCGCGACGACGCCGATACCCCTGGCGCTGTAGGTGTTCCCGAGCTCGACGATGCGGCTCTCCCAGCGCTGCACCCACGGGCAGTGGTTGCAGGAGAACACCACCAGCAGCCCCTTCGGCCCCATCGCACCGGCAAGCGTCACCTCGCTGCCGTCCACGTTCTTCATCGCCACTACGCCCGCGGGCAGCGCATCGCCGATGTCGATCGCCAGCGCCGCCGGCGCCGCCGCGAGGACCGCCGCAACTCCCACCACACCCAGCACGCTCTTCCTCATCTCACCCTCCCCCGCCGCGCCCGGCCCGGGCCTCGACCACGGCGCCGATGCGCGCGGCGAACGTCTCGTAGCTCGTCTCGCCCTCCCAGAAGTCGCGCAGGACGCCGCCGCCGTCGAATACGAACGTCGCCGGCAGCGCCCCGCCCCACCCCGGCGAGAGCGCGTCGATGAACTCCATATCCTTGCCCACTTTGAGGTAGCTCGGGAAGTCGACGCCGTGACGGGCGAGGAACTCGCGCGCCGCCGCGGTGTTCTCCTCGAAATCGGCGGACACCAGCACCAGGCGCGCCCCGCGCTCGCGGAAGGCGGCGGCGGCCCGCAGCAGGTCGGGGAACTCCTTGCGGCAGGGCAGGCACCAGGTCGCCCACACGTTGACCACGACCGCCGATGCGCCCGGCGCGACGATCGCCCGTCGCAGCTCCGAGGCCGTCACCGGCAGCAGCTCGGGCAGCGCGGCCGCTGGCGTGGCCGCTCCGGCGACGTCCGCCTGGCGCGTCGCGGGGTGTTCCACCTCCGCAGGGCGGCAGCCCGCCGCGCCGACCGTCACGAGCGCCAGAAGCACCGCGCGAAGGCGCGCCGCGCCTTCGCATACCCTGCCTTTCACGAGTCGCTCCGCACGCTGCTGCGAACCGCGCTCGCAAGGGCGCCATTCCCGAGGCTGCGTCTCACTCGGGGAAGCGCCGGACGAGGTTGAACCCGAGACGCACGTCGCCGGCCGCGAAACCGCCGGGGAGGTCCGAGCCAACGATGAGGTCCGTGGTGGTCGCCAGGGAGTTGCCGAAGTAGAAGAGGAACTCGTGGCCCGGCAGGCGCTTCGCCAGCCCGAGCGCCCACGCCGCCTCGCCATCCGCGGCGTCGCGGTTCTCCGGCACCACCTCGGCCGCCAGATGCCACCGCCGCGGCAACCGCCACAGCACTGCCAGAGCGACGTTGGCGGCGTTGGACAGCGAGGGCGTGTCGGAGGCGAACGAGGGGATCACGAACACCTCGACCGCGGGGCCCAGGCGGCGCGCCACGACGACCTGCACGATCCCCGACCAGCGATCGTCGATCCCCTGCGCCCCCCTGTAGTCGACACCGGCGCGCACCGCGAGGCCGAGCGGAAACGCCTCGCCCTGGCGCGCCACCGTCCACTTCGCTGCGGCCTCGTACTCCTTCAGAAACGAGGCGCGGTACAGCTCGATCTCGACGTCCTTCCCGAACCCCGCCGCCACGCCTATGCCGATGCTGGCTGCGGAGTCGAGGCCGAACAGATCGTAGCCGCCGGCGCCGTCGACGGTCTGCGAGAAGCGGTGGGTGAACAGCACCTGCAGCGTGGCGGCGCCGACGGTCGCGTGCGTCGGCAGGTTGACGAGCCGGTCGCCCGGCGGCGGCGCCTGCGCCGCCGCGGCCCACGTCATGAGCACCGTCCCGCACGCGATCAGCGCTGCCTTCAACTCGCGTTCGCCTCTCACTTCACAGCACCTCCCGCCTTCGACTCTCCGGCGTTCGGCTCTCAAGGCTCGAGGCCCGCATCAGCTCGCCTCAGTCGCGCGGCGCGCCGCGGCGCACCCAGTCGACGGCAAGGTCGAGCTGAGCCCGCGTGACGGCGCCGCCGAGCGGCATGCGGGCGCCGACGATCGCCGGATCGCCGCGGAGTTTCAGCACGGCGTAGGAGCGGTCGGGATTGAACGGCTCGACGCGCGCCAGCTCCGGCCGCTGCACCGCGGAGACGCGCACCAGGTTCGCATACGACGCCGTTGGCGACAGGTCCAGGCCCGCCTGCGGCGCCGCGCCGGCGTGGCAGCCGGCGAGCGCGCAGGACACAGAGAGCACCTCGGCCTGCACCCGGGTGAACGTCGCGGCAGGGTCCGGTCCGCCGCCGTCCGGCTCCAGCGGCAGCGACTTCGGCGTGCCGCACGCGGCGGCCACGCCGGCGACGAGCAGCAGGCAGGCCCCCGTCTTCATGGTCAGTTGTTCGGCGCGCCGACGATGATCCAATCCTTGATCCGCTGGATCTGGCTCGGCGACAGGAATGGTCCGCCCTGCGGCATGCGAGAACCGCTGATCGTCGGCCCGCCCTCGAGCTTGCGCACGAGGTAGGAGGCGGCCGGGTCGCCCGCCTTCACCCGCATCAGCGCCGGCTGCTGCGACGAGGGGACGTTGACGAGGCTGCCGTACGCCTGGGACGCGCGCAGGTCGAGACCGCCGTTGGGCGGATGGCAGCCGGAGCACGTTTCGGTGAAGACGTCCTCCTGGAGCTGCGTGAAGGTGACCGCCTGGACCACGGTGACGATGCGCGTGGCCGGGGTGGGGTCCGGCTTGCCGAGCGAGTCGATCACGGTGAACGTCACCGTGTAGGTACCGGGTGTGAGGTACGTGTGCGACGTGGCGAGCGCGCCCGAGGAGACGCCGTCGCCGAAGCTCCACTCGACGCTGAAGTGCTCGTCGTCCGGATCCGAGAATGCGCCCTCGAACTGCACCGCCTGCCCCACCGCCACGGCGATGTCGGCGGCCGGGGCAACGATCGTTCCGTCCGGCGCCGCGTTGGGACCGACGGTGACGGTCAGCGTCGCAGGGGTCGGGTCGACGGCGCCGCGCGCGTCGGTCGCCGTCAGCGTCACGGTGTACGTGCCGACCGCTGCGTAGACGTGCTCGCCGGGCGCGAGCGCCGTCGAGGTGCCGCCGTCGCCGAAGCTCCAGAGCACCGAAACGGTATCGCCGTCGGGGTCGCTGGCACTGCCCTGGAAGATCACGGTGCCGTTCTCGCGCGTCGTCGCGTCGCCCGCTGGCTGGATGATCGCGGCGTCAGGAGGCCGGTTCGGCGCTGGCGTCGGAGGGGGCGGCGGTGCGGGCAACGCCGGCTGGTGCAACCCGTCGTCGGTGACGTTGTCGACGAGCGAGGAGAAGATGAACACGGGCGCGCTCGCCGTGTACGTGACGAGAAAGTTCGCCTGGCTTCGCTGCGACACCGGCACCCCGGTGATGATCTGGTGGTAGAGCAACAGGTCGTTGGAGAAGGGCGGGAACGTCCGCGTCGTGGGCGTGCCCACAGCGGCGCCGTCGGGCATCGCCACCCGGAACGTCACCTCGACCGCGGTCGGGTTGGGGTTGAAGTAGCCGAGGTTGGTCCGGAACTCGACGAGGTCCGCCTTGGGGCGGTTGGAGCCCAGCAGCAGTGCGCCCGAGCGGGGCGCGCGGTCGAGCGGCAGCGCCTCCGTGAACTGGCCGTAGGTCCCGAGGCCGGCGGCACGCTGGTCGTTGTACGTGTTGCCGACCGCGAGGAAGGGCGTCAGCGACACCAGGCGGATGGCGCCGCGGTCGGTGGCCCCGAACAGCGTGCCGGCGGCGTCGTCGAGCACCGCCTCGCCGCCTTTCGCCACCGACACCGCGGTCGCCATCGCCGCACCGGCGAGGCCGGCCGTGTTCTTCGGGTACCACTCCGCCCATACCGTCGCGTCCTCGTCGGCGAAGCTCATGACGCGAACGTCGGTCTTGAACAGGCTGGTCCCCGCCCCCTTGTTTCGCGCCGCCACCGGGAAGTGGAGCGCGGTCTCGGTGCTTCCGAGCTGACCGCGCACCGCACCAGCGGGGAAATCCGCGTTGTGGACGTTGACATAGAACGCCGTCGGGTCGGCGAGGATCTCGCCTGCCAGTGCCGCCGAGGTGGCGACCGAGCCGACGATCACGCCGTCGGTCAGAAGTGGGTCGGCGGTGAAACCGATCACCACCGGGCCGTTCTCCCCGGCGCGCCCGCGGTGGACGTGGGCCGCCGTCGGCGCCGCGACGTCCGTCACGCGCGCGTAGTAGTAGACCGCATCGCCGTCGAAGACGAGCCCCGCGAAGCCGCTGCCGTCCGGGTCGCCTGCGGCGCCCACGGCGCGCGCCCCGTTGAGCGAGGTCGCCACCGCGTCGCCCGATGCGCCGCTACCGAGCAGTTGGCCGCGGATCGCGCCACCGGGAAACGGACCGGTGTGGATGTTGACGTAGTACGCGCCCGGGTTCCCGGCGAGCGCCGTCGCCACGGCCGCGTCGACGGTCACGCTGCCCGCCGCCACCCAGGCTCCGGCAGCGTGGCTGGCGAAGGCGGGCGCCAGGTCGACCATGACGCCGCCGTTCTCCGCCGCCCGCCCGGAGTGGATGTGGGCCGCGGTCGGCGCCTCGATCCCCTTCGCCCAGAGGTAGTAGCTGACGGCCGTCGCGTCCACGGTGACGAACGCGACGCCGGCGCCGTCCGCGTCGCCCTCCGTAACGACCTCGCTGGCGCCGCTCAGCCTCACCCGGAACGTCTCGGCGCCGGCTGCAGCCGCGGTCACGACACCAATCGTCATCGCCAGCAGCGTGCGAATCATGCGTGCTCCTTCGTGGCCGCCGCCCCCCGGGATGACTCTTGAGACGCGGTCTCCGGAAAGGTTCGCCTCGTCCGGCAGAACGGTGTCGGGGCACCGCTATTCCTCACCGCAGGTGACCGGGATCACATCGCGGCCGCAGCGGCCCGCCGTAGCGGAGCGCCCGCCGGCGGGACGGGCGGGAATGCAGGCCGCCCCTGCGGTGTAATGAATCAACGTGCGTCTCCGGATGTCGTCGACCCGAGCTCGCGCCGGCGCGGCGGCGTGCGTCGCGGCCGCCTGTCTCGGGGTGTCGGTCGCACCCGGCGCCGACGCGCAGCCGGCGGCCCCCCCTGTCGCGCCAGCGACGACGCTGCCGGCCGTCGCCACACCGGCGCCGACGCCCGCACCGACAGGGACCCTGCGCGTGACCGTCTCGATCACCGACCCGCGCGGCGGCTCGCAACCCGCGGCCGATGCGGTGGTATGGCTTCCAGGTGTCCGCGCCGTCGGAGTGCCCGTCGATCGCGCCGCCGCCAGGGTGGCGCAGCGCGCCAAGACGTTCGAGCCGCACGTCGAGGTCGTGCGCGCCGGCGGGGAGGTCGCGTTCCCCAACTACGACCGCATCTACCACAACGTGTTCAGCCTGTCCGAGATCGCCCCCTTCGACCTCGGCCTCTACCGCAACGGCGCCTCCCGCTCGCTCGCCTTTCCCCGCCCCGGCGTGGTCCGCATCTACTGCAACATCCACCCCGACATGGCCGCCTTCCTCGTGGTGGTCGACAGCGATTACTTCGGCAAGACCGGCCCCCATGGCACGCTCGAGCTGCGCGATGTCCCGGCCGGCGCCTGGACCGTCGCCGCGTGGCACGAGAAGGGCGGCGACGGCGAGGGCCGGGTCACCGTTGCGCCCGGCCGGACGGCGCGAGCCGCGCTGCAGCTCGACGCCTCGCGCTGGCGCCCCGAGAAGCACAAGAACAAGTACGGAAGGGATTACCCGCCTCCCGATGACGACGAGAACCGGTACTGATCCACGACTCCCCGGGGGCGGTCCGGCGCGCGCAGATGCTCTCGAGAAGAAGCGCCCCGGCGGTCCGGGAGGACCGCTGGCGCGCCGGGGTGAAGGCGCCGAGCTCGCTTCGGCGCCGGGGGGCGCCGCGAGACCTTTGCTGCGGGAGAGAGACAGCGCGGGCTCGCGCCCGCGGCGGGCGTGAGCCCGCGTAGAGGAGCGCTGCATGAGCAAGGATGCAACAGCCGCCACGGTCGTGATACCCGATGCGGCGACTGCGGGCAGCACGGGCGCCGGACCGGCGCGACGCTCGCTCGGCCTCGGCACCCGGTTCTCGCTCGCCGCCGCCGTCCTCCTGCTCGTCACTCTCGGGGCCTCGGTGTTGATCGCGAGCCTGCACGCCACCGCCGTCGCGCGCGAGTCGATCCGTGAGGACCTTTCGCGGGCGCCGGCGATCCTCGCCGCCTACCAGGCCGACATCCAGGCGCGCAGCGGCAGCCAGGTCCGCTCGATCGCCGGCGAGCCCGGCACCAAGGCGGTGTTCGACCCCGGCGTCTCGGCGTCGACCAGGTACGAGTTCGCGCTCGACACGGCCACGGTACTCGCCTCGGCGCAGACCGTCTTCCTGTTCGGCCCCGACGGCCGCGTGACGGCGCGCAGCGACCGCCCGGAAGGCGGCGGTGTCGGCCAGCCGTTCGGCGCCGTCCGCTGGGTCGCCGAGCCGCTCGAGACGTGGCGGGAAGCGGCCGCAGTGATCCGCGAGGGCGACACGCTCGCCGTGGTTGCGGCGGCGCCGGTGATCTCCGGCTCCGGCGAGATGGCGAGCCTGGACGGGGTGCTCGCGGCCTCGTTCCCCCTCGCCGATGCCGCCGTCGCGGCGCTGCGCGGGCTCACCCGCGGCGAGGTCGCCGTGGTTGTCGACCGCGCGCGCAGAGGCGAGCCGCCGCAACCGGTGCTCTCCTCGGCGACCGGCGAGTTCGGCGGCACGAACACGCTGGCGATGTTCACCGCGATCGCCGGGGCGCCGGAGGCCGTCTTCCGGCGCGGCGAGGCGTTCGGGCCGTTCGAGCTCGAGGTCGACGGGGCCCGCCGCGTCTGTCTCGTCATCCCTGTGCTGGGCTCCAGCGGCGACCCCTACGGCGCAGTCTTCATCGCGCGGCCGATCGCCGCCGAGATGGCCGCGTTCGACCGCATCCGGGCGACGCTGTTCCTGGTCGGCCTGGCCGCGCTCGCGGTCGCCGTTCCCGCCTCGTTCCTGCTCGGCCGCCGGCTTTCGCGCCCGCTGCAGCAGCTCGCCGCCGGCGCCGTGGCGATCCGCGACGGCAGGCTCGACGTCGCGCTGCCCGAGGCCGGAGGCGGCGAGGTGGGGGTGCTCGCCCGCGCGTTCCGCGGCATGGTCGGCGAGCTCAAGGAGAAGAAGGCGCTCGAGGAGATGATCGCGGCGATGCAGCAGGCGCCAGCACAGTCGCCGGCCGCCGCCGCGGGCGGCGGGCGCCCGGCGCCGGAGGCGGGTATGCCGTCGCCCGGGGCGACACTCGCCGGCCGCTACCGCGTCAGGAGCGTGCTCGGCGCCGGCGCGATGGGGACCGTGTTCCTGGTCGACGACCTGCAGCTCGACGAGAGCGTGGCGCTCAAGGTGCTCGCCTCGGAAAGCTTCGTGCCGGGGACCGGCGCGCTGCAGAACACCAGGACCGAGATCCGCCTGGCGCGCCGCATCACCCACCCCAACGTGGTGCGCGTCCACGACCTCGGGGAGGCGTCGGGCCTGTGGTTCCTGACCATGGAGTACGTGCCCGGGATGACGCTGCGGCAGGTGATCCGCCAGCATGGGGCGCTGGCGCTGCGCCCGGGGCTGCAGATCGCCAAGCAGCTTTGCCGCGGCCTCGCGGCCGTGCACGACGCCGGCATCGTCCACCGCGACGTCAAGCCGCAAAACATCATGGTGCTTCCCTCAGGTGTCGTGAAGCTGATGGACTTCGGCATCGCGCAGACCGAGCATGGCCCCGATCTCGCCTCCGAGGCCGGGTTCCTGGTCGGCACGCCGAGCTACATGAGCCCGGAGCAGGCGCAGGGAGCGCCCGTCGACGCTCGCAGCGACATCTACTCGGTCGGCGCGGTGCTCTTCGAGATGTTCACCGGCGCCACGCCCTTCGCTGCCACCGACGCGATGACGGTGATCCAGATGCACGTGGCGAGCGAACCGCCGCCGCCGTCGACGCTCCGGCCGGACCTCCCCGAGGCCCTCGAGCGGTTGATTCTCGCGTGTCTCGCGAAACAGCCGGTGCGGCGCCCCGCCTCGGCGAACGATCTCCACGGCGCGCTGATGCGGATGCACCTTGCCGAGGAGTGAAGGCGGCCAGCGGACCCCCTGGTGCTAGCATGAGTCGCAGGAGGCCGACGAATGGCGCGACGCGTGCTTCTGGCTGACGACTCCCGCGTCTTCAGGGCGTTGATGGGCGAGGTGCTGCGCGAGGACGGCTGGCGGGTGATCGAGGCCGCCTCCGGCAAGGACGCCTATGATAAGGCCGTGGCCGAGCGGCCCGAGCTGCTGATCCTCGACGGCCTGATGCCGCACCTCTCCGGCTTCGAGGTGCTCGCCAAGCTGCGGCAGGACACGCCCGGATACGCCCCGTGCGTCTTCATCATCACCGCGGTGTACAAGAGCCGCCGCTGGGAGAGCGAGGCACGTCACGACTTCAACGTGAACGAGTACCTCGAGAAGCCGCTCGAGCCCGAGGATCTGATCAAGGCGGTCCACCGCCACTTCCCGAACCCGTGACAAGGTGACAGCCGTGAGCTGTCGGCCGCCCTTCAGAACGCGTAGCGCAGTGTGGCGAGCGCCTCGTCCGGATGGAGCTTGGTGCCGTTGAGCAGGCGCATCTCGTTGCGCGCGTACTCCAGCGTGAGGTCGACGCCGCGCACGATGCCGACGCGCACGCCCGCGTCGATCTTCACCCAGTCCCAGAAGAACGACGGCGACACGAACGTCTTCGCCGCCGAGAACTTGTTGTCGATCTCGGAGTAGCGCACCGCGGGCTGAATCCAGTTGATCACGGGCGTGTCCCCCGAGGCGAAGAGGCCGTTCAGCGGAAAGCGGTACGCAACCTCGAGCTCGACCCCCTCGCGCTCGAGGCCCGCGAGCGTCTGCCATACGAGCTGGCCGAACACCCTCAAGCCCGCGAGGTGCGCCTGCAGGTTGGCGCCGTACTCCTCCTTCTCGCGCCCGTGGTACGGGAGCGGGACGCCGCCGGCGCCGCGCAGCATCTCGAGGTCGCCCTCGTAGTAACTGCCGTGGATGCGGGCCTTGTCCTCCATGTCGCGCGCGAAGTACCAGCCGAGGAGATCGAGCCCGTTGCGCCCATCGGCGTCGAGGAAGCGCAGGCCGAGGCCGCCGCCGAGCTCAACGCTGCCGGAGAGGTTGACGTCCTGCGCCTGCGTGTCGTAGAGGATGGGGAACCCGCTCTCGTAGATCGGGTCGACGTTGCCGGGCTCGGTCTCGGGGGTGCCGAAGTCGCCGGCCAGCGCGTTGGGGTCGCGCATGAACAGCGGGTTCCCGTTGGCGACGTGGCCGCGCCAGTAGATGTTCCGGCCGAGCGAGCCGCCGATCTGCGCCTGGAGCTGCTCGAAGCGGCCCACCGCCGTGCCCCACAGACCGTAGCTCTCGAGCCTGCGGTCGAGCTGTTTGGTGAAGCGCGGCGCCTTGCCGAGGAGGAGGAACAGGCTGCTCCCCTCCTGCTCCCGCAGCGCTTCCGCGCGCTTGCCCATCAGCAGCCACGCCTCCCGCACCACGATGCGCTGCGCCGACGAGGTCGGATTCCGGTTGTAGAGGTCGACGACGTGGACCACCGCCCGGCCGCGGATCGTCGGCGTCCACTCCGCCTCGGCGACGAGCGACACGTTCTGGATCTCGAACGAGCTGCCGGCCGCGGGCGTGCGCATGTAGACGCCGTCCTCGCCCTCCGGGATGAAGCTCGGAGGAAATGGGAACGCGAGCTTGAACTCGAGGAAGTCGGAGTCGCGGTAGTTCAGCTTCACCTCGCCGGAGAAGCGGAACCGCCTGTCGTCGGCGGCCGTCGCAGTGCTCCCCTCCTGTGCCAGGACGGCGGCGGCGGCCGCCGCCGCCAGCAGTCCGAGCCATGCAGCCCTCGTCGAGACCATTCGCCTCCTCCCCTCTGCGCCTGGACGTCGCCCATGCAATCGCGCCGGGCGCGTCCGGCATTCCCGGCATTCCCGGTTTGACACACCCGGACCGGTGCGTTAGATTCGCGGCGGGAGTCGGGGGGGGCTCCGACCCACGCCATCTGCCGCGCCGCGTGCTCGCCGCGTGGCCGCGCGCCCGCCGCGCTGCCGGGCGTGCCGTTGCGCAGCCACCGCATGAGTCTTGGCCGGACCCCGCCCTCCACCCGGGAGGCGTGGGCCGATGCACTGGATCGCCAGGCTGTACTCGTCGTCGCTCGGCAAGAAGTACCTCATGGCGGTGACCGGCGTTGTCCTCTTCGCGTTCGTGGTCGTCCATCTGCTCGGCAACCTCCAGATCTACCTGGGCGCCGAGCGGCTCAACCACTACGCGGCGCTGCTGCGCGGCGCGCCGACGCTGGTATGGGCGGTGCGCGCAGTGCTGGCGTTCTCGGTCGCGGTGCACATCGTGGCGGCGGCGCAGCTCTTCCTCGCAAACCGCCGCGGCCGGCCCGTCAAGTACGCGCGCCGGAGCTGGGTGGCGGCCGACTACGCGGCGCGCACCATGGTATGGTCGGGACCGATCATCGCGCTGTTCGTGGTCTACCACCTGCTGCACCTGACGCTCGGCGCCGTCCATCCCGCGTTCGACCCCGAGGACGTCTACCGCAACGTCGTCGTCGCCTTCTCCTCGCCTGCGGTCGCCGCCGTCTACATCGCCGCCAACCTGCTGCTCGGCTATCACCTGTTCCACGGACTGTGGAGCCTGTTCCAGTCGCTGGGGGCGAGCCACCCGGCATACGACGGCGCGCGCTGGAGGTTCGCGGCCGCCGCCGCGGTGGCGATCGCGGCGGGCAACGTCTCGATCCCGGTCGCGGTGCTCGCCGGGCTGATCCGCTAGGAAGGGAGGCGGCATGGCACTGACGCTCGACTCGCGCATCCCCTCAGGGCCGCTGGAGCAGAAGTGGGCGCGCCGCAAGGCCGAGCTGGCGCTCGTCTCTCCCGCCAACAAGCGGCGCCACACGGTGATCGTGGTCGGTACCGGCCTCGCCGGCGCCTCCGCCGCCGCCTCGCTCTCGGAGCTCGGCTACAGGGTCAAGGCGTTCTGCTACCAGGACTCGGCGCGCCGCGCCCACTCGATCGCCGCCCAGGGCGGCATCAACGCGGCGAAGAACTACTCAAACGACGGCGACAGCGTGTACCGCCTGTTCTACGAGACGATCAAGGGCGGCGACTACCGCGCCCGCGAGGCGAACGTCTACCGGCTCGCCGAGGTGAGCGCGGCGATCATCGACCAGTGCGTCGCCCAGGGCGTGCCGTTCGCGCGCGAGTACGGCGGCGGGCTCGCCAACCGCTCGTTCGGCGGGGCGCTGGTGTCGCGCACCTTCTATGCACGCGGCCAGACCGGCCAGCAGCTCCTGCTCGGCGCCTACTCCGCGCTCTCCAAGGAGGTCGCCGCAGGCGGCGTCGAGATGCACCCGCGCTGCGAGATGCTCGACCTCGTCGTAGTCGACGGACGCGCGCGCGGCATCGTCACCCGCGATCTCGCCACCGGCGAGGTGGCGTCGCACGCCGCCGACGCGGTGCTGCTGTGCACCGGCGGTTACGCCAACGCGTTCTTCCTCTCGACCAACGCCAAGGGGTGCAACGCCACCGCGATCTGGCGCGCGCACCGGCGCGGCGCCGGCTTCGCCAACCCGTGCTACACCCAGATCCACCCCACCTGCATCCCGCAGAGCGGCGACTACCAGTCGAAGCTCACGCTGATGTCGGAGTCGCTGCGCAACGACGGGCGCGTGTGGGTGCCGAAGCGCGCGGGCGACCGCCGCGCGCCGGGCGAGATCCCGGAGGCGGAGCGCGACTACTACCTCGAGCGCATCTACCCGAGCTACGGCAACCTGGCGCCGCGCGACGTCTCCTCGCGCGCCGCCAAGCGCATGTGCGACGAGGGGCGCGGCGTCGGCCCGGGAGGGCGCGGCGTGTACCTCGACTTCGCCGACTCGATCCGCCGCCTCGGCGCGCAGGTGATCCGCGAGCGTTACGGCAACCTTTTCGAGATGTACGAGCGCATCACCGGCGAGGATCCCTACGCCGTGCCGATGCGCATCTACCCCGCGCCGCACTACACGATGGGAGGCCTGTGGGTCGACTACGACCTGATGAGCACGATCCCCGGGCTGTTCGTGCTCGGCGAGGCCAACTTCTCCGACCACGGCGCCAACCGGCTGGGCGCCAGCGCCCTCATGCAGGGGCTCGCCGACGGGTACTTCGTCGTCCCCTACACGCTCGGCGGCTACCTCGGCGGCGCCCGCCTCGCGCCGGTCGGCAGCGACCACGCGGCGTTCGCTGAAGCGGTCGCCGGGGTCAGGGCGCACACCGAGGCGCTGCTCTCCCGCCGCGGCCGGCGCACCGTCGACTCGTTCCATCGCGAGCTCGGCGGCATCCTCTGGGAGCGCTGCGGCATGGCGCGCACCGACGAGGGGCTGCGCTCCGCCATCGTCGACATCCGCGCGCTGGCCGCGGAGTACGCCGAAAACCTCCTCGTCCCGGGCGGCGGGGCCGAACTCAACCAGGAGTTGGAGAAGGCGGGGCGCGTCGCCGACTACTTCGAGCTCGGCGAGCTGATGTGCCGCGACGCACTGGAGCGGCGCGAGTCGTGCGGCGGCCACTTCCGCGAGGAGTACCAGACGGCCGACGGCGAGGCGCAGCGCAACGACCGGGAGTTCTGCCATGCCGCGGTGTGGGAGCACGTGCCGGGCGGCGAGCCGGTGCGCCACGTCGAGCCGCTCGGGTTCGAGAGCGTCAAGCTGGCGACGAGGAACTACAAGTAGGGTGAGCCGAGAGCCGAGAGTCGAGGGTCGAGCGTTGAGAGCTGAGCGTCGGGAGCGTGCGGCGAAGCGATGCACGAGGCGCGCCGGGAACCGCGATGAAGCGCTGCTCAGGGCGCGCTACGTACACCGTCATCGCCGCCACCGGCGCCCGGGCACCTTGCGCATCCGCCCCTCGCTCGACTCTGGGCTCTGAGCTCTCGACCTCTCTGCACCACCCAGGGTCGCCGCACCGCGACGCCCCGACGGAGAAACGGAGGCACCGATGAACCTGGAGCTGCACATCTGGCGGCAGAAGGACCGCAGGACGCAGGGGACCTTCGCGACCTACCGCGTCGGCGGCATATCCGAGCACATGTCGTTCCTCGAGATGCTCGACGTGCTCAATCAGCAGCTCATCGAGCGCGGCGAGGAGCCGGTCGCCTTCGAGCACGACTGCCGCGAGGGGATCTGCGGTTCGTGCGGCATGGTGATCAACGGCGTCGCCCACGGTCCCGAGCGGGGGACGACCGTCTGCCAGCTCCACATGCGCCACTTCCGCGACGGCGACGTGCTGTACATCGAGCCGTGGCGCGCGCGAGCGTTCCCGGTGCTCAAGGACCTTGTCGTCGACCGCGGCGCCTTCGACCGCATCATGCAGGCCGGCGGCTTCATCTCGGTGCGCACCGGCAGCGCGGGCGAGGCCAACGCCCTGCCGATCGGCAAGGAAACCGCAGACCTCGCCATGGACGCCGCCGAGTGCATCGGCTGCGGCGCCTGCGTCGCCGCCTGTCCGAACTCCGCCGCGATGCTTTTCGTCGCGGCGAAGGTGTCGCACCTCGGGCTGTTGCCGCAAGGCCAGCCGGAGCGCTACCGGCGAGCGCAGGCGATGGTCACGGCGATGGAGCGCGAGGAGTTCGGCGGCTGCTCCAACTTCCGCGAGTGCGAGGCGGTCTGCCCGAAGCGCATCTCGATCCGCTTCATCGCCCGCCTCAACCGCGACTTCCTGCGGGCGTCGTTTCTCCACCAGGCGCCGCCGTCCGGCAAGGCCGCCGAGGCGCACGCCGCCGACGCCTGAGCCCTCCCTCCCGCCGGGAGAAAGCCGGTCAGCACAGGGCCAGCGAGGGAACCGGCCGGCGCACCGCAGCCGGCTCGTGGCGCGCAGCGGCGAGGCCGATGATGCGGCCCAACAGGGCGGCGAAGCTCCCCAGCGCCAGCTCGGCCGCGAGCGCCGTGGTGGTCTCGGTGGAGAGATCGCAGTTCGGGTTCACGTCGAGCACCCAGAACACCTCGCCGCCCAGGCGCACGTCGATGCGTGCGTAGTCGCGGCACCCCAGTGCCCGGTAGGCGCCGATCGCCGCGCGTTCGAGCGCGATCACCTCGTGCGGCTCGAGCTCGGCCGGCAGCACGACGTCGATCCCGTCCCAGTGGCGCGAGCCCGGTGTGAACTTCGCGTCGAAGGTGCACAGGCGGTCGGCGCTCCGGTCGAGGCGTGAGAAGTCCATCTCCGCCGGCGGCAGCACCCGCAGCCTCCCGTTGCCCCACACCGTGACGTGAAACTCGCGGCCGTCGATGAACTGCTCGACGATCGCCGGCTGCGCGAGCTCGTCGAGCACGAAAGCGACGCGGCGCGCCAGCGCCTCGCGGTCGAACACCACCGCCGCGTCGGTCAGGCCGACGCTCGCGTGCTCGTGCGCCGGCTTGACGATCGCGGGGAAGCGATCCCAGCCGGCGACGTCGCGGGTATGGAACGTCCGCCACTCCGGGGTGGCCACACCGGTCTGGAACAGCCGTCGCTTGCTGACCGCCTTGTCCCACGAGAGCTCGAGCACGCAGGTCGGCGAGCCGGTGTAGGTGAAGCCGCGGGCGTCGAGCTCCGACGTCACCAGCGCCTCGCTGCGCGGCACGCCGGGGAGCGCCTCGCACATGTTCAGGACGACGACGCCGGCCGGGTCGACGCCGGAGAGGGCATCGCCGAGGTGGGAGGTCTCGACCAGGCGCGGCTCGACGGCGAGCCCGTCGGCGCGCAGCCCGGCGACGAGCGTTTCGATCTCGGCGAGCACTGCGGTCTTCTCGGGGGGAAGCCAGTCGGGATCGAGGTGGTGCAGGAGCAGCACGGACGGAGGCTCCGTCCAGCCGCTACCCGCCATGCCCCGTCTCCGGCACTCGCATGTCGCGTCAAGCAGAACCTACATCGGCACGAATGTCAACCCCTGCTCGCGCGAGCGCGCGCACGCTGCCGAGCGATGTGCGGACGAGAAGGCGAAACGCGGCGCGCGAGGTACGCGGCGCGCCGCGTGCGGAGCCGCTACTGCCCGCCGGGGTCGTCGCCCGACGGGCCGTAGATCGACGGCACCTTGCCGCCCATCGGCCGCAGGTAAGTCGAGAGCTGGCCGCGGTGGTGGATCGCGTCGAACAGGAACCCCCACAACATCTCGCCGAGCGGCGCCTCCCACGCGACCTCGCCGCCCATCTTGAGCTGCACCCTGGCCGCCCATGCGTCATCGTCCACCTGCTTCAGACGTGCCGTCACCGTCTGGTACGCGGCGGCGTACCGCTCGGCGATGTCGTGCAGGCGCGCCGGCGGCGGCGTCTCCTGCCAGTCGAGCTCGCCTCGCTCGATCAGGTCGAGGATCCCGACGGTCTCGCACGTCAGCACCCATGCCAGCTCCGCCGCCGAGCGCGACCGCGGGTGCGGACGGTATTCGCCGTGCCCCTCGGGCATCGCCCGCATGACGTTGACGAACGCCTTCGCCTCGGCATCCCAGCGCGCGGCAAAGAACTCCCTCGATCCCATCCCGCACCTCCGTGTTTCCGGTTGTACGCCGGCAACGATCCTGAGTTTCAGTCCTCGACGACTTCCCCCACCGCTCCGGCCCGCGCGGCCTCCGCGAGCAGCTCGCGCTCGGCGCGCTCGTAGATGTCGCGCGCCTGCGCCCGCGTGTCGCCCACGGCGGTGAGCCCGAAGCGGCCGCGCTCGGTGACCGCGCTGATCATGTGGAACACGATCCCGGTCTGGCTGGCGTGGTTGTAGTGCAGACCGCGCAGCATCGCGATGTCGAACAGGTCCTCCGGCACCAGCGAGCGGAACGCGTCGGACTCGACGTGGTCGCTCGCGACGTAGTGCTTCTCGCGCCCGTCCGGGGCGATGAAGCGGCCCGAGCCGGCGTCGTAACGCCCGTCGGTGAGGAACTCCAGCGTCAGGTACGGGTGGGTCGTGCCGCCCTTGCGCAGGTTGATCTCGATGGCGTACGACCGCCACGCGCCGCAGCCGTCGCGCACCGCGACGAAGTCGAGCGCGAAGCGGCCGATCACGCCCTCGCGCGCCAGCCGCCGCCCGACCTTCTCCGCCATTGAGCTGATCATGCCAGCGTACTCCGGCAGCGCCGGGAAGATGCACCCGAGGTAGCTCTGCCCGGAGGCGCCGCCGAGCATCTGGTCGTGCGTCGACAGGAGCTGGACGTCGCCATCCGGCGTCACGCGGAGCTGCACCGAGGGGCTCGCGAACGCTTCGCCGGCCAGCCGCTCCTCGACGATGCCGCCGTCCTCGGCGAGGCGCTCGAGGTAGCGGCCGATCTCGCCGCCCTCCTGCTCGAGGCGCATCGCCATCACGCGCCGTTCGATCTCGGCGGCCTCGCCCGCCGCGCCGGCGGCCGGCAGACCGGACAGGTCGACGATCGCGTTCCCCTGCCCCGACACCGCGTCGTTGAGCTTGACGACAGCGGCCTTCAGCCCGGGCCGGGCGGCGCGCAGTCGCGCCAGCGCGCCGACCACCTCGGCCAGGGAGTGCAGGTCCTCGACGCCGGCCGGATGCGCCACGCCCTCCTCGGCGAACAGTCGCCGCCCGCCCGACTTGGTGCCGAATCGGAAGTAGGCGGGGTCGGCGGCGTACATCGGGATCCCCAGGCGCACCGCCAGCTCCTGCTCAAGGTCGGTGGTCACGAACGGGATCAGGTGGCACGCCGCAGGGTCGGGAATCAACGCCTTGATGCGCTCGAGCACGCGCGGCCGCGCCAGGATCTTCTCCGACAGCGGCCGCGGGCTGCCGTCGAGCACCGGCGTCATGAACAGCCGTCGCCGCGCCTGGCTGGGGATGATCCCCGGCATCAGCGACAGGTAGTAGTCGACCACCTCGGGGAGCACCGGCTGCGAGGTCACGTAGATCACCCGCGTGCGCGCCTGGCGCAGCAGGAGGAGGAGGAAAAGCATGCGCTCCTCGTAGGCGCGCAGGACCGCCTCGGGCACGTCGACCGCCAGCGACATCGACGGCACCACCACCACCGAGTGCGGCTCGTGGTTGAGCGACGAGATCAGCGGCCACTGCGCCGGCAGCGTCGCCTGCAGCTCGGCGAAGCGCGCGAACATCTCGTCGCGGCCAAGCCGCGCGAACGTCGATCCTCTTCCGTGCATTCCCAGCCTCCGCCGCCGGCGCCGTCGCGTGCCGATGTCGAGGGTGAGAAACCGGCCGGCGCCGCCCGCATTCCCATCGCGGACCGAGCAGCGCTCCGAAGGCCGGTGTCAGCCGCAGCAGGCGACGACGGCGCCGGCTGCGGCGGCGGTCTCGTCGTGCATCTTGACGACCAGGTAGCAGCCCAGCATCGCCAGCCACGGGAGCTCCGGCATGCGCACCGCGGCGGGCGCGATCTCGACGGCGAGCTCGAGGCGCAGCAGCCCGCCGACGGCGAAGCGCACCAGCGCCGCACCGTCCTCGCCGGCGATCTCGATCCAGCTCTGCCAGAAGCCCGTGGTGACCTTGAGGGAGCGACCATCGGCGAGGGCCACCGCGCCGCCGTCGCTCCACGTCGCCGGGTGGAACACCGCCAGATCGGCCTCGGAGCCGGCCGCCCGCACCGTCACGCGCCCGCTGAAGAACCCGACGCGTTTGAACGTCCAGCGCCCCTCGGCGCAGGCGCCCTCCGCCAGTGTCCCCCACACGCTGCGGAACGCCAGTTCCGCCGCCTCCCCCAGCGACGACTCCAGCACATACCGGCGCACCAACGCCTCGGGTTGGCGCCAGCGCAGAGAATGGCCCACGCAGTCGGCGATGCGCATCGCGTTCCTCCCTCTGGCTGGATGTACGCGCCGGGAAGCTCCTGGTTTACGGGTGGCGCCGCAACGCGCCCGGCCACGCCTGCAAACGTCCACGGCCCGGCCGGACCCCGAGCCAGGTAATCGGGAGGTACGTACCGGCCAGATCCACTGCGTCGAAGCACGGCGGCGCCGGCAGCATCATCGCGTTGGCAACGCCGCCGGCGGGGAACAGGCCGCCGACCGCGAGCGCGGGGACGGACCCGCGGCCCGCCGCGAGCCCTGCGGCGACGAACGCGCCGGCCAGGGTGCCGAGCGCGTGCGCCAGGAAGGGAAAGACGAAGTGCCTCGGCGCGGAGGGTGATGCTGGCTTTCCCGGAGCCCTTCTCGAATGAGCCGACCAGCAGCTCGTCCGCCGTCGCGTGGAGCTGCTACAGCCACTCCCGCAGCTCGGCCGGCGTGCGAAAGAAGATCGGTCTCATACAGGCGCTTCCTGGCGCCTCCGTGTCGCCCATCCTGACCTCCGTCTCCCGCCGGGTCGGAGTGTCCACTCTATCGTGTGGCGGTCGGTGTCAGCTCTGACGCCGCCGGGTCGCGGTCTGACACCAGGGCGATCGGCGTCGGCTCCACCACCCGGATGCCTGCTCTGCATCCGACGAGCCGGCGACTGGATTCGCTGGGGTCTGAGCGACCCTCTGGCCGCGGTCCGGACACGCGCTCCGACGTGATCATCACCTTCGTGAGCGGCCTCCGGACTATCGCTTCTTCGCCCCAACACCGGGCGCGGCCGCAACCTGTTTCATCCACGCCGCAACCTGGCGTTCGTCGAGGTCGTCCACGAATTCGAGCTCCACGCCCCGCGTGGACTTGCCCATCGCCACCGGCGTCACCGGCGGTACCGGCGTGAGGGTCACTCCGTTCATGAACATGAGCTTGGCGTGTGTCGCGAAGCCACCGCAACAGAAACACCAGCCATCGCCGACGCCGTAGTACGACATGCCCCACTTCACGGAGCGCTGCAGGCCGGGCAGTGTCCTGGGCGCGAGGGCATCGACTTTTTCGGCGATGCCGCGCTGCGGTTGCGGCACGCTGGCGACGTAGGCGAAGACCGGCTTGTCGCCGTCCGCTGCCTTCGCGGGGCTTGCCTTGCCGGTGATCATGGATTCCGGCAGCGTCGTGGCAGCTTTGGCTTGTGCCGCCGCGTGCTTCACCGGCTTCCGGACTGTGCGCTTGGGAGTCCTCTCAGTATTGCGGGCGGGCATGGTGGCCTCCTGTGCCTGGGAAGAAGTCGTTCTGTCTGACGCCGGCGTCAAGCGGCAACGAGGCCTTCCCAAAGCCTACTGCGCCGCGACTCTCGTCGAACGCCTCACCCACCAGGCCGAGGTTTTCGAGATCGGCGGCAGCTCCTACCGCCTCAGGGAGGCCCAGGAGCACGCCGCCCGCATGAGTGCCGAGCGCAGGAGCCGCTCCCAACGAGCCTCAAGGCGCCCGCCGCCTATGTCGCCGCGGTGTCGCACCTGGGCACCAGCCTCCCCGATACGCCAGACCGCCCCCGCCGACCGGATCGCGCCCTCGATGAAACGCTCGCCGCCGAAGACGTCCCCCTCGAGACGGCCAAGGCTGCCTTCCTGCTCGCCACGGTGCGCCGACGCGCTCGCCCGGAAAACGCTGTGCCTCTTGAGCCCATCCGCTCACTGCACTCCTTCCTACCAGTGGTCTGCGAGCTCCAACGCACACCACCCGACTCCGCCTGTCTCGAGCTCCTCGCCGCGCGCCTCCGCCAGGACAACCCTGCACCTGCGTGTTGCGCCAACCAACACGCGCCAGCACGCGGCGACGAGGAATGGCGATGCTGACTTCACCGGAATCGCGCGCTTTCACGCAGCCGGCAACAAGGGTCCCTGCGACCGCCGTTCGGGACTTCGACGCCGCTGGGCGCCGGCATTCCTCGGGGACCCGCCGGCCGATCGGCGTCGCCCCGGCGCCGCCGAGTCTGGGATAGGATTCGCCTGCACGAGTCTAGGCCGCACAGCGAAGGCGGCAGGGGAGCGTTGCAGCACCACTGGTGACTCGTCGCACGAACAGAGGATCGGTTCCTGAGTTGCATTGGGGGGTGTGTCTCTTGCGCCTGTCCTTACGCGTCCGCCGCTACGCTCGGTTCGCCGTCTACAACATCGCTGCCGCGCTTGTCCTGCTCGTCCTGGTCGAGGGGCTTGCGAGCCTTCTGGTTGCGTTCCGCGGTGCCTTCGGTCACCGGCTTCTTGCCGAGCGCCTCCATACCGAGTACGACTCGGAGTTGGGGTGGGTGAATCTCCCGAACGTCGATCTCCCCGACATGTACGGCCCGAGGATCTTCCTGAGGACTAACGCACAGCGGTTCCGCAACGATAGGGGTTTCACCCCGAGGGTGCCGGAGGGCGTTACGCGCATCATCTGCTCGGGCGACTCCTTCACCCTCGGCTACGGTGTGGACAACGACCACACCTGGCCGGCGCTGCTCGCGGCGCACGGCGAGAGCATCGAGACGGTCAACATGGGCCAGGGCGGCTACGGCGTCGACCAGGCCTATCTCTGGTACAAACGCGACGGGGCGAAGCTGGACCACGGCATCCATGTGTTCGCTTTCATCTGGGCAGATTTTGACCGGGCTCAGACGACGGAATTCCTCGGGTACGGAAAGCCGATCCTGGCGCTCGAGCAAGGCCGGCTCGTCACGAGGAACGTGCCCGTGCCGAGATCCCGGCGGTCGAGATTCCTGGAGCGCGCACGAGACGCGGTGGGCTGTATGGATACGATCCAGGTGGTCCGCCGCGCCTTGAGGCTTGACGGCGCCGGCGTTGTCCCCGAGGCACAAGCGGGTCGTGATCGAGAGACACTCAGGGTGCTGCCGTTCATGTTCGATGCCCTCGCTGATCTGAACCGAGCGAAGGGGAGCGTGCTGGTCCTTGCCTACCTCCCAATACGTGCTGAGTACACTGCGGATCTGCCGCGACCCTGGAGGCGATTCGTCGCCGACTATGCACGTGAGCATAACATCCTGTTTCTGGACTTCGTTGACGACCTGCGCCGCGTCTGCCCCACCGACGTGGACAGGCTGTTCATCGATCGTTCGCCCGCAGGCTTCGTCGAAGGTGCAGGCCACTACTCGGCAGAAGGGAATCGCTTCATCGCGGATCTCATGTATCGCCGGCTGCTCGAGGACCCACGAGCCCGAGCAATGGTCAGAGCCAAGGCCGAAGCCGGCAGGTCGCCAAGCCTCTGAGCTCTTGCGTGTCGTCTTCCGAAACGCGACATGAAAACTCCTTCGGTACCCATCCCCGCCTTTCGAGGATGTCGAGGCCGCTGGATGCTGCGTCGAGCGCACCTCTCACGGCTGATCGACTGATCCCGAAAACCTGCGGGCGGCGCGGGGCCATCTGCAGCGTTGCCGCTCCTCGATTGGTCATGCCGGTCAATCATGACGACTGGTCGTCGCCACTGGGAATGAAAACGGTGCCGGCTCGTGCGCCGTCTTCGGACCAGGTACCAATGGGCCATCCCTTGGGGCCCCTCCCACTCGCTCACCGACGCCTCCCACCCCTCAAAGAACTCCACGACAGGCGGTTGACAGCCGATCCGCCACCCCTATACTCGCAGCCCGTGAAAAGGAAGCTACGCCTCACCCCTGTACGTGGACCCCATGAGTAAGGAGCGACCGCTCCCTCGGCATGCGCGTGCCGGGGGACGGCTTCGGGAGTGGACGGCGATCCTGTCGGCCTACGTTCTGGCGGCCGGATACGTCGTGCGGCTCTCGGCCAGCCAGATCAACCCTGACGCCGTGGCCTACATCTAGATCGCCCGCCACTATTCCGCCGGCCGATGGGACTTGGTCGTGGCGAGCCACTGGGGGCCGCTGTTGTCTTGGCTGCTGACCCCGGCCGTGATGGCGGGCTGGGCTCCGCTCCTCACCGCCAAGATCATCAGCGCCGCGTTCGGCTTCATTGGCGCTGCCGGTGTGGCTGTCCTCACCCGCCGGCATGCCAGTGGCCGGGCGCCGCTGCTGGCCTTCGGAGCCATGCTCATGCTTCTCCTGACGATGCTCCACTGGCCGGTGGGGCCTGACCTGCTGCTGATGGCGCTGATGGCGTGGTATTTCGTCCTCGCAGCCAGATGGTTGGAAGGGGGCGGCGCCGGGACCGCCCTGGCCGCGGGGCTGGTCGGCGGCGTGGCATTCCTGGCCAAGCACTACGCCCTTCCGTTCGTCTCGACGCACCTGGTCCTGACCTTCCTGCTCCGTCGCAGGCAGGCGGGGCGGTGGGACATCAGGCCGCTGCTGGCGGGCCTGACGGGGTTGGCGGCAGTCGCCCTGCCCTGGGTGGCGGTCATCAGCGCTCACGACGGCAGGGTGACGATCGGCCCTGCCGCCTACGGCCGGGCGTTCGGGCCCGTGGCCGCGAAGGGACACGACGACCTGCCGCTATTCCAGCTCGCTCGCCCGCGTGAAGGCCGGCTGACAGGCTGGGAGAACCCGAGCGAGATCCCGCACCCGCTGCGCGTGTGGTCGCCGCTGGACGGGCGGGAAGGCCTGCGCCTCCAGGCGAGAAACGCCTCGGCATTGGCCCGCAAGACCGTGAAGACCGTGTGGGATGCCGATGCTTTCAAGATCCTGCTGGCCGGCGGGCTGCTGGCCCTGCCGCTGGGGTTGTTCGGATGGCTGAAGCGATGCCCGCAGGGCACGCTGCTGTTTTGGACCGCCGGCTCAGCACTGGTCTACGCGGCCGGTTACGCCCTGGTCCACGTCGAGCGCCGATTCCTCTGGCCGGTTCTTGGACTGCTCGTGATCCTGCCCATCGGGATCGCACGCGGCGTCCTGGACCGCCCGGGTGTCGCGCGTGCCCTCGGGCGTTCCCAGCCGGTCGTGACGTGGACACTCGCGACGGTCCTTCTCGCCTCGATCGCGATATCGGTGGTGACCGAGCTTTCCGCCTGGACTGGACCAAAGGGCTTCGGGGCCGAGTACAAGTGGCTCAAGGACGCCTCGCAGTCGCTTGCGGTCAAGCAACCGCTGGCGACGAACGAATGGCACCAGGGTCTGTTCGCGGCGTATTGGGTCAACCTCCCGTTCCTGGGCCGTTTCACAGGCCGGTCGGCGGACGCCGTGGCTGACGAGCTGACGCCTTACGGCAGGACAGACGTGCTGCTGTGGGAGGATCGCCACCTGGCCGACGAGCTTGCGAGGGATCCGCGGTTCCGCCGGATCGGGCAAAGCACCAGCGCAACCGGCCGTACGCTCGATGCACTTGCATTCGACCCCATGGCGCGAATGAGCGAAGAATCGCCGTGACCCGCCTGATCCTCGACGTATGAGAGGGACGGACCTGCCAAGATTGGCCTGATCGTGCTGCATCGTGTGCCCCAGGCGAAACTCGCAGAAGGGAGAAGAGAGGACTCGAGGTCACGAGTCTTTTGGAGACCTTCTTGAGGAAACCGTCTTCCACGGCAGCAGCACCATGAGAGAGACCGAGAAGCACGGCGGTCATTGACTCCTCCGCCTTCCAGGCGTAACTCGCGCGTGTGTTTAAAGACCTTCAGGTGGGATGCAGCGGCTTTTACCGCGGCGGGTCGTCATCCTCGATGACCGTCGGTTCCATCGCCTGGAGGAGCGGCGGAGGTGATTCGCGACAACCGCCGAGGCGGACCGCAACGGCGACCAGGAACGCGCCTGCGGTGCGACGGCGGATCATCGCCCTGATCAGCCCCGTCATCTCGCCCCCCCGCCCGCTCACGAGCGAGCGCCGTCTTCGAGGCGCGCCGCGGCGCGGCCGAAGCGGGTCGCAATGACCGGCATCGTCACGGCGAGCGTCGGGTAGACGAAGCCCGCCCACACGCCCAGCCGGGGAGGTAGCACGCCTGCCGCGAGCGCCGAGACGAGCCCCGTCGTGGCCAGCGTCGCGCTCGACACCACCCCGTGGCGGGTGCGGAGGCGCTCCGCCGCGCTCAGCCGAAGCCTCGGCACCCGGCCGGCGTGCAGGTAGAGCGCGGCGAGCATCCCGGTCTGCAGCGCGAACCCGAGCCCGTACACCACGAACAGCCCGGTCAGATCCGTTGCGCTGGTGATCGTGAAGCTCGACGGCAGCCCGCCGCCGCTGGCGAACGCCATGAACGCCGACGCCACCATGCGCAGGGGGTACACGTAGACGAGCATGACGAACACCATTCCGAGGCTGATCACGGTGGTCGTTGCGTCGTCGAGCCCGTAACGCCGGCTCCACTCGCGATGTGCCAGCCAGATCACGGCGATCGCGGCGAAGCTGGCGAGGAACGCCGGCGCGTCCTTCAGGGCGGCCACGAGCGCGGGGAAACTGGTCGGGATGGCGCCGCCCGCGACGACCAGCAGCGTCACCGCGAAGGCGTAGGCCGCGTCGCAGAAGTTCTCCAGTCGCGTCGTGGCGACACCGCGCAGGCGGAACCCGTCGCGGACGTCCAGCGCTGCCAGCTTCTCGTCGGTCCAGGTCACGGCAGGCCCCGATCTCGAGACACCCGCGTCACCGGTTTCCGGCGCCCGCCAGCCACCGGTGCGCCGCGCCGCCTACCGCCCCGCCGACGAGCGGGGCGACCCAGAACAGCCAGAGCTGCGACAGCGCCCAGCCGCCGACGAACAGCGCCGGCGCCGTGCTGCGCGCGGGGTTGACCGAGGTGCCCGTGACCGGGATGCCGACGAGGTGGATCAGCGTCAGCGCGAGGCCGATGGCGATCGGCGCGAACCCGGCAGGCGCGCGCCTGTCGGTTGCGCCCAGGATCACGAGCAGGAAGAAGAACGTCAGCACGACCTCGGCGGTGAAACCGGCGCCGAGCGAGTAGCCGCCCGGGGAGTACTCGGCGTAGCCGTTGGCGCCGAGCCGGCTGGCCGCGACGTCGAACCCGGCCTTGCCCGAAGCGACGAGCTTGAGAACGAACGCACCGGCCGCGCCGCCGGCGACCTGCGCGGCCACGTAGGGCAGGATCTCGCCCGCCGGGAAACGGCCGCCGGCCCACAGGCCCACCGTCACGGCCGGGTTGAAGTGACCGCCCGAGATGTGACCGACGGCGTACGCCATCGTCAGCACACTGAGCCCGAACGCCAGCGACACGCCAAGGAACCCGATCCCGAGGTCGGGAAACGCTCCTGCCAGCACCGCGCTGCCGCACCCACCGAACACCAGCCACGCCGTGCCGAAGAACTCCGCACCGAGCTTCCTGCCCATCTTCCAGCCCCCTTTCCTATTCCGTTTCCTGCCGAAAAGCTGAGGGAATTCTAGACGAAGTCGCGATGCCGCGCGCCCGCGTCGAGCCGCGCCGGCGGGCAGCCGTGGAAGACACCGACGAGGACGCCGCCGACGCGCTCCCAGGCCATTGCCTTCGACGCGGTCAGCGCCGGCGCGTCGCGAGTGAGAGCGAGCGGGCGAACGCCTCGATCTCGCCGTACAGGCTCGGGCGGTCGCCGAGGTCGGCGATGCGGTCGACGATCGCGGAGCCGACGACGACGCCGTCGGCGAAGGCGGCGACGCGGTTGACCTGCTCCGGCGTCGAGATGCCGAACCCCACCGCGACGCGCTGGCCGGTGAGCTTGCGGACGAGGCGCACCTGCGGCTCGAGCTCCTTCGCCAGCGACTCCTGCACGCCGGTGACGCCCGCGCGCGCCACGAAGTAGACGAACCCCGAGGCCAGCTTGCGCACCGCCTTGACGCGGGCGCGCGTCGAGGTCGGCGCGAGCAGGAGGACGAGCGAGATGCCGACGCGCTTGAGGGCGTCGTGGACCGGGCGGGCCTCCTCGACCGGCGCATCGGTGAGCAGGAGGCCGTCGACGCCCGCCGCCGCGGCGTCGATCGCGAAGCGCTCGAGGCCGTAGGCGTGGATCGGGTTGTAGTACGAGAACAGCACCACCGGCAGCTCGCTCGCGTAGCGCAGCTCCTGCACCATCTGCAGCACGGTGCCGAGGGTGGTCCAGCCGGCGAGCGCGCGCTCGGCGGCGCGCTGGTTGGTCGGACCGTCGGCGATCGGGTCGGTGAACGGCACGCCGAGCTCGACGAGGTCGGCGCCGCCGCGCTCGAGCGCGCGCACGATCCCGACGGTGGCGCCGGGCACCGGGTCGCCGGCCGTGATGTAAGGGATGAACGCGGCGCGCTTCTGCCTGGCGGCGCGGGCGAAGGCGAGCTCGATGCGGCGGCTCACAGCGTCACCCCCTCGAGGCGCGCGATCTCGACGACGTCCTTGTCGCCGCGGCCGGAGAGGTTGACGAGGATCGCGTCGTCTCGCCGCATGCGGCCGGCGACGTTGCCCACCCAGGCGAGGGCGTGGGCGGTCTCGAGCGCCGGCACGATCCCCTCGAGCTCGGCGAGCAGGTGGAACGCGTCGACCGCCTCGTCGTCGCCGACCCGCACGTAGCGCACGCGCTGGGTGTCGTGCCAGTGCGAGTGCTCAGGGCCGACCGCCGGGTAGTCGAGACCGGCCGACACCGAGTGCGTCTGCACGACCAGCCCATGCTGATCCTGCAGCACGTAGGTGCGGGTGCCGTGCAGCACGCCGGGCGAGCCGCCGGCGAAGCGCGCGGCGTGGTCGCCCGGCCCGCTCCCCCGCCCGCCCGCCTCGACGCCGACCAGCTCGACCTGCTTGTACGGCACGAACGCGGAGAAGATCCCGGCGGCGTTGGAGCCGCCGCCGACGCAGGCGGCGACGAGCTTCGGCATGCCGCGGTGCTGCTGGCGGATCTGCAGCAGCGCCTCCGAGCCGATCACCGACTGCAGCTCGCGCACCATCGCCGGGTACGGGTGCGGCCCGAGCACCGAGCCGATCACGTAGTGAGTCGTCGACACGTTGGTCACCCAGTCGCGCAGCGCCTCGTTGATCGCGTCCTTGAGCGTACGCGAGCCCGACTCCACGCCGACCACCTCGGCGCCGAGCAGGCGCATGCGGTAGACGTTGAGCGACTGCCGGCGCTCGTCCTCGGTGCCCATGTAGACGCGGCACTGCAAACCGAGCAGCGCCGCCGCGGTGGCGATGGCGACGCCGTGCTGGCCGGCGCCGGTCTCGGCGATCACGCGCGGCTTGCCCATCCGCTTCGCCAGCAGGCACTGGCCGATCGCGTTGTTGATCTTGTGCGCCCCGGTGTGGCAGAGGTCCTCGCGCTTGAGGTAGATGCGGGCGCCGCCGTAGTGCTCGGAGAGGCGCGCGGCGAACGACAGCGGGGTCGGCCGGCCGCAGTAGGTGGCGAGCAGGCGCTCGAGCTCCTTGCGGTACGCGCGGTCGCGCCGCGCCTCGCGCCATGCGGCCTCGAGATCGGCGAGCGGCGCCATCAGCGTCTCGGGCACGAAGCGCCCGCCGTAGGCGCCGAAGTAGCCGCGGTCGTCCGGCAGCGGCTTCATGTCGTCTCTCCCGCCGCCAGCTTCGACGGGCACCCGACTCGCGTCTCTACCACGAGCTCTGGATTGGACTTGGACCTGGACCTGGTCCCTGAGCACGACCTCTCGACGCCCGTGAAGGAAGAAAGCCCGGGGCGAAGTCCGAGAAGAGGTCCAGGTCCAAGTCCAGGTCCAAGTCGCTCAGGAAACACGCCGACCGCTTCCGGATTCACGCCACTCAAGGCTCAGCACCCTCCGCCGCTCGTACCGCTGCAATGAACGCCCGTATCGTAGCAGGGTCCTTGCGCCCCACCGACCGCTCTACGCCCGAAGCGACGTCGACGCCCTCGGGCCGCACCACCGCGATCGCCCCGCCCACGTTCGCCGGCCTCAGTCCACCCGCGAGCCAGAACCGGAGCCCGGCGGGGCGGCATTTCAGCAGCCCCCAGTCGAACGTCGCGCCGGTGCCGCCGCCGGTCGGCGAGGCGGTGTCGAACAGGACGCGCGCGACATCGGCGTACGCGGCCACCGCGTCCCAGTCGAGGGCGTCCGCCACCGAGATCGCCTTGATCACGCTCTCGCGGCCACCCAGTGCCGCGCACGCTTCCAGCGGCTCGCCGCCGTGGAGCTGCACGAGGTCGAGGCGGGCGGCATCGCGCACCCGCGCGACGAACGCGGGCGGCTGGTCGCGGAAGACGCCGACCTTCCGCCCCGGCAGCCCGGCGATCCACGCCGCGGCGTTTTCGCCGAGGCAGCGGCGCGACGACGGGAAGAACACGAAGCCGAGGAAATCCGCGCCGGCCGCGTGCGCCTCGCGCGCATCGTCCGGGTTGGTCAGCCCGCAGATCTTGACGGTCACGCGCGGCATGCGTCGACCAGCTCGCGCAGTGCGGCGCCGGGGTCGCCAGCGCGCAGCAGGTGCTCGCCGACGAGGAACCGGCGCAGGCCGACACCGCCCAGCCGCCGCACGTCGGCGCCGCCGGCGACGCCGCTTTCCATCACCGCCACGCGCTCGGGCGGCACCGCCGCGGCGAGCGCCGCCGCGGCGTCGAGGTCGACGGCGAACGTCGCGAGGTCGCGTGCGTTGATGCCGATCACCGCTGCCGGCAGCGCCAGCGCCCGCTCGAGGTCGGCACGGTCGTGCACCTCGAGCAGCACCTCGAGCCCGAGCGCCGCCGCCGCCGCGAGCATCGCGGCGAGCTCGCCGCCCGGCAGGATGCGCGCGATCAGCAGCACCGCATCGGCGCCGAGCACCGCCGCCTCGGCGAGCTGCCGCTCGGCGAGCAGGAAGTCCTTCTGCAGTACCGGCAGGCCGACGGTGCGGCGCACCTCGGGCAGCCACGCCGCCTCGCCGGCGAAGAAGCGCGCCTCGGTGACCACCGAGATCGCCGCGGCGCCCGCCGCCTCGTAGGTGCGCGCCAGCGCGACCGCGTCGAACGGCTCGCGCAGGACGCCCCTGGACGGCGAGCGCCGCTTGCACTCCGCGATCACCCGCACGCCGGGCGCCGAGAGCGCCGCACGCAGGCTGCGCGTTCCCTCGCGCCGCCGTGCCGCGGCGGCCGCCGCCGCGCGCAGCCGCAGGTCGGCCGGCTCGGGCTCGGCGGCGAGACGCTCGCGCACCGCCGCAACGATGCGGGCGAGCACGTCCGGCAGCGGACCGCCCGCGCTCACGCCGCCTCCCCGCGCGACGCCGCGGCGATGCGGTCGAGCAGCGCCGCGGGCGCACCCGACTCCAGGCTCGCGCGCGCCGCCGCGAGGCCGGCGGCGAGGTCCCGCACGAGGCCGGCGACCACCAGCGCCGCACCGGCGTTGAGCGCCACCGCCTCGGCCGCCGGCGAGCGCTCGCGCCCGCCGAGAATCGCGCGCAGGCGGCCGGCGTTCTCGCCGGCGTCGCCGCCGGCGAGCGCCGCGCGCTCGGCGTGTGCGATGCCCAGCGCCTCCGGGTCCACCGTCAGCTCGCCCGCGACCGCGCCCGCACGCACCTCGACGACGCGCGTCGGCGCGCACACGGAGAGCTCGTCCAGGCCGTCCTCGGAGTGCACGACCCAGGCGTGGTCGGCGCCGAGCTCCGCCAGCGCCCCCGCGACCAGCACCTGGGCGGCGCGGTTGTACACGCCGACCACCTGGCGGGATACGCCCGCCGGGTTGGACAGCGGCCCGAGCAGGTTGAACACCGTGCGCACGCCGAGCCCGCGCCGCACCGGCATCACCGCCTTCATCGCCGGGTGCAGCCGCGGCGCGAACAGGAACGCGAAGCCGTGCGCGTCGATGAGCGTGCCCAGCCGCTCCGCCTCGAGGTCGAGCCTGACGCCGAGCGCCTCGAGCACGTCCGCCGAGCCGCAGCGCGACGACACCGAGCGGTTGCCGTGCTTGGCGACCGCGGCGCCGCAGGCGGCCGCGACCAGCCCGGCGCCGGTCGAGATGTTGAGCGTGTGGGCGCCGTCGCCGCCGGTGCCGCAGGTGTCGACCAGCGGCCGCCGCACGGTCTCCACCGGCACCGCGACACGGCGCAGCACGCGCGCCGCCGCTGCCACCTCCGCCGGCGCCTCGCCCTTGGCGCGCAGCGCGACGAGGAACGCCGCCTGCTGCGCTTCCGTCCACTCGCCGCCCATCACCGCCTCGAAGCACGCCTCGGTGGCGGCGGCGTCGAGGTCGTGGCCCGCGAGCAGGCGCTCGAGAACCTCGCGGATCATCGCGCGCTCCGCGGCACGCTTCGCGCACGTGGCCCGTAGTGCATGGATCGTGGTTCGAAAAGGCCCGCGCAGCGGGGCGACCGTGTCCCGTGAGCGAGCTGAACGAGCGAGCCGGCGGTGGGATCCCGTGGCGCCGCGAGGGCGCCCCGCGTCGACACTTCCGAGCGGCGGCGAACGGCCGCCGTCACGGCATGGCTCCCGCCCCCCGGTTCCCGGGTCCCGGTCCCCCCGCCGGACCCGCGAGGGCGAGAAAGTTGGCGAGCAGCTTCTTGCCGGACCTGGTCAGGTGCGACTCGGGGTGGAACTGCACGCCGTGGTGCGGGCGCGACACGTGCTCGAGGCCCATCACCAGGCCGTCGTCGGTCCACGCGCTCACCCGCAGCTCGGCGGGCAGCGTGTCGCGCCGCGCGACGAGCGAGTGGTAGCGCGTGGCGGTGAGCGGGTCGGGCAGCGCCGCGAACACCCCGTGCCCCGAGTGGTGCACCGCGGAGGTCTTGCCGTGGCGCGGCTGCGGCGCTCGCACGACCTGGCCGCCGTACGCCACGGCCAGCGCCTGGTGGCCGAGGCAGACGCCGAGCAGCGGCACCGTCGCGGCCGCGCGGATCAGCTCGACGCAGATGCCGGCCGCCTCGGGCACGCCGGGCCCTGGCGACAGCACGATCGCGCGCGGGGCGAGCGCCAGCACGGCGCCCACGGCCAGGGCGTCGTTGCGCACCACCTTCACCTGCTCCTCGGCCGCGAGCTCGCGCAGGTACTGGACGAGGTTGTAAGTGAACGAGTCGTAGTTGTCGATCATCACGATCATGGGCGCATGTCCTCGGCCAGCTCGGCCGCCAGGCACACCGCGCGCGCTTTGGCGGCGCACTCCGCGAGCTCGTGCTCGGCGACCGAGTCGAACACCACCCCGGCGCCCGCCTGCACGTGCACGGCGCCGCGCGACACCACCGCCGAGCGGATGGCGATGCAGGCGTCCATGTCGCCGCCCGAGTCGAAGTAGCCGACGGCGCCGCCGTAGACGCCGCGCCGCACCACCTCGAGCTGCTCGATGAGCTGCATCGCCCGCACCTTCGGCGCGCCGGTCAGCGTGCCCGCCGGGAAGCAGGCGAGCAGCACGTCGAGCGCGTCCCGCCCGGGCTCGACGCGGCCCTGCACCTCGCTGGTCATGTGCATCACGTGCGAGTAGCGCTCGACGTCCATGAAGCGCGCGACCTTGACCGTGCCGGGTGCGGCGATGCGGCCGATGTCGTTGCGCCCGAGGTCGACCAGCATCAGGTGCTCCGCGCGCTCCTTCTCGTCGGCGGCCAGCTCGTCGGCGAGCGCCGCGTCCTCCTCGGGTGTCCGCCCGCGCCGCCGGGTGCCGGCGATCGGGCACGTCGCCGCCTCGCGGCCGCGCACCCTTGCCAGCGTCTCCGGCGACGCGCCGAGCACCTGCGCCTCGCCGCCGTCGATGTAGAACATGTACGGCGACGGGTTGGTCAGGCGAAGCGCGCGGTAGAGCGTCAGCGGCGACGCCGCAAGCTGGCGCGACCAGCGTCTGGAGAGCACGACCTGGAAAGCCTCGCCGGCGCGGATCTCCTCGCGCGCCAGGCGCACCGCCTCCAGGAAGCGCTCGTCGCCGGGCGCCGCCTCCCACGACTCGTCGGGCTGCGGCACCCCGCGCGCGAGCGGCAGCGCCGCCGGCCGCGCCTCGTCGAGCGGCGGCGCCAGCATCGCCTCCAGCGCCGCCAGCCGCTCGCGCGCCTCGTCGTAGGCCGCGCTGGGGTCGCCCCCGGCGGGCGCGGCGGTCGCGACCAGCAGGAGCCGCTGGCGCACCCGGTCGAGCGCGGCGATCGCCGGGTAGACGCCGAACCACGCCTCGGGCAGCCCGAGCGGATCGGGCAGTCGGGTCGGCAGGCGCTCGAGCAGGCGGACGGTGTCGTACCCCAGCCACCCCACGGCGCCGCCGCAGAACGGCGGCAGCTCGGGCAGCGGCGCGCGGTCGCGGCCGACCAGGTGGGCGCGCAGCGCCTCGACGGGCGGGGAGTTGACGAGCTCTCCGTCGACCGCCGCGACGCCGCTGCGCACCGTGACGACGCGCGCGGGGTTGTTGCCGGCGAACGACCAGCGGGCGACGCGCTCGCCGCCCTCGACGCTTTCGAGCAGGAAGGCGTGACGGCCGGCGCGCGTCAGCCGCAGCAGCATGCCGGTCGGGGTCACGGTGTCGGCGGTGAGCTCGCGCACCACCGGCACCGCCGCGTGGACAGCGGCGAGGCGGACGAACTCCTCGCGGCTCGGACGGGTGATCATCGCGGCGCTCCCGCGCGGCGCTCGAGCTCCGCGTTGATCTCGGCGGGGGCGACCCCCTGCGCCGTCATGATCACCGCCAGGTGGTAGAGCACGTCGGCGACCTCCCAGACGAGGTTCGCGCGATCCCGGTTCTTCACCGCCAACGCCACCTCCCCCGCCTCCTCGATCAACTTCTTCAGCGCCTTGTCCTCGTTCTCCAGCAGCTTCACGGTGTACGACCCGTCCGGCCGGCGCGCCGCGCGGTCCCTCAGCACCGCGAACAGCGGCGCCAGGTCGAGCGCTTCCCCGGCGCGCGCGGCCTGAGGCACGGACGCGTCGCCGCCTCCGCGTCCTCCGGGAGCGCTCGCACCCTCGCGAATCTCGGGAGCGCGGGCGCCCTCGCCCGCGCGGCGACCGGGCCGGCGACGGCGCCGGCCCTCCCGGGCTTCGTCGGTGCTCTGCCCAGGGTCACCCGTCTCGTGCATGCCCCGGTGGAAGCAACTCGCCTCGCCCGTGTGGCACGTCGGGCCGGCAGGGCGCGCGCGCACCAGCAGCGCGTCGCCGTCGCAGTCGGCGGCGAGCGAGACGAGGCGCAGCACATTGCCCGAGGTCTCGCCCTTGCGCCACAGCACGCCGCGCGAGCGCGAGTGGAAGTGCACGTCGCCGGTGGCCAGCGTGGCGGCGAGCGCCTCGCGGTCCATCCAGCCGAGCATGAGGACGGCGCTGCTGGCGTCGTCCTGGACGACCGCGGCGACGAGGCCGGCGGCGTCCCAGCGGAGCTCGAGAGGGAACGTGCTTCGTGGCCCGCGGTTCGTGGTTCGAGAAGGCCCAACCCCGGCTCGACGCCCGTCGCGACCGGCGGGCGATGTCGGTGCGGCGCGTGAGGCCACGCGCTCCGTCAGGCCGGCGGCGGATGGACGGCCGCTGCGCGACGTGGTCATGAGATCTCCCGGCGGACGGGGATGCCGGCGGCGGCGAGGTCGCGCTTGAGGTCGGCGATGGCGACGCGCGCCTCGTGGAAGATCGTCGCAGCGAGACCTGCGTCGGCGCCGGCGCGCGCCGCGGCGGCGAAGTGCTCGGCCCGCTCGCCGCCGCCCGAGGCCACCAGCGGCAGGTCCATCGCCGCGCGCACCGCCGCCAACAGCTCGAGGTCGAAGCCGAGCCCGGTGCCGTCGCGGTCCATCGAAGTGAGCAGGACCTCGCCGGCGCCGCGCTCGGCGCCCTCGCGCGCCCAGGCGACCGCGTCGCGCCCGGTCGGACGGCGGCCGCCGTGGGTGACCACCTCCCAGGAAGCGGGCCGGGCGCCCTGCCGTCGAGCGTCGATCGCGAGCACCACACACTGGCTGCCGAAGCGGCGGGCGAGGCGCGTGATCAGATCCGGGTCGGCGACGGCGGCGGAGTTGACCGACACCTTGTCGGCGCCGGCGAGCAGCAGCGCCGCGGCGTCCTCCTCCGAGCGCACGCCGCCGCCGACGGTAAACGGGATGTCGAGCGCCTCGGCGACCGCGGCGACCACGTGGCGCAGCGCGTCGCGCGCCTCGACGGTGGCGGTGACGTCGAGGAACACCAGCTCGTCGGCGCCCTCGTCGCGGTAGCGCCGCGCCAGCTCGGCGGGGTCGCCCATGTCGCGCAGGTTGAGAAAGTTCACCCCCTTGACCACGCGGCCGGCGCGGACGTCGAGGCAGGGGATGATGCGGAAGGCGGGCATCAGGCGTCCTCGGAAGGCGTGGCCCGTGGCCCGCGGCCCGTGGCCCGATCGGCCTCGTCGCGCTCCGCCGCGGCAGAGGCCTCCCCGTGCGCGCATCCCGGATCGCTGCTCCCTGACCCCTGACCCCCGATGTCCGCCGCGCCGGCGTCGTCTGCGCGCACTGCACCGCCCTCGAACCCCGAGGCTGCCCGCAGCAGCTCGTCCGCCGTGGCGCGGCCGTCGACGAGCAGCGAGCCGACGACGACTCCCGCGAGCCCCTGCGCGGCCAGCGGCGCCAGCCTCGCCACGTCCTCGACCGAGCCGATCCCGCCCGAGGCGATGACGCCGGGGCCGAACGCCGCCAGCGCCTGCCGCAGCACGGCGTGGTCGGGGCCGCTGCCGGTGCCGTCGCGCTCCACCGCCGTGACCAGCAGGTGGCGAGCGCCGACGGCGCGCATGCGCACCCCCATCCCGGCGAGGTCGTCGCCGCCGTCGCGGCGCCAGCCGTCGGCGACCACGCGCCGCCCGCGCACGTCGGCGGCGACGACCACGCGCTCGGGGTCGGCCGCGAGCAGCGCCGCGAGCACGTCCGGCTGGTCGACCACCAGCGTGCCGAGCACGACCCGCGCCGCGCCGACCGCGACGAGCGCGTCGAACGCCGCGCGGTTGCGGACGCCGCCGCCGACCTGCACGGGAACGCCGGCCGCCGCCACGATGCGAGAGATCGCGGCGCGGTTCTCGCCGTCGGCGAACGCAGCGTCGAGGTCGACGACGTGCAGGAAGCGCGCGCCGCCGGCGACCAGGCGCCGCGCCAGCTCGACCGGGTCGTTCGCGACGACGCGCGAGCGCGCGCGGTCGCCCTGCCACAACCGCACGGCCCTGCCGCCGGCCAGATCGATGGCGGCGTAGATCGTGAAGCTCATGCCACCCTCCCTGCCCGTGGTTCGCGGCTCGCGCTTCGTGGTTCGGGAACCGAGCCGGGAAGCGAGGAGCGGCCGGACTGTCGATTCACGAACCACGAGCCTCGATCCACGCCGCCGCGGCGAAGCCGAGCCGGCCTCATCGCGCCAGCTCCAGGAAGTTCGCGAGCAGCCGGGCGCCGGCGGCGCCGCTCTTCTCGGGGTGGAACTGGACGCCGCAGACGCGGCCGCGGCGGACGGCCGCGCATACCTCGGCTGAGCCGAACGGAACCGTGGCGAGGAGGTCGTCCTCCGCCGGCGCGGCGGCGAACGAGTGGACGAAGAACATCCAGGCGCCGGCCTCGATCCCCGCGAGCAGCGGGTCGGGGCGGCGCGCCGCGATCCGGCTCCACCCCATGTGCGGGACGCGGGCGCCGGCGGGGAGCGGCTCGACCCGGCCCGGGACGAGCCCGAGCCCGGCGGTCTCGCCGAACTCCTCGGAGGCGTCGAACAGGAGCTGGTGGCCGAGGCAGATGCCGAGGATCGCCGCGCCGGCGGTCGCCGCGTCGTTCAGCGCCGCGTCGAGGCCGCGCTCGCGCAGGCGCGCCATCGCCGCCGGGAACGAGCCGACGCCGGGCAGCACGATGCAGCGCGCGGCCCGCACCGCCTCCGCGTCGGCGGACAGCACCGGCTCGGCCCCGGCCCGCGCCAGCCCGCGCATCGCGTTGGGGATGTTCCCCACACCCGAGTCGACCACCACGGCCGTCATGCCGTCAGCGTCCCCTTCGTGGACGGGACGGCGTCGCCGTCGCGGCGCAGCGCGGCGCCGAGCGCCAGCGCCGCGGCCTTGAAGCACGCCTCGGCGGCGTGGTGCGGGTCGACGGCGCGCTCGAGGTCGAGGTGCAGCGTGAGCCGGCCGCGGCTCGCCAGGGCGCGCCAGAACTCGGCGACCAGCGTCAGCGGGAACTGCGGCGTGACGAACGCGAGGGCGAGCTCGCGCGGCAGCTCGACGCGCGCGAACGGGCGTCCCGAGACGTCGACGACGGCGCGCGCCAGCGCCTCGTCGAGCGGCGCGAAGGCGTACCCGAAGCGCGCGATGCCGGCGCGGTCGCCGAGCGCCCGGTCGAGCGCATCGCCGAGCGCCAGGCCGACGTCCTCGACGGTGTGGTGCGCGTCGACGTGGAGGTCGCCGGCGGCCGACACCTCGAGGCCGAGGCGGGCGTGGCGCGAGAGCGCGTCGAGCATGTGGTCGAGGAAGCCGACGCCGGTCGCCGCGCTGCACCCGCAGCCGTCGAGGTCGACCGCGACGCGGACCGCGGTCTCGCCGGTCCGCCGCTCCACCGCCGCGCGCCGCTCATCCACGCCCCACCTCCGCGAGCGCCGCCAGCAGCAGGTCGTTCTGCGCCGCGGCGCCCACCGTCACCCGGACGTACCCGTCGTCCTCGAGCTCCGGGATCTCGCGCACGGCCAGCCGGTGCGCCGCGAGCGCGGCGACGAGCTGCGTCCCCGTGAGCCCCGGCCGACGCAGCAGGAAGAAGTTCCCCGCCGACGGCACCGCCTCGGCGCCGGCAATGCCGGCGACCGCCGCCAGCAGCCGCCCGCGCTCGCCGACGATCTCGCGAACCAGCGTCTGCCCGTGCTCGCGCAGCTCGGCGGCGGCGCGGTACGCCGCCTCGACCACCCACCCCGTGGCGAACGGCTGCACCTGCGCCGCCACCCGCTCGATCAGCGGCGGGTGGCCGAGCAGCGCGCCGACGCGCAGCCCGGCGAGCCCCCAAGCCTTCGAGAGGGAGCGCAGCACCAGCAGGTTCGGCGCCCGGCGCAGCGCCTCGATCGTGTCGGTCCGCGAGAACTCCGCGTACGCCGCGTCCAGGATCACCGGCGCGCCGAGCGCCGCCACGGCGTCGAGCAGCGCGGCGTCGAGCTCCCCGCCGGTCGGGTTGTTGGGCGAGCACAGCACCACCAGCGAGGCCTCCGCCGCGCGCGCCAGCACCTCTTCGACCGCCGCCGCGAACCCCGGCGGCCGCAGGCGGATCGCCAGCAGCCGCGCCTCCTGGCGGGCCGCCAGCACCGGGTACATGGAAAACGACGGCGAGAGGGCGGCGACCGCGCCGCCGCGCGGCAGCAGCGCGCGGAACGCGGCGGCGAGCACCTCGTTGGAGCCGTTGCCGACCAGCGTCCCGTCGGCGCTCCACCCGTACAGCGCCGCCGCCGCCGCGCGCGCCGCGCGCGCGTCGATCTCCGGGTAGCGCCGCCAGTCGGCGGCTGCCAGCAGCTCGAGCACACGGGCGCGGTACGCCGCGGCGGCCTCGCGCGGCGCCTCGTTGAGGTCGAGGCGCTCCATCACGGCGGCGACGCCGGCCCGGACGTAGCCGCCGACCCGCTCCGCGCGCGCCGTCACATCTTCCCCCGGCTGCCGGCGGCAAGCGCGGCGGCGTGCAACGGCAGCGCCTCGATCCCGGCGAGCGTCGCCGCCGGGCGCGCCAGCGCGGCGTAGCGGTGCGCCGCCACCCGCACCACCGCGGTGCGGTTGACGAAGTCCCAGACGCCGAGCGGCGACGCGAAGCGCGCCGCGCCGGCGGTCGGGAGTACGTGGTTCGAGCCGACGACGTAGTCTCCGAGCACCGCCGGCGACCACGATCCGAGGTAGATCGCGCCGGCGCGCTCGACGCCGTCCACCCAGCGGTGCGGCTCGTCGACCAGCAGCTCGACGTGCTCGGGCGCGATGCGGTTGGCCACCTCGACGGCGCCGGCGAGGTCGGACGTCAGCAGGATGGCGCCCCAGCGGCGCAGCGACTCGCGCGCCGCCGCGCCCTTCGGCAGGCGCTTGGTTGCGGCGGCGAGGCGCTTCTCCACCGCCTCGGCGAGTGCCCGCGACGGCGTCGCCAGCGCCACCAGCGCGTCGGGGTCGTGCTCGGCCTGCGCCAGCATGTCGGCGGCGACGATCTCCGGCTCGGCGTGCGCGTCGGCGATCACCACCAGCTCCGACGGTCCGGCGATGAGGTCCACCGCCACCTGGCCCGCCACCGCCCGCTTGGCCGCCGCCACCCAGCGGCCGCCCGGGCCGACGATCTTGTCGACCGGCGCCACTGACGCGGTGCCGAACACGAGCGCCGCCACCGCGTGCGCGCCGCCCATCAGGTACACCTCGCGCAGGTCGAGGCGGTCGAGCACGTAGCGCAGCTCGCGCGACGACAGGAAGGCGCGCGGCGGCGTCGCCACCGCGATGCGCGGCACGCCGGCGATGCGCGCCGGCACCACCGCCATGAGCAGCGACGAGATGTACACCGCGGCGCCGCCGGGGACGTAGACGCCGACCGACTCGAGCGGGCGGACGCGAATCCCCATCTCCGTCCCCTCGTGGTCGAGCGTGTACCCCTTGACCGCCTGCGCCTCGTGGAACCTCGTGATGTTCGCGATCGCCACCTCGACGGCGGCGACGAACGCCTGGTCGACGTCCTCGCCGGCGCCGACGTGGCCCTGCAGGCGGAAGTCCGCGACCTTCAACCCGGCGAGGTCGAAGCGCTTGACGTACGTCGCCAGCGCGCGGTCGCCGCGCCGGCGCACCGCCGAGACGACGTGCCGCACCCGCTCCTCGAACGCCTCGGAGAACACCTCGCCGAAGCGCGCCTCCGCACGCTCGAGATACGCCCGACCCCGCTCGTCGGTGCTGCGCATGATCTTCATCGCTCACCTCCCACCGTGCGCGCGAACGCACGGATCTCGTCGCCCCGCATAAAGAACGCCGCCCGGTTGGCGATCACGTACGGCGCCACTGGGAGCCACTCCTCGACCGGGTGCAGCCCATTCTCCCGCAACGTCCGCCCGGTTTCCACCAGGTCGACGACGTAGTCCGCGAGACCGAGCCGCGCCGCCAGCTCGACCGAGCCGGCCAGCGGGATCACCTGCGCCTGCCGCCCGCGCTCCGCGGCCAGCCGCGCCGCCAGCCGCGGGTACTTCGACGCGATCACGAGCGCCCCGCCGTCGTCGCCGCGGACGCCCGCATCCGGCGCGATCAGGCACAGGCGGCAGTGCCCGATCGGCAGGCGCACGAGCCGCAGGACGTCGGCGTCGCGCTCGAGCACCTGGTCGAGGCCGGCGATGCCGCATGCGGCGATTCCCTGCTCGACGTACACCGGCACATCGGCGTCCTTGAGCAGCAGCAGGCGGAGGCCGTCCGCCTCGACGACGAGCGCACGCCCGGCGGCGCGCACCGCGGCGCCGATGGCGAGCCCGCGGGCGTCGGCCAGCTCGACGACCCGGTCGAGCAGCCGGCTCTTCGGCAGCGCCACGGTCAACATGACGACCCCCCCGGAGGGAGGTCCGCTGCGCCGGGCCCGCAGGCGGTGGCGGCCTCCTCCACGGCTCGTGGCGCCTCCTCCAGGGCGACGCCGAGCGTCACGCAGGCGCCGGTCGCGGGCAGCGCGCCGCCCGCGGTCGCCACCTCGTAATCGCCGCCGGCGGCGACCACCGCAAGCGAACGCGGCCCCCACAACGCGAACACCGCGCCCCGGTAGTAGCCGCCGGCGAGGCGCGGCGCCACGTCGATCGAGGCGGGCACGCCGGCCGCCGCAGCCGCCGCGAGGACGCCGTCGAGCACCGCGAGCTCGGCGCGCACGCCGAGCGCGTCGGCCCACGCCGCCGGCTCGCCGCCGGAGAACGCCGCCTCGAGCATTCGCGCGAGCGGCCGGGCGGCGGGGACGAGGTCGCGCAGGCGGTCGAGGTCGCGCACCCGCATCAGCTCGACCAGCGCCTCCTCCGGAGCGCGCCCGAGCAGCCGCGCCAGCACCCGCTCGGCCAGCCCGGCGACGCTGGCGGTCAGGTGACAGGCGGCCGGCGCCACGCCGATCGCCGCCAGCAGCCGCACCGTCAGCGCCAGCGAGCCCGCGGCGCCGCGCTCGACGCCGTAGCGCTCGAAGCCGAGCTGGTACAGCTCCGGGAGCTGGCGCAGCCGGTGCGGCCGCGGCCGCACCACCTCGCCGGCGTAGCAGATCGCCAGCGGCAGCGCGCGCGCGTCGAGGCCGGGCGCCAGCATGCGGGCGGCCAGCGGCGTGAAGTCGGTGCGCAGCGCCGCGACGTGCCCAGAGCGGTCGACGAAGCGGTAGCCGTCGGAGCGCTCCTGCTCGTACTCGAGCACCGGCAGCAGCACCTCCTCGAACCCCTCGGCGGCGAGCAGGTCGAGGCAGCGCTGCTCGGCGGCGCGCTGGCGGCGCACCGCGTCGCCGGTGAGCGCCAGCACCCCGGCCGGGATCGCGGGGGCGTTCACGCCGCCTCCGGCGCGAGGCCGAGCGCCGCCGCCATCGCCTCGACCGGCGGCGCCACCGCGTTCATCGCGGCGAACTGCGCGACCCCCTGCCAGAGCAGCACCTCGCGCCCCCCCGCGTACGCCCAGCCGCGCGCGGCGGCGAGACGGCAGAGGAACGTCGGCGCGTCGCCGTACGGCAGGTCGATCGCCAGCGCCCCGGCGGGAGCGCGCAGCGCCTCGAGCCAGGGGTCCGGCGCCCCGTCGCGCCCGGCCGGCGTGGCGTTGACCACGACCGCGGCGCGCTCGCTGTCGCCGGGCTCGGCGGCGGTCGCGCCGAGCTCCGCCGCGAGCGCCGCAGCGGCGGCGCGGTCGCGGCCGGCGATCGCCACCTCGGCGCCGGCGAGGTCGAGCGCGACCGCCGCGGCGCGCGCCGAGCCGCCGGTGCCGAGCACCAGCGCCGGAGCGCCGCCGACGTCGACGCCGCTCTCGAGCAGCACGCGCGCGATCCCGTCGACATCGGTGCAGTCGCCGAGCGTCTTGCCGGGGCGCGGCAGCACCGTGTTGGCGGCGCGGGCGCGCTGCGCGCGCGGCGCCAGCACGTCGCAACGGCGCGCGGCCTCCTCCTTCCACGGCATCGTCACCGCGAACCCGCCGACCGGCAGCCCGATCTCGTCGAGGCAGCTCTCGCCGAGCGGGCCGAGCAGCGCGTCGAGCTCGTCGGCGGTGCTCACCTCGATGGGCACGAACAGGTTGGGCAGCGCCAGCGCGTGGTAGGCGGCGGCGTGCATGCGCGGCGACAGGGAGCCGGCCACCGGCTTCCCGAGCACCGCGAACAGCCGTCGCGGCCGGCCGCCGAGATGGCCGGCGAGCGCCTGCATCTCGGCGGGCGCGTACTGGCCCGGCGCCGCCGCCCGCGATTCGTCCCACGCGGCGTAGGCGATCGGCGCCGCCAGCAGCGGCGCGAGCAGGCGCGTCGCGCGGCCGGCGTCACCCGAGGCGAATACGACCAGCCGCTTGTCGCGCGTGCCGCGGCCGACCGCGGCGGCGAGCGAGAGCACCGCCAGCGTGTCGGCGAGCGACGCGGCGTGCGCCACCGCCTTGGCGAGGCGGGCGCCGGTGGCGAGCAGCGCGGCGGCGGTCGCCTCGAGCGTCGCGGCATCCGTCCCCGCGGCGAGGTGCGCCGAGACGATCGCCCGCTCCCGCGGCACCACCGCGCCGAGCAGCTCGGCATCGCGCCGCTCGACGTCGAAGAAGTCCGCTGGAAGGGCGATCGCCCGCTCGTAGAACGCGCGGCGTGCGGCCGGGTCGTCGGGGCCGCGCCCGCCCTCCGCCGCCGAGCGCAGCGTCACCACCGCCGGCAGCGGGCAGGCAGCGAGCAGCGCCGCGAGGTCGGCCGCCGGTTCGAGCAGGTCGGCGCGCAGCTCCACCATCGTCGCCCCGGGCGGCGGCGCTGCCAGCTCCGCGCGCGGGTCGCTGCCGGCGTTAGGCACATACGTTGCGATGATCTCCATAGACCCGAAAACCTCCCCGCCGGGGTGCGGGGAGGTTGTGATCGGTGCCGCCTGCCTTCTCTCCCCGCTTGAGCCCGACGGCCAAGCGGGGCATGCCCCGCCTACCGCCTTACCGGCCAGTGCCAGTGGTGATGGTGGCGAGCAGCAGCGTACCGCATCGCCGCGGAATCTAGCCGACCGGCGGCACGGCTGTCAACTCGGCTGTGCACCCGGGGCCCTGTGCGCGCGGATCCAGGCGGCGAGCTCCTCGCCGGCGATGCGGTTGCCGTGGGCGTTCCAGTGCGTGTCGCGCAGGTGGTAGGTCGGCGCGGTCCGCTCGGCGGCGCGCAGCGCGGGCAGCAGGTCGAGAACGCGGATGCCGGCGCGCTCGCAGCACGGCACGAGCTGCTGCTGCGGCAGCTCGCGGCGCATGACCCCGGGGGCGGGCACCCGCCGCAGCACCGCCTGCCACAGCGCGTCGTTCACCTGCATCTCGTCCGGCAGCAGCGCGACCAGCAGCCGGTCGCCGAGCACGGCGTGGAACTCCCGGAGCGTCCGGCACGCAGCCTCGATCTTCTCCGGCAGCTCGGCCCACGAGAGGCTGAACCAGCCGGCGCGCTCGAGCTCGATCTGCATGAACCGCTCCTCGCTGAACGACGGCGGCTCCAGCCGGTGGTCGAGCACCCACGGCGGCACGCCGCGCTCGAAGCGGCCCCAGTCGGTGAACTCGACGGCGCCGCCGGCGCGCGTCCCGCCGAGCGCCGCCAGGCGCGCGGCGAGCTGCCACGAGCGCCAGCTCTCCAGGCTCGCCATCGTCACCTGCGGACGGGCGAGCGGCGCACCGAGGTCGTTGCCGACGAACAGGCACACGACGACCAGCGCTGGGTTGAGCGGCAGCGCCTCCCGGTGCAGCAGGTAGTAGTACTCGGGCGGGCCGATCGAGGCGACGCCGAGGTTGTGCACGGCGACGCGCTCGTAGCGCCCGGCGAGCCCGGACGCCAGCGCACGCTCGGCGACCGAGGTGAAGTTGTACGAGATCGGCACCACGCCGACGCCGAACGAGTCGGCGAGGACGGCGACCACGAAGTCGCGCGGCCCGGCGGCGAACGGCTCGGCGTCCGCGAACCCGCGCGAGTTCACGGTCGCGTCGAAGAACGGGGTGCCCGGCTTGAGGCGAAACGCGCGCAGCGTCGAGCGCACCGCCGCGTCGCCGCCCGAGCCGCCGAACACGCGGTCGAAGTGGAGCAGCGGGCTGGAGGAGAACCGCCCCGCCAGCGCCACCGCCGCCTCGCAGACGACGAGCACGACGGCGAGGTTGAACGCGACGGCGTCGAGCGCGCGCGCCCACCGGCGGTGCGGCGGCGCGAGGAGCGCGGGGCGCAGCGCCAGCGTCGCGGCGCACGCGGCGAGCGCCGCCGCCAGCACGGCGGCGAACGTGAGGTCGGTCAGGTCGCGCGGCGCCCCCGGGGTCCGCGCGGTGGCCACGGTGGCGGCTGCGAGCGCCGCCAGCCCCGCCACCGCCGTCAGCCGCAGCAGCAGCGCGGGCGAAGCCCCCGGCTCCCCGGCCGCGGCGAGCGAGCGCCGCGCGACGCCCGCCGCCGCAGCGGCGAGGCAGACGAGCGCCGCCCACCAGGCGGCGCGCGACATCCCCCAGGCGGGGCCGGCCGGCGCCGGCCAGCGGCGAGCCACCACGAGCAGCAGCCACGAGCACGCCGTCACGGCCGCGAGCAGCCACAGCCACACCGCCGCCGTCCGAAATCGCCGCGGGCCGGCGAGGGCGCCGGCACGAAGGCCGGCGAGGGCGCCGGCCCCCCGGTTTTCATCTTGGGTCCGGGGCGTCGTGGGAGACATGAACGCTGTGCGACAGGGTAGCGCACCGGCACCACGATCACGCCGTCCGCGGCGTCGGGCGATAATGCCGCGCGATGACTACCGCCGCCCCAGCCGCTGCCTCCGCCGTGTCGCTGCGCGGCATCCGCCGCGTCTTCCCGGGCGGCGTGGCGGCGGTCGACGGCGTCGACCTCGAGGTGCGCGCCGGCGAGCTGGTCGCGATCCTGGGACCGTCGGGGTGCGGCAAATCGACGCTGCTGCGGCTGGTCGCCGGTCTCGACGCGGCGCAGGCCGGCGAGGTCGCGGTCGGCGCGCCGCGAGGGCGCGTGTCGTTCGTCTTCCAGGACGCCCACCTGCTGCCGTGGCGCACCGTGCAGGGCAACGTCGAGCTGCCGCTCGAGCTGGCCGGCGCCGGCCGCGCCGAGCGCGCGTCGGCGGCGGCGCGGTTGATCGCGCAGGTAGGCCTCGGCGATGCCGCCGGGCGCTACCCGGCGCAGCTCTCGGGCGGCATGCGGATGCGCGCCTCGCTCGCGCGCGCGCTCGTCACCGATCCCGAGCTGCTGCTCCTCGACGAGCCGTTCGCGGCGGTCGACGAGATCACCCGCCACCGCCTCGACGAGCAGCTCCTCGCGCTGTGCGCGGCGCGCCCGCTCACCGTGCTGTTCGTCACCCACTCGATCGCCGAGGCGGCGTTCCTCGCCGAGCGCGTGGTGGTGCTGTCGCCGCGCCCGGCGCGGGTGGTCGCCGAGCTGCCGGGGCTCGGGGCCGCCGACCGCTCGCCGGCGCTGCGCGCCGACCCGGCGTTCCACCGGCTCGCGGGCGCACTCCACGAGGCGCTCGAGCGCGGCGGGGGCCTGCCATGATCCGCCGCCTCGCGGCCCCCGCGCTGCCGCCGGTACTGACGTTCCTGGCGGCGAACGCCGCGTGGGAGGCGGCGGTGCGGGCGCTCGCCGTCCCCGCCTACCTGCTACCGCCGCCGTCGGCGATCGCCGCTGCTCTCGTGAAGCACGGCGGCACGCTGGCGCGGGGCGCCTGGATCACCGGCCAGGCGGCGCTTGCCGGGTTCGCGCTCGCCGCCGCACTCGGCGTCGCCCTCGCCGTCGTGATCGCGAGCGCGCGCTGGGTGGAGCGCGCGGTGTACCCGTTCACCGTGTTCCTCCAGACGGTGCCGCTGGTGGCGATCGCGCCGCTGCTGGTCGTCTGGTTCGGGTTCGGCACCAGACCGGTCGCGATCGCGGCGTTCGTCGTTTCGGTGTTCCCGGTGATCGTCAACACGGTGACCGGCCTGCGCTCGACCGACCCGGCGCTGCTCGACCTGTTCCGCCTCGCCGGCGCCTCGCCGGCGGCGCGCCTGCTCAAGCTCAGGCTCCCGTTCGCGCTGCCCAACATCTTCGCGGGGCTGAAGGTCGCCGCCGGGCTCGCCGTCATCGGCGCGGTCGTCGGCGAGTTCGTCGCCTCCTACGCCGGCAACGACGCGGGCATCGGCATGCTGGTGCTCACCTACTCGCGCGAGTCGCACACCGACCGCCTGTTCGCCGCCGTCGGCCTCGCCTCGCTGCTCGGCCTCGCGCTGTTCGCCCTCGTCTCGCTCGCTGCCTGGCTCTCGCTGCGCCGCTGGCACCCCAGCGCCGACGCCGCGGCAGAGTAGCCGCGCCGGGGACCGCCGATGCGGGACGCGCACCGCGTGCGTAACCGCTGTCACCCCGCGGAGGCCGCAGGCCGACGGAGGGACCGGAATCCCGCGGCGGCGTTTCGCCACCGCCTTCCCGGCGCTTCCGGATAACTGCTTCTCTGCTTCCCGCCGGAACTTGCCTGCCCCGAACCGCTGTCACCCCGAGGAGGCCGCAGGCCGACGAGGGGTCCCGAAGTCCTGCGAAGGCATTCCGCAACCGCCGAACCGATCGGTCGTCGGCTGCGCGACAATGCCCGCATGAGACCAGGCCTTACCGTCACGGGCGTCGCGTTCTCTCTCACTCTTTTGGCTGCCGCCACGGTCCCGTCTGCTCTTGCAGAGACGCCCCCGGTGGCCAGAAGAGTGCGTGTCCAGCTCAACTGGCTGCCCGAGCCGGAGTTCGGCGGCATTTACGAGGCCGAGCGGGCGGCCCACTTCGCGCGCGCCGGCGTCGCCGTCGAGATCCTCAAGGGCGGTCCCGACGTGCCGGCGGTGCAGATGGCGGCGGCGGGGCGCGTCGACTTCGCGATCGCCGCCGCCGACGAGGTGGTGTCGCTGCGCGAGAAGGGCGCCGACGTCGTCGCCCTGTTCGCCACCTACCAGACCTCGCCGCAGGCGATCATGGTCAAGCGCGAGCGTCCGGTCGGGAGCATCGGCGAGCTGCTCGCCGCCGGCGGCACCCTGATCGCCCAGCCCGGTCTCGCCTACCTGAAGTGGCTGCGCGCCCGCTACGACATGTCGAAGACGAAGGTCGTGCCGTACGGCTCCGGCGCGATGGCGCAGTTCCTCGCGCCCGGCGCCGCCGACATGGCGATGCAGTGCTTCGTCTTCGCGGAGCCGGTCACGGCGCAGCGCCGCGGCGTCGAGACGAAGGTGTTCCTGATCGCCGAGACCGGGTTCGACCCGTACACCGCCGTGGTGATCACGCGCGGCGACTTCCTGCGCACCAACCGCGCGCTGTGCGCGCGCGTGCTCGCGGCGCTGCGCGCCGGCTGGCAGGGTTACCTCGCCGACCCGGCACCCGCCAACGCCGTCATGGCGCGCCTCAACACCGCCATGGACATGGCGGCGTTCGCCGAGGGCGCGACAGCGCAGCGCCCGCTGCTCGAGAGCGACGACACCCGCGCGCACGGCCTCGGCGCGATGAGCGAGACGCGCTGGGACACCCTGGCGAAGCAGCTCCTCGATCTCGGCATCGTCGAGCGGCCCGTGCCCGGCAGGGAGTGCTTCGCGACGATCGAGTGAGAGAGAACCAGCGCCTTACGACGTACGACGGCAACGGGCGCCGGGTCTCCGTCTCGGAGTGGCAACCCTCGGGCGCTACGGGCAGCTCCATCAAGTCCACCGCCTACTCCGGCTTCGACCCGTTCGGCCGCCCGACCACCATCACCCCTCCCGACGGAACCTCCCACAACATCACGCTCGCCTATCTCGGCACCCGCCAGGTGACCCGCACGCTCAAGGTGTTCTCCGACACCGGCGGCACGCCCGCGACCGAGCGTAACGCCGTCACCACCGCCCTGTACGACCGCCAGGGCCGTCTACTCAAGCTCACCGAGCAGGCGGGCAGCGGCGGCGCCGACGTCGCCACCTCGTACGGCTACGACGTCGGCAACCGCCTCGCCCGCGTCTGCGCCAACCCGCACGCGAGCGACCCGTGGTTCACCAACCCCAACGGAACGTACAAGCCCACTCAGCGGCGGCTGTTCACCTATGACAACCGCGGCTTCCTCACCTCCGAGCAGCTCCCGGAGATCGGCGTCTCGGGCAACGGCGCCACCAGCTATCCGTACTACGACGCCCGCGGGCACGCGCTGCGAGAATTCGACGGCCTCAACTACGGCAAGCTCGCCTACGACCGGGCGGAGCGCTTGTCGACCGTCCGCCAGTCGACAAGCGGCTGGGCGGACAGCCCCATCCTGCGCCAGTTCGCCTACGCCGACGCCAACAACGGCAGCGACCTGCGCAA
>CAZQLL010000020.1:0-88219 GCA_964594125.1 uncultured Thermoanaerobaculia bacterium | reverse complement strand
GCGAGCGTCGACTTGCCGTGGTCGATGTGCGCGATGATGCAGAAGTTGCGGATGTGGTCCATGGTCCCTTCGAGACCCGTTCAGCGCGGGCCTGGGCTTCCCAGTCTAGCCCAGGCCGCGGGGAAGCGAGACCATGGTGGCTGCCGCTGCCGGCGAGAAGCGTCGAGGTGGTGCTCGATGACGACCACGGTTGTTGCCGCGGTCGCGCGTGCCGCGCAGCGTGCCGAGATGCTTGACACCATTCCTTACCGAATGTAGATTTGCGTAAGGAGGACCGATGCCGAAGTCCACGATCACGAGCAAGGGTCAAACCACGATCCCGCGGGAGGTTCGCGAGAGTCTCGCGGTGGGGCCCGGCGATGCCCTCAACTGGGAGCTCGTCGGCAACACCGTGCGCATCTCGGTGAGCCACCGCGCGTTCCTCCGCCGACGCGGCGCGATCCGCGTGGGGCGCGGGTCGACGGCGCAGGACATCCACCGCGCCCGCGAGCAGCGCGGAGCAGGCCAGGCATGAAGCGGGTCGTTGTCGACACCAACGTCATTGCCTCCTTCCTGACCGATAGGGACCCCGGCCAACAGGCAAAGGCGGCGGCGCTTCTGGATGCCGCCGCGCGGAGGGAGATGGAAATCCTCCTGCCGCAGCTCGTCCTGGCCGAGCTGGTCTACGTGCTCCAGAACCTCTACCGGGTATCGCGCGATGAGACGGCTGCCACGCTGCGCGACCTTCTCGCCCTCCCGGGCCTGCGGACCGTTGATGCACTGCCCTGGCCTCGCGTGCTCGAGCTCTGGCCTGCCAGGATTCCCGACTTCGCCGACGCCGCGCTGGCTGCTGTCTGCGAGCATGAGCGCTTCGACGCCATCGCCACCTTCGATGCGACCTTCCGCCGCCGCCTCGCCCGCCTTGGGTTGGCGTCGCACTGGTAGTGGCAGTGTCAGAACCGCACGCCAAGCAAACAACCCTCGACATCGTCAAGATCGTTGGGCCAGGCACCCATCAAGGCACCCATCAAGATCGTTGGGCCAGGCACCCATCAAGGCACCCATCAAGATCGTTGGGCCAGGCACCCATCAGGCACCCATCGGCACCCATCAGGCACCCATCGGCACCCATCGGCACCCATCAGGCACCCATCGGCACCCATCAGGCACCCATCAGGCACCCATCCGGCACCCATCCGGGGCGCCGGGGCGCAAGAAAGGCGCAAGGGGCGCACATGGGGCGCAACTCGGTCGTTTTCACGATTCGAGCCGCCCAGCGGCGGCTCGTAAGTCCTTTGTTCCGTTTGGTCGGGACGGCGAGATTCGAACTCGCGACCCCTTGAACCCCATTCAAGTGCGCTACCAGGCTGCGCCACGTCCCGACCGGACTACTTCAGAAGGGTGATGACCTCGCCGATCTCCCGCCGCACGTCCGCGAGCAGATCGCGCAGGCTTTCTACTTGCTTTCCCTCCTCCGTGTCAAGCGCAGCCGGCGCCGGGGTCGGCGCGGAGGGCGCCTCCTCGGCGAGGCGCTTCTTCGCGCCGGCGACGGTGAATCGCTCCTCGTAGAGGAGCTGCTTGATGTGGAGGATGAGCTCGACGTCGGCGCGGGTGTAGGTGCGCTGCCCGCCCGCCCCCTTGGCCGGCGACAGCTCCGGGAACTCGGTCTCCCAGTAGCGCAGCACGAACGGCTTGACCCCGGCGATCTCGCACACCTCGCCGATCTTGAAATCGTCCTTTTCGGGGATCCGCGGATCAGACGGCATTCTCGTCCTCCTGCGGGACGAGGGTGAGGCGGAGCTGCAGCGTCATCCGCTTGCCGCCCACCCACACGGACGGCACCGGCACCTCGAGCTCGAGCTCGCGCACCTCGCCGTACTGCGCCAGCGCACGCGGCACCACGCGCTGGATGGCGCCCGCGACGCCGGCCGGCGGCAGCTCGACGGCGACCGGAGGCACCTCGACCTCGCGCGGCGCCTCGAACGCGAGCTCCGGCTCGGCCGGCGCCTCTGCCGCGGGCGCCGGGAGCGGCTCGACCGCGAACTCGGGCAGGAGCGTCTCGGCGCCGGGCGGTGCGAGCGCCTCGCCGCCGAGCGCGTCGGCCGGCGGCGGCGCGGGCGGCGCCTCGAGCTCGAACACGTCGTCCTCGCGCAGCACCGCGGCCGCGGCGGCGGGCGCCGCACGCACGGCGGCCGAAGGCGCGGGCGGCGCCTCGTCGAACGGGTCGTCGAGCTGCGGCAGCGGCGTGCTCGCCGGCGGCGCAACCGGCGTCACCTTGACCTTCTGCGTCACCTCCTCGGTGCTCGCCGCCGGCTCGGGCGGCGCCGGCATGGAGAAGACCTCGTCGAGGCCGTCGTTCGCGGCCGCCGCAAACGCAACGGAGGGCGGCGGCGCGAGGGGGAAGATGTGCGCCGGTGTCTCGTCCGCGACCGCCGCCGGCGGCTCGTCGCGGATCGAGACCGGGGAGAGCGTGATTTCGCCCAGCCCCGGCAGGCCGGTCTCGGCGCCGACGCGGAAGCGCTCGCGCAGCGAGCGGGCAACCAGCTTGACCACCCCCTGCAGCGTCTCCTCGACGCCGATCCCCTGTGACGCCACGGCCTCGTAGAACGGCGAGCTGAACTCGTTGAGGAGCTGGTCCATCTCGTCGATGTCGGCGACGCCGGCGAGGTCGCGCTTGTTGTACTGCAGCACGTGCGGCAGGTCCGACAGCGCCAGCCCCTGGAGGAGCAGGTTCTCCTTCAGGTTCTCCCAGGACTCCCGGTTGGACCGCATCAGCTCGCGCTGCGAGTCGGCGACGAAGACGACGCCGTCGACGCCGCGCAGCACCACCTGGCGGGTGGCGTTGTAGTGCACCTGCCCCGGCACCGTGTAGAGCTGCACGCGCAGCCGCATGCCGCGCAGGTGCCCGGCGTCCATCGGCAGGAAGTCGAAGAAGATCGTGCGGTCGCCGCCGGCCGGAACCACCACGAGCTCGCCCCGCGTCGACGCCGGATACCCCTGGTAGAGGGTGCGCAGGTTGGTGGTCTTGCCCCCCAGCGGCGGACCGTAGTAGACGACCTTCACGATGATCTCGCGCGCCTGGGGTCGGAAGTGGACCATCAAGAGCTCCGTTCGTGCCTCACGCGCATGATAAACCGAAGCGGCGCGCCCGCCAACGGGAACGCGGCGCGCAGCGCGTTCTCCAGGTAGCGCTGGTAGGAGAAGTGGAGCTCCTGCGACGTCGAGGTGAAGAGGGCGACGCGCGGCGGCCCGGACCCGGTCTGCGTCGCGTAGTACAGGCGGATCGGCCGGCGGCCGCCGGGCGGCGGCTGCCGTTCCCACGCCGCGCGCAGCACGCGGTTGAGCTCGCCGGTCGGCATCCGCAGCCGAAACGCGTCGCCGCTCGCCAGCACCCGCGGCAGCAGCGTGCCGACGCCCTCGCCGGTGTGCGCCGATATGAACGCTATCGGCGTGTCCTTGAGGAACTTCAAGCGGTCGAGCGCCTGCGCGCCGAGGTCGGCGCGCGAGCGCGCGACGCCGGAGCGGATGAGGTCGGCCTTGTTGATCGCTACCACCACCGCGCGCCCGGCGTCGTTGATCAACCCGGCGACGTGCGTGTCCTGTGCGGTGAGGCCCTCGGCGGCGTCGATCATGAGGACGCACACGTCGGCGCGCTCGATCGCCTTGCGGGCCATCACCACGGACAGCACCTCCGGCCCGGTCTCGGTGCGGCCGCGGCGGCGGATCCCCGCCGTGTCGACCAGGCGGATGGTACGGTCGCGGTAGGTCAAAAGGGTGTCCACCGCGTCGCGGGTCGTCCCCGGCACAGCGCTGACCAGCACCCGCTCCCCGCCGAGCAGCCGGTTGACCAGCGACGACTTGCCGACGTTGGGGCGGCCGACGATCGCCACCGCGAGCTCGGGGGCGAGCGGCTCGGCCTCCTCGGGGGGCGGCAGGTGCGGCGCCAGCGCCTCCCACAGGTCGCCGATGCCGCGCCCGTGCTCGGCCGAGATCCCCACCACCTCGAATCCCAGCGCGGCGAACTCGTCGGCGCCGGCCGCGCCGACGCGGCGATCGGTCTTGTTGGCGGCGACCACCACCGGCTTGCCGACGCGGCGCACGCCGGCGGCGACGTCCTCGTCGGCCGGCGTCAGTCCCGCGGCGGCGTCGACGACCAGGACCACGGCATTCGCCTCCCGCAGCGCGACCAGCACCTGGCCGCGGATCAGCCGCGGGATCAGCTCCTCGGACTCGGGCTCGAACCCGCCGGTGTCGACGACCGTGACGACGCCGCCGTCCGGGCGTTTCGCCTCGCCGGCCACGCGGTCGCGGGTGACGCCGGGGAGGTCGTGCGCGAGCGCGCGGCGGGTCCCGGTGAGGCGGTTGAAGAGCGTCGACTTGCCGACGTTGGGACGGCCGACGATGGCGATCGTTGCCGGCATCGCTAGCGCGGCTCCGGCGCGGGCACGACCAAACGCGGTCCGGTCGCCGTCTCCTCCACCTCGCGGTAGAGCACCAGCCAGGCGCCGGACACCAGCTTGAGCTGGATGTGCGAGTGCAGCGTCGAGGCCGGGTCGCGGCCGACCTGCTCGCCGGTGAACGCGTCGAAGCGCGTGGTGTCCCACACCTCGGTGCAGGCCGCGTAGGCGTTGGCGTGGCGCAGGACCTTCAGGTCGGAGATCTCGAGCGACACCAGGCGCGGGGCGAGGCGGACGCCGCCGGCCCGCAGCAGCTCGATGTCGCGGCGGGCGTCCTCGAGCAGGCGCGGCGCGCCGAGACCGGCGAGGCCGCCCGCGTCGAGCTCGGCGTAGGCCCGCGCGAGCGCCTCGACGAACGCGCGCACGACCGGCTCGACCGCCGCGCGCTCGGCGGCGGTGGGAGCATCGGTCTCGCAGCCGGCCAGCGCGGCCACGGCGGCCGCGACGAGCGCGCGCGCCAGGGCGCTCACGGGCGCCCCCGCGCCGCCGCCCGACGCGCGCACGCCTCGCGGAAGGCCCGGAACAGCGCCTCGTGCACGCCGCCCGCGATGTCCTCGGGGTGCCACTGCACCGCCATCACGCAGCGGTCCGCGTCGTCGCCCTCCAGCGCCTCGACCACGCCGTCCGGCGCGGCCGCGACCGCGCGAAGGCCGCGGCCGATCCGGCGCACCGCCTGATGGTGGCGGGTGTTCACCATGACCTCCGCGGGCAGGAGATCGAGCCAGCGCGCCGCGCCCTGCCGCCGCACGGCGTGCGCCGGCGCGTCGCGCGGCGTGTCGACGCGGTGGCCGGGGAACCCGGCGCTGTCGAGGTCCTGGAAGAGGGTGCCGCCGCGCTGAACGTTGAGGATCTGCTGCCCGCGGCAGATCCCGAACAGCGGCCAGCGCCGTTCGTCGGCGCGCGCCAGCACGGCGAGCTCGAGCGCGTCGCGCGGCGGGCAGGTATCGAGCTCGATCCCGGGCGCCGGCCGCTCGCCGTAGCACTCCGGCCCGACGTCGGCGCCGCCGGTGAGCAGCACGCCGTCGCACTCGAGGTCGGGCGGCAGCTCGTCGAGCGGCGAAAGCGGCAGGAGCTCGTCGAACGAGCCGCCGGCGCGCACCCAGGCGCCGCCGTACCGCGTGAACGCCGGCCGCCACTCGGTCGAGAGGAGCATGAGCACGCGCACGGGGAGGATTGTAGTCTCGCATGCCGGTCCCCGGCGCCACGGAGGATGAAAACGGAGTCGGGGTCGAACGGGAGGCCGATGCCGCTTGGAGCCAAGAACCCGAGTTGCAGGAGGAGGCTGCCTGGCTCACCCGCATTCTCGGAGCAGGTGCCCCGTGGTTCGTGGTTCGTATCTGGCGGCGGGTGGCTGGTGGTTGGGCGAGCACAAGCCCGCAATCGCCGGCGTCTTCCCCGCCGGGCACGCCGCCGCGCCGGCGGAAGCGAGGGAGCTGTCATCGCGAGCAGGGCACGCCGCGGCGCGGCGATCGGGCGAGGCAGGAAACCAGCGGGAGGGCCGGCGCCCTCGCCGGCACGGACCCCACCCGCGCGGGCGAGCGCGCCCGCTTGCCCGACGACAGACGGGCGCTCCCGTTCCGACCGGTTTACTTGGAATGAGCCCGGCGCGCCGCAGGCGCGACGGGCGATGCGGCGATCCGCGGCGCCGGGAGCGCCCCCGCGCTCCCTTCACCGCGCCGGGGACCTTCAACCGCTCCCGGCCGGACCTCTCCCGTCGGCACAAGGCGCGCGCGTGCCCGTATAATCGCGGCGTGGCCGAGCTCGACTACTCGCTGGTGGTGCCCGTCTACAACGAGCGCGAGATGGTTCGCGAGCTGGTGGCGCGCTCGCTGCCGGCGATGGAGCGTCTCGGCCCCGCCTTCGAGGTCGTGATCGTCGATGACGGATCCACCGACGGCTCGTCGGAGCTCCTCGACGAGCTGGCGGCGACGGAGCCCCGGCTGGTCGTTCTGCACTTCGAGCGCAACTGCGGGCAGTCGGCGGCGTTCGACGCCGGCTTTCGCCACGCGCGTGGGCGGATCGTCATCACCATCGACGCGGACCTGCAGTCCGACCCCGCCGACATCGGCCTGCTGCTGCCCCACCTCGATCGCTTCGACGCCGCCGTCGGCATCCGCCGCGAACGCCACGATACCGGTTGGCGGAAGTTCTCTTCGCGTTTCGCCAACAGCGTGCGCAACTGGTTGACGCGCGAGGACATCGTCGACACCGGCTGCCCCCTGAAGGCGTTCCGCGCCGAGGCGATCAAGTCGGTGTGCATGTGGAAGGGATCCCACCGCTTCCTGCCGACGCTGCTGCGCATGAAGGGGTACACAGTCACGCAGGTGCCGGTGCCGCACCACGCCCGCCACGCCGGCGCGTCGAAGTACGGAACCCTCGACCGCGCCTTCCGCGGGCTGCGCGACGCGCTCGGGGTGCGCTGGATGCAGGACCGCAACCTCGACTGGAAGCTGCGCGCGGGAAGCACGGGGACCGGGGAGCGGGCACCGGGGACCGGACACAGCGAGCTTTACCCGGATGGGAGCAGACGGGCATGAACCTGCCGACCACGCCGCTGATGGTCTTCGGTTTCGCCGGACAGGCGCTGTTCTCCGCCCGCTTCATCGTCCAGTGGATCGCCTCCGAGGCGAAGAAGGAGAGCGTGATCCCGCTCGCCTTCTGGTACTTCTCGCTCGCCGGCGGCGTCTTCCTCCTGACCTACGCGATCCTCCGGCACGACCCCGTGTTCATCGTCGGCCAGTCCGCCGGCCTCGTTGTCTACGTCCGCAACCTTGTCCTGATCTACCGCCAGCGGGCGGCGGCGAAAGCCCCCGCCTCGTAGCGGCGCGGTCGAGCGCGGACCCGAGCCGCGCCCCCCGGTGGCTCTTCCAGCCGTCACCATGCGGGGCCGGCGCCCCGCGCCGGCCGGGCGGGACCTGCGGCAGCCGCCAGCGCGCCCGGAGCGTGCGCCCCGCGGCGCTCATGCCGGCAGGACGGCGGCGGGACCGAGGCAACGGCCCGAGGAGGACGATCGCGAGGCCGGAGGCGGCGAGCAGCAGGTTGCGGGAGAGGACGCCCTTTCAGCAGATCCTCGGCAGCTCGGAGCCCGAGAGCACGTCGAGCGGCCGCTCGGTGCCGAAGGCGGTGCGCAGCGCGACCGGGGCGCTGCCTGTCTCGGCGGCGCCGACGCGGCCGATGACGGCGGCGCCGACGCCCAGCGGGTGGGCGTGCAGCGCCGCGAGGCAGCGCTCTGCGTCGCGCGCGGCGACCCACAGCAGCGCCCGCCCCTCGCAGGCGACGTAGAGCGGGTCGAGGCCGAGCAGGTCGCACACGCCGCGCACCTGCGGCCGCACCGGCACGCTCGTCTCGTCGAGCACGATGCGCACGCCGGCGCGGGCGGCGACCTCGTTGCACACGGTGGCGACGCCGCCGCGCGTCGGGTCGTGCAGGGCGTGGACCTCGACGTCGGCGCCGAGCACGACCTCCACGAGCGAGGACAGCGGCGCGCAGTCGGAGAGGAGGCCCTTGCCGCCGAGTTGGTGGCGGCAACCCATGATCGTCGCGCCGTGGTCGCCGATCGGGCCGGAGACGAGAACGGCGTCGCCCGTGCGCACGCGGTGATCGCCGAGGTCGCGCCCCGGCGGCACGACGCCGAGCCCGGTGGTGACCGCGAACGCGCGGTCGCCCTTGCCGCGCGGCACCACCTTGGTGTCGCCGGCGACGATCGCCACCCCGGCCTCGGCGGCGGCGCGTGCGGCGCCGGCGACGATCGCCGCGAGCAGGTCGGTCTCGAGCCCCTCCTCGAGGATCAGCGCCCACGTCAGCCACAGCGGCCTGGCGCCGGCCATCGCAAGGTCGTTGACGGTGCCGCACACCGACAGGTAGCCGAGGTCGCCGCCCGGGAACACCGGCGGGTCGACGACGAAGCCGTCGGTGGTGAGCGCCGGCCGTCCGGGCGGCAGCTCCGGCAGCACCGCGGCGTCGGTGAGCGTCGCGAGGTAGGGGTTGTCGAGGGCGGGAGCGAACGTGCCGGCGATCAGCTCGTGGGTGAGGCGGCCGCCGCCGCCGTGCGCCAGCAAGATCCGTGGCCCGTGGCCCGTGGCCCGTGGCCCGCGGGAGGTGCGATCAACCATGGTCGGAGCTCCCGAGGGCGTAGCGCTCGTGGCGGTACCAGGCGGCGCAGGTGCCCTCGCTCGACACCATGCACGCGCCGATCGCCGACGACGGCGTGCAGGCGGTATCGAACAGCGGGCACTCCGGCGGGTCGATCGAGCCCTTGAGCACCTCGCCGCAGCGGCAGCCGGCGGGCTCCTCGGGCTCCGGCACCGCGACGTCGAGCGCGGCCGCGTCGCGGTGGCGGTACTCCGGCCGCAGCTCGAGCCCGGAGCCGGGGATGGTGCCGAGGCCGCGCCAGGCCGCGTCGGCGGGCGCGAAAAAGCGGTCCACCACCGCCTGCGCGGCGCGGTTGCCCTCGGCCGTCACGACACGCGAGTAGAGGTTGGCCACCCGCGGCGCCCCCGCGACGAGCTGCTCGACCAGCTCGAGGACGCCGCGCAGCACGTCGGTCGGCGCGAACCCGACCACCGCGGCGCCCAGGCCGTACTCCTCCGGCAGGAACGAGAACGCCCGCCACCCGGTGATCACCGAGACGTGCCCGGGGCATAGGAAGCCGTCCACCTGCACCTCGGGGTCGCCGGCCAGCGCACGCAGCGGCGGCGGCATCACCTTGTGCCCCGAGAGCACGCGGAAGTTCTCCACGCCGTCCCGCTCCGCCTCGGCGAGCGCCGCGGCGATCGTCGGCACCGTGGTCTCGAACCCGACGCCGAGGAACACCACGGTGCGCGCCGGGTGCTCGCGGGCGATCGCCACGGCGTCACGCGGCGAGTAGACGACGCGCACGTCGGCGCCGGCGGCGCGCGCGACCTCGAGGGAGCCGCGCGTCGACGGCACGCGCAGCAGGTCGCCGAACGTCGCCACGGTCGTCCCCGGCCGCCCGGCGAGCGCCTCGGCGCGGTCGACGTACCCCACCGGCGTGACGCACACCGGGCAGCCGGGACCGGCGATCAGCCGCACCGTGTCGGGCAGCAGCCGGCGCAGCCCGGCGGCGGCGATCGCGTTGGTGTGGGTGCCGCACACCTCCATCAGCGTGACGCGGCGCGGCAGCCGAGCGGCGGCCTCGTGCACCCGCCGTCCGAGCGCCGCGACCGCCGCGGGGTCGGCGTAGGGAGACCGGCTCACCATCGTGCCGCCTCGCCGGCGTCGCCGAGCTGGCGCAGCAGCTCGAGCGTCTCCTTCGCCTCCGCCTCGTCGACGCGGCCGATCGCGAAGCCGGCGTGCACGAGCAGGAACTCGCCCACCTGCGCGTCCGCGAGCAGCATCAGCGACACCTCGCGCTGCACCCCGTCGATCTCGACGGTGCCGAGCCCCTCGTCGCGCTTCACGAGCTGCATCGGAATCGCCAGGCACATCTCGCTCACCCCCCCAGGTAGCGCGGATCCGCGCGCCGCGCCAGCGCCGCCGCGCCGAGCACCGCCTGCCCATAGGACAGCCCGCCGTCTCCGGGCGGCACCCGCGCCGGCAGCAGCGCCTCCACTCCGGCCGTCGCGAACTCCGCCGCCATGCCGCGGCGCAGCAGCCGGTTGACCATGCAGCCGCCGCCGACCGCGACGCGCGCGTGCCGCCCCGCCGCCACGCGGCGCGTGATCTCGCCGGCAGCCGCCGCGAACGCGGCGTGGAACCCGGCGGCGACGCGCTCGCGCGCCTCGCCGGCGAGCAGGCGCTCCGCCGCCTCGGCCAACAGCGCCGAGCTCGCGAGCACCGGCTCGCCCGCCGGGCCGACGGCGACCGCGGCGACATCCCACCTGGCGGGCGCCTCGCCGCACGACGCCGCCAGCGCCTCGCTGCGCGCCGCCGCCTCGCCCTCGTACGAGTTCACGGCCGCAGCTCCGAGCAGCGCCCCCGCCGCCTCGAACACCCGGCCGGCGCCGCTCGCCTGCGCCCACTCGCCGCTCGCCGACAGCTCCGCCACCTGCCGCAGCCGCTCGCGGGGCACCGCCGCGGCCACCGGCAACCGCGCCAGCGCATCCGCCATCCCGCGGCGGGCGAGCGCCGCCGCGAGCACCCGCCACGGCTCGCGCACCGCCGCCTCGCCGCCGACCAGCGGCAGCGGTTCCAGGCGGGCGACCCGCCGCCAGGCGAGCTCGCCCGAGAGCTCGATCCACTCACCGCCCCAGGCGGTCTCGTCCTCGCCCCACCCGGTGCCGTCGAGCGCCACCGCCAACGCCGTCTCGCCGGGGCCCGGGAAGCGGCCGTGCTCGGCCAGCACCGCAGCGGCGTGCGCCAGGTGGTGCTGCACCGGCAGCACCCGGCCATCGCGCATGCGCGCGAGGCGGTCGCCGAGCCAGGCGCTCGGGTAGTCGGGGTGCTCGTCGACGACCAGCAGGCGCGCCTCGACATCGAGGAACTCCTCGAGACCGGCCGCCACCTCGGCGAGGAAGGCGCGCGCCGCCTCGGCGTCGAGGTCGCCGACGTGCTGCGAAGGGAACGCCTCGCGGCCGAGCGCCAGGCACACCGTCGCCTGCAGATAGCCGCCGAGCGCCAGCACCGGCTCGGGGGCGGCGACCGGCAGGCGCAGCGGCGCGGGCACGTGGCCGCGCGCCCGCCGCAGCACCACCACGCCGTCCCCGGCGTCGCGCTCGACGGAGTCGTCGACGCGCCGCACCACGTCGCGGTCGTGCAGCAGGAAGGCGTCGGCGATCGGCGCCAGGCGCGCCAGCGCTTCGCGGTTGGAGCGGCAGATCGGTTCGTCGCTGGCGTTGCCCGAGGTCATCACCAGCGCCGCGAAGGCGGCGCCGCGGAACAGCTCGACGTGCAGCGGGGTGGTCGGCAGAAGAACGCCGAGGTCGTCGAGGCCGGGCGCAATGCCGCCGGCGAGCGGCGCGCCGGCCCGGCGCGGCGCCAGCACGATCGGCGCCCGTGGCGAGACCAGCGCGGCGCGCCCGTGATCGGAGAGGAGCACGAGCCGCTCGGCAGCGGCGAGGTCCGGCACCATCACCGCGAGCGCCTTGGCCGGGCGCCGCTTGCGCTCGCGCAGGCGGGCGACGGCGGCGTCGGACGCGGCGTCGCACGCGAGCTGGAACCCGCCGAGCCCCTTCACCGCGACGATCTCGCCGCCGGCCAGCGCCCGGCGCGCCGCCGCCAGCGCCGCGTCGGCGCGGTCGGCCACCATACCCTGCGCGTCCTGCAGCCATAGCCGCGGCCCGCACTCCGGGCAGCATACCGGCTCGGCGTGGAAGCGGCGGTCGCCGGGGTCGGTGTACTCGCGCTCGCACGCCTCGCACAGCGGGAAGCACGCCATCGCGGTGCGCTCGCGGTCGTACGGCAGCCCGCGCACCAGCGAGAAACGCGGGCCGCAGTTGGTGCAGGTGGTGAAGGCGAACGCGTGCCTGCGGTCCTGCGGGTCGTCCATCTCGGCGCGGCACTCGGCGCACAGCGCGGTGTCGGGCGGCACCAGCGCGCGCTGCCGCCTCCCCTCCGCCGACGCCAGCACGCGGAACGCCGCCTCCGCTTCCGGCTCAACCGCATGCACCTCGATGTCGGTCAGGCGGGCGAGCGGCGGCAACGACGTCTGCACCCCGACGATGAAACGCCCGACCGCCTCCTCCGGGCCCTCGACCTCGACGATGACGCCGTCCGGGGAGTTGCACACCCAGCCGCCGAGCCCGAGCGTGGTCGCCAGCCGGTACACGGACGGCCGGAACCCGACGCCCTGCACCACGCCCCGACACGCGATGCGGAAGCGGACAGCGCGGGCGGCGGCGCCTACGAGCGCTCCGACCGCTTGCCCCGGAGGAGCTCCTCCAGCAGGCCGCACCACCGGTCCATCCCTTCGCCGCTGCGGGCAGATGTGACGAGCAGGCGGCCCGTCGGGTTGAGCACGCGCACCTGCTCGCGCACCGCCGGCAGGTCGAACGCGACGTGCGGCAGCAGGTCGGCCTTGGTGATCACGGTGATCCCCGCCTTGGCGAAGATCGCCGGGTACTTGAACGGCTTGTCGTCCCCCTCGGTGACCGACAGCAGCGCCACCTTGCAGTCCTCGCCGAGGTCGTACGAGGTCGGGCAGATGAGGTTGCCGACGTTCTCGATGAGCAGCACGTCGACCTCCGGGAACGCCGCCTCGGCGAGCGCCGCCTCGACCTGGCGGGCGTCGAGGTGGCAGGCGCCGCCGGTGAGGATCTGGCGCGCCGGTATGCCGGCGGCGCGCAGGCGGTCGGCATCGCGCTCGGTGGCGATGTCGCCGTCGATCGCCGCCATCCGCAGCGTGCCCTTGAGGCGCGCAACGGTCGCCTCGAGGAGCGTGGTCTTGCCTGAGCCGGGCGAGGAGATCAGGTTGACGACCAGCGTCCCGGCCGCGCGAAAGCGCGAGCGCACCCCGGCGGCGGCCGCCTCGTTCGCGGCGAGAATGCGCTGCCTGACGTCGAGCTCGCTCACGTCTCGCCTCCCCCCGCCGCATCATAGCTCACGAAGGAGACGTGCAGGATGTCGAGGTCGTCGCCCCCCGCGATCGCCAGCGGCCCGCCGCAGTCGGGGCACAACCGCAGCCACGAGCCGGCGGCGCGCGGCTTCTCGGCGGCGCACGCGGGGCAGTGCTGCTTCGCCGGCCGCCACTCCACCTCGAGCCGGCACCCGCGGTGCGGCCCGCGCTCCACCACCGCCTCCCACGCGAAGCGCAGCAGCTCCGGCTCGAGCGCCGAGAGCTCCCCCACCGCCACCTGCACCGACTCCATCCGCCCGCCGCCGTGCTTCGCCACCGCGGCGCGGCAGGTGTCGTAGATGCTCATCGCGATCCCCATCTCGTGCATCGCCCGCTCCGCGGTTCCGGCCTGCAGCCGCCGGCACAGCGCCCGGAAGCCGCAGCCCACGATGGTAGCAGGCGGCGGACCCGGCGATCAGGCCCATCGTGGGCGCGAGCGCGGCGATCGCCACGGAGATCGGCGACCGACGCCGCCGGCGCGGGCTCTCGCGGACGCTGGCGGCAGTGTGGAAGAACTGTAAAATGAGGGTGTGACCGCTCTCCCGAGGATCGTCGTGACCGGCGCGTCGGGTTTCATCGGCCGCCACCTGCTCGACGCCCTCAAGGAGAGCTTCCAGGTGATCGCGATGGCGCGGCGCTCGCAGACGCGCTGCGGGGCGCCGATCCACCCGAACATCTCGTGGTTCCAGGTCGACATCGGCGACCGGGAGCCGCTCGCCGCCGTGTTCCGGATGGTCGCCGAGGGCGGCGGCGCCGACGTCATCATCCACCTCGCCGCGCACTACGACTTCACCGGCGAGGAGCACCCGGAGTACTGGCGGACCAACGTCAACGGACTGCGCAACGTCCTCGAGGAGTGCCGGCACACGCTTCGCCCGAAGCACTTCCTCTTTGCGAGCTCGGTGGCGGCGTGCGCCTACCCGCCCCCCGGACGCGCGCTGACCGAGGCGAGCCCGCCCGACGGCGAGCACCTCTACTCGATCACCAAGCGCATCGGCGAGGAGATGCTGCGCGAGTACCGCGACGACTTCCACCCGGTGATCGTGCGCTTCGCGGCGCTTTTCTCCGACTGGTGCGAGTACGCGCCGCTGTTTTTCTTTCTCGGCGCCTGGCTGTCGTCGGCGTGGAACGCGCGCCTGCTCGGCGGCAAGGGGCTCTCGGCGATCCCCTACCTGCACATCCGCGAGGTCCCGCGGTTTTTCTCGACGCTGCTCGCGAAGGTCGATCAGCTCGCTGCGTGCGAGGTCGTGATCGCGAGCCCGGACGGCGCGGTGAACCACCGCGAGCTGTTCGAGGCCGCGACGCTCTCCTACTACGGGTATCGCCGCCGTCCCTTCCTGATGCCGAAACTCCTCTGCGGACCGGGGATGTGGATGCGCGATGCGGCCGGACGGCTGGCCGGGAACCGCCCCTTCGAGCGCCCGTGGATGGCGCGCTACATCGACCTGAGCCTCACCGTCGACGCCAGCCGGACGCGCCAGCGGCTCGGCTGGAGCACGGTGCCGCGCCTTCACATTGTCCGCCGCATGCCGTTCCTGATCGAGAACTTCAAGACCGACCCGCTGGAGTGGAACCAGCGCAACCAGGCCGCCCTCAAGACGGTGCGGGTGCGCTCGTTCCTGCGCCTGCACGCCCTCCTCGAGCACCATGAGGAGGTGATCCAGAACCTCTTCACCGACCGGCTCCTCGGGCCTGCGTTCCGTGATCGCTTCCCCTCCTACCAGCGCTTCTCCCCCGAGGAGCACGCCTGGCACCACCGTCTCGTGCTCCAGCGCCTCATGGACGCTGTCCGCACGCGCGAGAAGGCAGTGTTCATGACGTACTGCCGCGATCTCGCCGAGCGACGCCTCCGGCAGGGCTTCTCGGAGCTCGAGCTGTGCGCGGCGCTGGAGACGCTCAACGAGATCTGCCTCGAGGTGCTCGGCCGTGACCCCGAGGCGCACGGCCTGCAGCAGGCGATGCACGACTACATCACCACGACGATCCAGTTCGGCGTCGACCAGGTGCAGGAGGTGTACGAAGCTGGGTCGTCGTCGCCGCAGGCGGAGGGTGGGGAAGAGTCGGCGCCCCGGCGCGACGACGATCACGTCGAGAGTTGAGAACCGGGAGTTGTCGTCGAAGTTGCAGAAGTGCGTGATCGTGGCCGGGCGCCGGCGCGGCACGTGAAACTTCACTCCCTCATGCAGCAGGGCTGGCGCTCGGCAGATGCCGGGACGGCGAAACGGCGCTGCATGGGTCCTTGCGGCTGCGTCTCGCCGCTGACTCATGCTCGCCTTTGGCGCGGATGATGCCGCTGCTGCCCGATCCCGGCGCGTGTCAGGTTCCTTCAGGTTCGCGTGGCCGGCGACAAGAGGCGAGAGCAGACGCGATCCGCCGGCGGCGAGCCAGGGTCGGCTCGACTGGCGCAGGCTCCGGGCGCTCCTGTGAACAAACCCCCTTCACACGCTCGCAACGCCCAACGCCTGACGCCTGCCTCCTACCTCTCCACTCTCCCTGTCAGTCGCCGCACCGCGATCACCGTCAGCCCCATCAGCCCGTCCGTCACGGCCGAGAACGGCACCACCCACGGCACGCCGTCGAGTATCGTGCAACCGAGCAGGAACACGACCGCGAAGGCCTTCGCACTCACCATGATGACCACGCCGCGGTGGCGGAAGTACTCGTACAGGTACGCGAACGCCAGCACGAAGTGGAAGATCCCGGACTGCCGGGGGAAGAACAACGGGCCGAGGGCGGGCCAGCCTCCGAACACCGTGCACGACCACACCGGCGCGAGCAGCAGCATCAGGCCGACGCCGACCGTGTGCGCCGCGATCAGCGACACCACCCAGGGCTCGAGCGCGGCGAGACGTTCCCTCATGGCGCACGCTCCCACCACAGGTCGGGCGCGCGTGGCTGCTCCTTGCGGCTCGCCGGCACGCCCAGCCGCGCGAGCTCGGCGAGGACCGCCGCCGCGACCGCCGGGACGCCGGCCTGCACCGCCGGGCTGAGGCCGACGCCGGTCTCGACCGTGGCCGGGATCAGGCCCACGAGGAGCACCTCGCCGGGCGACTGACCGATCAGATCGAGCGACAGCAGGCACTCCTTCAAGCCCGGGTCGTGGGGCGAGAGCCGCTGCGGCGGCGGCGTCTCGAGCAGCTCGGCCCGCCGGTAGGAGCGCAGCTCGCCCGGCGAGCCGGTCGCCCGCACAGCGTCGACGACGACGAGCGCGTCCAGCCCGGCGATGTACGGCGTGAGATCGAGCCCGGGAGTGCCGGCGTCGAGCACGGTCACCCCCGGGGGAAAGTCCCACGTGCAGCGCAGGAGCTCGACGGCGTACGGCCCGAGCGCGTCGTCGCCCTGCAGCACGTTGCCGAGGCCGAGGACCGCGATGCGCCGGGATCCGGCCTCGCCGTGCGGGTCTCCACTCATCGCTCTACAGTACCCGAACCCTTGCGAGCTCCTTGCCCTCCGCGTCGTGCGTGTGGATGGCGCACGCCAGGCAGGGGTCGAACGAGTGCACCGTGCGCAGCACCTCGAGCGGCCGCTCCGGGTCCGCCACCGGATTGCCGATCAGGCACGCCTCGTAGGGGCCCTTCTGGCCCTTCTCGTCGCGCGGACCGGCGTTCCACGTCGACGGCACCACCGCCTGGTAGTTGGCGATCTTGCCGTCCCTGATCACGACCCAGTGGGAGAGCGTGCCGCGCGGCGCCTCGTGGAACCCGAACCCGCGCTGCTCGCCCCTGGGGTACTGCCACGGCGTGAAGATGTCGGTGTCGCCCCTGGCGATGTTCTCCACCAGGAGCTGCCAGTGCTTGACCGCAAGCTCCGAGAGCACCGCGGTGCGGATCGCGCGGGCGGCGATCCGGCCGAGCGTCGAGTGCAGCACGTTCGGCCCCAGCGTGACGCCCGCCACCGTTCCGGCCGTCGCGAGCATCCAGTCGGCCCACTTCTTCGTCAGGGCGTCGCCGGAAGCATAGGCGACCAGCACCTGGGCCAGCGGCCCCACCTGCATCGGGCGCCCCTGGAAGCGCGGCGCCTTGACCCACGAGTAGCGGCCGTCGTCCTGGAACTCGGTGTACTTCGGCACCGTGTCCTCTTCCCACGGGTGCTTGTTCCAGTCGCCGTCGTACCACGAGTGGGCGATCGCCTCCGTGACGTTGTCGCGGAAGTACGCGTCCTGGAAGGAGGTGATCGGCTTGAGCGTCGACAGGTCGCCGTCGAAGATCGTGCCGCCCGGCATGTCGAACTGCGTGCCCTTGCGGTCGAGCGGCATCTCGGGGACGGCGAGGTAGTTGGTGACGCCGGCGCCGTACCCGAGCCAGTCGGCGTACATCGCCCCGACCGCCGCGACGTCGACCATCAGCGCCTGCTGGATGAATGCCGTGACCTCGTCGAGCAGGTCCTTGACCATGTACAGCTTGGTCATGTTGAGCGTGGACTGGTTGTCGAGGTTGATGGCGTTGGCGACGCCGCCGACCGCGAGGTTCTGGATGTTCGGCGTCTTGCTGCCGAGGATCGCGACGACCTTGTTGGCCGTCTGCTGGTATTCCAGCGCCTGCAGGTAGTGCGAGACGGCGAGCAGGTTGACCTCCGGCGGCAGCTTCATCGCCGGGTGCCCCCAGTACCCGTTGGTGAACGGCCCGAGCTGCCCGCGCTCGACGAACGCCGCCAGCTTCGCCTTGACCGCCTCGAGCTCGCGCTTCGAGTTGCGCGGCCACGGCGACAGGCTCTCCGCGAGCTGCGACGCCTTTGCAGGATCGGCCTTGAGCGCCGAGACGACGTCTACCCAGTCGAGCGCCGCAAGGTGGTAGAAGTGCACGATGTGGTCGTGCATCCCGTGTGCCGCCACGATGATGTTGCGGATGAGCTGGGCGTTGAGGGGAACCTCGATGGCGAGCGCGTTCTCGACGGCCCGCACCGAGGCGATCGCGTGGACCGTCGTGCACACGCCGCAGAAGCGTTGCGTGAACAGCCAGGCGTCGCGCGGGTCGCGCCCCTGGAGGATGCGCTCGATGCCGCGGAACATCTGGCCCGACGACCAGGAGTTCCGGATCTTGCCGCCGTCGACGTCGACGTCGATGCGGAGGTGTCCCTCGATGCGCGTGATAGGGTCGATGGTGATCCGCTTGCTCATGCCTGTCCCCCTCAGGCCGCCGGCCTCACGGCCGCGTGGCCGTGGAGGATCGGCAGCGTCTTGACGACGGCGATGTAGATGGCGACCTCGGCCGCGATGATGCCGAAGGTGATCAGCAGCTCGGGAACCGCCGGGAAGTACGAGAAGTGTTCGCCCGGCCTGAACGCGACCAGATAGGTGTTCACGCGGTGCAGAATCCCGCCGAGCAGCAGCAGGATCGCCGCTCGCACCTGACAGCGCGGCACACCGCGGCGCGCCTCCGAGAGCAGGATGGCGGCGCCGGCCGCGAGGACGCCGACCTCGGCCAGGAACGCCGCGCCGTACCCGCTCGCCAGGTAGCCGAGCTTGCCGCTCAGGGCCACGACGGCCAGGCGGAACGCCGCCCAGCCGAGCGACACCCATGCGGCGACGTGGAGCAGCGAGGCGAGCATCCGCGTCTCGCGGGGGCGCCCAAACGCCGTCGAGGAGAACGTCGACTCGAGCGTCACGACGGCGAACCCCATGATGATGCAGTTGACCAGGAACAGCAGCGGCAGCCACGGCGTGAACCACAGCGGATGCACCTTGGGCCCCGGCAGCAGCATCATCGTGCCGAGCGACGACTGGTGCATCGTCGGCAGCAGCAGGCCGAGCGCGAGGATCCAGAAGAAGTTCTTCTCGAGGACGCGGAGCGCGCTCTCGGCGAACCGTTTCGTGCCGCTGGCGGCGCCCATCCGCAGCTTCTCGAACCACGCCGGCGACAGCTCCACCATCAGCACGAGCGTGTACGCCGCGACGCACAGCGCCACCTCGAGCTGCGGCGAGTGCGACCAGCGCCAGACGAAGATCGGCACCTTCCACAGCCCCCAGAAGCGCCCGAGGTCGATGACGACCGCGATCACGGCGAGCCCGTAGCCGAGCAGACTGGTGAGCACCGCCGGGCGGACGAGCGGGTGGTACTTCCCCTTGTTGAGGATGTAGACGAGCAGCCCGACGGCGTAGCCGCCGCAGCCGATCGCGGTGCCGACGACGACGTCGATGGCGATCCAGACTCCCCATGGGTAGCCGTTGGAGAGGTTGGCCACCGAGCCGATGCCGTTGACGAAGCGGTACGCCGCGACGATTGCGCCGACGCCCGCGACCGCCAGCAGCGCCTTGAACGGACCGGTCATGAGACGGCCTCCGACCGGCGTGTGCATGGCCTCGTGGTGGCTCATCGCTGCGCCCCCCCTTCCGCCTCGCCCACCTTCTCGGCGCGCTTGTTGCGGTAGATCACCGCCGCGAGGACGGCGAACATGCCGACAGGCGCGGCGAACGGGATCTGGTAGTAGATCCCTTCCTGCACCGCGTACGCGGTCTGCGGCACGCCCTCGGTGCCCAGCTCGGGCAGCCCGATCGCGGTGAACGGCACGTGTGACAGGTACAGCACCTGCGTGCCGCCGCCGTCGACCTCGCCGTAGACGCGGTCCTGGAAGTACTTGCCGGGCGAGGCCGCGATCCGCCGCTTCGCCTCGGCGAGCAGCTCGTCGCGGCGGCCGTAGATCACCGCCTCGCGCGGGCACACCTCGCAGCACGCCGGACCCTGGTCCTTGGGGTAACGGGTGAAGCCGCCCGCGTTCCTGGCAGCAGCGTCCTTGACGCGATGGCGGCACAGCTCGCACTTGACGATCAGCGGCAGCGTCTTCGAGAACTCGAACTTCGTCACGTTGAACGGGCACGACATCTGGCAGTAGCGGCAACCGACGCAGTACTGCGGGTCGTAGCCGACCACGCCCGTGACCGGGTCCTTCTGCAGCGAGTGCAGCATGCACGCCGCCGCGCACGCCGGGTCGACGCAGTGCATGCACTGCTGCTTCATGTAGGAGAAGGTGTCGCCCTCGCGGTACAGCTTGATGATGTTCTTGGTGTCGCCGTTGAGGTCGAGCGGGGCGTCGTAGAGCCGCTCCTCGCCCCACGGGCCCGGGTCGGCATCGCGGTCGTTTGCCCGCTTGCACGCCACGACGCACGTCTTGCAGCCGATGCACAGCGTCGTGTCGTAGAGCATCCCCATGGCGCCCTCGGGAACCTCGGGGCGCTTGCGCGCGACCGCCGGCGCCGCAACCCCGGCCGCGGCCACGCCTCCCGCGGCGGCCTTGATGAACGAACGTCGGTCGAGCGCCATGTCACGCCCCCTTGTCCGGGGAGCTCCCCTTCGCCTCGCCGTCCCCGCCGACCTTCTTCGCCGCCGCCCAGCCGGCACCGAGCAGCGCGCCGCCGACGACGCCGGCAAGCCCCGCGGCGATCGCGCTGGTCTTGCCCTGCGGCGCGTGGATCGGCGGGTAGGTGTCGGGCGGCGTCGGGCGGTCGACCTCGACGGTGTCGTGGATCGCCGTCCGCCACAGCATCGCCTGCTCCGTGCAGCCGACGCACGGGTGGCCGGTGCCGATCGGCCACGCCCCGACCTCGCCGAAGCTCTGCGTCGAGCAGTTGGCGTGCGTCGCCGGTCCCTTGCAGCCGAGCTTGTAGAGGCAGTAGCCCTGCCGGTGGCCCTCGTCGCCGAACGCCTGAGCGAAGCGGCCCGCGTCGAAGTGCGGCCGGCGCGGGCAGTCCTCGTGGATCACCCGGCCGTAGGCGAACTTCGGGCGGCCCTTGTCGTCGAGCGCCGGCAGCGAGCCGAGCGCGACGAACTGCAGCGCCGTGCCGAGGAAGTTGTACGGGTTCGCCGGACACCCCGGGATCGTCACCACGGTCTTGCCCGCGAGCACCTGCGGCGCGCCCTGCGCCCCGGTCGGGTTCGGGTCGGCCGACGGGATGCCGCCCCACGACGCGCACGAGCCGATGGCGATGATGGCGCCCGCCTTGCCGGCGACGTCGTTGACGATGTCGACGGCCGTGCGGCCGCCGATCTTGCAGTAGATCCCGCCGTCCTTGACCGGGATCGCTCCCTCGACAACGCAGATGTACTTGCCGGCGTTGGCCTCCATCGCGCTCTTGAGCGCCGCCTCGGCCTGGTGCCCGGCGGCCGCGAACAGCGTCTCGTGGTAGTCGAGCGAGATGAGGTCGAGGATCAGCTCCGCGAGCGCCGGGTGCGACGTTCGCAGCAGCGACTCGGTGCATCCGGTGCACTCCTGGAAGTGCAGCCAGATCACCGACGGCTTGAGGCCGGCCGCCGCCGCCTCGGCCATCTTCAGCCCGGCCGCGGCCGGGAGTCCGACCGATGCCGCCGCCAGCGAGCAGATCTTCACGAAATCGCGTCGATCCACGCCGTGGCCACACCCGGTCTTGTCAACGTCCAAATCGCGTTGCGACTCGAGCATGCTCACCTCCCTGCGGTCGTTTAGGGCTCCCCCCCCCCGGGGCTGGTCCGTGACATCAATATAGAGGTGGTCGCGCTTGTGTCAAGAGCTTGTACCTGACTGATTTACTGAGACATTCGCTCATTCGCTTCGCGCCAGCGCACTGCGGCATTCGACGAAACATAGTTTCCTGTAATCACTTGACGTTGACTGAACGCGGTTCAGTCGCGACCGATCTCAGTCGCGAATCTCGCGCCGACGCCCACCGAAAAAGTACCGCTGCGAACGGCATGAGAGGGCGAAGCTTCGACTACCGAATCAGCGTAGGTTCAATTCGGAGAGCCGCTTCCGCGGCATTTTGTCACGTGCTTGTACAGGATTCCCCAAGTACATGACACTTGTTCCGGCAAGAGCACTTCAAGAGGCGCCGGCGCTCGTCACTAGTGTTGTAGCGGCGTCGAGGATCTCCACGGCGACCTCGCCAATGGCAGTCGCGACCGGCGCGGAGAGCTCCTCGACGAGCGCCAGGCGCTCCACCTCGACACCCCAGAATCGGTAACGGATCGCGGCCATCGCCGGGTACGTCAGCGCGATCCAGCGCAGGCTCTCGGCGAGGCTCAACGAGTGCGCCGTTGCGTGCCGCTGCGGCACCGCAAGCACCTGGTCGTGGCTGAGCCGGCTGATCGCCCCGGCCGCCGCGCCTCTCTTGACGGCATCGACCAACCAGATCTCGGCCTCCTCGCGCCACAGCCCCGGGAGATGCAGCGCGTCGCTGCCGCAGTCCTCGGCCCGCACCCCGGACGGGAGGCCGAGCTCCCGCAGCCGGGCGACGACCGCCGGGCCGGCGCCGTCGTCGCCGACCAGCGAGTTGCCGAACCCGGCGATCAGGATGCGAGTTCGGTGCATATCATCCGCCGGCAAGGCGGGTGATGTGCACCGAGCACGAGATGCAGGGGTCGTAGGCGCGCGCCACCATCTCGAGGTTGAGCTTGAGCTGGGTGTCGCTCTTCGCGGACTCGTCCTGAAGCAGCCGCTCAACGGCCGCGCGCAGGTCGCGCTCGGTGTTCGCCAGGTTCTGCGCCGTCGGCGTGATCACGTTGGCGGCGACGATCCTGCCCTCCGCATCGATCTCGTACTCGTGGAACAGCGTGCCGCGCGGCACCTCGATCGCACCGACGCCGCGACCCGCCCTCACCTCGTACTCGCTCAGCTCGCGTTCCTTCTCCTCCATCCCCATGAGGATGTCGCAGTGCTCCGCCGCGCGCTCGACGCAGTGCACCAGCTCGACGAGCTGCGCCCAGGTGTTGAGCAGGATGTTGTCGACGACGCCCGCAGGGAACAGCTTCGCGAACGCCTCGGCGGCGCGGCCGCGCAGCAGGTGTCCCCACAGCTTCAGGCGCGCCAGCGAGCCGACCATGTACGTCTCGCCCGACGCCAGCGCCGAGTACTTGGCGTGCGAGTGCTCGACGGTGAACTCCCTGACCACCTCGCGGTACGACTCGATCGGCGACTCCTCGCCGCGCGAGGTGCAGATCGAGACGCCGCGGAAGCGGAACGCCTCCTCGTACGGCCGCAGGGCGACGTACACGGTCGGCTGCGCCGCCCACGTCGGCACCGGGATCGTCGCCGCCAGATCGACGAACCGCATCAGCGGGTCGAGGCTGGCCCGCAGCTCGTCCCGGATCGCCGCCAGCTCGCGGTGGCGCGGCAGCTTGCCGAAACCGCCCACCAGCGTGTTGACCGGGTGCACCGCGCGGCCGCCCACGAGCTCCTGGATGCGGTTGCCGAGCTGCTTGAGCTTGAGGGCGAACGCCACCTCTCCCGGGTACTTCGCCGCCATGCCGATGACGGAGTCGTAGCCGAGGAAGTCGGGCAACGCGAGGGCGAAGACGTGCAGGGCGTGCGACTCGATGGTGCCGCCGAGCAGCAGCAGCCCGCGCAGCTCGTGGACGCGGGTGGTCTGCGCGATCCCGAGCGCTTTCTCGAGCGCCGTCAGCGCGGCCACGGTGTGGCTGGCCGAGCAGATCGCGCACACCCGGGTGATGATCCCCTGCACGTCGAGGAAGTGCTTGCCGACCAGCAGCGCCTCGTAGTAGCGGCTGCCCTCGAAGATGTCCATGTTGACCTCGTGGACGGTGTCGCCCACGATCTTGACGAAGATCCCGCCGTGCCCTTCGACGCGGCCGAGGTGGGGGATGACGATGCTCCTACCGCTTGTCGCCACGGCGCACCTCCTTCTCCAACCCTTGCGTCATCCACACCGGCGCCGAGAAGTGGCTCATCTTGCGGGCGATCTCCATCCACGAGATGCCGCGGTCGGCGAACATCGTGATGTTGGCGTCGTAGTTCGGCTCCTCGACGGGACCGCGGCAGCCGGCGCAGGCGACGCCGTGCGACGGGCAGCGGGCGCCGCAGCCGCCGCGCGTCATGCCGCCGCAGCACACCTCGTTGGCGTAGATCACCCGGCACAGGTTCTCCCTCGTCTTGCACTCGAAGCACACCGGCGCCAGCGGCAGCTCGGCGCGGGTGCCGAGCAGCGCCGCGTTGACCACCTTGAGGAACTCGTGGCGCTCGATCGGGCACCCCGGCAGCGTGTACTCGAACGGGACGAAGTGGGTCGCGGGCAGCGCCTCCACCGAGTCGAGGAAGTCGGCGCCCGAGTGGTACACCTCGCGCTGCAGCGTCTCGCGCGGCACCGAGTTCTGCATCGCCGGCAGCCCGCCCCACACCGCGCAGGTGCCGAGCGCGACGAGCGACGTCGCCCGCGCGCGGATCTCCTTGAGCGACTCGAGATCGCGTTCGGTGGCGACCACCCCCTCGACGAAGGCGATGTCGAGGCGGCAGGTGTGGTCGTTGTGCGAGCGCGCCATCACCCAGTCGACGATGTCCAGGCGCTCGGCGATGCGCAGCAGGTGGTCCTCGCAGTTGAGGATCTGCAACTGGTCGCCGGCGCACCCGGTCAACCCGAAAATCCCCACCTTCGGCTTCGTCATAGCATTCTCCAGGTCCCAGCCATGCAACGGCTCTGCCTCTCCAGATCGGTGGCCCGTGGCCCGTGGCCCGTGGCCCGTACAGCCCGCCGCCCGAGCTCACGGCTGACGCTGCTCGCTCGGGCCACGGGCCCCGGGTCACGGGCCACGCTGATCATGTGTAGATCAGCTCCGGCAGGTTGATCGCGTCCCAGTACGAGAACACCGGCCCGTGCAGGCAGGTGAACGTGTACCCCACTGCGCAGTGGCCGCACTTGCCGACGCCGCACTCCATCCGCCGCTCGAGCGAGAGGAACATGTGGTCCTTCGCGAAGCCGAGCCGCACCAGCTTGTCGAGCATGAACTTGTAGAACACCGGCGGGCCGCAGGCGATCGCGTAGGTGCCGGCGACGTCGAGTGACACGTCGTCGATGAGCTGCGTCACCACGCCCACCTTGCCGCCCCACGCCTTTCCCTGGGTGGCGTCCACCGAGAGCATGATCTCGGCGTCGCCGCGCCGCGAGAGCGACTCCAGCTCGTCGCGGAACAGCACCTGCTCGGGGCCGCGCGTGCCGTAGAGCAGGATCACCCGGCCGAAGTGGTCGCGCAGGTCGATCAGGTACTGCAGCAGGCCGCGCAGCGGCACCATGCCGAGCCCGCCCGCCACCAGCAGGACGTCGTGCCCTTCCAGCAGCTCGAGCGGGAACCCGTTGCCGAGCGGGCCGCGGATGCCGACCGAGTCGCCCTCGACGGTGTGGTCGAACAGGTAGTCGGTGAGCGCTCCCACGCGGCGGATGCCGAGCTGGAAGAACCCCCGCCTGGTCGGCGACGAGGGCAGCGAGAACGGCCCTTCGCCGACCCCGAGGACCGAGAGCTCGACGAACTGCCCGGGCCTGAATGTGAACCCCTCGGCCAGCCGCGGGTCGGTGAAACGCAGGTCGAACAGGCGCACGTCGGAGATCAGCTCGCTGATGCGCATCACCCGGGCCTGCGCGGGCAGGTAGCAGTTGCCGCCGGTCGGCAGTACCCGGCCGCTGGCGCGGGGCGTGACGCCCTTGACGATCTCGGCGCTCATAGCTCACCCCTGACGTGGTGGAACACCTCGACGACGTTGATGCCTGTCGGGCAGTTCTCGATGCAGCGGCCGCACCCGACGCACGACGGCTTGCCGAACTCGCGCACGAACGCCTCCTGCTTGTGGTAGTAGCGGTTCTTGACGCGGTCGGCGCGCTTCTCGCGGAAGTTGTGGCCGCCGGCTACCATCGCGTAGTTCTTGTAGAGGCACGCATCCCAGTAGCGCACCCGCTGCGCCGTCCCCTCCTCCGGAATCTCGTCCATCACGTTGAAGCACGAGCACGTCGGGCACACCATCGAGCACGAGCCGCAGCACAGGCACTTCTTGCCCAGCTCCTCCCAGATCGGGTCGTCCTTCTTGAGCTCGAGGACGTACGGCAGGTCGGTCACGTCGAGCTCCAGCGAGAACGCCTTCTCGCGCTCCTCCAGGCGCTTCAGGTACTCCTTGCCGTCCTGGCGGGTGGCCGGCTCGAACAGCTCCGGGTGCGCGCACACGATCTCGTCGCCGCGCGCCGTCCGGACCGTGACCAGGAAGCGGCCCTCGAGCGGGGTCAGGAAGATGTCGAAACCGTCCTCCGTGGTCTCGGTGCCGAGGGAGCTGCAGAAGCACTTCTCGTCCGGGAAGCAGCCATACCCCACCACCGTGAGCCGGTCGCGGTTGCGCTTGTAGTAGGGATCCTGGAAATCGCTCAGGTAGAGCAGGTCGAGGATCTTCAGGGCGTGGATATCGCACGAGTGCGCACCGAAGTAGACTATCGGGCCGCCGTCGTTGTCGCCGCTCTCCCGCACCGGCTCGCCGCCGACCTTCTCGAACATGGTGAAGCGGGGCTTGAGCAGCAGCTTCTTGAACGGCACGATGGTGCGCAGCGCATCGGGGCGCACGTCCTTCACGTCCGCGATCGCCTGCAGGCTGAAGACACCCGGCGAGCGCTCCACCGGCGCGACCAGCGTCCCCCATCGCTTGAGCGCCTGGAGGAACGCAGGCAGCAGGTTGGCGTTCATGCGGAACGTCTGCATCGCCACCTCCGAGCACGTGAAAGCCTTCACATGCTCGATATAAGATAACGCTTCGGTTGCAGACGTGCAACCCCCTTCCACGGCCCTGACGAAACGCCGGGCGGGGCCCCGCGGCCCCGCCCGGCGTTATGCCGCAGACCGTACGGCCTACCCCTCGGCCTTGAGCTTCCTCACCTCGGCGGTGAGCGCCGGCACGACCTGGAAGAGGTCGCCGACGATGCCGTAGTCGGCGACCTTGAAGATCGGCGCCTCGGCGTCCTTGTTGATCGCCACGATCACCTTCGACGACGACATGCCGGCGAGGTGCTGGATCGCGCCGGAGATGCCGCAGGCGATGTACAGCGACGGCGACACGACCTTTCCGGTCTGGCCGACCTGGTGCGAGTGCTCGATCCAGCCGGCGTCGACCGCGGCGCGCGACGCGCCGACGGCGGCGCCCATCGCCTGCGCCAGATCGCGCAGGAGCGCGAAGTTCTCCGGACCCTTGAGGCCGCGGCCGCCTGCCACGATAGCGTCCGCCTCGGCAACGTCGAGCTCGCCGCCGCCCGCGGCCATGACCTCGCGCACCACCGCGCGGATCGGCGTGTCGACCACCGGCAGGGCCGCGACCGCGGCGTCGCCGCCCCCGCCTTCGACCGCGAACACGTTGGGGCGCAGGGTGATGACGACGGGCTTCGCGGCGCCGCCGTCGACGGTCGCGACCGCCTTCCCCGAGTAGACGGGCCGTGCTGCAGTGAACACGCCGCCCTCGACCTTGATCTGCGTCACGTCGGCGAGGCAGCCGACGCCGAGACGCGCCGCCACCCGGCCCGAGAGGTCGCGGCCCATCGCGGTGCCCGCCATGAAGATCGCGTCGGGACGGCACTGCTCGGCGGCGAACTTGACCGCCTGCGCGTACCCCTCGGAGGAGTAGCGCGCGAGCTTCTCCTCGTCCGCGACGTACACCGTGGCGGCGCCGTTCCTGCCGAGCTCGGCCGCCCTCCCGGCGACACCGTGCCCGACGAGCACCGCGCACACCTCGAAGCCGCCCGCCGCCGCCTGGCGGCGCGCCTCCGACAGGGCCTCCAGGGAGGCCTTGCGGACCGATCCGTCACGCTGCTCGATGAAGGTGAGAATGCACGCCATGGCCGCCTCCTATATCGCCTTCGCCTGCTCGCGCAGGAGCGTGGCGAGCCGCGCCGCCGCCGCCGCGGGGTTCTCCTCGCCCTGGATGATGGTGCCGCCCGCCTTGGCCGGCGGCAGCGAGAGCGCGCGCCAGCGGCAGCGCGCCTCGTCGCCGGCGAGCTTCGCCTCCTCGAGCCCGAGGTCGCCGACCGAGAGCGCCTGGATCGGCACCCGCTTGGAGGCCATGATCCCCTTGAGCGAGGGGTAGCGCGGCTCGTTGAGCCCCTTCTGCGCGGTCAACAGGCACGGCAGCGGCGCGTCGACGACCTCGGTGCCGCCCTCGATTTCGCGGTGCGCCGTCACCCTGCCGTCGCCGTACTCGATCCTGGTGACGCCGGCGACATGCGGCAGGTCCAGCAGCTCCGCCACCATTGCGCCGACCAGGCCGTTGTCGCTGCCGACGCCCTTGACGCCGGCGAGCACGAGGTCGAACGGGCCGACCTTCGCCACGGCCGCGGCGAGCACGCGGGCGATCGTGTAGGCGTCGCCGAGCGCCGCCTCGCCGCCCTTGACGTGGACGGCGGCGTCGGCGCCGCGCGCGAGGCACTCGCGCAGCCCCTGCGGCGTGCGGTCGGCCCCGTCGGGACCGTATGCGACCACGGTGACCGAGCCGCCCTTCGCCTCCTTGAGCTTGATCGCCTCCTCGAGAGCGTACTCGTCGTACGGGGAGACGATCCACTTGATCCCCCCCTCGTCGATGCGCGTCCCGGCGGCGCCCACCTTGATCACCGAGGCAGTGTCGGGGACGTGGGCCATGAGGACACAGCACTTCATACGCACCCCCTTGCGTTCCGCCCGTGCCGGCGGCTGATGTTCGGGGGCCGGGAGCGCCGGCTCCCCGTCATGGTGAATGTACGCTCATTCAGGGTCGGAATGCAAAGGGGGGCGCCGGCGCCGGCCGGCGACGCCCTCACTCGAGCTTGCCGAGGGCGATGCAGGCGTTCGTGCCGCCGAAGCCGAACGAGTTTGAGAGCGCGATCCCGACCCGCCGCCGCGCCGAGCGGTGCGGCGTGTAGTCGAGGTCGCACCCCTCGTCCGGGTTGTCGAGGTTCAGCGTCGGCGGGATGATGTCGCGCGCCACCACGAGCGCCGTGATGCCGGTCTCGAGCCCGCCCGCGGCGCCGAGCAGGTGGCCGGTGGAGGACTTCGTCGACGAGATCGCCACCCGCCCCGCGTGCTCCCCGAACACCCGCTTGATGGCGATCGTCTCCACCCGGTCGCCGTGCGGCGTCGACGTGCCGTGGGCGTTGATGTAGTCGACGTCGGCGGGCGCCAGGCCGGCGTCGGCGAGCGCCGCCTGCATGACGCGCGCCGGGCCGTCGCCGTCCTCGGAAGGGGCGGTGATGTGATAGGCGTCGCCCGACATCCCGAAGCCGAGCACCTCGCAGACGATCGGCGCGCCGCGGCGGCGCGCCTGCTCGAGCTCCTCGAGCACCAGGATGCCGGCGCCCTCGCCGATGACGAAGCCGTCGCGGTCGCGGTCCCACGGCCGCGACGCCCGCTCGGGCTCGTCGTTGCGGGTGGACAGCGCGCGCATGGACGCGAAGCCCGCGACCGGGAGCGGCGCAATCACCGCCTCGGCGCCGCCGCAGAGTGCGGCGTCGCAGTAGCCGTGCCTGATGTAGAGGAAGGCGTCGGCGATCGCGTGCGCGCCGGTCGAGCAGGCGGTGCAGGTGGCCATGTTCGGCCCCTTCGCACCGGTTCTGATCGACACCTGCCCCGCGACCATGTTGACGATCGTCCCCGGGATGAAGAACGGCGACACCCGCTTCGGGCCGCGCTCGAGCAGCGTCAGGTGGTTCTCGGCGATCACCGGCAGCCCGCCGATCCCCGAGCCGATCACCACGCCGACGCGGTGCGCGTTCTCCGGCGTCACCCGGAACTGCGCGGCGGCCAACGCCATGTCCGCCGCCGCGATGCCGAAGTGCACGAAGCGATCGTACTTGCGGGCCTCCTTCGGCTCCATCCACTCCTCGGCGACGAAGTTCTTCACCTCGCCGGCGATGCGCACGGAGAAGCCCGACGCGTCGAAGTGCGTGATCGGACCGATGCCGGAGCGCCCCCCGACGAGGCCGTCCCACGTCGCCTCGGTCCCGACGCCCAGCGGCGAGACCAGGCCGACGCCGGTGATGACGACTCGCCGCGCCATCACGCTTCCTTGACGTGCTCCTTGAGATACGCGATGGCGTCGCCGACGCTGCGGATCTTCTCCGCCTCGTCGTCGGGGATCTCGACGCCGAACTCCTCCTCGAACGCCATCACCAGCTCGACGGTGTCGAGCGAGTCGGCGCCCAGATCCTCGACGAACGAGGCTTCGGGCTTCACCTTCTCGGGGTCGACGCCGAGCTGCTGCACGATGATGTCCTTGACTTTCTGTTCGATGTTCATGCGCGGTTCTCCCTCGCTGTGTGCGCCCTTCGAAAGCGCCGCGCTTTGTACCACAGGCGCGCCGTCCAGGCAAGCCGCACCGCGGCTCCGGGCGGCGTCAGCGGGCCGGCCAGGGCGCCGGTTTTCCCATGCGCGCCCACCGTCCGCCGGTCCGGCCGCACCCTCATGAGTGTTCGCTCCGGCGCCGGCCGGCGCCGGGAGGCTCGCACGGCGTCCCCTCGGAAGACCATCAGCGCGGGCGAGCCGCGGCGGGTCGTCCTCTCGAGGCGACGCCACGCGGGCACGGCCGCCCGCCAAAGCGGCCGCGCCGATGCCGGCGGGGCGACCGGAGCGGCGACCGGCCGGATCCCCTGGAGGCGCCCGCCGCAGAAACCATCGCCCTCTCGGGGAAAGGCTTAAGGGCCGCCGGCGGCAGCGGGCCGGCGCTCGGCGGGGCGCCGAACCAAAACTGGCACGCTGTTTGCTTCGATCTCTCGTGCGTCAGGGTTACGGCCACGTCCTGAACGCATGCATCCAACCTCCTCCTTCCTCCTGGCGGGCTCCCCAAGCCCGCCACCTTTTTTCTCTCGCGTGCCTCGCCCGCCGCCCGGCGCCTGCGCCTGCCGCCTTCCTCACTCCAGCGTGCCGAGGTTGCGCAGGTGGTAGAGCAGGGCCTGACGCGAAAGCCCGGCGCGCCGGGCGGCCTCGGAGCGGTTGCCGCCGGTGGAACGCAGCATGCGGGCGAAGTAGTCGCGGCGGAACGCCTCGACCGCTGCCGCCCACGTCAGCAGCGTCGGCTCGACGCCGGCGGCGCGCTCGACATCGGCGAAGCGGGAAGCGCCGATCACCTCGCCCGGCGCCGCGACCGCGACCGCCCGCGCCAGCGCGGCGTCGAGCTCGCGGACGTTCCCCGGCCAGCGGCCGGCGCGCAGCGCCTCGAGCGCCGCCGGCGACAGCCGCACACCCGGGCGCGAGAACGCCGCCGCGTGCTGGGCGAGGAAGTGGCGGGCGAGCGCATCGATGTCCTCGCGCCGCTCGCGCAGCGGCGGGATTGCAATGACGCCGACCGTGAGGCGGTAGAAGAGGTCGGCACGGAACGCCCCAGCGGCCATCGCCGCCTTGAGGTCGCGGTTGGTGGCGGCGACGAAACGCACGTCGACGGCGCGCACCGCGGCGCCGCCGACCCGTCGCACCTCGCGCTCCTGCAGGAGGCGCAGGAGCTTCGCCTGCAGCTCGAGCGGCAGCTCGCCGATCTCGTCGAGGAACAGCGTGCCGTGCTCGGCTTCCTCGACCATCCCGTGGCGGTCGCGGTCGGCGCCGGTGTACGCGCCCCTGACGACGCCGAACAGCTCCGCCTCGAGCAGCGTCGCCGGGATTCCGGCGCAGTTCACCGGCACGAAGCGGCCGCGCCTGCCGCTGGCGCGGTGCAGCTCGCGCGCCACCAGTTCCTTGCCGGTGCCGGGCTCGCCGAGGATCAGCACGGTGGCCGGCAGCGGCCCCCAGCGCGCGACCTCGTCCCGCAGCGCCGCGACGGCCGGCGAGTCGCCGAGGATCCCGCCGGCGGCCGCTGCCGCGCCGGCCGCGAGGTCCGGGGTCCCGGCCGCCGCCGCTCCGGCGAGCGCCGCGAGCAGGCGCGCCGCCGCCAGCGCGACGCCGTCCGGGGACCCGCCGACGACCACCCGCGCCTCGCCCGCCGCGACCTCGCGGCCCGCCCCGCCCGCCGCCCCGGCCGCAGCAAGCCGCTCTCCGCGTCGCCACACCTCGAGCCCGGGCACGCCGAGGGCGCGCGCGAGCGGCGCCAGCGTCGCGGCGTCGAGCCCGTCGCGGCCCCCGGCTGCTGCGGCGGCGAGGCGGTCGAGGACGAGCTCGGCATCGACGCCGAGCCACGCGCGGATGACCTCCAGCCACCCGTCGAGCTCCGCCTCGGCGAGCGCTGCCTCGGCCCGCCGGCGCAGCTTCGACCACGCCGCGCCGAGCCGCGTCCCGAACCCCCCGAGGACGGCGGCGAGGCGCGCGAACGCCACCGCCGCCTCGCGCGGCTGGCGGACGAGCGCGTCCGCGAGGACGGCGCGGGCGCCCGCCTCGTCGCCGCGCCGGACATGCGCGAGCGCCCGCGCGGTCAGCGCCATCCCCCAGCGCGGCGGCAGCCCGGGGTCGGGCTCGACGCCCTCGGCGGCGCGCACCACCGCCGCGAGCAGCCTCTCCTCGGCCTCGCCGGCGGCAGGCGCCAGCGCGTCGGCGGACGCCGGGTCGCCGCGGGCGAGCGCCAGGTGGGCGGCGAGCGCCGCGAGCGCCTCCCGCAGCACCGCGTGGTCCGCGTGCGGCGCCAGGCCTTCGCGCAGCGCCGGCAACCGCCGGGAGAGCGCGTCCACGGCACCGCGCGCCAGCAGCGAGCGCGCCAGCTCGAGCTCTTCGAGCCAGTACGCCGAGTCGATCACGCCGCCGCGCAGCTCGCGCGACGCGCCCACCATCGCCTCGGCGGTGCGCCAGTCGAGGCGGTCGTTGGCGAGCACCCCGCGGTTGTGGCGCACCACGGTGACCGCGCGGCGCGAGCCGCAGCGCTCGAGGAGGCGCTCGGCGGCGCGCAGGTAGCGATCGGCGGCCACCGGGTCGTCGGCGAGGATCGCGGCCGACCCGAGATCGGAGTGGATGTCCCCGAGGAGGCGAAGGTCGGCGCCGGAGGCGAGGCGCGCGGCGGCGCGCAGCGCGGTGGCCGCGGCGGCGAGGGCGCCGCGCTCCATCCGCTCGTAGCCGAGCAGGTGCAGCGCCCGCGCCCGCGCATCCGGCGGCCAGGAGCGCCAGCGCAGGCGCGCGAGGCGCGACAGGGCGGCCGACCCGCGCGCCGCGGCGAGTCGGATCTCCGCCTCCGGCACGCCCCCGCCGGCGAGCGCCGCCGCCTCCTCGAGGCTGCGCAGCGCCCGCCCCGGGTCGCCGCCGCGGCGGGCGGCGTCGGCCTCGGCGTGCAGAACGCGGACGGCGAGGCGGGGCGGCAGCGCCTCCAGCTCCGCGGCCCCCAGCGGCCCGGGCGAGAGCCCCGGCAGCCCGGCCTGCTCCGCCCACCACGCCTCAAGCGCGCGTCGGCGTGCGGTGCCGTCCGGCGCCGCCGAAAGCAGGCGCTCCGCGTCGCCCGCTCTCCCCGTGAGCAGCGCCGCCTCGGCGGCGGCGAGCGCGAGCGCGGCGGTGGGCGGCGGCGACGGCACGGCCGCGAGCACCCCCTCGCCGTCGCCCGCCGCGAGCGCCCGTTCGCAGCGCGCCGCCAGGGGCTCCCACGCGCCGGTGGCGACACCGGCGGCGACGCAGGCGGCCCACGAGCCCTCCGGGAGCGCCGCCGCCATCGTCGCGGCGCGCGCCGGGTCGGGGGCCGTCGCCGGCGCCAGCGCGGTCCACCGCCGGCCGCGCCGCGCCACCAGCCTGAGGCGCTCGAGCTCCGCGAGCGCGGCCGCGACGTCGCCGTCGTGCAGGCGCGCCAGCTCCGCCTCCTCGAGGCCGACCGCGGCCTGCCGCAGCCAGCGCAGCGCGCCGTGCGCGGCGGGCGACGCGAGGCGCTCGGTCCCGCCGCTGGCGGCGCCCTCCCCGGGCTCGCCCGCGAAGGCGGCGGCGGCGCCGCCGCGCAGCAGGTCGGCGACCAGCGCCGCCCGGCCGCCGGAGCGCTCGACGGCGGCGGCGACGTGGCGCCGCGCCGCTGCGGCGTCGGCGCCGAGCGCCCACACACCGGTCTCCCCGCCCACGACCGCGGCGGCGACCGACCCCTGGAGCGGCACGGTGGTGAGCACGACCGCGTCGCGCCCGCCGGCCGCGGCGCGGGCCACGATGCGCGCGATTTCGCCTTCGTCGAGCGCGCCGCCGCACGCCACCGCCGCGCTGCCTGCGGCGGCGAAGCGCAGGCGGCCGGCCGCCAGACCAGCCGCGAGCGCGTCGTCGTCCTCCACCCAGGCGACTCCGTCCGGCACCGGCAGGCGCCGGGCCCACAGGAAACGCCCGGGCCCGCCGGGGTGGCGGAGCACGGCCGCGCTCCGGCTGTCGCCGGCCAGCGCCGCCAGCAGCCCCTCGGCGAGGGCGCCGTCGCGGCTCTCGCGCAGCGCCTCGTCGACGAGGGCGCGGCGCTCGGGCGCGAGCGCGCGCAGCAGCGGCGCCAGCGCCGCGGCGCGCACGCCGCCGCCGTTTCCGGCGGCGGCGCGCAGCCGGTGCGCCAGCCGCGGGGAGTCGAGACGCCAGCGCGGGAGCGCCGCCAGGCGCAGGGCGTCGCCGTCGCCCCGGCGCTGCACGCGGGCGCCGCGCAGCAGCGAGCGCGCCGGCAGCCACCCGCGCTCGTGCAGGAACTCCGCCGCCGCGACGAGCTGAACCGCCACCGCCAGCCGGCGGGAGCGCGGCCACCCGGCGACCTCGGAAAGCGGCGCGCCGGCGCCGTCGCACTCGATGGCCACCGCGCCGCCTCCGGCGGGGACAGCGGAGACGACGGCGGGGAGGAACGGCGCGTCCCAGGCGAGCAGGCGCGCGAGCGCAGCGGCGGTGCCGGCCGGGACCCTCACCGCGGCCCCGCGATCGCTGCGGACCAGGCGTCCCAGAACCCGGGCCACGACTTGGCGACGCACGCCGCGTCGTCGATCGTGACCCCAGGCACCGCGGCCCCCGCCACCGCCAGCGCCATCGCGACGCGGTGGTCGGCGGCGCACGGCAGCGGCGCCGCGGCGGCCGAGCGCGCGGGCACGCCGCCGCGCGCGGCGAAGGTGCCGGCGCCCGCCTCGACGGCGAACCCGATCGCCGCCAGGTTGTCCGCCATCACCCGCAGCCGGTCGCTCTCCTTCGTCGCCAGCCCAGCGAGGCCGGTGAGCTCGCCGCCGGCCGCCGCCGCCACCACCGCGAGCGCCGGAAACAAGTCCGGCGCGTCGGCGAGGTGCGCCGCCAGGGGCCGCACCGCCGGGCCCCGGACGCGCACCCCGCCCGGCGTTGCCGCCACCCCGCACCCCGCCGCCGCCAGCAGCGCGAGCACCGCCGCGTCGCCCTGGCGGCTCGCCGCCGAGACGCCGAGGACCTCCACCTCGCCGCCCGCGACCGCGGCGCCGGCGAGCGGGAACGCCGCCGCCGACCAGTCGCCCTCGACGGTGTAGGCGGCCGGGCGCAGCCCTCCGCGGGCGGCGCTGGCGACCAGCATCGCCGCGTCCCAGGCCGCGTCGGCGCCGAACGCGCGCAGCACGTCGACGGTGAGGTCGAGGTACGGGCGCGACGGCGGCGCTCCGGTCAGGCGCACCGTGATCCCCCGCGGCAGCCGTGTCCCGAGGAGCAGCAGCGCCGAGGCGAACTGGGAGGACGCCGAGGCGTCGAGACCGACCTCGCCGCCCGCGAGCGAGCGGCCGCTGACCCGCAGCGGCAGCCGCAGCGCGGCGCCGGCGGCCGGCGCGATCTCGGCCCCGAGCGACCGCAGCGCCTCCGCCAGCGGCGCGATCGGCCGCTCGCGCAGCCGCGCCACGCCGTCGAGCACCCACGTGCCCGGCGTGGCGGCGAGCTGCGCGAGCATGAAGCGCGCGCCGGTGCCGTTGTTGCCCATGCGGATCTCCGCCGCGCCGCCCGCGGCGTCCGTCGGCAGCCCGCGCTCGCAGCGCACCTCCTCCCCCTCCCACACGAACCTCGCCCCGGCGGCGCCGAGAGCGGCGGCGAGCAGGCGGGGGTCCTCGGCGTCCAGCGGCCGCAGCACGCGCGCGCCGGCGCCCGCCGCCGCGGCGGCGACCAGCGCCCGCTGGGTGACGCTCTTGGAGGGCGGCGCCGCGACGCTCCCGGCCAGACCCCGCGGCGCGAACGGCACGGCCAGCGGTCGGGGCTCATCGCAGCGAACGGGCATGACGCCGCGATTCTCCGCGTGCCCCTTGCCATCGTCAAGACGATGCGCGAGATTCTCCGGCGGTGGAGACGCACCTCGACCGCCTGACCGCCGCCCGCGCCGAGCTCGCCCGGCCGCACCCCTCGGGCAAGCTGACGTGCGTCGCCTGTGCCCACCGCTGCAAGCTCAGCGAAGGCGCGCGCGGTGTGTGCCTGGTGAGAGCACGCGCCGGCGCGGCGCTGCGCGTTCCCTGGGGGTACACCGCCGGCGCCGCCGTCGACCCGGTCGAGAAGAAGCCGTTCTTCCACCTCCTGCCCGGGGCGCGGGCGCTCTCCTTCGGCATGCTCGGCTGCGACATGCACTGCGCGTACTGCCAGAACTGGGTGACCTCGCAGACGCTGCGCGACCCCGAGGCGAGCGAGCGGGCGCAGCCTGTATCCCCGCAGCGGCTGGTCGACGCGGCGCGCGGGCACGGCTGCCGCATCGTCACCTCCACCTACAACGAGCCGCTGATCACCGCCGAGTGGGCGCACGACGTGTTCGTCAGGGCGCGCGCCGACGGCCTCGTCACGTCGTTCGTCTCCAACGGCCACGCCACGGAGGAGGCGCTCGACTACCTCGCGCCCGTCCTCGATGCCTGCAAGGTCGACCTCAAGGCGTTCAGCCAGAAAACCTACGCCGCGCTCGGCGGCACGCTCGCGGCGGTCCTCGACTCCATCCGGGGACTTGTCGCCCGCGGCATCTGGGTCGAGGTGGTGACGCTCGTTGTCCCCGGGCTCAACGACTCCGACGCGGAGCTCGGCGAGATCGCCGGCTTTCTCGCCGGCGTCTCGTGCGACATTCCGTGGCACGTCACGGCGTTCCACCCCGACTACAGGATGACCGGCCCGCCGCGCACCCCGGCCGCCACGCTCGCGCGCGCCGCCGCGATCGGCGAGCGCGCCGGCCTGCGCTTCGTTTACGCCGGCAACCTGCCCGGCCGCGTCGGGGCGCTCGAGGACACCCGCTGCCCCGCTTGCCGCACCGTCCTCGTGCGGCGCGACGGTTTCAGCGTGCTCGAGTGCCGGCTCGGCGCCGCCGGGGCATGCCCGGAGTGCGGCAGCGCCGTGCCGGGCGTGTGGGCGCGGTAGGTCCTACCGCCTGCCTCCCCTTCGGTGATACTATCCCGCGCTCGACGATGGCAGCCCTGCGCCTCGCTTCGCTCGCCCTTGAGGGCTTCAAGTCGTTCGCCGCGCGGGTCGAGTTGTCTTTCCCCGGCTCGATCGTCGCGATCGTCGGTCCCAACGGCACCGGCAAGTCGAACATCGCGGACGCGATCGCCTGGGTGCTCGGCGAGCAGTCGGCGCGCCTGCTGCGCTCACAGTCGATGGCCGACGTGATCTTCGCCGGCTCGCCCGACCGCCCGGCGCTGGGCGCCGCCGAGGTGACGCTGCGGCTCGCGCCGGTCGGCTCGCTCGCCGACGGTGGCTTCGAGATCTCGCGCCGCGTCTACCGCGACGGCACCTCCGACTACCGCATCGGCGGCAAGCGCGCCCGCCTCAAGGACGTGATGGACCGCCTGATGGACGCCAGCCTCGGCACCCGCGCCTACGCGGTGATCGAGCAGGGTCGCATCGGGCAGGTGCTGTCGGCGCGCGCAACCGACCGCCGCGCGCTTTTCGAGGAGGCGGCCGGGATCACCAAGTTCCGCGCGCGCCGTCACGAGGCCGAGCTCAAGCTCGCGGAGACGCGCGCCAACCTACTGCGAGTCAGCGACATCAATGCCGAGGTGCGGCGCGCCCTGGAGCAGGCGCGGAGGCAGGCGCGGCGTGCCGAGCGCCATCGCGAGCTGCGCACGCAACTCGCCGCGGTGCGCGGCCAGCTCTTCGCCGGCCGCCGCCGCCAGGTGCAGGAGGCGCTCGCCGCGCGCGAGGCCGAGGTCGCCGTGCTGTCGCTCCGCGAGGCCGAGCTTGCCGCCGCACTCGCCCAGGTGGAGGCCGACGTCGAGCGGCGGCGCCGCGACCTCGACGCGGCGCGCGACGCGCTGCAGGCGTTGCGTGCGCAGGAGGCGGCTGCAGACGCCGCCGCGCAGCGCACCGAGGCCGAAGAGGCGGCCGCCCGCCGCGAGCACGAGGAGGCGCTGGCGCGCGCCCACGCCGCGCTGCTCGAGGCGCAGCGCCTGGCCGGCCGCATCGAGGCCGAGAGCGGGCAGGAGGCGGCGCTGCTGCACGCGGCGGCCGACGCCGACGCGGTCCACGACGAGGCCACGCGGGCGGCCGCCGCTGCCGGCGAGGCGCAGGCCTCCGCCGAGGCCTCCGCGCGCGCCGCCGCGGCGCGCGCGGAGGAGGGGCGGCGGGCGTTGCTGGCTGGCGTCGCCGCCGCCGCCGACGGCCGCAACCGCGTGCACCGGCTCGAGGTCGAGCTCGAGCAGACCGGGTACCAGCGCACGCGCTTGGCGGCCGAGCACGAACGGCTGGCCGCCCACCTGGCGCAGGCGGCCCGCACCGAGGAGGACGCGGCTGCCCGTCTCGCCGAGGCGACGGCCGAGGAGCGCGACGCCGATACGCACCGCCAGGGTCTGCGCAGCCGCCGCGACGCGCTCGCCTCCCGCGCCCTCGAGCTCGCGGCCGAGCGCGACCGCGCCGGCCACGAGCGCTGGCAGGCGCACCATGAGCGCGACGGCGTGCTGCGGGCGCTGGCGAGCGCCAGGGCGCTGCCCGAGTCGCTCTCCCGCACCCTCTCCGACGCCGAGCTGCTCGGTACGGTGGCCGACTTCCTCGACCCGCCCGCCGAGGAGGCGAGGCTGCTCGACCGCGCGTATCGCGAGCTCCTCAACCTGCCGGTGGTGGCCGGCGAGGTGAGCGCCGGGCGCCTGCTCGCGCAGCCGCCGCAGGCCGACGGCACGCTCGAGGTCGCCGTGCGCGACGATGCCGCACCGCGGCCCTCGCCGCTGCTCGAGCGCGCCGGCGCCGGCGCGGCCGACCTCGGCTGGCTGTCGCGCGCGCTGCCGCGCGCCGCGGCGGCGGCCTCGGCGGAGGAGGGGCGCACGCTCGCAGCCGCCGACCCCGATCTCGTCGTCCTGCTCCCCGACGGGAGCCGGCGCCGCGGCGGACGCGTCGAGCTGCCGGGGGCGCATGCCGCGCTCCCCGGCACGCTCGGTCTGCGCGTCCGCGAGCGCCAGCTCGCCGCCGCCGAGGCCGCCGCCGGCGAGCGCGAGGACGCCCTCGTGAATGCGATCGCGGGCGTCCAGCAGGAGCTTGCCGAGCTCGGCCGCGCGCTGGTCGCCGCCGACGCCGCCGCGGCGCGCGCCGCAGAAGCCGCGGCCTCGGCGGCGTCGAGCCGGCAGGCGCTGCACCGCGAGCGCGCGCGGCTGCAGCGCGAGCTCGAGGCGCTCGCCGACGAGGGAACGCGCCTGGAGGCGGAGAGCGGGGCGCTCGGCGAGCGCCTCGCGGCGACCCGCCGCGAGGCAGAGCGGTTGGCCGCCCGCGCCGCCGAGCTCGAGCAGGAGATGGCGCAGCGCGCGCGCGAGGCCGAGGCGGCGCGCGAGGCCGCCGCCGGCGAGCGGGCGCACGCCGAGCGCACCGGCGGCCAGGCCGCGGTGGCGCGCGAGCGGGCGATCGCCGCCGCGCGCGAGGTGGAGCGCCACCGCGAGATGGTGCGCTCGCTCGCGGAGCAGCTCGCCGGCGCCGGCGCCCTGGCCGCGCAGGAGCGCGCCCGCGCCGACGCCGCCGACGCGCGCGGCGCCGCGGCGCGGGCGGCGCTCGAGGAGCACCTGCAGCGGCGCGCCGAGGCGCACGTCCAGGCCGAGGCGGCGGCCGCCGCCGAGGAGGCCCTGCGCGCCGGCGTCGCGGCCGCGGGCAGCGAGGCCGAGCGGCAGCGCGCCGCGCACCTGGCGGCGCGCGACGCCACCCACGCGGCGCAGCTCGCGCTCGCCGAGGTCAATGCGGAGCGCGGCCGTCTCGAAGAGGCGATCGCGCTCACCCTGGGACCGGAGGCGGAGCTTCCGCCCGCTCCGGCGGAGGAGGCGGCGGTCGCGGCGCTCGGCGAGCAGGAGCGTGCGCTCGCGCAGGAGCTCGAGGCGCTCGGCCCGGTCAACGAGCTGGCGCTGGCCGAGCGCGACGAGCTCGAGGCCCGCTTCAAGTTCCTGCAGGAGCAACGCCGCGACCTGGAGCGCTCGCTCGAGAGCCTGAGCGCGACGATCGCCGAGCTCGACCGCGAGTGCGCCGAGCGCTTCCAGGCGACGCTGCAGGAGGCGAGCGCCGCCTTCGCGGGGATCTTCCGCACGCTGTTCGGCGGCGGCGACGCGCAGATCGAGCTCGCCGACCCCGACAGCCCGCTCGACGCCGGCGTCGAGATCCGCGTGCGGCCGCCGGGCAAGCACACGCAGTCCGTGCTGCTGCTCTCGGGCGGCGAGAAGGCGCTCTCGGCGATCGCGCTGCTGCTCGCGCTGTTCTCGATCCGGCCGGCGCCGTTCTGCGTGCTCGACGAGGTCGACGCGCCGCTCGACGACGCCAACGTCGAGCGGTTGTGCCAGCACCTGCGCGAGATGTCGCGCGGCACGCAATTCCTCCTGATCACCCACAACCGCCGGACGATGTCGCACGCCGACGTGCTCTACGGCGTCACCATGGCCGAGCCGGGCGTGTCGAGCATCGTTTCCGTGCGCCTCGAGGAGTAGCCGTGAGGAGCCGCTCCCGCGACGCGCAGGCGCCGCCGGCCGGCGCCGCTGCGGGCGAGCGCGTCACCTTCCTGCTCGCTGCGGCGCTCGTCGTCCTGCTGCCCCTGCTGTGGAGCAGCGAGTCGCTCGAGGCGTTTCGCGGCCCGAAGCGGGAGCTGGCGCTCGTCCTCTGGGCGACGCTGGCGGCCGTGTTCCTCACCGGCGCCGGCCGCGCCGCCGCGTGGCGCGACCCGTGGTGGGCGGCGTGGGCCGGGGTGATCGCCGGCGCCGTGCTCAGCGCCCCGGCGAGCGGCCATCCCGGCGTCGTGCTGGTGCGAACGCTGCCGCTGGTGCTCGCCGCACTCGGGTGGGGCGCCCTCCGCCGGCTCTCCGAGGCGAGCCGGCAGCGTCTGGCGACGCTGGTGGTCATCGCCGGCGTGGTGCAGGCCGCGGCCGCCGCCCTGCTCGTCCTGCCGGCGTTCCAGCCGGAGGCGTTCGGCCGCATCGAGGCGCTCGCGGGGCGCTACCGGTGGATCGGCACCCTCGGCAACCCGGCGGACGTCGGCGTGTACCTGGTGCTGCCGCTGCTGCTCGCCGCCGCCCTCGCGCTCGCGCGGCGGCGGCGGCGGTGGCCGCCGGCGTTGGCCGCCGCGCTGATGCTCGCCGTCGTCATCGGGACCCGCACCCTCTCGGCGGCGATCGCGCTCGCCGGCGGCGGGGCGGTGCTGCTGCTGCGGCACGTCCCCCGGCGGCTCCGCGGCGCCGCGGTCGCCGGCGTGCTCGCCGTCGCACTCGTGGCCGCGCTGGTCGGGCCGCTGGCGCCGCGCGTGCAGGGGGCGCTCCGGGAGTTCAAGCACGGCGGTTGGACGGCGATCGGCAGCGGCCGCGGCGCCGGGTACGCGGCGGCGCTCGGGATGATCGCGGCCCGGCCCGCGTTCGGCGTCGGCTTCGGCCTGTTCGAGAGCAACTCCTTCGCCTTCCAGGACGAGGACGTGCTCGCCCGGCGCGCGCGCACGCTGCGGCTGGAGACCGCGTTCGGCCAGGCGCACAACGAGGTCCTGCAGCACGCCGCCGAGACCGGGCTGCTCGGGCTCGCGCTGGCGGCCGCCGGGATCGCCTGGGCGGCGCGGCGCGGCCGCGCGGCGGCCGCGCCGCTGCCGGCGCGGCTGCCGCTGCTGGCGGCGGTGGCGGTGCTCTCGCTGCTGCAGTTCCCCCTGCATCTCGCGGCGATCGCGGCGCAGTGGACGGTGCTGGCGGCGCTGGCGCTGCCGCCGCTGCCGGCGGCGCCGCGGCTGTCGGCACGGCGCCGTCTGGCCGCCTGGCTGGCGGTGGCGGCGGTCGCCGCCGCCGCCTCGTACGCGGCGTGGCAGCGCCACCGCGGCTCGATCGCGTGGCAGCAGGCGTCCACGCTGGTGGAGGTGATCCGCTGGGGCAGGGTCGGGCAGGGAGGGGCCGAGGCCGCGCGCGCGGCGCTGGAGCGCATCGAGGAGCGCCTCGCGTGGTTCCCCGGCGCCTGGAGCGCCCGCGTCGTCGCCGGCAACGTCGCCATGCTCGCCGGTCGCCGCGAGGCCGCGCTCGCCCACTTCGACGCCGCCCTGCGCCTGGCCGAGCGGCCGGAGACGCGCTTCAACGTCGGCATGGCGCTGCTCGCGCTCGGCGACCAGGAGGCCGGCTACGCGCACCTCATCCGCGCCGTGAAGCTCAACCCGTGGATGTTCGCCCAGGTCACCGACCCCGCCGTCGCCGCCGCGCTGCGCCGCCGGCTCGACGCCGACGGCTACGGCCTGCGCCAGGCGTGGATGTACGGCGTCAAGCCGGACAAGAAAGCCCCGCCGTAACGGCAGGGCGTGCGGCCGGCGGACCCGTCGGTTATCGCGGCCCGGGAGGCGGCGGCCCGGGAGGCGGCGGCCCGGGAGGCGGCCCGCCAGGGCGCGGCGGACTCCCGCGGCAGGGCCAACGCAAGCGGCCCTCCCTGGCCGCCCGGAGCGCCGCCGCTGGCGAGCAGCCGCGCGCCGCGGCGACTTCCGGATGGAGGAGATCAGCCGTGGCCGGAGGGAGCCTTTTCGCCCGCGGCGACGGCGAAGGGAAGCGTGTTCTCGTCCGGCGTGACGGGGCACTGGGCGGCGAGGCCGTAGGCGCAGTCGGGGTTGTAGGCGCGGTTGAAGTCGATCTCGACGACGCCCCCCGGCAGCCGCCCGAGCTCGACGTAGCGGCCAGCGCCGTACGTGTCCTTGCCCGCCCCGGCGTCGCGGAACGGCAGGAAGAGGTGGTCCGGCAGCGACGCGGCGAGGTCGTCGAGGGCGTACAGCGCCAGCGTCGCCTCGCCGCCGGGGAGGCGGAGGCGGACGCGGCCGACGCGGTGCGCGGGGCGGATCGTGCCGGCCGAGGTCGGGATGCGCAGCGGCTGTGGCGGCGTCACCGGCTCGACGATGGTGCGGAAGCGGTACGCGGGGTCGTACGCGTAGTACGTGAGCGTGATCGCGGGCTTGCCCGCCGCCGCCAGCGCGCCGCTGATCGCTTGCTGCCGGCTCTCGCGCCAGCGCCGCTCCGCCCCGGGCAGCGGCGTACCGCACGCCGCCGCGAGCAGCAGCAGCGCCGCCCCTCCCGCCCTGATCCTGTCCTTGAGCTTCAAGTTTTCACGTGTCTGGCGCTTGCGGAGCGGGCGCACGCGCCCGCCCCGCGGGCGTCAGAAGATCACCTTGTGGACGAAGAACTCCTCCGCGGTGGTCTTGGCGGTGGCGAGCTCGGCGGCGTCCGCGGGCGAAAGGCGGAACAGCCCCGCCTCCTTGCCGCTCTCGTTGAGCATCTGCAGCTCGACGCGCTCGGGCGCACGGTCCGGTGCGCTCTCCGCGAGCACGTGGTAGGTGGCGGTGATCGCCTGCAGCACCTTGACCACCTCGGCCTGGCCGTTGACGCGCACCTCGACGAACAGGTAGCGCGGCTGCGACCCCATCGAGGTGCGGTAGAGGTACAGGTGGTAGCGCTCGAGACCCTCCTCGAAGGCGCGCTCCACCTGCTTGTCCGGGTACTCGACATCGCGCAGGGAGATGCCGGGCGTCGGCGTCGGCCGCGCGGCGTCGTTCTCGGGCCTGGCAAGGCCGGGGATGATGCGTCCGAGCGACGCGACGGAGGGCGTCGGGGTGGGGACGGGCGTCGGCCGCGCAGCGTCCACCCACTCCAGCGGCGTCGCGTCGCCGAGGTTCTGCGCGTTGAGCTTCTCCGTCGCCTCGAGGTCGACATGCGCCAGCGGGATGGAGGTGAGCGTGCCGTTCCGCAGCGTCACGACGACGCTGCTCCCCTTGAGCTGGTAGCGCTCGCGCGCGACCACGCGGCTGCCGTTCTTCAGGACGACGACGTAGGCCGCCTGCGCCGCCGACGCGACAACCAACAGGGCCACCACGACCAGCGCCTTCTTCACGTTGACAACCTCCTCGCCTCGGTTAGTATAGCTCCGGTTCGGGGGGGTGGACGATGCTGATCGTCATGGCGGTCGGCGCCACCGGCGAGCAGGTGGCGGCCGTCACCGCACAGATCGAGGCGCTCGGCCTCAAGGGGCACACGATCCCGGGGGCGCAGCGCGTCGCGATCGGCATCACGGGCAACACCGGTGCGCTCGAGCCCGCCCTCTTCGAGAACCTGCCCGGCGTGCTCGAGGCGATCCCCGTCTCCCACCCGTACAAGCTGGTCAGCCGCGAGGTGAAACCCGAGGCCACCGTCGTCTCGGTGGGCGGCGTGCCGATCGGCGGCGGCCACTTCGCGGTGATCGCGGGTCCGTGCTCAATCGAGAACCCCGACCAGGCGCTCGCGGCGGCGCGCGCGGTGCGCGCGGCCGGCGCGCAGATCCTGCGCGGCGGCGCGTTCAAGCCGCGCACCTCGCCGTACGCCTTCCAGGGGCTCGGCGCCCGCGGCCTCGCGATCCTGCGCGACGTCGGCCGCGAGCTCGGGATGCCGGTGGTCTCCGAGGCGCTCGACCAGGAGTCGCTCGAGCAGGTGGCCGAGACCTGCGACATGATCCAGATCGGCGCCCGCAACATGCAGAACTTCTCGCTGCTGCGGACCTGCGGCAAGGCGCGCAGGCCGGTGCTGCTCAAGCGCGGCATGGCCGCGACGATCGAAGAGCTCCTGATGGCGGCGGAATACGTGCTCTCCGAGGGCAACTACGACGTCGTCCTGTGCGAGCGCGGCATCCGCACGTTCGCCGACCACACCCGCAACACGCTCGACCTCGCCGCGGTGGTCGCGGTGCAGCGCCTGTCGCACCTGCCGATCATCGTCGACCCGTCGCACGGCACCGGCAAGCGGCACAAGGTGATCCCGATGGGCCGCGCGGCCGCGGCGGTCGGCGCCGACGGGCTGATGATCGAGGTGCACCACGACCCCGCCCGCGCCCTCTCCGACGCGGCACAGCAGGTGATGCCCGAGGAGCTGGCGCAGCTCCTGCTGCAGCTCCCGACGCTGCTGCCCCTGACCGGCCGCCACCTGTCCGTGCGGCGGTGACGGTGCGCCGTCCGGGCGCGCTCCCGGCGAGGGTCGCCGCCGTTGGCAAGGTCGTGGCTCCGGGTGGTCGGTCCCACCGGGCGACGCGACACATGAAAGCCCGGAGCCAGCGCTAACAACGTGCGGCTCGCTGCTGGCCGCCGCCGCGCCGCCGGCAGGCTGGTGCTGCCTCTGGAGCGGGCTGCGCAGTTGTTACCACTGGCACCGGACGCCGCGCGCACGAAGCGCGCGGCGTTGCTTCTGCCACCGCGCTCCTGCGCGCCTTCGCGCGGCACCGCTTGACTCGCGGGTGAAGGAGGCACTTCCCAGGCGGAGGGCTGACCTGTTTCTTGCTCACACTAACACTCATGCTCACGCTCACTTGCCCTTGACACGGGCTCGGGCGGAGCCGAGTATGTGGTCACCGTCCACGACCTCCCGCACCGGGAGGCGTTCATGTTTGCAAAGGTCCGCTCGGCGGTACCCAGGGGCGTCGAGGCGCTGCCCGTCCAGGTCGAGGTCGATGCCCGCCCCGGCCTGCCGGCGCTGGCGGTGGTCGGGCTCCCCGACCCGGCGGTGCGCGAGGCGCGGGAGCGCGTGCTCGCCGCCATCCGCCACCTCGGTTGCCGCATCGAGACGAAGAGCATCGTTGTCAACCTGTCGCCGGCCGAGGAGCGCAAGGAGGGTGCGCTGCTCGACCTCGCGATGGCTGCCGGCGTCCTGGTCGCCGCCGGTTTGCTGGGCGACGGCGCCGGCGCCGCCGAGTGGCTGGTCGGGGAGCTGTCGCTCGACGGGGCGCTGCGGCCGGTGCGCGGCGTGCTGCCGATCGTCGAGGCGGCGACCGCGGCGGGCGCCGCCGTCGTCCTCCCGGCCGCCAACCTCGCCGAGGCGGCGGTGGTGCGTGGCGCCCGCCTGCTGCCCGCGGCCACCCTTGCCGACGTCGTTGCCCACCTGCGCGGCGACCGCCCGCTGCTCCTGCGGCACGGCGGCAAGGGTGCACACCCGCCGGCGCCACCCGACTCGGCGCCCGATCTCGCCGAGGTCGCCGGCCACGAGGTCGCCAAGCGGGCGCTCGAGATCGCCGCCGCCGGCGGCCACCACATGCTGATGCTCGGCCCCCCCGGCAGCGGCAAGACGATGCTGGCGCAGCGCCTGCCGGGCATCCTGCCGCCGCTCGACGAGGCGGAGGCGCTGGCCACCACCAAGGTGTACTCCGTGGCGCCGGGCGTTCCGCGCCCCGACGGCCTGGTGACGCAGCGGCCGTTCCGCGCGCCGCACCACACGATCTCGGCTGCCGGACTGGTCGGCGGCGGCATCAACCCGCGGCCGGGGGAGATCTCGCTGGCGCACAACGGCGTGCTGTTCCTCGACGAGGTGTCGGAGTTCCGCCGCGACGTCCTCGAGGCGCTCCGGCAGCCGCTCGAGGCGGGCCGCGTGGTGATCGCGCGCTCCGCCGGCACGCTGGCGTTCCCCGCCCGCTTCCAGCTCGTCTCGGCCGCCAACCCGTGCCCGTGCGGCCACCTCGGCGACCCGCGGCGGGAGTGCACGTGCACGCCGCCCGCCGTGCGCGCCTACCGCGCGCGCCTCTCGGGGCCGCTGCTCGACCGCATCGACCTGCAGCTCGAGGTCGCCAGTGTGCCGTACCGCGACCTCGCCCGCGCGTCCGCCGGCGAGCGCTCGGCCGCGGTGCGCGAGCGCGTGCAGCGGGCGCGCGCGCTCGCCGCGGCCCGCTTCGGCGACGGGACCCGCCACGCCAACGTCGACATGGAGGCCGGCGAGGTCCTCCGGTACTGCCGTCCCGACGCCGAGGGCGAGCGGTTGCTCGAGCTCGCGGCAGCGAAGCTCGGCCTGTCGGCGCGCGCCGTCCACCGCATCCTCAAGGTGGCGCGCACGGTCGCGGATCTCGAAGCGGCCGCAGGAGTGCTCGGCCGCCACATCGCCGAAGCGGTCGCCTACCGCGCGCTCGACCGCGGCGCGCCCGGGCACTCGGGACGACTGCTCGGCAGCGGCCTACAATGATGCGGGATGCCGACGAGGGATACGCACACCGCGACGATCGAGCAGGTGCTCGCCGAGGGACGCGACCGCATCTCCTTCCTCGGCCCAGGCGACCTCGCCGGCGGCTGGCGCCGGGCGTTCGGCGAGACGGCGGCGGCGTTGCCGCAGCCGTACTGGCTGTTCGCCGACGACGAGCAGACGCGCCTCGTGCTCGGCTTCCCGCTCAAGGTGTCGGCGGCGTGGGAGGCCTTCTGCCGCGACCTCGGCCGCCACATCGAGGCGGAGGCCGCCTACCGGTGTGCCGTGGCGCTCAACGAGGGGGTCGACAAGGCCGGCGTCGTCGAGCTGCGCGCCGCGATCGCGCAGCGCCTCGCCGACCTCGTCGAGAACGCCGTGCTGCACGACCACGGGCGCCGTTTCGCCGAGCTGTTCTGGCTGCTGTTCTCGCGCGAGGTCGCGGAGCGCGTCGGCGCTGCGCTGCGCGCCGTGTTCGCCCGCACCGCCAGGCTGCCGGTGCGGGTGCTCGACGAGATCCGCTATGCCGTCGTACAGCGGGTGGCCGACGTGGCCGGCCGCGCGGAGGCCGAGGCGTTCAACCGCCTGCGCCGCTGGAACGCGGTCGAGGAGACCGCCGCCGGCACGGCGCTGGCGCGGACCTTGCGCTCCGACCTGCTGCCGCTCGCGGAGCAGCACCTCGGCCGCGAGCTGCGCGAGCTCTCGAGCTACCTGCAGGGGCAGGCCCGCATCGACCCGGTGCGCTTCTTCAAGCTGGTCGCCGCCAACAGCGCACAGCTCGAGCGCCTGCGCCAGCGCGACGCGAGCTTCGAGCGGACGCTGCGCCTGCTGGCCCCCGACGCCGGCGATCTGCCCGCCGACCGCCTGCTGTTCTGCCGGCCGGCGCTCGACCTCGTCGAGGTGTGGAGCCATCCCGAGACGCCGCGGCTGTCCGCCGACCTGCTGCGCCTGCTGCGCGACCTCGGCGACGCGCTGCGCCGCTTCGAGGTGGTTGCGGCGCTGCGCGCGCGCATCTTCCCGGTCGGCCTGCGCGGCTCGCGGCCGGTCACCCGGGTGCGCGGCCAGTTCGTCCGCCTCTCCGCGTTCACCCGCCCGATCGACTTCTCGATGCCCGGCGTGGTCGACTCCTCGGTGCGCCGCTACGGGCTGCTGTACGACCTCGTCGAGTTCAGCCAGATCCTCGAGGAGGTGCGGCGGCGCGGGCGCGGCGCCGAGGACAGCGCGATGCGCTTCATGGTGCGCTTCCAGCACGCGGTCGAGGCGATCCGCGAGCGCCACCGGCTGCGCTTCGAGAAGTTCCTCGGCGACGGGGCCTTCTACTCGGCGCGCTCGGCGCGGGCGGTGCTGCTCGCGGCCGCCGAGCTGCGCGTCCTCTACGAGCGCCTGCGCCGGCAGGGTTTCCCGTTCGACCGCGGCATGCGCCTCGCGCTCAACGTCGGCTCGTACCACCTGCTGCACATGCGCACCTCCGGCGGCAACGGCCCCGCCTTCGAGTTCTTCGGCCACGGCATGGTCGAGCTCGCGCGCCTGACCACCGGCAAGACCACGCAGGAGGTCGAGGACATCGCCGACTTCCTGATCGCGTCCGGCTACCCGGTGCAGCGCGTGCTGGAGTTCCTCGAGCCGGTGCGGCAGTCGCCGCGTTACCCGGAGAACGTGCGCGACCGGCCGTACGCCGCCTTTCTGGTCGAGAACAACGAGCTCGTCAACCGCGGCGGCGTCGCCACCGAGGCGTTCCTCCGCGACCTCGAGCCCGAGTGGGCGGGTCTGCCGCTCGGGGAGGCCGAGGCGTACGGGGTGCGCTGGCTGGCGCTGCCGTGCGACGCCGCGCGCCTCGACGGCCCGTGGGTCGGCCTGCGCGCGCTCGGCACGGCGCGCCTCAAGGGGCTCGAGCCGACGCCGCTCGCCGAGGTCGTCGTGTTCGACCAGGTACCCGAGGGGCTCGTCCAGCTCCCCGACGGCGCGCCGCTGTGGCGCACGCTCCGCCGCCTCGCCGGCGAGGCCGTCGACGACCCGGAGTCCGCCGCCGCCCTCGCCCCCGAGGAGGTCGACCCGACGCTGTGCGTCGTCGCCGCCCTCGAGGACGCGGTCACGCGCGCGTGGTACATCGGCTCGTGGGACGAGGAGCAGGACGCCCTCGTCGGCGCCTTCCGGGTGCCGCTGGCCCCCGCCGACCTGCGCGACGGCGAGCCGTTCGAGTCGTGGCTGTTCCGCAACCGGGCGGAGCTCGCCAAGCTCTACCAGGGACTGCGGCGCGACAGCGCCGGCGCCACCGTTGCTCTCGACCACCTGCGCGCCCGCGAGGGATACCTCGCCTGCCTGCTGGCGGCGCCGCACCGCTCGCCGCGGTGAGGCGGGCGCCACCGCAGCGTCGCGGCGATCCCTCCGTGATGCGGCCCCAGCAGCGCAGGCACCACCCCAGTGGTCAGGGCGGGGGAATGCGTGACAACGGTGGTATGCTTTTCATCGGACGATGAAGCCCACCAACGTCTACATCCCCGACACGAGCGCGCTGGTCGAGTACCCGGAGTCGCTGGACAGGCTCCTGACGCCGGGCAACCTGGTGATCCTGCTCCACCAGGTGCTCGAGGAGCTCGGACACCTGCAGGCCAACCGCGCCAAGTCCGAGGGCGTGCGGCAGGCGGCGCGGGTGGCGACGCGCAAGATCCTCGGCTTCCGCAACGCCGCGCTCATCCACCACCACCCGGAGCGGCTGCTGCGCGGCGAGAGCGAGCTGTCGGCGTTCGCGGCGACACCGACCGGCGGCGTGCTGGCGTGGGAGCCGCCCGGTCCGACCGCCGTGGGCAACGGCAACGGCGGCGGCGACGGCACGATCATCCAGGGCGTCCGACGCATCCACGGCCTCGTCAACGGCAACGGCCGCTACCGCGTCGTGCTCATCTCCGAGGACTCCAACATGCTGCTGCGCTGCGACGCGCTCGGCCTCGCCGCCGAGCCGCTGCGCTACGGCAAGCTGGAGCTGCACAGCCCCGACGACATCTTCGACGGCATCAGCGAACTCGAGGTCACCCCCGAGGTGCTGCGGGCGTTCATGGAGAGCGGGCCGCCGCGCGAGCGGGCGCTGCCGCTCGATGCGCTCGCCGGGCCGCTCCCCGAGCCGCTGTGGAACCAGGGGCTGGTGCTGCGCTGCAGCGGCCGCGAGGTGCTGGCACGCGTCGACCTCGACCGGCGGTGCGCGTGCGAGCTGCGCTACGCCCAGTACTGGGACAGCAAGCGCGGCATCTGGCTGCCGCGCACGGTGCTCTCGTTCACCCCCGCCGACCCGCGCCAGGTGCTGGCGCTGGAGTACCTGCTCGACCCCGAGGTGCAGCTCGTGCTGCTCGACGGTCCGGCGGGCTCCGGCAAGACGCGGCTGATGGTCGTCGCGGCGCTCTACCTGCTGTTCGGCCAGCCGTCGACGATGAAGGTGCACCAGCGCTCGCAGCCGCTCGCGCCGCCGGTCCCGGGCTACGAGAACGGCCTCATCCTCATCCGCCCCGAGCACGCCTCCAGCCGCTTCGAAATGGGGTACCTGCCCGGCGATCACGACGCCAAGCTGTCGCCGTGGCTGGAGCCGTTCTTCCAGGCGATCCGCTCGGTCGGGCTGGCCGCCAGCCACGACTTCCTGCGCGACCTCGAGGCGGCGCAGCGGTTGACGCTGCTCTCGACCTCCTTGCTGCGCGGGCTCGACATCGAGAACTCGCTGGTGCTGGTCGACGAGATGCAGAACGGCGACCGCCACCTCGCCAAGACTCTCATGAGCCGCTTCTGCGCCTCCTCCAAGGTGGCGCTCGCCGGCTGCCTCGACCCGGTGCAGATCGACAACCCCTACGTCGACTGGAAGTCCAACGCCCTCACCCGCATCAAGCAGGCGTATCGCGGCTTCGACCGCTACGTCGCCCAGGTCGGCCTGCGCGCCAACTACCGCGGCCCGATCTCGATGAAGGCGGACGAGCTGTAAGATCGGCAGGCGCTACACTGATCGAGAAGGAGCGCCACCATGCGAGTCGCAGCGCTGCTCGTTTCGGCCGTGCTGTTGGCGGCGCCGGTCGCAGGCGCCGGGGAGGATGCCGTGAGCCTGACCGCGAAGCTGCACTGGATGGGGCACGACACGTTTCGCGTCGATGGGCCGCCCGTGGTGTACGTCGACCCGTTCAAGGTGCCGGCCGTGGCGCCGGCGGCGGACCTCATCCTGATCACCCACGACCATTTCGACCACTGCTCGCCCGAGGACGTGGCGGCGATCCGCGGTCCGAAGACAGTCGTCGTCGCCCCTGCCGCCGCGGCGGCCAAGCTGCCGGCACCGGTGACGGTGATCGCTCCGGGCGAAGCGAAGACCGCGGCCGGCGTCGAGCTGCGCGCGGTGCCGGCGTACAACACCGACAAGAAGTTCCACCCGCAGGGGGCGGCGATGGTCGGCTTCGTCTTCACGGTCGGCGACGTCACCTACTACCACGCCGGCGACACCGACCACATCCCGGAGATGGCCGGTCTGGCGCCGGACGTAGCGCTGCTGCCGGTGTCCGGCACCTACGTGATGACCGCCGAGCAGGCTGCCGAGGCGGCGCGGGCGATCCGGCCGAAGGTCGCGGTGCCGATGCACTACGGCAGCATCGTCGGCGCCGAGAGCGACGCCGCGCGCTTCGCGAGGCTGCTCGAGGGCAGCGGGATCGCGGTGGTGGTGAAGCCGAAGGAGTGAGGCGGGGTCAGTGGTCTGTGGTCGGTAGTGGGAGGAGAGGCTCGATGCTTGAAGCGGTGGTGCTGATCAACGTGCAGGCCGGGCGCATGGGCCAGGTGAGCGAGGCGCTGGTGGGCCGCGAGGGTGTGCACGAGCTGTACTCGGTGGCCGGCGCCTACGACCTCGTGGCGATCCTGCGCACCGCGCGCAACGAGCGCCTCGAGGAGCTGGTCACCGGCGAGATCGCGGCGCTGCCGGGTGTCGAGCGGACGACCACGCTGGTGGCGTTCCGCTGCCTGTCGCGGCAGGAGGCTCAGGGCACGTTTTCCGTCGGCCTCGACAGCGGCGGCTGACGGCGCAGCAGCACGAGCTCCTCGACGTTGCCGGCCGGCCCGGGGAGCGGCGAGGCGATGCGGCCGCCGCACTCCAGGCCGAGCGCGGCAGCGGCCGTGACGACCGCCACGATCGCCTGCTCGCGCGCCGCCGGGTCGCGCACCACCCCGCCCTTGCCGACCTTCCCCCTGCCGACCTCGAACTGCGGCTTGACGAGCGCGACGAGCGCACCGCCGTCGGCGAGGAACGGCAGCAGCGCCGGCAGCACGAGCGCGAGCGAGATGAACGACACGTCGACGGTGACGAGGTCGAACGTCCCTTCGAGATCGCCGGGCGCCAGGTGCCTGACGTTGACCCCGTCGCGCACCGCGACGCGCGGGTTCTGCCGCAGCCGCCAGTCGAGCTGGCCGCGGCCGACGTCGAGCGCGGTCACGTGCGCGGCGCCGCGCTGCAGCAGCACGTCGGTGAAGCCGCCGGTGGAAGCGCCGACGTCGAGGCAGCGCCTCCCCGCGGGATCGACCGCGAACGCGTCGAGCGCGGCGGCGAGCTTGACGCCGCCGCGCGAGGCCCACGGGTGGTCCTTCGCCGTCACCGCGACCTCGGCGCCGGTGCCCACCGCCCGCCCCGGCTTGTCCGCCACGGCGCCGTCGACGGTGACGAGGCCCGCCATCACCAGCGACTGCGCGCGCTCGCGCGACGGCGCCAGACCGCGCTCCACGAGCAGCAGATCGAGACGGATGCGCCCGGCGGCCACGCCCGATGCTACCATCCGGCTCGCCGCGATGACCCGCCACGCCGCCGCGCTCGTCCGCTCGCTCCGGCCGCATCACTGGCTGAAAAACGGCTTCGTGCTGGCGCCCGCACTGTTCTCCGGGCACGCGCTCGACGCCGGGGCGCTCGGCCGCTCGCTCGCCGCCGCCGCCGCGTTCTGCCTCGCCGCCTCCGCCGGGTACCTGGTCAACGACGTGCTCGACCGCGACGCCGACCGCGCGGACCCGGTCAAGCGCCACCGGCCGGTCGCCGCCGGCGCGCTCGGCGCCGGCGCGGCGCTCGCCTGGGCGGCCGTGCTGCTCGCCGCCGCCGCCGGCGCCGCCGTTGCCGTCGGCCGCCCGGTGCTGCTCGCGCTCGCCGCCTACGCCGCGCTGACTCTGCTCTACTCGCTCGCGCTCAAGAGCGTGCCGATCGTCGAAGCGCTCGTCCTCGCCGCCGGGTTCGTCGTCCGGCTCGCCGCCGGCGCGCTGGCCATTCCGGTGGCGATCTCGCACTGGCTGGTGATCTGCGGCTTCCTGCTGGCGCTGCTGCTCGCGTTCGGCAAGCGCGTGCCGGAGCTGCGGCGGCCGGCGCTGCGCACCCCCGCGTACCCGGAGAGCTTCCTCTCCGCCGCGGTCACCCTGCTCGCCGGCGTGACGCTGGTGGCGTACGTGCTTTACACCGTGGCGCCGGAGACCGTCGCCAACGTGGGCTCGCGCGCGCTGCTCGCCACGGTGCCGCTGGTGCTGTTCGGCATCCTCCGCTACCTCCTGCTGTTGCACCGCGGGGGAGCGCAGGACCCTGCCGCGGCGCTGCTCGCCGACCGCCCGCTGCTCGCCACGGTCGCGGCGTGGGCGGTGCTCGCGGCTGCGCTGGTGATGCGCGCCCGCGCTTGATCGCGGTGTTAGCCTAAAGACGGTGAGAGCCGTCGTCTTCGACCAGCCCGGCGACGAGAGTGTGCTGCGCATCGCCGACGTGCCGGCGCCGCCGCTCGGCGCCGACGAGCTGCGCCTCGTGGTCCACGCCACCGCGCTCAACCGCGCCGACCTCCTGCAGCGGCAGGGCAAGTACCCGCCGCCGCCCGGCGCCTCTGAGATCCTCGGCCTGGAGTGCGCCGGCGAGGTCGTCGAGGTCGGCCCCGGCGTTCGCGGGTGGCGTCCCGGCGACCGCGCGATGGCGCTGCTCGCCGGCGGCGGCTACGCCGAGGAGGCGGTCGCCCCGGCGGGGTGCGTGATGCCGGTTCCCGACCTCATGCCGTTCGAGGAGGCGGCGGCGTTCCCCGAGGCGTTCCTCACCGTGTTTCTCACCGTCTTCCGGCTCGGCGGCCTGCGCGCCGGCGGCAGCGTGCTGGTGCACGGCGGCGGCAGCGGCATCGGCACCACCGCGATCACGCTCGTCAAGGCGGTCGGCGGCACGGTCGTCGTGACCGCCGGCTCCGACGACAAGTGCGTGCGCTGCCTCGGTCTGGGCGCCGACGCCGCCGTCAACTACCGCTCGGGCGACTTCGTGGCCGCGGCCCGCGAGGCGACCGGCGGGCGCGGCGTCGACGTGGTGCTCGATGCGATCGGCGCGCCGTACCTCGAGCGCAACCTGGCGGCGTTGGCCACCGGCGGCCGCCTGGTGGTGATCGCGCTGATGGGCGGCGGCGCCGCCGAGGTCGACCTGCGCGGGCTGCTGACGCGCCGGCTGTCGATCATCGGCTCGACGCTGCGCTCGCGCTCGCCGGAGGAGAAGAGCGGCCTGGTCGCCGCGTTCCTCGACCGTTTCGGCGACCTGCTCTCGGCCTATCGGCTGCGGCCGGTGATCGACCGCGTGCTGCCGCTCGAGCAGGCCGCCGAGGCGCACCGGGTGATGGCGGCCTCGCGCCACTTCGGCAAGGTCGTCCTGCGCGTCCGCTGACGCTCGCGCTATCGGCGCCCCGCCGCGGCGCGCCACGCCGCGAAGAAGGTCGCGGCGCCGTCGGCGAACCCGCCGTGGCGCGGCTGCCAGCCGAGCAGGCGCACCGCCTTGCGCGCGTCGACGTGCTGGTCGTAGGCGAGGCACTCGGCCATCGGACCGACATGGCGAGCCGCCTCCTCGACGGCGACCGCCGCGACGCGGCCGCCCGCGCCGGCGGCGCGGCTCGCCGCCTCGGCGCACTCGCGCACGGTGAAGCGGCTGCGGTCGGTGGCGTTGATCGCCTCGCCGGCGAGCGGCGACTCGGCGGCGCGTACGTACAGCTCGGCGAGGTCCTCGTGGTGCACCATCGCCCAGCGGCAGGCGCCGTCTCCGACGATGCGCGCCGCGCCCTCGTCGAGCGCGCTTGCGAACCAGGCGCCGGTCAGCGACCCGGCGCCGCCATAGACGCACCCGGGGCGGATCACGATGCCGCGCACGCCGCCGCCGCTCGCGGCCAGCACGCGCTTTTCGGTCTGCACCCGCGGGAGCACGAACGCCGGCGGCGCGAGCACGGACGCCTCGTCGACGAGCTCGCCCGGACGGTGGCCGTACACCCAGACGCCGGAGGTGTAGACGAGCAGGCGGGGGGCAGCCGCCTCGCCGCCGGCGGCGAGCAGCGTTTCCACCGTGAGCCGGTCGAGCTCATGGTAGCGGGCCGACATCTCCGCTGCGCAGTGCACCAGCACCTCGCACGACCGCGCGACCTTTCGGTACGAGTCGGGCGCCTCCATGGCGCCGCGCACCGGTGCGACCTCGGCGGCTGCCAGCGCCCGCGCCTTCTCATCGGAGCGCACCAGCCCGTGCACCTCGTGCCCGGCGCGCGCGAGCGCCCTCGCCACCGCCGACCCGACGAACCCCGAAGCCCCCGTCACGAACACGCGCATGTCTTCCTCCGGCGCCGCTCCAGGAGCGCCGCGTCTGTGCCCACCAGAACGCCGGATGGAGGCGCGGATTCCCGCACGCCGCGAGCCGGCGCGCGCGGCGCCGGGGCAGCCCACCGCCAGGCGCCGCCGCCGCGGCGGCGCCGCGCCGCGCGAGAGCGCGCCCTTGCAGCGCGTGCCGCGGCGCGTCACACTCGGGCCGCGCCGCGAGCGCACGTACCGTGCTCACAGCCTTCGACCACGGCCCGATCACCCGCATCCGCCTCGCCCGCACCTTCGCCGGACGGGCACTCTACTCCGTGTGCGCCTACCTCGTCGACGGCGTCCTGATCGACAACGGGCCGCCGGCGACCGCGCGCGAGCTCGTCGCCTGGCTCCGGCAAAGACCGCCGCGCCTGGTGCTCAACACCCACTACCACGAGGACCACACCGGCGCCAACGGCGCGCTGGCACGCGAATTCGGCGTCCGGATACTGGCGCCGGCCGCCTCCCTCGCGCGTCTCGCCGACTTCTACCGCCTGCCGCTGTACCGCGCGCTGGTATGGGGGCAGCCCGAGAACGCGACAGTGGATCCGATGCCCACGGTCGTCGACTCCGGCGCGTACCGCTTCGAGGTGGTGCCGACGCCCGGGCATGCGCCCGACCACGTGTGTCTGTTCGAGCCGCAGCAGGGGTGGGCGTTCACCGGCGACCTGTTCATTCATGAGCGCGTCACCTACACCCGCCTGGTCGAGGACGTCTGGCGGCACATCGAGTCGCTGCGCCGCGTCCTCGCGCTCGCGCCGTGCCTGCTGCTGTGCGCGCACGCGGGCGTGGTGCACGACCCGCAGCGCGCGATCCGCACCAAGATCGCGTTCTGGGAAGGGCTCGCCGAGCGCGCCCGCGCCCTCGCGGAGCAGGGCCTGCCGCCCGGCGCCATCCGCGCCCGCCTGCTCGGCCGCGAGGGGTGGATGACCTACGTCTCCCGCGGCGACTTCTCCAAGAAGAACATGATCCTCGCGCTGCTGCGCAGAACCGCCGAAGGCTGACAGTCGACGGCGCAAGGCATGCCGGCCCTGCGGGCGGGGCGCCTCCGCCAGCCGCAGGTCATGCGGTGGCGCTGCGATCCGCCGGTCGTAGGCGGTCGCTGCCGGCCCCTGTCGCCTGCGCTACAATCCGCGCGGGGGGAGTGAACGGCTTCACAAGGAAGGGAGAACGGCATGAGGCTGATCCTTCTCGGACCCCCGGGCGCCGGCAAGGGAACCCAGGCGAAGTTCATCTGCGAGCGCTTCGGCATCCCGCAGATCTCGACCGGCGACATGCTGCGCGCCGCGGTGGCGGCCGGCAGCGAGCTCGGGCGCAAGGCGAAGGCGGTGATGGACTCCGGCGCCCTCGTCTCGGACGACATCATTATCGGCCTGGTCAAGGAGCGCATCGCTCAAGAGGACTGCGCCAACGGGTTCCTGTTCGACGGGTTCCCGCGCACGCTGCCGCAGGCGGAGGCGACGCGCGCCGCCGGCGTCGCGATCGACGCGATCGTCGAGATCGAGGTGCCCGACGACGAGATCGTCAGGCGGATGTCCGGCCGCCGTGCGCACCTGCCCTCCGGGCGGACCTACCACGTCATCTTCAACCCCCCGAAGGTGGAGGGTAAGGACGACGTCACCGGCGAGCCGCTGGTGCAGCGCGACGACGACCGCGAGGAGACCGTCCGCCGGCGCCTGCAGGCGTACCACGCCCAGACCGAGGTGCTGGCCTCGTTCTACGGGAAGCTGGCGGCGAGCGGCGCGGCCGATGCGCCGGCATACGTCAAGGTCGACGGCACGCGCGGCATCGACGAAGTGAAGGCCGCGATCCTCGCCGGCCTCGCCGCCGCGGCCCGCTGAGCCCCTCGCCCCGGCACCGAGGGGAGATCGCGAGACCTCCCCTCCTGCTGCGCCAACGCTGTTCTGTGGCGGTCCGGCGGCCCGGCAGGGCCGCCGGCGCGGTGGGGTGAAGCCCGCGAATTCACTTCGCGGGCGAGGGGAGGTCGCGAGACCTCCCCTCAACGATTAGCGCGAGACCTCCCCTCCAGCAACGCCGCGACGATGACCGCCGGCGACGCGGGCGTGGCGCGCCGCTCGGCGCGCGCGTCGCACGCGCGCAGCACGCGGATCGCCGCACCCAGCGGGTGGAGCGCGGGCGGCAGCGGCGCCGGCTCGGCGGTGCGACCGACGGCAGCGGCGCCGCGGCCCGCCAGCCCCGCGTCGAGCAGGCGCTTGCCGACGCCGTAGAGCAGGAAGTGGGCGAACGGAAACGCGCCGCGCGCCAGCAGCGCGTCCTCGACGATCCCCCACCCCGCCGCGGTGGCCACGGCGCGCAGGCCGTCGCGGGTGTACAGCCGGCGGTGGCCGTACCAGATCCCGACGTAGAAGCCGCTCCGCGGCGGCTGGACGCCGAGCCGCTCGAGCGCCCACGCGAGCGGATCCCAGCTCGCGGGGTAGCGGGCGTGCGGCACGGTGATCGCGAGGCGGCCGCCCGGCGCCGTCACCCGCCGCAGCTCGGCGAGCGCCGCGCGGTCGTCGGCGAGGTGCTCGAGCACCTCGCACGCGAGGGCGCGCGGGAACGACCCGTCGGCGAACGGCAGGGCGGCGGCGTCGGCCACCACGGCGGCGCCACGGTAGCCGCTGCGGCGGGCGAGCAGCACGCGCGCGAGCTCGACGTCGACGCCGACCGCCCGCACGTCGTGCAGCCGTGCGAGCAGCAGCAGCAGCGAGCCGGCGCCCATGCCGACCTCGAGCACGCGCGCGCCCGCCGGCGGCGCGAGGCGCGCAAGCGTCCAGGCGGCGCGCCGCCGGTAGGCCGGGTCGGCCTCGCCGCCCGCGAGCGCGAGCACCAGCCGCTCGCGCTCCACGACGCTCGACGCATCCCCCCCGCACCCGGGAGCGCGGGCGCCCTCGCCGGCGCGGCCACCCTCCCGCTCGCCGCCCGGGCCGGCGGAGGTGGCGGCCCTCCCGGTAAACTGAACCCCCCGGCGCATACGGCGCCTCATGCCGCGCGATGCCCCTGCGCCGCCGCATCCTCCAGCACCGCCTCGCAGGCGTCGACGGTGCGCGCGAGCGAGAAGACGGCGGCGATCTCCGCGCGGGGCCGGCGGCAGCGCTCCGGGGCGCACAGGATGTCGGCGAGCGCGGCGGCGAGCGCCGCGGGATCGCGCGGCGGCACCAGCCGTCCCATGCCGGTCAGGCGCACCGGCACGCGCGCGCCAGGGATGTCGGAGGCGACCACGGGCGTGCCGCACAGCATCGCCTCCGCCTGCACAAGCCCGAAGCACTCGGTCTGCGATGGCAGGGCGAGGACATCGCAGGCGGCGTAGAACGCGGCGAGCTCCTCGGGGTCGTCGATGAGCCCGGCGAATCGCACCCGGTCGCCGGACGCCGCCACCAGCTCGCGATGGCGATCGTAGAAGCGCTCGTAGCCGACCTGCCGCTGCCCGGCGAAGACGGCGGTCGCTGTTGGGTGCTCGCGCGCGACCGCCGGCAGGGCGCGCAGCAGCACGTCCGGCCGCTTCTCCTCGACGAAGCGGCCGGCGAACCCGATCAGTCTCCGCCCGGCGACACCCAGGCGCCGGCGCAGCGCCGCAACGCGTTCCGGAGCCGGCAGCGGGATCTCGATCGGCGGCAGGATCGCCGTCGTCTTCGCCGCGTGCGGGCGCAGCCATTCCGAGTGCGCGGCATAGTCGTCGCTGTAGGCGACGAGCGCGGCGGCGCGGCGCGCCGCCGCGGCGAACGAGGCGCGCATCGCCAGCTCGGCGGCGCGGTTTGCCGGGCCGCGCGGGAGCACGACGTCGCCGTGGTGGGTGATCACCAGCGGCACGCCGGCGCGGCGCGCCCGCCACGCCACCAGCGCCGCCTCGGGCAACGGCGAGTGCACGTGCACGACGTCGGCGCCGCAGAGGAGCCTGCCGAGGGCGCGCGGGTAGGCGGGCGCCAGCACGCCCCGGCTCAGGCGCAGCGGTGCGGCGAGGCGGACGACGCGCACGCCGGCGATCGTCTCGTCGCTCGCCAGATCGCGGCGGAAGCGCGCCGACAGCACGGTGACGAGGTGTCCCCGCGCCGCCAGCTCGCGCGCCAGGCGGGCGGCGTGCAGCGTCAGACCGGTGCGGTGCGGCAGGTAGTACGTCAGACAGACGAGGATGGAGAGCGGCCTCATGCCGAGGGCGCCGGCCGCGGACGCGCCAGACGCCGCACGCCGGCCTCGGCGACGGGAAAAAACGCCCGCGCCCGCCGCACGATCCCCTCGACGTCGAGATCGAGGCGGGCGCGCAGGATGTCCTGCCCGCCGTGCGGCTGGTACTCGTCGGGCACGCCGAGGCGCTCGATGTGGACGCCCGCGACGCCGAGCGCTGCGATCGCCTCGAGCACGGCGGCGCCGAACCCGCCGGCGAGCGCGTTCTCCTCGACCGTGAGAAAGCGGACGCCGGGCCGCGCCTGGGCGGCGAGCAGCTCGACATCGAGCGGCTTGACGAAGCGGGCGTTGACCACCGTCAGATCGGGACCGCCCTCGGCGGCGAGGCGCTGTGCAGCGCGCAGCGCCTCGGTCGCCATCGTGCCGATCGCCCACACATACCCGTCGGGTCCCCGGCGCAGCACCTCGGCCTTGCCGACCGGCAGCACCCGCGGCGGCCCCTCCGTGGCGACGCCGTAGCCGGCGCCGCGCGGGTAGCGCAGCGCCGCCGGGAGCGGCGCCGCGAGCGCGGTGGCGAGCATGTGGCGCAGCTCGTCCTCGTCCTTCGGCGCCATCACCACGAGGTCCGGCAGCACCCGCAGGTAGGAGAGGTCGAAGACGCCGTGGTGGGTCGGGCCGTCGTTTCCGACCAGGCCGCCGCGGTCGAGCGCGAACACCACGGGCAGCCGCATCAGGCAGACGTCGTGGAAGATCTGGTCAAAGGCGCGCTGCAGGAACGTCGAGTAGATCGCCACCACCGGCCGCAGGCCGCGCGTCGCCATGCCGGCGGCGAACGTCACCGCGTGCTGCTCGCAGATGCCGACGTCGAAGCAGCGCCTCGGGAACTCCTTCGCGAAGGCGTCGAGCCCGGTGCCCTCTGGCATCGCGGCGGTGATCGCGACGACGCGCTCGTCGGCGTGCGCCAGCTCGACCAGCGCCCGCGAGAACACCCTGGTGTACGAAGGCGGCCCGCCCCTGGCGGGCGCGAGCTCGCCGGTCTCGGCGGAGAACGGCGTGGCGCCGTGCCAGAACACCGGATCGGCCTCCGCCGGCTCCCACCCCTTGCCCTTGCGCGTCACCACGTGCAGCAGCACCGGGTGCTTGTGGTCGCGCCACTGCCTGAGCGCCGCGACGAGCTGCGGCAGCGAGTGGCCGTTGATCGGTCCGGCGTACTCGAACCCGAGCTCCTCGAAGAGGACGCCGGGTACCAGCAGATGCTTGGCCATCTGCTCGGCCTGCTTGGCGAGCTTGAGCATCGGCTCGCCGACCTTGGGGATGCCGAGCAGGAGGTGCTCGATGTCGTCCTTGAGGCGCCGGTACGGCTGCCCGTGCAGGATGCGGTTGAGGTACCCGTGCAGCGCGCCGACGTTGGGCGAGATCGACATCTCGTTGTCGTTGAGGATGATCATCAGGCGGCGGCCGAGATAGCCTGCCTGATTGAGCCCCTCCATCGCCATGCCGCCGGTGAGCGCGCCGTCGCCAATCACCGCCACGATGCGGTGCGACTCGCCGCGCTGATCGCGCGCCACCGCCATGCCGAGCGCCGCAGAGATCGACGTCGAGGCGTGGCCGGCGTTGAAGGCGTCGTACTCGCTCTCCTCGCGCCGCAGGAAGCCGGAAAGGCCGCCGTAGGCGCGCAGCGTGCGGAAGCGGTCGCGGCGGCCGGTGAGCACCTTGTGCGGGTAGCACTGGTGGCCGACGTCCCAGACGATCTGGTCGCGCGGCGTGTCGAACGCGTAGTGCAGCGCGATCGTCAGCTCGACCGCGCCGAGCCCCGAGGCGAGGTGGCCGCCGGTCGCCGACACCGAGGAAACGAGGAACCGGCGCAGCTCCGCGGCGAGCTCGGGGAGCAGCTCCTCCGGGAGCTGGCGGAGGTCCGCGGGCGAGCTGATGCGTTCGAGCAGCCCCACCTGCGCCCTACCGCTCCCGCCGGGCAACGTAATCGACGATCGCCGTGAGCACCCCGTTCTCTCCCGCGAGAGCGCGCGCGGCGGCGGCGAGCTCGCCCGCGAGCGCCTCCAGACGCCGGCGGGCGGCCGTCAGGCCGTGCACCGCCGGGTACGTGAGCTTCCCGGCCGCCGCGTCCTTGCCCGGGCTCTTGCCGAGGCTCGCCGCCGTGCCGGTCACGTCGAGGATATCATCGGCGATCTGGAAGAGCAGGCCGAGGCGCTCGCCGAGCTCCCGCCAGGCGCGCCGCCGTTCGCCGGCGGCGCCCGCGATGAGGGCGCCCAGCTCGACCGCGGCGGCTATCAGCGCCCCGGTCTTCGCGCGGTGGATGCGATCGAGGCGCGCGGCGGCGCCCGCCGCGCCCGCCGCGTCGGCGCCGGTCGCCTCGAGGTCCTCGACCTGGCCTCCGACCATCCCCCGGGAGCCGATCGCGGCGGCGACCAGCGTGCACGCCTCGGCGCGCAGCGCGGCGTGCGCCGCGCCCTCGGGGTGGCGCGCAAGCACCGCGAACCCCTCCGTGAGGAGGGCGTCGCCGACCATGATCGCGAGCGCCTCGCCCCAGGCGACGTGCACGGTCGGCCGGCCGCGCCGCAGCGTGTCGTCGTCGAGCGCCGGCAGGTCGTCGTGCACCAGCGAGTAGCTGTGGACGAGCTCCAGCGCGCACCCGGGAGCGAGCGCGAGCGCGGGGTCGCCGCCGGCGGCGCGGCACACCGCCCGAACGAGGATCGGGCGCACGCGCTTGCCGCCGCCGAGCACCGCGTAGCGCATCGCCGCGTGCAGCCGCGGCGGCCACGCGTCGGCCGGCGGCAGCAGGCGATCGAGCTCGGCGTCGATCGCCGCGCGCTCGGACTCGATGTGCTGAGCGAGGTCCACGTCACCCCTCGGCCGGCGCGAACGGCGCCGTCTCCGGCTCGCCGCCGTCCGCCGCTTCGGCGAGGAGTTGCTCGACGCGCCGCTCCACCCCCTCGAGCTGCGCGCGGCAGCGGCGCGCAAGCTTGACGCCGCGCTCGAACAGCTTGATCGCCTCCTCGAGGCCGACCGACTCGTCCTCGAGCCTGGCGACCACCTCCTCGAGCTGCGCCAGCGCCTCCTCGAACGTCTCCTTGCTCATCGCCGGACCCCTTTCACGTCGAGAGTCGAGAGTTCAGAGTCGAGAGTCGGGAGCAGGAATGAATCCGGCGCCTTCACCCCACCGCGGCGCCGGCCCTCCCGGGCCGCCGGGGGGCTGCCGCTCGCGAGCATGTGCGCGCTCCGCGACGCCTTCCGGATGGAGTGGATCGGCTCTCACCTCTCACCTCTCGGCTCTTTCATCGAACAGATCGCCCTGCGTTCCGCCCTGCCCGCCGACTACCAGCGAGCGCACCTGGCCGGACGCGAGCGTCGTGACCAGCCGCCCGCCCGGCGCCACCGCCGCGGCATCGCGCAGCGGCGTGCGCTCGCCCTCCCGGGTGGTGATCGAGTAGCCGCGCTCCAGGATCCGGCGCGGCGACAGCGTCGCGAGCGCGCGCTCGGCCGAGCCCAGCTCCTGGGCGCGGCGGCGCAGCAGCGAGCGCAGCCGCTCCGCCGCCACCGCCAGCTTGACGGTCACCAGCTCGCGGCGGCGCGGCGCCCCGAGGCGCACCGGCCAGTGATAGAGCCGCGCCGCGGCCGCGTCGGCGCGGCGCACGCGCCCGGCGAGCAGCGCGCGCAGCCGCTGAGGCAGCGCCGAAAGGCGGGCCAGGTGGGCGCGCAGCTCGGCGACGCGCTGCGGCAAACGGGCGAGCCCGTGCGCCCCCTCCAGCGCCCGCAGCCGCAGCCGCGCCCGCTCGAGGCGGCGCGCGACGGCGGTGGACATCGCCGACGCCGCCTGCCCGACCCGCCGCTGCTGCGCTTCCAGGCGCGCGACCACCAGCTCCGCGGCCTGCGTCGGGGTTGCGGCGCGCACATCGGCGACGAAGTCGGCGATCGTGAAGTCGACCTCGTGGCCGACGCCGGAGACCACGGGCACCTCCGACGCGGCGATCGCGCGCGCCACCATCTCCTCGTTGAACGCCCACAGGTCCTCGAGCGAGCCGCCGCCGCGGACGACGAGCACGACATCGACGCGCCCCGAGCGCGCGAGCCAGCGCACCGCGCGGGCGATTTCGCCCTCGGCGCCGCGGCCCTGCACGCGCACCGGGTACAGCAGCACCTGCAGGCTCTCCCAGCGCGAGAGGACCTTGAGCACATCGCGAACCGCGGCGCCGGTCGGCGACGTCACCAGGCCGAGACGCTGCGGCAGCGCCGGCAGCGGCCGCTTGCGCTCCGGCGCGAACAGCCCCTCGGCGGCCAGCTTGGCCTTGAGCTGCTCGAACGCGAGCTGCAGCTCGCCGATCCCCTCGGGGATCACCTCGGAGACGATGAGCTGCAGCGAGCCGCGCGGGGGGTACACCTCGAGCTGGCCGTGCATCACGACGGCGAGGCCGTCGGCGAGCTTGAAACGCAGCCGGTCCGCGCGCTGCGCCCACAGCGCGCAGGCGAGCGTGCCGTCGGCGTCCTTGAGCTGGAAGTAGCGGTGGCCGGACGGCGCCACCTTGACCCCCGACAGCTCGCCGCGCACCACCACGGTCCCCAGCGCTCCCGCGAGCACCGCGTTGACGTGGCGCAGCAGCTCGCCGACCCCCCAGACGCGGGCGCTCATGCCGCTCCCGCCTCGACGCGGCCGAGTCCGGCGCCCATCAGGATCAGCGTCAGGTACTGGATCTCGGCGTCCCAGAAGTTGTACTCGAACATGCCGGCGGCGGTGACGCCGACGACGGCGATCAGCGTCGCCGCCGCCGCGGCGCGGTCGCCGCCGGCAAGCGCCGGCAGCCCGCGCCACGTCGCGGTGAAGAACGCCCCGAGAAGCCAGACGTACGCCGCCAGCGCCGGCAGCCCGCGCTCCGCCGCGATCTGCAGCGGGTTGTTGTGAAGGTGCGGCGTGCGCCACTGCGGCGCGTCGTCGCGGCGGTAGAGCGGGTAGACGCGGCGCACCATGTCGAGGCCGACCCCGGTCCACGGATGGTCGCGGATCATCTGCACGCCCGAGATCATCATGCAGACGCGGTCGTAGTTGGCGTGCTGCTGCAGGTCGAAGATCGACAACGCGCGGTCGAGCACAGCGCGCGGCACCGCCAGCCACACCAGCGCCGCGAGCAGCGGGTAGAGGAGCAGCAGCCGGCGCTGCCACACCGCCGCGAGCATGAGCAGGCCGAGCGCCAGCCCCACCCATGCGCTGCGGGTGTAGGACAGCACCAGCGCTGTCGAGCCGACGAGCGCGGCCGGGAGCAGGTACCACCAGCGGCCGCGCGGGCTCAGCACCAGCTCCGCCCACAGCACCAGCACGACCGCCATCAGCCACCCGGCGTAGGTCATGTAGATCGACATCGGCCCGGCGATGCGCAGGTTCTCCTGCCCCGCAGACTGCACGTACTGGACGATGCCCCACACCCCCATCACCGTGCCCATCGCCGCCAGGCCGGCGACCGTCGCCCGCCACCAGCGCGCGTCGAGCAGCGCGGCGGCGAGCGGCACGGCGAGGAACAGCAGCAGGCGCGGCAGCAGCCCGGCGCTGGTGAGCGGGTCGAACGAGAACGGCACGCCGGCCACCGTGACCGCCGCGAAGGCGAGCAGCGGCGGCGCCAGCACGCGGGCGGCCGGCCGGCCGCGCAGCTCGCCGCGCCGCCACAGCCGCCAGGCGGCGGCGCCGGAGACCACGAGGAGCGGATTGGCGACGCCCAAGCGGCAGGAGAACACCGCCGCACCGGCGAGCGCGGCGCGCGCCAGCCGCCAGCCGCGGCTCTCGGGTGCGGGCGCCGGCGCGGGCACCGTGCGGAGCTCCCCCTACGCCTCGGCGGGGAGCGCCTCGTCGATCAGCATCACCGGGATGTCGCTGACGATCGGGTAGGTGCGGCGGCACGCCGAGCAGCGCAGGCCGTCGCTGACCACCGGCTCCTCGTCGCGGAACTTCTCCCGATAACGGTCGACGAGCATGCTGCGCGTCCCCTCGGCGAGCGGGACCAGGTCGAGATCCGCCTTGCACGCGGGACAGACGAGAATCTCCAGAAGCTGCGGATCCACCGCCATGGCGTCCTCCAGGCAGGTCATGCTAGCAAATCCGCCGCCCGCGCGGCACGCCGTTGCGCTGCGGCCGCGAAACGGGCAGCATGCCGCCGTGCGGGTGCTCCACCTCGTCGCCGCGGACCGCTGGACGGGCGCCGCCGCCGCCGCCGAGCTGGCGGTCGAGGCGCAGCTCGCCGCGGGTCTCGACGCGCGCCTCGCGTTCCGCGCCGGCGACAACCTCGCCGAACGCCTGCGCGGCCGCGCCTGGGCGCTGCCGGCGCTCCGCAAGGAGCGCTCGCTCGCCGACATCGCGCGCATGCTCGCCACGGTGTGCGAGCTCGCCTCCGGCTGCGACGTCGTCAACGCGTGGCTGCCCCACGACCACCTGCTCTCGCGCCTCGCGCTGCGCCGCGGGGGGCCGCCGATCGTCCGCTCGGTGCGCCACTCCAAGCACCTGCGGCCGGACCCGTTCCACCGGCTGCTGTTCCGCGGGACCGCCGCGACAGCGCTCGCCAACTCGGCGATGCTGCCGCTGCTTGAGCGCGTCCCGGGGCTGGCGTCGCGGCCCCACGCGGTGCTGCCGCCGGCGGTCGAGACGCGCTTCCGCGCGCTCGCCGACCGCGCGGAGCGCGACCGCCGGCGGCGCGCCGCGCGGGCGGCGCTCGGCATCCCCGCCGACGCGGTGGTCGCCGGGGCGGTCGGCAAGCTCGCCGCCGGGCGCGGCCACGACCTACTTCTGCGGGCGGTCGCCGCCGCTCCCGGCGTGTGGGCGCTTGTGGTCGGGCACGGCCCCGCCGCGAAGGCGCTGGCCGCGCTCGCCCGCCGGCTCGGCGCCGAAGAGCGCTGCGTGCTCGCCGGGTACGTCGGCGACGGCCTCGAGGACTGCTACGCGGCGATGGACCTCGCCGTCTTCCCGGCCGCGGGCTCGGACCACGGCCACCGCGCGATCGCCGAGGCGGCCGGCTGCTCGCTCCCGGTCCTCGCGGCGGACCTGCCCGGCGTGACGGACCTCGTGCGGCCGGGAGCCAGCGGGGAGCTGTACCCGCCCGAGGATGCGGCGGCGCTGGCGGTGCTGCTGCGCCGCTGGAGCGCCGACGCGGCGCTGCGCGAGCGCGCCGGCGCCGCGGCGGCCGCGCTCGCCGCGGGGTGGACGCCGGCCGCTCTCGGCGCCGCGTCGCTCGCGCTCTATCGCACGCTGCCTGGAGCTTGACAACGGTGGGGACCGAGTCTAGATTGACCGGGGAAAACATATCGAGCGTTCGTTTTGTTGGAGGACGGCATGCTCGACGGGGTCAACCAGCCTGCTCGGAACGGAAGGGCCGGCGCCAGGCCGTGTGGCGCCGCAGGCCCGGCACGGCACGCCCCGCGAGCACGCGTGATGCTGCAGTCCGACGACTGAGGAAGGGCCCCTGCGGGCCCGGGAGGAAGCGATGCGAGGAGATGGTCTGAACGGTAACTGCTGGTCGCTGGCGGCCGTCGTGGCCGCGGTGATCGCACTGGCGCTGGTGCCGGCCGGCCCGGCGGCGGCGCAGGTCGCCAACGCCGGCATCGCTGTGTCGGTCACCGACGCCGGCGGCGCCGCGCTGCCCGGTGTCACGGTGGAGGCGGTCAACACGGTCACCGGCCTGGTCCGCCGCGCCGTCACCGAGGCTGACGGCACGGCGACGATCCCCGCGCTGCCGGTCGGGACGTACACGGTCACGTTCGAGCTTGCGGGGTTCGCGCCGCTGCAGCAGGACAACGTGCCGCTGCGCGTCGGGCAGACGTCGAAGCTGATCGCGCAGATGCAGCTCGCGACGACCTCGGAGGAGATCACCGTGACCGCGGCGGCGCCGGTCGTCGACGTCATGAAGATGGACTCCTCGACCAACATCACGCCGGAGCAGATCCAGGCGCTGCCCGTCCCCGACCGTCAGTTCGAGCGCCTCGCGTTCATCGCGCCGGGCGTCTCGCGCGAGCGCGGCGACTTCCGCTTCATCAAGGGCGGCCCGGTGATCGGCGCCTCGGGCAACGCGTCACAGGCGACGATCCTGGTCGACGGCGTCGACCTCACCGACCCGGCGCTCGGCCTCGCCCGCGCCCGCTTCAGCCAGGACGCGATCCGCGAGTTCCGCGTCATCAACAACCGCTTCGACACCGAGATCGGCCAGTCGGCCGGCGGTGCGCTGTCCGTCGTGACGCGCTCGGGCGGCAACGAGTTCTCGGGATCGGCGTTCGCCTTCTTCCGCGACGACTCGCTGCGCGAGACGGGCGAGCTCGAGACCGGCAACCTGCCCTACAGCCGCGAGCAGTACGGGTTCACGCTCGGCGGCGCGCTGGTCAAGGACAAAACCCACTACTTCCTCTCCGCCGAGTACATCGACGAGGAGAACATCGCGCTGTTCCGGCCCAGGGGCGCGTACGCCTCGCTCGCCGCCGACGTCGAGCGGCCGTTCACGCAGACGCTGGCGTTCGCCAGCTTCGACCACTCGTTCTCGGCGGACCAGCGGCTGACCGCCAAGCTCGTCTACGAGACCTACGACCAGGACAACTTCCGCGTCGGCGGCGTCGGCGACGTGTCGTGGGGACAGCAGCTCCAGCGCGACAACTACAACATCGCCCTCGAGCACGTGCTGGTGCCCTCCGAGAGCTACGTCAACGAGCTGCGCTTCCAGTTCGGCCACCGCGAGTACTTCGAGCCGACCAACGGCAACGCGATGGAGGAGTGGTTCTCCTCGGGCAACACCCTGAAGACCGGCTCACAGACCGTCGGCGACCTCGAGAGCGCGGGCGACCTGTGGGAGCTGCGCGACACCGCGATGCTGTTCAAGGGCAACCACGAGATCAAGCTCGGCCTCGCGGTGCAGAGCATCGACGAGACCTACGATCAGGACACCTTCGACCACGGCCTGATGCTCTACGTCACCGACACGCGGGCGCTCCCGCTGGCGTACTCGTACGGCGTCGGCGACTCGCGGATCAACAAGTCGACCACGCTGTACGCCGGGTTCGTGCAGGACAACTGGCGCATGGGCCGGGACTTCACCTTGAGCGTCGGCCTTCGCTATGACTACGACGCCGACGGCAACAACCCCGACTTCCACCACGCGCTGGTACCAAACGGCCGCGACGTCGACTCGAACAACCTCCAGCCGCGCCTCGGCTTCACGTGGGACGTCTCGGGCAGCGGCTCGGCGGTGCTGCGCGGCGGCGTCGGCCGCTTCACCGGGCGCTACCTGCTCGTGCCGGCGTTCGTCGAGCTGCAGCAGAACGGCGAGACCGGCCGCAAGCTGTTCTCCCGCGTCAACGGGGTGCTCTACTGGTCGCTGTGCCCGTCGCTCGGCATCACCGACCCCGCCGTCTGCGCCGCCGTGTTCCCGCCGCTCGACCCCAACAACCCGGCGAACACCGGCATTCTCCTGAAACCGCAGATCGCGCTGATGGACACGACGCTCAACGCCCCCGAGGCCGACCAGGCGACGGTCGGCTTCACCAAGAAGCTGGGCCACTCCAACCTGTTCGTCGACCTCGAGGCCGTGTACGTCGAGGGCGACGAGGAGATCACCGTCCGCGACCGCAACTTCTCCCTGGTCTACAACCCCGCCACCGGCCGCTACGCCGCGGTCCGGCCGAATACCAGCTACGACCAGGTCAACGTCTACGCCAACGAGGGGCACTCCGAGTACAAGGCGTTCGTCGCCAGCCTCAACGGCACGCTCTCCGGCGGCCACTACGTGACCGCGTCGTTCACCTACTCCGACAAGAAGAACATCTCCGACGACTTCTCGCCGGAGTTCCCGTACGGGTACCCGTCGGACCCGAACAACATGGAGGGGGAGTGGGGACCGGCGCGCGGCGCCGAGCGGCTCCGCTTCGTGGCCAGCGGGGTGTTCCTCCTGCCGTGGGGGTTCACCGTCGCGCCCACGTTCGAGTACGGCTCCGGCCAGCCGTGGACGCAGCGCCTCGGCTACGACTGGAACGGCGACGGCAAGAACTCCGACCGCGCCGTCGGCGTCGGCCGCAACAGCATGGATGGACCGGAATTCCGGCAGTGGAACCTGCGCATCACCAAGGTGTTCGGCTTCGGCGGCAGCAAGCTCGAGGTGATCGCCGAGGCGTTCAACCTGTTCGACACCGTGAACTACGACGTGTCGTCGATCGACGGAGCGCTGTACCTCTCCGGCCCGACGGCCGCCAACCCGTCGGCCGCGGCCGTGAAGAACGCCAACTACGGCAAGTACTCGGCGACGTTCACGCCGCGCGAGATCCAGCTCGGGCTGCGGTACTCGTTCTGATGAGGCTGGGGACCGGGGACCGGGAACCGGGGTCCGACATCCCCGGCCGGTCCCCCGGCCCGGTCGCCGCTCGAAAGGAGACACGCATGTCGCTCGAGACAGGGCTGAAGGGGAAGGTCGTCATCGTCACCGGCGCGGCCGCCGGCATCGGCAAGGCGACGGCGCTGCGCTTTGCCGCCGAGGGGTGCCGGGTCGCCGCATGGGACGTCGCCGACGCGGCTGCCGACGCGCTCGTCGCCGCGCTCGCCGCGTCCGGCGGCGAGGGGATGTTCTGTCGCGTCGACGTCGCCGACGCGGCCAGCGTCGCGGCGGCGACCGCCGCAGTCGTCGCCCGCTGGGGGCGCATCGACGTGATCGTCAACAACGCCGGCATCGTGCGCGACGCGCAGCTCGTCAAGGTCAAGGACGGGCAGGTGGTCGCGACGATGACCGACGAGCAGTGGGACGCGGTGATCGGGGTCAACCTGCGCGGTGTCTTCAACTGCACCCGCGCGGTGGTGCCGCACATGATCGCCGCCGGCGGCGGTGCGGTGCTCTCGACCTCGTCGGTCGTCGGCCTGTACGGCAACTTCGGCCAGACCAACTACGTGGCCACCAAGGCGGGGGTCATCGGCATGACCCGCACCTGGGCGCGCGAGCTCGGGAAGTACAAGATCCGCGTCAACGCGATCGCCCCGGGGTTCATCGCCACCGAGATCCTCAAGGCGATGCCCGACAAGGTGCTCGACGGCATGGTGGCGCGCACGCCGCTCGGCCGCATGGGGCAGCCCGAGGACATCGCCAACGGCTTCGTCTTCCTCGCCTCCGACGCGGCGGCGTTCGTCACCGGCACGGTGCTCTCGGTCGACGGCGGCCTCGTCGTCGGAACGTAAGAATGCAATCGGCGGTAGGCAACGCCTGGAGCACCGCTGCGGTTCGGTGGCGATCCGGCGGCCCGGCAGGGCCGTCGGCGCGGTGAGGTGAAGGCGCCGGAGTCGCTCCGGCGCTCGAGGGGAGGTCGCGAGGCCTCCCCTCGAAGAGGAGGCAGCATGGAGCGTTACGCAAACATCGTCTCCACCGGGCGGTTCCTGCCTGAGCGCGAGGTGACGAACGACGAGCTGCGCGCCCGCTTCGACCGCTTCCTGCCGGAGTTCGTCGACAAGATGGAGGAGTCGACCGGGATCCGCAGCCGCTTCTGGGCGCCCGAGGAGTGGGCGACCTCCGACGTGGCGCTGCCGGCGGCGCGGCAGGCGCTGGAGCGCGCCGGCAGGAAGCCGGAGGACGTGGACCTCATCATCCTCGGCACCGACTCCCCCGACTACATCACGCCGGCGACCTCGGTGGTGCTGCAGCACAAGCTGGGAGCGGTCAACGCCGGCACCTTCGACGTCGGCTGTGCCTGCGCGTCGTTCCCGACCGCGCTCGCCGCCGGCGCCGGCCTGATCGCCACCAACCCGAGCCTGAAGACGGTGCTCGTGGTCGGCGTCTACCTGATGCACAAGCTCGCCGATCCCAACGACCCGATGGTCTTCTTCTACGGCGACGGCGCCGGCGCTGCGGTGCTCGAGCCGGGAGCGGCGCCGGGGTTCGTGTCGTCGGCGAGCCAGGCGGGCGGCGCCTATCACCGCCACTGGGGGATCTACGCCGGCGGCACCTTCGAGCCGGCGACGGTCGAGGCGTGCGAGAAGGGGCGCACGCGGGTCAAGATGCTCGAGCGCTACCCGCCGGAGATCAACCACGAGGGGTGGCCGCGCCTCGCGCGCCGGGTGGCGGCCAACGGCGGCTTCGCGCTCGCCGACATCGCTCTCATCGTCTTCACCCAGGTGCGCAAGCCGTCGATCGAGCTGGTGATGGCCGACCTCGGGCTGCCGATGGAGAAGACCCACACGATCATGGAGGCGTGGGGGTACACCGGCTCCGCCTGCATCCCGATGGCGTTCGACGACGCGGTGGCGAAGGGCCGCGTGAAGCGCGGCGATCTGGTCGTGTTCATCGGCTCGGGCGTCGGGTACAACCAGGCGGGGGCTGCGTTCAGAATGCCGTGAAGACGTGGCCCGTGACCCGTGACCCGAAAGCGCGAGAGCAGCAGTGAGCTCTTCGCGGGTCACGGGCCACATGAGGGGGTGCGGTGAAGACAGGCACGATCGCAGCGCTGGGGGTGGGCGGCATTCTCGTCGGCCTTGTCGTAGGGACCATGCTGTGGGTGTACCTGCGGCCTCTGTCGGTGTACGCCTGGATGGGCCGGCGCACGCTGCGCGCGGTCAAGGTCGCCGATGTGGCGGTCGAAACCCCGGCCGGCCGCCAGCGGGCGTTCGTCGGCGGCAGCGGCCCCGTGCTGGTGCTGCTGCACGGCGCCGGCGACCAGGCGGGCGCGTGGTCGCGCGTGGTGCCGGCGCTGGTGCGCACGCACTCGCTGATCGTCCCCGACCTCGCCGGCCACGGCGAGAGCGAGCCGCGCACCGGCCCGGTCGGCGTCGACCGCGTCCTCGCCGGCGCCGAGGGGGTGATCGAGACGCTCGCGCAGGGACGCCGCGTGACGCTCGTCGGCAACTCGCTCGGCGCCTGGATCGCCATGCTCGTCGCCCACCGCCACCCGGAGTGGATCGAGCGCGTCGTTGCCGTCAACGGCGGCGCGCTCAAGGGCAGCAACGCCGAGGCGGTGGTCGTGCCGAAGAGCCTGACCGAGGCGCGCGCCGCGCTCGCACAGCTCCGCGACGCCGGCAGCCCGCCGGTCCCCGACTTCGTGCTGCGCGACGTGGTCCGGGAAGCGGCGAACGGGTCCCTCGCCCGCTTCGTCGCCACCGCGGACAGCATGGAGCAGTGGACCCTCGACGGCCGGCTCGGCGAGATCAGGGCGCCGGTGACGCTGCTGTGGGGCGCGTCCGACAAGGTCATGCCACTCGAGTACGCGAACCGCATGCTCGCGGAGCTGCCTTCGGCGCGCCTCGTCACCCTCGAGCGGTGCGGCCACGTGCCGCAGACAGAGTGCCCGGACAAGCTCCTCGCCGCCCTCCGCGACGTGCTGGAGGCGAAACCGTGAGCGGAGGACCTGCCGGGGCGACGGAGCTGGTCGTGGCGAGCCCGGGGCAGCGTGGAGGGTGCCATGCTGCACGGTGACCTGCTCGGCGAGCGGGCGCGGCTGACGCCGGACAAGACCGCGCTGGTGTACGTGCCGACCGGCGAGCGGCTGACCTACCGCGAGCTGGACGTGCGCGCCGCGCGCGCCGCGGCGGCGTGGCGTGCGCTCGGCCTCGCGAAGGGCGACCGCGTCGGGCTGCTTGCCGGCAACCGGATCGAGTTCCTGGATTGCTTCTTCGCCGCCGGCAAGTCCGGCGTTGTCCTCGTTCCGCTCTCCACCCGGGCCACCGCCCACGAGCTCGCTCACATCGTGCGCGACTCCGGCATGCGCGCCCTCATCTACGACACCGCCTTCGCACACCTGATCCGCGACCTCCGCCCGCTGGCCTCGCTGGAATCCTGGGCCTCGCTCGACGCCCCCAGCGACCCCTCCGACACCTCCTGGGCCGAGCTTCTCCCCCGGTCCACGGTCCCCGGTCCCCGGTTCTCAGCCTCGGACTTCCCGGCTACGGGCCACGAGCCACGGGCCACGGCCTCCCCCGAAGACCCCTACTGCCTCCTCTACACCAGCGGCACAACCGGCAAGCCCAAGGGCGTGATCACGCCGCACCGGATGGTGAGCTTCAACGCGATGAGCACGGTGTGCTCGTGGCAGCTCCGCGAGGATGATGTCTCGCCGATCTTCACGCCGCTGTATCACGCGGGCGGTCTCGGCGCCTTCCTGACGCCGATCTTCGCCATCGGCGGCACCATCGTGCTGCACGCGGGTTTCGATGCGGCCGAGGTGTGGCGGACGATCGCGCGCGAGCGCTGCACGGTGGTCCTCGGCGTGCCGACCATCTACAAGCTGCTCATGGAGGCGCCGGAGTTCGCGACCACGGACCTGTCGAGCGTTCGCTGGCTGATATCGGGCGGCGCGCCGCTGCCGCTGTACATCATCGAGGCGTTCCAGAAGCGCGGGGTCGTCTTCCGGCAGGGGTACGGGCTCACCGAGGTGGGCGTCAACTGCTTCGCGATGACCAGCGAGGACTCGGCGCGCAAGGCCGGCGCGATCGGCAAGCCGCTGCTGTTCACCGAGGCGCGCGTGGCTGGCGACGACGGCCGCGAGCTGCCGCCCGGCGAGGTCGGCGAGCTGTGGCTGCGCGGGCCGCACGTCAGCCGCGGCTACTGGAACAACCCGGCGGCGACCGCCGAGGCGCTCGACGCCGACGGCTGGTTCCACACCGGTGACCTGGCGCGGCGCGACGAGGAGGGGTTCTACGCCATCGCCGGGCGCAAGAAGGACATGATCATTTCCGGCGGCGTCAACGTGTACCCGGCCGAGATCGAGGGGGAGCTGCTGCTGCATCCCGCGGTGCGCGACGCCGCGGTGGTCGGGGTGCCGCACGAGACGTGGGGCGAGGTCGGCGTCGCGTTCGTCGTCCGCCGCGAGGGCGCGGCCGCCACCGGCGACGACCTCGCGGCGTTCCTCCTGCGCACGCTCGCGAAGTACAAGGTGCCGCGCGAGTGGGTGTTCGTCGACGCGCTCCCGCGCACCCCGTACGGCAAGGTCCTCAAGAACGAGCTCCGCGCGCACCACGCGCAGCACTGCAAGGAGTGAGGCGTGGTTTGTGGATTGTGGTTCGTGGTTCGCACGCTCCCAGCCTCACCGGATGGGGAGCCGATGCCTTCGCGGGCCACGGGCCACGGGCCACGGGCCACGCGCCGTCGCGAGGCACGATGAGCGCGCTCCTGACCCACCGCGTCGAAGGCCCGCCAACCGCCCCCGCCGTGCTGCTGCTCAACGGCGGCATGATGAGCATCGCGGCGTGGGACGAGGCCGCCGCCGCACTCGCCGCGTCGTACCGGGTGGTGCGCTGCGACTTCCGCGGCCAGCTCCTCACCCCGGAGCTGCCGCCGCCGGAGCTTGCGGCGCATGCCGACGACGCGATCGCGCTGCTCGACCACCTCGGCATCGCGCGGGCGCACCTCGTCGGTACGTCGTTCGGCGGCGAGGTCGCCCTGCTGCTGGCGGCACGCCACCCGGCGCGCGTCGCCTCGCTCGCCGCCGCCGCCGTCGTCGACTACCCGCCGCTGTCGATGCGGGCGATCGGCGCCCGCCTCGCGGCGCTGTGCGAGCAGGCGGCGGCGACCGGCGACGGCCGGCCGTTCCTCGCGGCGATGAACGAGGTCGTCTACTCGCCGACGTTCCGCACGCGATTCGCCGGCGAGCTGGCGGCGCGCGCCGACGCCGTTGCAGCGCTGCCAGCCGTATGGTTCGCCGGCGGCGTCCGCCTGCTGCAGGCCATCGACCGCATGGATCTGCGCGCGGAGCTCGGCCGCATCGCCTGCCCGACGCTGGTGATCACCGCCGGGCTCGATGCGCTGATGCCCACGGAGCGGTCCGTCGCCGTGGCCGCAGCGATCCCGGGCGCCGAGCACGTCCTCGTGGCGGGAAGCGGCCACGCCCTCGTCGTCGAGGAGCGGATCCGCTTCCAGGATCTGGTGAAGAGCTTCCTCGACCGCTGCAAGGAACCGGGGCACAGCGTGCTACGCTCCACTTGAGAAGACTTTCACGACCTCGAAGGAGGGTCCAATGAGCAAGAAGGTCTACATCGCCGCCTACCACCAGTCGAAGTTCGGCAAGCTGATGGGCATGACGCTGCCCGAGATCGTGAGCAACGCCGCGCTCGGCGCCTGCCGGGAGATCGGCGCCGATGCCTCGGCGATCGACCACGGCTCGGTCGGGGCGGTCTGCAACATCTCGCTCAACGAGCAGGGGCTTCTCTCCGGCCTGCTCGCCGAGGTGCCGGGGATGGCCGCCAAGCCGATCGAGTCGGTGGAGAACGCCTGCGCCACCGGCGGGCAGGCGATCCTCTCGACGATCCACAAGATCCAGCTCGGACTCGGCGAGGTCGGCATCGCCGTCGGCTTCGAGAAGATGCGCGACGCCGAGGGGAAGATGGACGGCAAGCTGGTCGGCAAGGCGCTCGGCTACTTCGCCCACCCTGCGGAGCGCGAGGGCAAGGTGTTCGTCTTCCCGCACCTGTTCGCGGAGGTCATGGACCTCTACATGAAGACGCACGGCTACACCGAGGAGGACCTTGCCCGCATCGCCGTGATCGAGTACACGAACGCCCGCTCCAACCCTTACGCGCAGATGCAGAAGAACCAGGTGACGCTCGAGCAGGCGATGAAGATCGAGGGGATCAACCGCTACGTCGTCGAGGGGCTGCCGCTGAAGACGTACGACTGCTCGCAGATCACCGACGGCTACGCGGCGATGATCGTCGCCAGCGAGGCCGGCCTCGCGAAGCTGGGCCTGAAGAAGGCCGACTGCGTCGAGATCGCCGGCTGGGCGCAGGCCACCGACCCGCTGCGCAAGGGCGTGCGCGACGTGCTCAGGCCGCTGGGCGCCTTCACGGCCATGAACAACGCCTATGCGATGGCGGGCGTCACGCCCGCCGACGTCGACGTCGCCGAGGTGCACGACTGCTTCACGGTGATGGCGGCGATCGCCGCCGAGGTCCTCGGCCGAGCGCCGTACGGCAAGGGCGCGCAGTACTGGAAGGACGGCCGCGCCTCGCTCGGCGGCGAGTGCCCGATCAACACCTCGGGCGGCCTGATCGCCAAGGGCCACCCGATCGGCGCCACCGGCGTCGCGATGGTCGGCTGGTGCGCCTGGCAGCTCCTCGGCAAGGCGCCGGCCGAGCTGCAGGTGAAGGGCGCCAGGGTCGCGGCGACGTTCAACATCGGCGGCCCGATCTGCGCCTCGGTGTGCACGGTGCTCAAGCCCGCGGTCTGACGACCGCGGGCCTGGTTGCCCGTGGCCCGTGGCCGGCAATGTCCGGGCTTCATTCGGGCTACGGGCCACGGGTCACATCGCGTTCGTGGAGGTGGAGCCATGGCGTCACAGCCGCAACCCACGCGCTCCGGGTTCGTCCACGCGGACGGGCACCGGATCTGGTACGAGTACTTCGGCGACGGCACGCGCGAGGCGGTGGCGCTGCTCAACGGTCTCGCCATGTCGACCAAGGCCTGGTACGGCTTCCTGCCGCTGCTCCAGCCCGAGTACGACGTGCTGCTGTACGACTACCTCGGCCAGGGGGAGTCGTCGAAGCCCGACGAGCCGTACTCGATCACCCGCATCGCCCAGTACCTGACGATGGTGATGGACGAGCTCGGGGTGGAGATGATCCACTCGATGGGGATCTCGTACGGCGGCTTCATCGCCATCGAGCACGCGCGCCAGTTCTGGCGCCGGCTGCACACGCTGACGCTGTCCGGCATCATCCTGTCGCGCGAGGAGCTGTTCGAGCAGTACGAGGCGATCTCCCTGCGCTTCTACCGCGAGGGGCCCGAGCGCTTCGACCTCTACACCGAGTACATGTACGAGAAGATCTTCGGCGAGCCGTTTGTGCGCAAGGTCACGCGCGCCGGCCTCGAGCCGATGCGCCAGCGGTTCAACGAGCGGTACCGGAACGACATCCACTGCCTGATCCGGCTCACCGAGGCGCAGGAGGAGTACTTCGGCGAGCTCGACAACCGGATGAGCGAGTACCGCGCGGTGGCCACGCCGACCCTGATCATGCCGGGGGCGCAGGACCGCGCGATCCCGCTGTGGGCGCAGAAGAAGATGCTCGACATCTTCCCCAACTCGCGCTGGGAGCTGATCCCCGACGCGGGGCACGTCGTCTACCTCGAGCGCCCGGACGTGTTCTTCCCGACGCTCAAGGCGTTCATGCGCGCGAAGTCGACGGCGTTCGCCGCCCCGTCAGCGTAGCGCGGCGAGACCGCCCAGAAGCGAGGCGAGCACCGCGGCGGCGGCGGCGGCGAGGCACAGGAGCGCGGCGACGAGGTGGTCGGTGCGCTCCTCCTTCCAGGGGTCGAGCGCTCGTGCGGCCGCCCAGCCGCCGAGAAAGCCGCCGAGGTGCGCCCAGTTGTCGATCCCCGGCATCACGAACCCGTACAGGCCGAGGATCAGGGCATAGCCGAGCGCCTGGCTGGAGAGCGCGCTCGACCCGCGCCGCCGGCCGTAGTGCACGAGCGCCCCGAGCAGCCCGAAAATCGGCGCCGAGGCGCCGACGGTGAAGCGGGCGCCGCGCAGGAAAGCGGGCAGGAACGGCAGCCAGTGGCCGGCCGCCGAGCTCAGCAGAAACCCGGCAACGCCGCCGGCGGTGTAGATCAGCACGGTGCGCGCCGGCCCGTACGCCTCCGCGCTCTCCCGTGCGAGCTGGCGCACCCAGAGCAGGTTGAACAGCAGGTGGAGGGGTCCGCCGTGCAGCCATCCGGCGGAGAGCACCGTCCACCAGCGGCCGAGCTCGAACACCGGCAGCGAGCCGGCGGCGCCGAGCAGAAACACCGCCTTGGTGCTCGGCGAGAACGCCGACAACACCCCGCCGCGGCCGCCGCCGCCCGGGTCGAGCAGCAGCGAGACGAGGTAGAGGATCACGCACGACGCCGTGACGAGGGTGGAGAACCCGAGGTCGTTGCCGAGGCGGCGCAGCAGCGGCGTCAGCCCCCACATGCCGGGCCGCAGCCGGCCGCAGCTCGCGCAGCGGTCGTCGTTGACGCCCACGAGCTTGCCGCACGACGGGCAGAGCACCGAGCCGGTGCGCCGGGGCACGGTCAGCGGCCCCTCATGCGGCGCTCGAGCGGCGCTCCAGGAAGGCGGCGAGCCGTTGCTCGCCGCCGGCGGCGAAGGCGAGGAACGCGAGCCCGATGCCGTCGAGCCGCTCGACGCCGACGACGGTGTGGCGCACCACCTCGGCCTCGCCGCGCAGCGCCTCGAGCGAGCCCGGCAGCGTCAGCTCGAAGCTCACCTTCGCCCCCACCGGGAACTCCCTCCCGCCGCGCACCAGCATCCCGGAGAGCGACACGTTGTCGGTGAGGGTGAGCAGCCGCTGGGCGCCCCGCCGCATCCACAGCTCCAGTTCGACCACGGCGCGCACCATCCGTCGCGGCGCGACGCCGACGAGGTCGGCGACGGCGTGGAGAAGGCGGTCGCTGGGCCCGTCGAGAGTGACCACGCGGTTGACGCCGCGCCCGAGGAACGCCGCGAGGTCCCCGACGTGCGCCGGGCCGGCCAGCACCAGCAGGCCGGCGGCGCGCGACGGCGAGATCGAGCCGCGGATGCCGTTGACCAGGGCGGACAGCGGCGCGTCGACGAGAGGGTAGCGGGCGATGACGAGGTCGAAGCGGCTGTCGCCGAGCAGCCGCAGCGCCTCCCCGGCCTCGTCGACGCGGTGGATCTGGAAGTCGGAGCGCAGCAGCATCGGTACCACCCGCTGCAGCGCGGGTGTCTCGCTGCCCACCAGGAGAAGACGCTTCACCATGAGTCCCGCTCTCATGATAGCGTGTCTTCACGACTCTCGCGTGGGCGCCGGTGGCGCCGACGCGGAAGCCGGGTGGCGGGAAAGGCCGGAGGACGCTCCCTGAAGTTGCGAGCCGATGAACATGGCGACACTCTTCGCTCTTGATGCGGTGTACCGCCGCCCCCGGGTGCTTCCGGCCTGGCTCACCCTGTTTGCCCTGGAGTCTCCCTCGGGAAGCCGGGAGCGCGGGCGCCCTCGCCCGCGCGGAGGCACTGCCTGGCGGGGCAGGTCGCAGCAGGAGAGCCAGCTCTCCCCCGTGGTTTCATCGCCCGTGATGAGGCGGGCCGCATGGGGATTGCTCGTCCTCGTCGCGACCGGCGTACAGGCGCTCGAGCTCGCCGTCGAGGCGCCGCCGGAGCTGGCGGCCGCCGCGGCGCGGGTACGGGCGCTGGAGGGCGCCGACCTCGCGGGCGCGCTCGCGCTCATCGGCCTCGCCGATCCCGGGCCGTCGATCCGCGTCGTGCTCGCCGACGAGCGCTCGGAGCTCGCCGGCCGGGCGCCGTCGTGGGTGGCCGGGTACGCGCTTCCGCCCCTCTCGGCCGTGGTGCTCTTCCCAGCGCGCGTCCCCTCCTACCCCGACCGCACGCTGGAGGCGCTCGTCGTCCACGAGGTCACGCACGTCCTGGTCTCGCGCGCCGCCGGCCACCGCCCGCTGCCGCGCTGGTACGACGAGGGGCTCGCGACGGTCGCGGCGCGCGAGTGGTCGCTCGAGGACCGGGCGCGCACCGCGCTGGCGCTGCTCGGCTCGCGCCCTCGCTCGCTGGCCGACGTCGACCGCGCGTTCGTGGGCGACGGCGCGGGAGTCGCGCGTTCCTACGCGCTCTCGGCGGCATTCATGCGCTACACCCTGCGGCGGTTCGGCCGCGACAGCGCCGCGCGCACGCTCGCTGCGGTCGCCGCCGGCGCGAGCTTCCCCGACGCCTTCCGCACGGCGGCCGGTGTGCCGCTCGCCGAAGCGGAGCGCGCGTACTTCCACAGCGAGGCGCTGTGGGGCGCCTGGGTCCCGTTCCTGACTTCGACGACCGCCCTCTGGTTCGCCATCACCGCCCTCGCCCTGCTCGCGATCCGCGCCCGCCGCCGCCGCGACTCCGAGCTGCGCGAGCGCTGGGCGCTCGAGGACGCCGTCGTCGCGGCGGCGGCGATGCCGGCGAACGCGACCGAGCCCCCGGAATCGCCCGAGGACCATCCCAGGCGGTACAACTGAGCCGAGGGACGCTGGGGTCGGGCTTGCGATATTGCGTTTCCGGGCCGGTCTCTGGTGCGGTGTGAGCTCCAAGATCAGGTCCCTTGCAGAGGCTCTGGCCAGACCGCGGCGGGGAGTCTCTGACACGGCACAGGTCATGATGACGCTGCCCTCGCTGCCGCAGCGATGCCGCCAATCGGGACGCCGAGGATACAGAGGCCGGCCGACCGGCGGGCGGCCGCTACGATGCCTGGCCCCGCGCACCGCTCGGGGAGCGGTGCGGCTGTCCGAAACGCCAAAGCAGCGCGCTCAGGCACGCCACGGTTTGATCTGCCTTCGATGGAGGTTCTGCTGAATCTGGGGATGGCTTCTGACTTTCGCCCCTCGCCTCGTGCCTCGCGCCCCGCGCCTTCCCTGTTGACTGTCGCTGAGACGCTGTCTAAGCTGCAGATCGAAAGGAGCACTGGCAATGAAGACGATCAAGCAGCTCGCAGCCATGTCGGTCGCCGTGGCCGCGCTGGCCGCCGCGGCCGCACCCGCCCTCGCGCAGGTGGAGGTGCCGCGCGTCTCGCAGGCGGCGACGGTATCGCAGACGGTCGGGACCACGAAGATCGAGATCGCCTACAGCCGCCCCGGGGTCAAGGGCCGCGCGATCTGGGGCGGCCTGGTGCCGTACAACGAGGTGTGGCGCACCGGCGCCAACGAGGCGACGTCGATCTCGTTCTCCGACCCGGTGTCGATCAACGGCACCATGCTGCCTGCCGGCAAGTACTCGCTCGCGACGATCCCCACGCCGGAGCAGTGGACGGTAATCTTCTCCAAGCAGCAGGATCTCTGGGGGATGTACGAGTACAAGCCGGAGATGGACGCCCTCCGGATCACCGTCAAGCCGCAGCCGACCGAGCACACCGAGTGGCTGACGATCTCGTTCCCCACCGTCGCCGCGGACTCCGCCGAGGTGGCGATCGCCTGGGAGAAGCTGCGCGTCTCGTTCACCGTCAACGTCGACGCGGTCGGACTGACGATCTCGAAGGCGCGCGCCGCCGTCGCCGCCGCCGCGGCGGACGATTTCCAGACCCCGTTCCGTGCCGCCAGCTATTGCCTGCAGAACGACGTCAACGTCGAGGAGGGGCTGAGGTGGCTGGAGAAGTCGATTGCCATTAAGGCGACGTTCGCAAACCTTGGCGCGAAGGCGCGCTACCTCGCCAAGAAGGGTGACGTCAAGGCCGCGATCGAGGTCGCCGGCCAGGCGATCGCGGCAGGCAAGGCCGCGACGCCCCCTGCCAACACCGCGGCGCTCGAGAAGCTCGTCGCCGAGTGGCAGGGGAAGATGTAGATCAGGACGCTGCCGGCTCGGGTCTGCGCAGCGCGGTGATGGCGAGCGCGGCAACGACCACCACCGCGCAGCCGATGACGTTGTACCAGAGGAACGAGACGGCCGTGGTCGCCCAGGCGGCGAGCACGGCCGCCTCGCCGATGAGCGCCGCGGCGAAGACGGCAGTGCCCCCGACCTTCTTGAGCAGAAACGCCACCAGGAAGACGCCGAGGATGGTGCCGTAGAAGAGCGAGCCGAGGATGTTCACGGCCTCGACCAGCGAGCCGAGGCGTCCCGCGTGTTCGGCGAAGGCGATGGCGAAGGCTCCCCACCCCGCAGTCGCCAGCCGCGAGACGACGACGTAGTGGCGCTCGTCGGCGTTCTTCCTGATCAGCCGCCTGTAGACGTCGACGACCGTGGTCGAGGCGAGCGCGTTGAGCTCCGCCGAGCTCGCGTTCATCGACGCCGCGAGCACCGCCGCCAGCACCAGGCCGACCAGCCCCGCGGGGAGATGCCCGACCACGAACGACAGGAACACGTAGTTGGTGTCGCCCGCCCCTGAGGCCGGGTCGGCGGCGCGGATCGCCGCGATCGCCTCGGACCGCACCGCGTCGGCGCGCGCGCTCGCCTCGCGGTACCGCCGCTCGGCCTCGGCCGCCGCGGCCGGCGGCCCGTCGTCGAGAGCGCGCGCCAGCTCGCCGGCGCGCGCCGCGCGCGCCGCTGCGGCGTCGGCCCACCCGGCCTCGAGCGCGCGCAGCGCGCCGCCGGCGTCGGCCGCCCGTGCCTGCTCCAGAGCCCGCGGGTTGAAGAACACCGGCGGCGGGGTGAACTGGTAGAACGCGAACACCGCGGCGCCGAGCAGCAGGATCGCGAACTGCATCGGCACCTTGGCGAGACCGTTGAACAGCAGGCCGAGGCGCGACTGCGCCACCGAGGTGCCGGTGAGGTAGCGCTGCACCTGCGACTGGTCGGTGCCGAAGTAGGAGAGCTGCAGGAAGAAGCCGCCGATAAGCCCCGACCACAGGGTGTAGCGGTTGTTGAGGTCGAACGAGAGGTCGATCGCGTTGAGCTTCCCGGCCTTGCCGGCGACGCGCATGGCATCGAGGAAGCCGACGCCGTCGGGCAACGCCAGCACGAGTGCGGCGAACGCCGCCGTCATCCCGGCGAGGATGATCACCGCCTGCAGCACGTGCGTCCGGCTCACGGCGCGCGTGCCGCCGGAGGTGGTGAAGATCACCACCGACCCGCCGATGATCGCGATCGTGATACCGATGTCCCAGCCGAGGATCGTGGAAAGGATCAGCGACGGCGCGTAGATCGTCAGCCCTGCCGCCAGCCCGCGCTGCAGCAGGAACAGCGCGGAGGTGAGCACGCGCGTCTTGAGGTCGAAGCGACCCTCGAGGTACTCGTAGGCGGTGAACACGCCGAGCCGGTGGTACACCGGCACCGCGAGCGCGGCGATCGCGATCATCGCCAGCGGCAGCCCGAAGTAGAACTGCACGAAGCGCATCCCGTCGGCGTACGCCTGCCCCGGGGTGGACAGGAAGGTGATCGCCGACGCCTGCGTCGCCATCACCGAAAGCGCCACCGTGCCCCAGCGCATCTCGCGGCCCGCCAGCAGGTAGCCGCGCATGTCGCGGCTGCGGCCGCCGCGCCAGACGCCGTAGGCGACGATCGCCGCAAGGTAGACGCCGAGCACCGCCCAGTCGGTCGGGCTCACCGGAACGCCCTCGTGAACAGCGCGAACAGCGCGATGTCGAGCAGCAGGGCGCCCGCCACCAGCAGGTAGAGGTTGCGCCAGCTCTGGAGCAGCGGCGGCCGCTGTTCGTCATTCAGGGGAGGTCTCGCGACTTTCCCTCGGCGCCGGAACCCGGGCCTCTCGACGCTCACGCGTCGCCGCCTTTCGCCGCGAGCAGGTTGGCGAACAGGCGGATCGCCCCCGGCACGCCGGCCGGGAGCTGGCGGAAGAACGCGAGCGACGTGTGCACGAAGGCGCCCTTCCCGTAGCGGGCGTAAAGCACGGCGCCGGCCAGCGGCTTCTCGCCCGCGTCGTGCATCGCCATCACGGTCTCGTACGCCGGGTCCCACTCGCCCGGGAAGTACAGGCCGCGCTCCTGCACCCAGCCGTCGAAGTCGGCGGCGCCGATGCGGTTCGGCACCGTCAGCAGGGGGTGGCCTGGCGCCGTCAGCTCGACGGGCGCGTTCTCCTCGGTGACACGATCGCGCGCCAGCGTCAACGGGTACGGGCCGAGCTGCGGCACGACCAGCTCGCGGCTGACGTTGTACTGCACGACCAGCGTGCCGCCGCCGCGCACCCACGCGAGCAGACGCGCCTGCGCCTGCCGCAGCGCCGCACGCGTGTTGTAGGCGCGCACGCCGGCGACGATCGCGTCGAAGCGCTCGAGCGAGCCCTCGGCGAGGTCGCCGTCGGAGAGCAGCGTCACCTCATAGCCGAGCTGGCGCAGCACGCCGGGGATCTCGTCGCCGGCGCCCATGACGTAGCCCACCCGGCTGCCGTCGCGCCGCAGGTCGATGCGCAGCACGCGGGCGCGCGCGTCCTCCAGTACCGTCTGGAGCGGAATGTGCCGGTGGTCGACGGTGACGACGCCGCGCCCGTAGCTCTCGCCCTCCGCCTCCACCACCGCCTCGACGACGCCCTCGGACGCCGCGGCCGGCGGGTGCAGCGTCAGCTCGACGGTGGTCTCGACGCCGGCGGCGAGAACCAGCGGCACCCCGTCCGGCTCGGCGCGCCACCCCGCCGGCACGCGCAGGCGTGCCGTCGCGCCCGTCACAGCAGCGTTGGCCGTGACCGCGACGCGCACCTTCTTCGCGCTTCCGTCGCCGAACACCAGCGCCCGCTCGGCAAGGGATACCAGCACGCGCGGGATAACCGCCAGCGGCCGCGAGCGCTCGCCGTCCACCGGGTCGGTGTCGCGGTACACCACCGGCTCGACGAACGCGACGTCGCGCCCGGCGACGGCGACGGTGAACGTCGCGGACAACGCCGGCGGCGTGCGCGCCGCGCCGACCAGGCGCTGGTCGGCGACCTCATACATGCCGCCGCGGGGCGGCCGCTCGAGCCAGTGCGGCTGGCTCGGCCGCACGGTCGCCGGCAGCGCCAGCGTCCATTCGGCGGTGGCCGGCCGGTTGTACTCCAGCGGGGCGGGCGCCCCGGCCCAGGAGGTCGCCGCGACGTGCGGCAGCGACACCACCTTGAGCGTCGCCTCGGCCGTCGAGCGGTTGATCGCGGCGGTCGTGACCTTGACCTCGCCGCCCGGCACCGCCGTCGGCGCCTGCGCCACCGCCTCCAGCCACAGGCCGGTGCAGGCGCGGATCGCGTCTGCGATCTCGACGCGCTTGATCGCGACCCAGGGGTCGGCGCCGAGGCCGTCGAGCGCCGCGTGGGCGCGCGAGAGCAACGGCACGATCCCCTCCGGCCGCCGCGGGTCGTAGGCGGCCTCCGCCTCGGCGAGCAGGCGCGCCACCGCCTCGCCGCCGGCCACCCGCCCCCAGGTGGCGTCGACGCCGTCGAGCAGGTCGGCAGTGGGCGGCTCGCCGGCGACCGGCTCGAGGTCGTTGAGCAGCGAGCCGCGCCGCTCGCGCGAGCCGAACCCCTGGCTCTTGTGCATCGTGCGGCTGGCGGCGGCGAGCTCGGTGTACGACTGCCCGAGCGCCGGCGAGTACGCGCCGAGGTCCACCTTCACGGTGCCCGGAACCACCGGCCGCGCGTCGCCGTCGCGCCGCCAGGAGTTCCACAGCAGGCGCTTCGCCCGCCACGGCGCGGCCAGCGCGAGCTGCTCGGGGAAGCGCGCGGGGTCGGCGGCGGCGGTGAACGCCTCGCGCGCCAGCATCGCCGAAGCGGTGTGGTGGCCGTGGCCGCCGTCGCCGGAGGCGGGGAAGCGCGTGATGATCACGTCGGGGCGGAACGACCGGATCGCCCACACGACGTCGGCGAGCGCCGCCTCGTGCCCCCAGATCGCGAGCGTCTCTGCGGGCGTCTTGGAGTAGCCGAAGTCGATCGCGCGCGTGAAGAGCTGCTCGGCGCCGTCGATGCGGCGCGCGCCCAGCAGCTCCTCGGTGCGGATCAGGCCGAGCAGCGGGCCCTGCTCGGTGCCGATCAGGTTCTGGCCGCCGTCGCCGCGCGTCAGCGCCAGGTAGCCGGTGCGCGCCAGGCGCTCCTTGGCGAGGTACGCGAGCATCGCGGTGTTCTCGTCGTCCGGGTGGGCCGCCACATACAGCACGCTCGCCAGCACCGACAGCTTGCGCAGCGCCAATCGGCGCTCCCCCTCCCCGACCGGCACGGCCGGCTGGGCGAGCGCCGGGGCCGGCGGAACGATCACAGCCAGCAGTGCGGCCATGGCGGCCGCGATCACCGTCGCACGTCTCATCTCGTTCACTCTCCCCGCAGCGGGGTGCGCGGCCGTCCGGCCGTCGCGCCCCACGCTGTCAAACACCCGCCCCGCGCCGCGATTCCCGGCGGCGGGCCGGCTGATAGAATACGGCGGGCACCGCGAGCCCGCACCCCGCCGCGAGCCGTACCGGCTGTCGCGAACGCGGACCAGCACGCACGGTTGCTGTGACTCGGGCGAGCCCCGACGGAGGGGCGGCGGCGCGCGTATGCAGCCCATGGAAGGGGGTGGCGACGTGAGGACGACGGCGAGGGGCACCCAGACCGAGAGCGGGACGATGGCGCCGGCCGCGCAGCTTCGCCCGCTCGAGACGATCACGCCGCCGCAGATCTTCGCCGAGCTCAGGCGCGGCGTGCTCGGGCAGGACGAGGCGCTGCGCTTCGCGTCGGTCGCGATCTACAAGCACACCACCGGCAAGGTGTCCGGCAACATCCTCCTGATCGGCAACTCCGGCACCGGCAAGACGACGATCATGAACAACATCCAGCGCCTCTACCACGAGGTGCCGGAGTACCACCCGTTCCGGGTGATGACGATCATCAACGCCAACCTGCTGGTCGACGCCGAGCACCTCGAGTTCCGTCCCGCGCGCATCCTCACCGCGGTCGAGCAGCGCGCACGGGCGGTGATCGGCCACCCGCCGACGCCCGACGAGCTCAGGGCGGCGATCGAGCGCGCCACCGTCTGCATCGACGAGATCGACAAGATGTCCGCGGTGGTCGCGGGCAAGCCCAACCCGATCGGCGTGGTGCTGCAGCAGGGGCTGCTGACGATGATGGAGGGCGACGTCGTTGCGTTCCCGACCCACGCGGTCGTCGACGGGGCCGAGGCGCCGGTCACCATCGAGATCGACACGCGCGGCATGATGTTCATCTGCGGCGGCGCCTTCGAAGGGCTGTACGACCAGGTGTACATGCGCGTCCTCAGCCCCGGGTCGGGCGAGAAGCTGCGCTCCACGGCCACCCGCACCGCCGACGGCCAGGTCCACATCGAGGCGCGCTTCGTGCTTTCCGACTTCTTCAAGATCGAGGACCTGTTCGGGTACGGCATGGTGCCGCAGTTCATCGCCCGCTTCGACAACGTCGTGCTGCTCTCCGACCTCGGCCCCGCCGTGCTCAAGGAGATCCTGCTTTCCGCCGTCGACTCGCCGCTGGTGCGCTCGCGGCGTTTCCTCGAGGTGATGGGGATCTCGCTCGAGATCGACGATCTCGCCGCGGCGCTGATCGCGGAGCAGGCGGAGAAGCACTCCCGCACCGGTGCGCGCGCGCTGCGCACGATCTTCGCCAGGATCATCAACCCGCTCGAGTACGACCCCACGGACGGCGGCCACCTCGAGACGCTGCCCGACGGCGGCAAGCGCCTGCTGGTCACCGCCGACATGGTCCGCCGGTCGTTCAACGGCTGACCAGCCTCCAACGTGAGCGGCCTCACATCCGTAGGCTCTATTCGGGAACAGGCTTGGCGCAGACCCTGTTGCCCCACGCGCGGCGGCGCTTCCGCCGGCTCACGGAGGTGAACCATGGCGAGCTGGACCCTGGATCTGATGCTCTTCGCGTTCGGCTTCCTTGCCGGGATCGGCGCCGCGGTCGCGGCGATCGTGGTGGCGCGGATGCGCCGCGAAGCGACCGTCGAGGGACGGGAGCTCGTCGAGCGCCTCGGCCCGCTCGGCACCCGGCGCTTCCTTGCCGCGATCTCGGACCCGAGCGGAGGCGCGTGAGGTGGGAGGTTCCGGCGCGCCACTCGGCCCGCGCCGGGATGGGGAGCGGGCCGAGTGGGTCGAAATGGTGTGATGGTGATACCAGGCAGGGATGAGATTGAGGATGGTACGACGGTGCTGCACGTGACCAATGACAGCCTTCTTGCTCCGGAACCGGAGCCCCCTTGTACTCTACCGGTGGGATATCCGGGCAAACGACTGGCGGCGAAGCAGCGACCTTTGAGGGCAGCTCCGCCTCGCCCCCCTTCTCATACAGCTCCTTGAAGCGATAAAAGCTGTCCCGGCTGTAGC
>CAZQLL010000019.1:0-93240 GCA_964594125.1 uncultured Thermoanaerobaculia bacterium | reverse complement strand
CGAACCTCGCCTTACGCTTCAGAAGGACGTCTCGCGGCCTGGGAACTTCGGCCTACGGCTCGGTGATCGACAACCGCACCTCGGACCCCGTCACGGTCCTCCCGCAGTAACCGGCAGCATCTCCTCGTGGCCGGAAGGGCGGGGGCTTCGGCCCCCGTTCTTCCTTTGGCGCCTGCGTCCGCTGACCGGCGTGCTCCGGGGACGCGAAGCCTGCGCCGCGCACCGCCGGCACGCTCGATCTGCCGATGATGACCGGAAGCGGCGACACCCGGCGTCTACACCGTCACGCTCTGCCGTCGGGCCGATCCGCGGCGGCGGCCCTGGCACGGCGCTGGCGCGCTGCGAGGCGGCGCACGGCGCTCGCCGGGTCGAGCGCCGCGGCCAGCGCCAGGTGGGCGAGCGCGGCGCCCGGGCGGGCGCGTAGATGCGCCACGAGCGCGCGCCGGTACGCCACCTGCGAGAGCGCGCGGGCGCCGATCCGCAACCGCACCGGCCACGGCTCGCGGCCCTCACCGTCTCCCGCGCCTGCCGGGTGCCGCCACTGCGCGGCGGCGAGGCGCTCGGCCCGCGCCACGGCGCCGGCCTCCCGCCATGACACCGAGCCCGGGCGCACGCGCTTGGCGAGCAGCACGCGGTCGAGATTGGCGAGCTCGCCGAGCGCGGCGAGCGAGAGTACGAACTGCGTCATCTGCCCCGGTCCCGGGCAGCGGTAGCCGCCGACCGCGCGGGCGGCGGCGGAGCGGACGACCAGCGTCGGGTGGCACATCCCGTGGCCGCCGCCGGTGAGGGCGCGGAGGATCGCTTCGTGCCCGACCGGTAGCGCCCGCGGCAGAATTCGCCGGCCGCCGTCCGTGAAGTACTCGATCGCGGTGCCGGCGGCTACCACGCCCGTGTGCGCCGCCATGAAGTCGAGCTGCGCCGCCAGGCGCTCGGGGCGCGCCACGTCGTCGGCGTCCATGCGGGCCAGGTACTCGCTCTCGACCAGCGGCAGGCAGCGGTTGAGCGCCGCGGCCAGGCCGGCCGCCTCCTGGCGGACCACCCGCACCCGCGGGTCCGCAAGCGTTGCGAGATATGCGGCGGTGCCGTCGCTCGAGCCGTCGTCGACGACCAGGAGCGCGAGGTCGCGCACGCTCTGCGCGAGGATCGACGCGACCGCCTCCGGAAGGTACGGCATCCCGTCGCGCACCGCCAGGCAGACGGTGACCCGCGCGGCGGAACCGGGCGCGGCGCTCACCCGCCGAGCTCCGGGATCGGCCGCCCGTCGGCGTTTGGGAGCGTCACCCCGACGAGGCGCGCGAGCGTCGGCGCGAGGTCCTCGATCGCCACTGGCTGCGCCGCCGCTCCGGGGGTGACGCCCGGACCCTCGGCGAGCAGCATCCCGTTCGGACGGTGATCGCCGGTCCGCGGCCCGTCGCAGACGCCGCGCACCGTGCCGACTCGCGGCGAGCTCAGCGCCGCGATCGGCGCCTCCCGGCTCCACTCGACCAGGAGGTCGGGGAGCGCGTCGCGCGCCGGCCCGCGGTGGACGTCGTCGGTGCGCACCACCGCGGCGACGGCCGGCCGCCCGGTGGCGGGGTTGACGAGCTCGGCGAGTGCGGCCGCGACCTCGTCGAGCAGCGCGCGCATCTCGGCGCCGGGCCGCACGGCGCCCGCCGGCTCGCGCCCGACGAGGTTCACGCGCACCGCGCCCCACGCCTCGTTGTTGGGCACCGCGAAGCAGCGGCGGCCGCGGCGCCGCGCCGCGAGCAGCGCCGACTCGAGCGGGGCGCCGAGGCGGCGGCGCAGCGGGCGCAGCCGCGCGGCGGCCGGGCCGGGCAGCAGCCGCCACAGGCGGCGTGCGGTCGGCAGCACGGCGGCGGCGCTGGACCTCGCTCCGGCCCCGCCGTCGAGACGGGCGAGCACCTCGTCGAGCAGGTGCGAGCCGTCGTAGTGCGGCCCGATCCCGTGGCTCGCGAGGACCACACGGGTGCAATCGTCGCCGGCGGCGGCGAGCAGGCGGCCGAGGGCGGCGTCGAGCGCGGCGTAGACGCGGCGCAGCGGGTTGCCGAGGCGCGCCGCGGCCGCGGCGTCGTGACGCGGGTGGGTGGCGTCATGCAGGTGCCAGAGTTGGTGGCCGGCGCAGTGGGCGTCGCCGAACACCGCCACGGCCACGTCCCAGCGCTCCCGTGCCAGCAGGTCGAGGACGATCTCGCTCTTGAGGGCGATGCGCGCTTCCAGTCGCTGCGTGAGGGCGGCGAGCGACGCGGCGGCACCGTCGTGCGCGTCGCAGCTCCCGACGGGGTCGCGGCCGAAGCGGCGGTGCAGGTCGCGGATGAGCGACGCCGGCGCGGACAGCGGTTGGTCGTGGTCGATGTCGTGGCTTCCCCAGTCGACCACCTGCACGCCGTTGATCGCCGGGCACAGCGGCATCTTCGGGACGTCGACGACGGCGACCCGCCGTCCGGCGCGGGTGAGCGCGGCCCAGAACGGCTCGGCCGCGATGCTCTCGGGCGCCACGTAGCGCTCGGCGTAACTGCCCGGCACGAGCTGGCGGAAGCAGTAGCGGCCGTGCCGCGCCGGCCTCAGGCCGGTGGCGAACGACGGCCAGAGCGCGCCGACGTACAGGCCGGTCGGGTTGGCCGTGGCCGCGCACAGCCCCGAGCGCAAAAGCCGCGCGCAGGCGGACATGGCGCCCTCAGCGGCCCAGCGTGCGAGCAGCTCCGGGTCGCAGGCGTCGAGGCCGACGAGCAGCACCCGCGGGGCGGTCACGCGCGCCCCGGTGGGCGGCGGTGGCGCGGCGCCGGCGCCCATCCACCGAAACGAGGGACTGTCGCAGGGTTCATGCGGGCGGTATGCTAGCGTAGCGAAGGAGGGTGCCGTGATGGCTCGTATGCCGGCCACGGGATCGACAGGTAGCTCGCGGGAAGCGGTCGCGTGAGCGCCGTCCGCGCGCCGCGGCCGCCCGCCCGGGCGCGCGTCTGGGAGCTGTTGCGCGCCCTGCCCGACAGCGGCAAGCACGTGCTGCGCGACGTCGAGCAGGCCGGCAAGCGCGCCCTCTACCGCCTCGGCGTCACGCCGCCGCCGCTTAAGGTCAAGGCGCACCTCACCGACGTCTGCAACTTCCGCTGCCCGACCTGTCTGAAGGGCATCGACGCCGACCCGGAGCGCGAGCTCACCACCGGGCAGTGGCGGGCGGCGCTCGACCGCCTGTCCGGCCTTCCCTACCTCCACGACGTGACGTTCTCCGGCGGCGAGGCGCTGGCGCGCCCCGACATCGACGAGATCATCGGCCATGCCAAGCATCTGCGCTTCCACGTCACCGTGATCACCAACGGGTGGTCGGTGGACGCCGCGGCGCTCGCGCGCCTGCGCGAGCGCGGCGTCGACCAGCTCATCGTCTCGCTCAACAGCCTGCGCCGCCAGGAGCACGACGACAGCCGCGGGCGGCCGGGCAGTTACGACCACATCATGCGTTTGATCGACGCCTGGCGGGACGGCCCGCGCAGGCCGCGCCTCTGCCTCGAAGCCGTCGTCACGCAGCAGAATTGCGGCGAGCTGGTCGCCATGGCGCACTTCGTCCGCGACAACGGGCTGCACGGCATCGTCTACCAGCCTCTCGGCCCGCCCGAGTCGCACTACTCGTTCGCTCCCAATCAGGCGATGCCGTCCGGCGACGCCGCCTGGTGGAAGACCGACCCGTTCTGGGTGCGCGATCTCGATACCCTGCGCGCGCAGGTCGCCGAGCTGCTGCGGCTGCGCCGGCGCGGCTGGCCGATCCTCTGCCGCGCCTGGCACCTGAAGCGCTTCGTCCGCCACTTCGCCGAGCCCGAGCGCATCGCCGAGATCCCCTGCGTCGGCACCCTGACGTCGCTGTACCTCGACCCGTTCGGCGACATGCGCCTGTGCTGCGGCTACGGCAGCATCGGCAACGTCCTCGCCGACGACCCGCGTGCCGCCTGGCGCTCCCGACGCGCCGGCGAGATCCGCCGCGCCAGCCGCACCTGCCCCCGCCCCTGCCGCATGCTCAACTGCAACCTGTAGAAAGACGAGGCCCCGGCAGACAGCGCCGGGGCCTCGCCCGCCAGAGGGTGGTGCGGTACAGCGTTACGGCAGCGGCAGCGCGACGATGTTGAGGCCGTCGCCGGTCTTGTTGTCGACGGTGGAGGCGTAGACGAACAGCGGCCCGCCGGTCGCCTCGTAGGTGACGAAGAAGTTGGGCTGCGTGCGCTGATCGGCAGGTACGGCGGTGATGATGTCGAAGACCTTGTCGATCTTGTTGGCATACGCCGGGATCGTGGCCTGCGTCGTGCCGAGGACGGTGCCGTCCGGCTTCTTCGCCGTGTACGTGACTGTCACCGTGGCGCCGGTCGGGTTGAAGTAGCCGAGGTTGGTGCGGTAGTCGAGCGTCGTGCCGTCGCGGCGGTCGGACAGGCCGAGCAGCATCCCCTTGGCGTACGCCTCGCCGATGCCGAGGCCCTTGGAGAACTGCGCGTAGGTGCCGCGCAGCGACTCGGGGATGCTGGTGTTGTTGCGCTGGTCGTTGTAGATGCTGACCATGGCGCCGAAGGCCTGCGCGCAGACGAGGCGCATCGCGCCGTTGCGGTTGCCGCCCGCGAACAGCGTGTCGACCGCGTCGTCGATGACGGCCTGGCCGCCCGCGACGACGACGATCGGGGTGGTCTTGGCGGCGCCTGCGGCGGCCTCCGTGGTGTCGGGGTACCACTCGGCGGTGACGGTGATGTCGGTCGCGTTCGGGTTGCCGATGCGCAGGTTGGTGCGGAACTTCGTGTTGTTGAGGCCGTCGGCGCGCGAGATCACCGGGAAGTACGCCTCGGTGGCCGACGCCGCGCCGCCGAGCTGGCCGCGGATCGCGCCGGCCGGGAACTCGGCGTTGTGCACGTTGACGTAGAAGCCGGCCGGATTGGAGAGGATCTCGGCGATCAGCGCCGCGTCCGCGGTGACCGAGCCCGAGGCGAGGCCGCCGGCGAACGTCGGGGCGAAGTCGATGACGACGCTGCCCGAGGTTCCGGCCGCGCCGCGGTGGATGTGCGCCGCGGTCGGGGCGGCGATCTGGTTGATGAGGATCGTGTACGACACGGAGGTGCCGGAGACCACCACGGTGGCGAAGCCGGAGCCGTCGGCGTCACCCGGACCGGGAACCTCGGTGCTGCCGGTGAGCGTGGCGGACAGCGTCTGCCCGAGCACCAGCGCCGGCGCCAGGACGAGCGCCGCGAGCGCGAGAATCGTGTGCTTTCTCATTCCATCCTCCCCTAGTTGTCCGAGAAGACTGCCCAGCCGGACAGCACCCAGTTGTCGTTCGGGCCGACGCCGCCGATGAAGTCCACGGAGGTGTCGAAGAACCCGTTGTCGGGCGGCGTCTTCACGTAGTCGACGTCGAGCGCCGGGGAGTCCTCGAGCGGCATCACGTTGGGCATGGCGAACTGCGCCGCCGACCAGGCGCCGAACGCCAGCATCGGGTCGACGTTGCGGTTGCGCTTCATCGTCGTGAAGACGAAGTCGCGGGTCTGCTGCGCGCGGTCGGCGGAGTTGGGGAACCCCGAGTCCGCGAAGTTGCCGAACAGAATGCTGTTGTCGAACACCAGCTCGCCGGCCGGGACCTGGTTCCACGTGGCGTCGTCGCGGATGGTCAGCGGCGCGCGGCGCGAGCCGGCGATGATCACGTTGTGGAACGTGCCGGCGGTGCCGCGGCGCAGCGTGCCGCCGTAGGTGCCGACGGTGGTGGAGCCGGTGCCGATCGCGGTCACGTTGTACACGGCGCCGTTGGTGCGCGGCGTCAGCTCGAAGTTCTGCGGGTGGTTGTCCCACTCGAACACGGTGTTGCCGTCGTTCTCGTCGTTCAGGTTCGACTTCACTGCGACGACGAACTGCACGTTGCCGATCCAGCCGAGGTCGGCGTCGACGCCGTCGTCGGCGATGCCGGTGAACAGCAGATACTTGGCGTTCACGGTGCCACCGAAGAACTCGACCGCGTCGTCCTTGTTGAAGTGCACCTGCATGTGCTCGATGACGGTGCCGTCGCCGATGCCGCCGCAGGTCAGCCCGTTGATCTCCTGGTTGACCTCGATCTCGAAGCCGCCGAACTCGAGGCGGAGGTAGCGGATGACGCCCGAGCTGTCGTGCGGGTCGGTGCCGCCGAAGCGGTACTCGGGCTGGTTCGGCAGCCCCTCGAGGCCGGCCTCGCCGCCGGGCTCGTTGACCGGCGCGCGCCCGAGCAGGATGAGGCTGCCCCACTGGCGCTGGGCGCGGGCGCCCACCTTCTGCGGCGAGGTCATGATGATCGGCCGCATCGCGGTGCCGTCGGCGATGATCTTGGCGCCGCGCGTGATGAACAGCGACGCCTTGGAGTCGCCGCCGTACACCACGGTGCCGGGCTCGATGGTGAGCACCGCCGGCTCCTTGACGACCACGAACTGCGACAGCACGTAGCGCTTGGTCGCGACCCATGTCTGGTCGGTCGTGATCTGCCCGGCGACCACGACCTGCTCGGTGACGTACGAGAACATCGCGTTGGAGCGCGAGATCACCCGCTTGCCGGCGGCGTCGCGGAGCTCGAGCACCCACTGGAAGAGCCCGGGAGCGTCGGCGGTCATCGAGGCGCCGAGGGCGCCGTCGACGCCCCACGAGAGGTCGGCGGGATCCGCCGCGGAGCCGAGGAGGACGAAGTCCGTCAGCGTCGGCGGGAGCACCGCGACCGGCGCACCGGCGGCCCCGAAGAGGTCGGCGATCTCACCGTCCGGCAGCAGGCCGCCGGCGGCGATGTTGTAGAAGCGCTTGGCGCCGCTGATGCGGTCCTGCCAGTAGAGGTACATGGTGACGGGCGCCGTGAAGCCGTTCGGGTTCACCGTCATGCGGAGCTGCACCTTGTTGCCGGGGAGGTAGGCGTAGTAGTTGGTCTCGACGAGGACGATCGGGAGGATGCCGGCCTTCTCGGCCGCCAGCGCCTGCACCGACGCGGCTTCGAGGTCGCCGACCACGGCGCGCTGCACCCAGCCGGTCTTCGAGGTTGCGAGGTCCCTCGCGTCTGCAAGCCGCTGCCGCGGCGTCGTCGCCAGCGCCTGGCTGGCGGCCACCAGCGCGAGGACTGCTACGAATGTCTTGCGCATGCTCGTCTCCTTTTCACGTGGTCTTCTCGGGTGATCCGTGAGTTGGCTCATGTCGGGTACGGCCTGCCAGCGAGGTCCTCCTTTCGCCGCTAGAAGATCGTGTAGCCGAAGGACAGCGAGAACATCCTGCCCGGCTTGTACTCGCGCTGGACGAGGCCGCCCTGCGTGTACAGGCGCGACTCGTCGAGCAGGTTGCCGGCTGCCAGCTTGACCTCCAGCCCCTTCAGGAAGCGGAGCTGCTGGCTGTAGATCATGTCGAGGCTGCCGAACGACTGCTCGTAGATGTCCGGCATGCCGTAGGCACCGACGTCGGTGATGCGCTCGCCGCTGTAGTTGTAGAGGACGCGAATCATGGTGCCCCAGATCGGGTGGTGGAACTGCACCGAGAGGTTGCCGACATGCTCGGCCTGCCCCTCGAGGGGCCGCTCCGTGTTGGTGATGACGGAAAGGTCGACGTCGCCGATGGTGACGTCCGAGCTGGTGTACGTGTAGTTCAGGTTGGCCGACCAGTAGCGCAGCGCCGGCGAGAGCACCGCCAGCGAGCGTCGCAGCTCGAGCTCGCCGCCCCACAGCGTCGCCTCCTCGGCGTTGGTGTACGAGGTGCGCAGCTCGGTGGTGGGCTGGATGATGCGCTCGATCGGGTCGGTGAGAAGCTTGTAGAACGCGCTCACGGCGATCACCTCGCCGGCCTCCGGGAACGCCTCCCAGCGCAGGTCGAGACTGTCGATGACGGCGCGCGTGAGGTTGGGGTTGCCGGCGATCGAGCGGCCGCCCGTCACCTCGGTGAACTGGAACGGGGTGAGCTCGCGGAACTCGGGGCGGTTGAGCGTGCGGCTGGCGCCGAAGCGGAGATTGGCTCGCGGCGAGAGCTGATAGACGATGTTGAGCGCCGGCAGCAGGTCCGCATCGTCGTTCACCGAGGAGGTCGGCGACCCGGGAGCGAACGGGTCGTAGGTGTCGACGACCTGCTCGGAGTCCTCGTAGCGCACGCCGCCGATGAACCGCCACTTCCCGACGGTGGCGTCGCCCATCAGGAAGGCGGCGCCGATCGTGTGCTCGGCGTCGTAGGCGTCGTTGACGCTGGTCTGCTCGAGGATCTCGAACCCGCCGGGCCTGATGTTCTCCTGGGTGAAGAGCTCATCCGGCGGCAGGGTGAGGTCGAACTGATTCGGGTTGTCGGTGACGAAGCGGAAGCGGCGTGCGATGAAGTCGCGGGTGCGGTTGGTGTAGGCGAGCCCGCCCTTGATGCTGCCGAAGCTCGAAGCGCCCGTCGACAGGAACGTCGTCCAGGCCACGCTGCCCCCGACGAGCTCATCGTCGAGGTCGTAGTACTCCATCTTGCCGCTCTCCGAAGACCCCTGGAGCGCGTAAACGCCGGGATCGCGCTCGTAATAGAGCGACTGCCGCAGGTCGGAGTGGTTGCTCGCGGTCGAATAGGTGCCGTTCCATTCCAGCAGGCTCGAGAGGCCGATCCCGCCGATCGTGTGCTCGCCGGCCAGCCGCGTCGACGTCACCTCCTCCTGCTGGTAGCGCAGGCGGAAGTCCCTGAAGATCTGGCCGGCGTTCGAGTTGTACCCGTCCATCTGGCGGGTCTCGCCGAGCGAGTCGCGGGTGTACAGCGTGCTCAGCGTGATCCTCTGGTCGTCCGCGAGGCGCAGCGAGAAGTTGCCGACCAGGCCCGAGCGCGCCGACTCGGCGTCGGTCGCCAGCTCGTAGTCGTTGCGGATGACCAGCGTGTTGCCGGCGTCGAGCCCGTAGTATTTCTGCACCTCGTCGGTGAAGTCGTAGCCGTGCGTCGACGTCGCCGACAGCACGACCCCGAGGCGGCCGAAAGTGTTGCCGTAGGCGACGGCGAAGTTGCCGTTGTACGGCGCCGCGGTCGGCGCATCGGCAAGCCATACCGGCTGGAACGAATCGCCGATCGTCTCGAGCTCGGCGGGCGTCAGGCCCTCGGGATTGACGATGCTCTCCTTCTCGATGCGCCCGCTCGGGACCGCCGACGGCATCGCCTGGCCGCCGCTGCCGAACCAGCTCAGGCCGCCCGCATAGCGCCCGAACCCGGTGCCGGTGACCTCGGGATCGCTGGCGGCGCCGAGCGAGACCTTCAGGCTCGCCTCGGTCGGAAAGTCGAGCGTCGCGAGCTCGACGCTGCCGCCGCCGAACTCGCCGCTCTTGTCGGGCGTGTACGTCTTGACGACGTTGATGTTCTCGATCAGCTTCGCGGGGAAGAGATCGAGCGGCACGACCCGCTTCTCGGGCTCCGTAGTGGGGATCGACGACCCGTTCAGCGTAGTCGACGAGTAGCGCTCGCCGAGGCCGCGCACGAGAACGTACTTGTCCGACACCACGGACACGCCGGTCATGCGCTCCACCAGGCCCGCCGCGTCCGAGTCCGGCGTGCGCGCGATCTCCTCGATCGAGATGGCGTCGCTCACCACCGAGGCCTGCCGCCGCTGGTCGAGCAGCTCGACCTCGCTCGACGCGATCGCCTCGGCCCGCACCTCGATCGTCTCCTCGAGCACCGCGAACGCCATCTTGAACTCGAAGGTGAGCGTCTGGCCCGGCAGCAGCGTCAGCTCGGTCCGGGCCGTCTGGAAGCCGTCGAGCACCGCCTCCACCGTGTAGTCCCCGGGCGGCAGTCCGGCGATGCTGAACGCGCCGGTCTCGTCCGCCCAGGTCGGTATGCCCTCCGAGCCGAGCACGGGCGAAGCCGCGGTCACCATGACGCCGGGCAGCGGCAGCCCGTCGCCGTCCTTGACGAATCCCTTGATGACGCCGTCGCCGCCGGCAACGACGGCCGCCGGTGCGGCGAGCGCCGCCACCAGCAGCAAGCACACGACGATCTTCCTGCCTGGCATTGTGTTCCCTCCACCCTCTGGATTCCGGCGGCTGGCAACCGCCGTCGCGAGGCTAGGCGGAGGTTGTGAAGAGGCCGTGAACGGTCCGTGAAGGCGGTCCGATCTTGACATGGAACTCACTCCACCCATGGGCCTTACACCGCAGCGTCGAGCGGCGACAGGGAGGCGTGGTGGGCATGGAAGGCGGCCGCGCCGCCGCGGCCCAGGTAGCGCTCGAGCAGCCGCCGGTCGGTCGCCGTGAGGTCGACCAGAACGAGCACATCGAGCACGTCGGCGAAGGCCCGGTCGACGTTCAGGCCCAGCACGCGGGCGCCGAGCTTGAAGTACTGCTTGACGAGGATCGGCACGCCTTTGCGATCGCGCTCGATGTCGGCGATGAACGGCGACAGCTCCTCGATGTCCCTGACCACGCTGCCCACCGCCCGGTCGCGGTGCGCCTGCCGCCCCGGCAGATGGAGCGGGTTGCGCGCCCGCACCTGCCGGGCCCAGGGGTGGAAGGCGCCGGAGGCTCGCAGGTACCCGGCGATCAGGCGGCGCGACGAGAGCTCGTACGAAGCGGAGATGCTCACCGGCCCGAACAGGTGGCGATAGCGCGGATGGGCGGCGACGAACGCGCCGATGCCGCGCCACAGCAGCAGGAGCGGGGCGTACGAGCGCTGGTACTCGGTGCGCACGAACGAGCGCCCGAGCTCGAGAGCGGGGCCGAGGTCGTGGAACAGCGCCGGCTTGAACTCGAACAGCGTGGCGGTGTAGAGGCCGGCGATGCCGCGGCGCGGCAGCAGCTCGTCGGTCGGGCCGAGGCGATAGGCGCCGACCACGTGCTCGCGGTCCCGGTTCCAGATCACGAGGTGGAGGTAGTCGACGTCGAACTCGTCGAGGTCGAGCTCGCACCCCGTGCCCTCGTCCGCCGCACGGAAGGTGAGCTCCCGCAGTCGTCCGAGCTCCCTGAGCAGCGTCGGGATCTGCGGCGCGCGCGCGTAGAACGCGGACAGCTCGCCGGCCTCGGCGAGGTGCTGCGACGCCGGGATGCGAGCGACCTCCTCGCGCAGGCCGGCGACGGGAACCGGCGGTGCGACCGGCAGCAGGGCCCTCACGGCCCGCGGCGCTGCAGCCGCCGCGGGCTGCACGAGGACGGGCCGGCGCGCCAGGTTGTAGGTCCGCTCCCGCAGGTACGCGGTCACCTCGGGAGGCCCGCCGAGCGTGGCGAGGCGCGCGGCGGGAAGCGGGTCGCCGACGTGCACCGCCAGCGTGCGCCGCCGCTTGTTCGCGAGCTCGCGCGGCAGCAGCGCCGTCCGCAGCACAGGGTGGACCAAACCCGCGAGGTGGAACAACGCACCGTTGCTGCCCGCGAAGAACACGGGAACGACGGTTGCGCCCGCCCGCGCGGCGAGCCGCGCCGCGGTGTCCGACCACGGCGGATCCGCTATCTCCCCGCGCGCAAGATTGAGGTGTGCCACCTCCCCGGCCGGGAACAGCGCCAGCAGACCGCCGTCCGTGAGCGTGCGCAAGGCAGCACGCAGCCCCGGCAGGCTCGCCGCAGCCGCACGGGGGCCGCCGAACGGGTTCACCAGTACGAACAGCTCGGCCAGCTCGGCGATGCGGCCGAGCAGCGCGTTCGCCATGATCTTGACATCCGGCCGCACCCGCCGCAGGAGCGCCGCCAGCACCAGCCCCTCGATGCCGCCGAACGGATGGTTGGCGACCACCACCACCGGACCCGTGGCGGGAATGCGCGCGACATCCTCGTCGGCCACCCGGAAGCTCACACCGAGCCGGGCGAGCACGGCCGCGACGAACTCGTCGACCGCAGCGGATGCCGGCAGCGCCGCGTACTCGCCAGCCAGCTCATCGAGCGACAGCGCGCGTTCGAGAGGAGCGCGCAGCACCCGCGAGAGCGCGCGCCCAAGCGGGCTGCGCCCGACCACCGGCAGCCTGAACGCTTCACGCCTCTGCACCTCGAGTTGGTTCACCCGCAACCTCCGCGCCTATCGCAACCGCGGCGTCAGCATCGGCGCCCGCGGTGAAGATCTCGTGTCCCCGGCTTCACAGGTCCTCCACAGTGCGGCGGTAGAAGAGGTGCTGCGCGGGCGCGACGGCATCGTGCGCCTGCGGGGTGGTGAGCGATGACGCTGCGAGGTCACACCGACGAGCTCTCCCTGGCCGACCTCATTCAGGTGACGGCACAGTCGCGGCGAACGTGCCACATACGCATGACGGCGCTCTCCGTGGGGTCGGACGCCTTCATCGAGGGCGATCTCTACTTCGACAACGGCGAGCCGGTGTTCGCGAGCTTCGGCTCCCTCGAGGGAGCTGCCGCGGTGCACGCTGCGGTCAACGTCGAGAACATCATCTATCGCGTCGACGCCTCGTCACGGGCGCCGCGGACCAATCTCAGCGCCGGCTGGGAGGAGGTCCTGCTCGAGGCGGCGCGGCTGCGCGATGAGGGCCGCGTCCCGGTGGCGCGGCCTGCGCCGCGTCCGGCTTCGCAGGCGGCCAGCGCAGAGACCGTCCTGAGCGCGGCGCCCGCGCCCGCCCCGGCGGCTGTGCCGGCCGAGCTGCGCCCCGTCTCGACCGCTGTGGCCGCGGCCAAGGCGGCGCCGCCGCCCGCGGCGGCGCCGGGCCGGCGTTTCGGCCTCCTGGCAGCCGTCGCGATCGCCCTCGTCGCGCTCGGCCTGGGCGCCCTGTACGCAGCCGGGACGCGGCATCGCGAGCCCGCCGCCCCGGTGTCCGCGGGGCTCGATGCCGCCGCCATCGACGCCGGCGCGCTGACCGGTCCCGGCGATCGCCCTCCCGAGCTGCTGTCCGGCGCCGCGCCGGAGTCTCCCGACCCGACCCTCGGGCTGCGCCCGACCGTCGTCTGCCGTGTGCTCGTCGACGTCAACGGCGCGGTGCAGTCCCCGAGCGTCTACCGCCCGCGCGCCGAGCTGGCCGCTTTCGAGGCGGTCGCTCTCGACGCCGTCCGGACCTATCGATTCCGCCCCGCCGAACGCGGCGGCAAGCCGGTCGCGGCCTGGGTGAACTGGCCCGTCTCTTTCCGTTAAGGCGCGGCGCGATGCCATCCTCTCACGAGAAGAGCCGAAGAAGGAGAGTGTGAGACATGAGACGCTTCATGGTGGTCGCGATGGTCCTGGGCGTCACGCTGGCGGCGACCGCGGTCGCCGACGAGAACCGCGTGCGGATCAAGGGCTCGGACACGATCGGCGGCGAGCTCGCCCCCGACTGGGCCGAGAAGTTCATGGAGCAGCACCCCGGCGTCGAGATCTCCGTGGAGGCGCTCGGCTCGGGCACCGCCTTCAGCGGGCTGCTCGACGGCAGCGCCGAGATCGGCGCGTCGTCGCGATCCGTGAAGCCGGGCGAGCTCGAGCGGGCGCGCGCGCTTGGCGTCGCCCTCCAGGAGTTCGTGGTCGGCTACGACGGCATCGCGGTGATCGTCCATCCGGACAATCCCGTGTCCCGCCTCACGCTGGCCGAGACGGCGGCGATTTTCTCCGGTGCCACCCAGCGCTGGAGCGAGGTCGGCGGCGACGACCGGGAGATCCGCGCGCTGTCGCGGCCGAGCTACTCGGGCACGCACTCCTTCTTCAAGGACAAGGTGCTGGCCCACGACGGCACCGGCCGCGAGTTCGCGCGCGCCACCGAATGGGTCGAGGAGAACCACGACATCCTGCGCCGCGTCGCGGCGGATCCCGCCGCGGTGAGCTACGTCGGGCTCGGCTGGGTCAACGACACCGTCAAGGTCGTCGCGATCGGCGCTGCGGCGGACCGCCCGGCGTTGCCGCCGAGCACGGCGACGGTGCGCGACGGCAGCTACCCGATCTATCGGCCGCTGCTCCTGTACACCCGCGGCGAGCCGCGCGGCATCGTGCGCGAGTTCGTGCAGTTCGTCCTCTCGCCGACCGGGCAGGGGCTGGTGGAGGCCAACGGCTTTGTGCGCGCCGAGGGCGCCGGGGTGCTGGCGCCGGCCGCCGCGCCTGCGGCGGACGGGGAGGCGCTGCCGCCGGTCCGGATCGCCTTCAGCACCGGCGCGAGCCAGCTCGACGACGCGGCGAGGAAGGCGCTCGCCCGGGTCGCCGAGAGGCTCATGGGAGGCGGCTATCGCGCCATCATCAGCGGCCACGCGGACAGCAGCGGGCCGGCGGATGCGAACCGCCGCGTGTCCCTGGCGCGGGCGCGCGCCGTCTCGCGCTACCTGGTCCAGCTCGGCGTCGGCGTCGACGTGCTCACGGTGACCGGCGAGGGCGCCGACCGCCCGATCGCCACCAACACGACGATCGAGGGGCGGCAGCTCAATCGCAGGGTCGACGTGCAGCTCGTGGCTGTGAGGTGACCCCCGGCGGGGCCCCGCGCGCCCGGTCCGGGCGCGCGGGTTAGCGACGCCCGGGGCTATGCTCCGAGTCCGCCGTTGGGCCCGACCTGGTCGCCGAGCAGCGTCGCCTGCACCACGCGGGTGCGGGAGGACTTCGCCTGCTCTTTCAGCTCGGCGAACGCGCGTACGACCGCGTCCATGCTCGAGCACCGGCGGCCCGCCGGGACCGTGAGCACGGCGGCGCTCGCCGTCAGGAGCGGAAACCGTCGCCGGGCGCCAGCGCGGTCGTTCGTCTCGATGTACCCGCGCTCGCGGTCGGCCGCCTCGTACAGGCTGCTCGCATCCTCCGCGAATCGCCCCAGCATGACGGCGAGGTCCGCCGCCACCTCCTCCGGCGAGCGCCCGCGCACACCGAGGAAGAAGTCGTCGCCGCCCACGTGTCCGAGAAAGGAGTCCTCCCGCAGCAGATGGCGCATCGCCAGCTCCGCGAACAGGACAATCGCCCGGTCGCCGGCACGGAAGCCGTAGACGTCGTTGAACGCCTTGAAGCTGTCCAGGTCCATGTACGCCACCACGTGGACCTCGTCGCTGCCCGCGAGGACGTTGGACAGGTACTCGTAGATCCGCGTGTTCCCCGGCAGCCGGGTGAGCGGGTTCTGGTCGCGCGCGGCGAGCAGGTTCTTCTCGTTGATCAGGCGGAGCAGGGCGTTCGCCGAGAGGAACCCGGCGTAGCGCAGAGCGTTCGTGATGATCACGCCTTCGGGGCTCTCCTCGAGCGAGAACAGTGCCAGGATCCGCTCCGTCGGGAGGTTGATATCGGCGATCGGGCAGCGCACGACGAGATCGCGCAAGGTTCTGCTAGCTGCAGGGTTGCGCAGCAGCTCGCGGCCGAACGGAGAGTAGGCGAACTCGCGCAGGTCGGCCTCGCGCAGAATGCCCACGGGCTCGCCGGTGTCGCTGACCACGGGGAAGAACGACCGCGCCGGGTCGCGCCGAAACCGCTCGAGCACGGCGGCGACGGAGGAGCGCACATGGAGCGGGGGGATCGCCTCGAGGTGCTCGCCGAGCCGCGAGGCGGCGACACCGCGGCGGCGCTCGCTGCGCCCGGCCCGCTCGACGTGCTCGTAATGGCGGCGCAGCGCCGCCGGGTCGTCGACCGGCGCCTGCACGAAGAACCCCTGGATGAGATCGCACCCCGACGCGCGGCATCTCATGTACTCGGCCTGCGTTTCGACGCCTTCCGCGATGACCGCTCCGCCCAGCAGGTGCACCATGTGCACCACGTGGGCGACGAACTGCTCCTTTCTGCGGTTGACCGCGATCTCCTCGATGAAGAAGCGGTCCATCTTGATGAAGTCGGGCTCCGCCAGGTACAGCGTCTGCAGACCGGAGAATCCGGTCCCGAAGTCGTCGAGCGCCAGCTTGTGGCTCGGCGGATGGGCGATGAGCGCAAGGCTCGGCTGCAGGTGCGACAGCGACGCGCGCTGCTGCTCCGACAGCTCGTAGCACACCACGCTCTGCGAGAGCCCGTGCGCCGCGAGCTCGTCGGCGAGGTTCCAGGAGCCCCCGCCGGCGCACAGGAGCTCGCGGTTGTCGAGGTTGAAGAAGAGGGTGGTGCCGCGGGCGAGCGGGCCTGCCGCGAACCAGGCGATGGCGCGCCGTCGCAGCTCGCGGCTGGCCGCCGCCAGCACGCCGTCGTCCCAGGCTGCGTCGAAGAAGGCGCCGATGGAGGCGAAGCCCGCCTCGCGGTAACCGCGGAGCAGGAACTCGACGCCCATGCACACGCCGGTGTGCACGTTGACGATCGGTTGCACGGCGAAGCGCGCCGCCTCGACCCGCCGCACCCACGCGTCCGGCAGCACCGAGACTAAGGAAGAGCTCACGTCGTCCGACAGGGCAGCACCGCCGGTGTTGACGATCGCGACGCCCATCGTCACACACTCCTCAACGCGAGTGTATGCAGCGCCCTTGAATGCCACGTGAAGCCGCCGCCTGGCGCATCCGCCGCGCAGCGGTGCGGAGCTGGCGGCTACGGCTCGGCCTCCAGCCGCCGTTCGTACTCCTCGTACGAGGGCACGACGCGCTCGTACGCCTCCGTCATCAGCGGCGAGGAGATGAGGAAGTCGGCGCTCGCCCGGTTGCAGGCGACGGGGATGTTCCACACCACCGAGATGCGCAGCAGCGCCTTGACGTCGGGGTCGTGCGGCAGCGACTCGAGGGGGTCCCAGAAGAAGATCAGGACGTCGATCTCGGCCTCGGAGATCCGGCTGCCGAGCTGCTGGTCGCCGCCGAGCGGCCCGCTCTTCAGGCGCCGCACGTCAAGGCCGACCTCGCGCTCGAGCAGCGCGCCGGTCGTACCGGTGGCGTACAGCAGGTGCTCCCTGAGCGTCCCCGCGTTGTAGCGGGCCCAGGCGACCAGCTCGCCCTTCTTGTGATCGTGCGCGACCAGGCCGATGCGCTTCGTGCGCGGCATCGGCAGCGTCTCCATTCTCATGACCCACCTCCGGCGGGCACCCTCGGCGACGGCGGTGAAGCGGCGATGAAGTCGGCACGGCCGCCGCGCCTTCAAGCGGTCTTCACCGGGATGCAGTCCACTGCCAGCCGACGGCATGAGCGCGCGCAAGACCTTCGTCCTCGACACCAACGTCCTCCTCCACGACCACAGCGCGATCTACTCGTTCGACCGCCACGACGTGGTGATCCCGATCGTCGTCCTCGAGGAGATCGACGACTTCAAGAAGGGCTCGGACCTGATCAACTTCGAGGCGAGGGAGTTCATCCGCGAGCTCGACCGCCTGGCGTCCGGGCGCTCGCTCGATCACGGTCTGCCGCTGGGCGAGGGGCGCGGCCGTCTCTTCATCGTGACCGGCGATGCGCACTCCGAGCGCGTGGACGCCGCGTTCACGCGCAGCAAGGCGGACCACCGGGTGCTCGCCGTCGCCGACCACCTCGCGCGCCGCTTCCGCGGCCGCCGCCAGGTGGTGATCATCTCGCACGACATCAACCTGCGCATGAAGGCGCGCTCGCTGGGCCTGCATGCCGAGGACCACGAGCAGGGGAAGGTGAAGAACCTCGACGCGCTGTGCTCGTCGGCGCGCATCGTCGAGGATCTGCCGAAGGAGCTCATCTCACGCTTCTACAGCGAGCCGTTCGCGGTTCCTGCGGCGGAGCTCGACCTCGGCGACGCGCCGCCGCACCAGTACTTCGTGCTGCGCAACGGCTCGGCGAGCGCGCTCGCGCGCCTCGACGGCGAGCGCCAGCGGCTCGAGCGCGTGCTCAAGGCGCTTGCCTACGGGATCGAGCCCCGCAACGCCGAGCAGGCGTTCGCGCTCGACGCGCTGCTGCGGCCGGAGATGGCGCTGGTGGCGCTCACCGGCAAGGCGGGCACCGGCAAGACACTGCTCGCGCTCGCCGCGGCGCTCGAGCAGCGCCGCAGCTTCCGCCAGATCCTCCTCGCCCGGCCGGTGATCCCGCTCGGCAACCGCGACATCGGCTACCTTCCCGGCGACGTGAAGTCGAAGCTGGAGCCGTACATGCAGCCGCTGTGGGACAACCTCGCCGTGATCCGTCACCGCTTCACGCCGACCTCCACCGAGCACCGCCGTCTCGGCGAGATGCTCGAGGAGGAGAAGCTGGTGATCACGCCGCTCGCCTACATCCGTGGCCGCAGCCTCGCCAACGTGTTCTTCATCGTCGACGAGACCCAGAACCTCACGCCGCACGAGGTCAAGACGATCATCACCCGCGCCGGCGAAGGCACCAAGATCGTCTTCACCGGCGACATCCGCCAGATCGATACGCCGTACCTCGACAGCCGCTCCAACGGCCTCTCGTACCTGATCGACCGCATGCGCGGGCAGCGGCTGTTCGCCCACGTCGACCTCGCCAAGGGCGAGCGCAGCCGTCTCGCCGACCTCGCCAGCGACCTCCTGTGACGCCGGTGCTACGCTGGCTGCGGCGGGGAAGGATGGGAAGGCGGGGAGTGGCGGGGCGGCAGCACCGGCGGCGCGGCGCGCTGCGCCCGCTGCGCGCGTTCTTCCGCATGCCCGGGGCGCGCGGTTTCGGCGTGCTGCTTGCGGTCTTCATCGCGATCGTCGCCCTCGCCACCGTCGATCTGCGGCACTTCTACGTCAACCCCGAGACCGGCAGGCGGGGGATGGACGCGATCGAGGCGCTCTACTCGGTGCTCATGCTGCTGGTGTTCCAGCCGATCCAGCCGCTGCCGGCTTCGTGGCTGACGCGGCTCGCCTTCTTCCTCGTGCCGCTCGCCGGCATCGTCGTCTTCGGCCAGGGGCTCGTTCGCCTCGGAGCCACGCTCGTCAACCGGGAGGAGTGGAGCCGCGCCATGGCATCGACCACCCACGATCACGTCGTCGTCTGCGGCCTCGGCCGCGTCACCCTCAAGGTCGTGCGCTGGCTCCTCGATCTCGGCGAGGAGGTCGTGGTCATCGAGCGCCAGCGCGACAACCCCCTCCTCGACGAGGTGCGCGCGTGGGGCGTCGCCGTGGTCATCGGCGACGCCCGCCACGGGGAGTCGCTGGAAGCCGCCGGCCTGGCGGCCGCCGCTTCGATCGTGCCGTGCACCTCGGACGACCTCACCAACCTGTCGATCGCGCTCGAGGCGCGCCGCCTGGTCCCCGGCCTCAAGGTCGTCCTGCGCATGGCGGACGTCCAGCTCGCCGCCCGGGTGCGCGCCGGTTTCGACATCACCACCGCGTTCTCGATCCCCGAGCTGGCGGCGCCGGCGTTCGCCGCCGCCGCCACCAAGGCGCCGCTCGACCAGGCCATCGCCTTCGGCGAGGGCGACGCGCGCTCGCTGCTCACCATCACCAAGTTCACCGTGGTCCCCGAGTCGGACCTGGTCGGGCGCACGCTCGGCGAGGTGGAGCGCGAGTTCGACGTCGCCGCGGTGGCGCTGCGCGCCGCGTCCGACGGGTGCTTCCGCCTGCATCCGCCCGACGACGCCCGGCTCGCCCCCGGAGATCGTTTCGTCGTCTCCGCCACCGTTGCCTCGCTCGCGCGCATCGCCCGCCTCACGCCGCCGACCCGGGAGATGACGCGCTTCGCCGACGGCCGTTGGCCGCTGGAGCACGGCCCCCGCAGGACGCCCGCGCCGGGGCCGTGAGGCGCGGCGCGGACGGCGCCTCTTCACGGCGTCTTCACATCGGTGCGACAGGCTGATACGGAGCGCCTTTCACGCAGCGCCGGAGGCGGTCCGAGCCATGACGAGAACCCACGCCGTGATCACCGGGAAAGAGCTGCCTGAGCTCGTCGGGACGCCGCTCGAAGCCCTCCAGGAGCACTACTACGCTGTCAACCACCGCGACGCCGGCGTGATGGCGAGGAGCTGGCTCGACAGTAGCGACGTCTCGTGCCTCGAGCCGCTCGCGGACATCAGGCGCGGCTGGCCGGCGGTAGCCGACGCGAGCCGGGCGATGATCGGACGGGCGACGCGGGTGCACCTCGAGTTCCACGACGTCACGATCCACGAGGTCGGCGACGTGTTCTGGGCGGTCGGCCAGGAACGCGGGTGGTTCAAGACGGGCGAGACCCGCTTCGACCTCGCGATCCGGCGGACGCGGATCTTCCGGCACGTCGACGGGCGCTGGCGGCAGGTGCACGACCACGGGTCGATAGGGATCCCCGAGCTGCTCGCGCGCTATCAGGCGGCCCTCGCAGCGAGCGAGTGACCTCACGGGACGAGGCACCTTCACACGCTCTTGGCGCGGCTCCGGCGTGAGCGGGCGCCGGGGGTGAGCTCGGCACCTCAGAACAGCAGGTGCACCGAGGCGGCGACCAGCTCCGCGACGCGGCGGCGGTCGGGGTGGCGGCGCCAGCGCGCGAGCGACAGCGGCTCGGCGACGAAGGTGCTCTCGAGCAGGACGAAGTCGACGATGTCGGAGACCATCTTGCGGTCGTCGCTGAGGATGAGCGTCTCCGAGTTCCAGTAGAAGCTGCGCCGGTTGATGTTGGTCGAGCCGACCGCCGCGACGCTGCGGTCGACGACCGCGACCTTCGCGTGCACCATGCGGTCGTCGCGCTCGTAGATCTCTATGCCGCCGCGCAGCAGCGGCGCGTACAGGCGCCGGCTGGCGTGCTTGAACGGTTTCACGTCGCAGCGCCGCGGCACGACCACGCGGACGCGCACGCCGCGCGCGGCGGCCGCCAGCAGGCGCCGGCGGAAGTCGGCGTCGGGAAGGAAGTAGGGGTTGGCGATGAGGATCTCCCGGCGCGCCGCGTCCGCGAGCGCCCGATACGCCAGCGCGTGGCCGGAGCGCCCGTCGGCGCCGCCCACGACCGCGCAGCGGGCCGCGCTCTCCCGGGTTCCGGCGTGCCAGTGGCCGGCGGGCAGCGTACGCCCGGACCAGGCGGTGTCGAGCTGCGCCGAGAGCACCGCTGCAGCCGGTCCGGTAAGCCACAGCGAGACGTCGCGCCAGGCGTCGCCCCGGCTCAGCCGCTCGGAGAAGTCGCGCGTCAGGTTCATGCCGCCGACGCTCGCAGTACCGCCGTCCACGACGATCAGCTTGCGGTGGGTGCGGCGCAGCGGCGACACCCCGGGGCGCAACGGCCCGTACCAGCGCGTCTCGACGCCGGCGCTGCTCAGAGTGGCGAGCTCGCCGGCGAACTCACGCGACCCCCAGGCGTCCGCGAGCAGGCGCACGCGGACGCCCCGGCGCGCGGCCGCCGCAAGCGCTGCCGCTACCGTGAGCCCCACCTCGTCCGGCAGGATCTGGTAGATCTCGATGGCGACCTCGGAGCGCGCCGCGGCAACCGCCGCCAGCAGCCGGCTGAAGTGGGCGTCGCCCGAGTGCTCGACCGCGAGGGAGGCGGCGCCGGTGATCGGCAGCGCGAGCGCGCCGGCGACCTCCGCGAGGAGGTCGCGCGGCGGCGCCGGGAGCGATCTGGAGCTTGCGTTCGGTGTCGCCACGCTCGTCATGGCCGGCAGCGTGACAGGCGGATGTCAAGCGCTTGCGTGCAATCGGTGACAGCGCCGCGAAGACGCGGTGGAGAAGACGTGAAGGGCCTCTCACCCGTTGGCTCGCACGTTCCTCACCGCTCCTTCATGCCTGGCAGCTAGCGTCGGGAGCGTTTCGAAGGGGGTGCGGGAGGTGGCTCGGATCTTCTACAGCATGTCCGGAGAGGGCCGCGGCCACGCCACGCGAGTGAGGACGGTGGTCGAATGGCTGCGCGAGGCCCACCACATCACCTTGTTCGCACCCGGCGACGCCTTCGACCTCCTTTCCCGAGCGTACGCCGGCAGCGACGTGGCGGTGCGACGCCTCCCCGGTCTGCATTTCTGCTACGACGCGCAGCACCGCATCGACACCGTGGCGACGATCTGCGCCGGGTGGGCATATCTACGACGCCTCGGCTCGAGCGTCGACGCGCTGCGGCAGGTCGTCGAGCGCGAGCAGCCCGACCTCGTGATCACCGACTTCGAGCCGATCCTGCCGCGCGCCGCCCGCGCCGCCGGCGTGCCGCTGGTGTCGCTCAACCACCAGCATTTCCTCGCGGTCAGCGACTTCCGCGGGCTGCCGCTGCGGCTGCGCGCGTGGGCGGGGGCGATGGCGCGGCTGCTCCCCGCCGTGGTCAGCGGCCAGAGCGCCACCGTCGTCTCCTCCTTCTACTTCCCGCCGCTCAAGCGCCGCTACCGCGGCCGCGTCACCCAGGTCGGCGTGCTGCTGCGCCCCGCGGTGCTCGCCGCCGTTCCGACGAACGGCGCCCACCTGGTGGCGTACCTGCGCAAGGCGGCGTCGCCGCAGGTGCTCGACGCGCTCGTACAGTGCGGCGAGGCGGTGCGCGTGTACGGCCTCGGCGAGCGCGAGCGATGCGGCCGACTGGAGTTCCACGCGATCAGCGAGGAGCGCTTCATCGCCGACCTCGCCTCGGCGCGGGCGCTCGTCACTACCGCCGGCAACCAGCTCGTCGGCGAGGCGCTGCACCTCGGCAAGCCGGTGCTCGCGATGCCGGAGCCGGGGAACTTCGAGCAGTACATCAACGCGCACTACCTGGCCGCGGAGGGCGCCGGCGCCTGGGTCGACATGGAGGCGATCACCGGCGCCGCGGTCGGCGCCTTCCTCGCGCGGCTCGACGCCTACCGCGCGGCGATCCGCCCGGAGCGCGTCAGCGGCAACGCCGCCGCGTTCGCGGTGCTGCGCCGCCACCTCCCAGGCGCCGGCGATGCCGTGCCTCGTACCGCACCCGCCGCCCGCCGCCCAGCGCACCCGCTGCCGGCGTACTCGTGACCGCCTTCCCGCGTCTGCTCGCGCGCGGGCTGCGCCTGGCGGCGACCGCCGGCCGCCGCCGCCTCGGCCTCGCCAATCCGCCCCGCATGCTCACGTTCACCGTGACCATGACGTGCAACGCCCGCTGCGTGATGTGCGACTCGTGGCGGCTGCCGGCGCGCGACGACCTCACGCTCGGCGAGATCGCCGAGATCTTCTCCCAGCTCCCGCCGCTCGACCTCGTCAGGCTGACCGGCGGCGAGCCGTTCGCGCGCCCCGACCTTCCCGACATCGCCGCGCTCGCCGAGGAGCGGCTGCGCCCAGCGGTGCTCCACGTCACCACCAACGGCTTCCTCACCGACCGCATCGTCGCCTTCTGCGAGCGCCGCCGCAGGCGCGCCCCGCTCTATCTCCTGGTCTCGCTCGACGGTCTGGAGCCGAAGCACAACGAGGTGCGCGGCAGCCGCGACGCCTGGCGGCGCACCACCGCGACGCTGGCCGCGCTCGCTCCCCGCCAGCGCGAGCTCGGCATCTCGCTCGCGGTCAACCAGACGGTGGTCGACGGCGCCGGGCTCGAGCAGTACCGCGCCCTGCGCACGTTTCTGGCGCCGCTCGCGGTCCGCCATCAGATGGTGGTCGCCTACGCCGCCAGCGCGACCTACAACCTCGAGCGCGGCGCCGACGTCGCGCCGCAGCGCCCCGGCGAGTTCCATACCTTCGGCGACATCCGCCCCGACCAGGTCCGGGAGCTGGTGAGCGAGGCGTGGCGCGATGCCGCCCGCCTGCCGCTGGCGGAGCGCCTGGCACGCCGGTACTACCTGGCGGGCGTCGTCGCGCGGCTCGCCGACGGCGGCGCGCAACCGAACCCGCCGTGCGTCGCGCTCGACGCCCACCTGCGCATCCTTCCCAACGGCGACGTGCCGACCTGCCAGTTCAACGGCGCGGTGGTCGGCAACCTGCGGCGGCAGCGCTTCGCCGAGGTGTGGCGCGGCGCCGAGGCGGCGGCGCGGCGCGCCTGGGTGCGCGCCTGCCCGGGGTGCTGGGCCGAGTGCGAGGTGGCGCCGAGCGCCGTCTACTCGGGCGACCTGGCGCGCGCCCTGCTCCCCGCGTTCGGGCAGCGCCGCCGCACGGCCAGCTCGGCGGCCGGCGACGCCGGCCTGGAGCGGCCCGGCGGCTGACCGCCGCGGTGCCCGTTATAGGGCCGCGGCCGTCCCGACCGGAGCGGCCGCACCTCCCGAGTGGTCGCACGGTTGGCCGAGCGCGAGCGTCTCGCGGATCGCGGCCCACGAGAAGGCGGCGACCCGCGCGTCGTCGTCGACCGCGAACAGCGCCCCCTCCGGGAACCCCGCCAGCGGCGTGGCGGCGATTGCGATCCCGTCGGTGTTGGCGACCACCTCGCCCGCGAACGTGCCGAGGTGCTCGAGCGGCCCGCGCGAGAAGACGTGGAAGTGGGTGCGCCGTTGCCGCTGGTCGGTGGCCACCCAGAAACCGCCGTCGCCGCAGGGGCGAAGCTGGATGCCCTCCGGCTCGGCGGCGAACAGGCCGCTTCCCATGACCTTCCCCGTGAACGCGCCGTCGAGGTCGTAGACCTTGATGCCGCGGCTGCTCTCGCTCTCGTCGGCGATCAGCACGCGGCCGCGCGCGACGTCGACGGCGATCGACTCCACGACGCGCAGCACGCCTTCGCCCCCGGTATCGCCGAAGGCGCGCAGCGGGCGCGCGCGCAGCGCCCCGCCGTCGACCTCGACCGCGTACGTGCGCACCCGCGCCCCGAGCTCGCGGTCGGGCGGCGGGAGGCCGGACGGGGTTTCGTAGTTGTCGGTGACCCAAACCCGGAACGAGACCGGGCCGCCGGCCACCGCGAGGCCGTACGGCCGCCGCAGCTCGCCCTCGCCGAAGCCGCCGACCGGCTCCATGCCGGGCAGCCGCAGCACCTGCACCCGCCGGTTGTCCCGCTCGGCGACGAAGGCGAGGTCGAAGGCGATCGCCACGCCGTTGGGCCGGTCGAACCGGCCCGGCGCCGTGCCGCTGCCGCCGACGGAGCGCAGGAAGGCGCCGGTGGCCGCGTCGTGAACCACGAGCAGGTCGGTGACCTTCGCGGTCGCGAGCAGCCACTCGCGCTCCGGCCAGAACGCCAGCGAGTCGATGTTGTCGGCGCCGCGGCCGGGCGAGACCCAGCTCTCCCGCACCCGGCCCGGCGGCGTCTCGACCGCCGCCGTGCCGGAGCAGGCGGCGGCCGCGACGGCGATGATCAGAAGGACAGGCGAACGCCGAGCGTGCCCCACCATGAGTAGTACTCCTCCTGGATCGGCCGGTCCGACGTCCCCTCGTAGTAGCGCAGCGGCTCGTCGGTGAGGTTGTTGAGCTCGAGCACCAGGCGGGCCGTCTTCGCAACCTGCACGCTGGCGGCGAGGTCGAGCTGCAGGTGGTCGTCGTAGTAGACGTCCTCCGCCGCCTCGCCGCCCACCTCGGAGATGTACTTGCCGTGGTAGTTGAGCGAGACGCGGCCGGAGAAGCGCCCCTTCTCGTAGCCGAGCGCCAGGTTGCCGACGTGCTCCGACTGGCCGGGCAGCGTCGCCTTGCCGCCGTCGCGGTCGGGGAAGGCGGCCTCGGAATCGGTGTAGGTGTAGTTGACGAGCAGGCCGAGGCCGTCGAACGGCGCCGGCAGCGACGCGAAACGGTTCTGGTAGGCGAGCTCGACCCCCCACAGCGTGGCGGCCTCGCCGTTGCGCGGCTGCTCGACCTCGTACGTCTCGCCGCCGCGCTCCTCCTCCGTGCGGAAGATGTAGATGTAGTCGGACAGGTCCTTGTAGAAGACGCCGGCGGAGAGCACTCCGAGCCCCGGCAGGAAGCGCTCGATCATGAGGTCGAGGTTGGTGGCCGTGGTGGCGTCGAGCTCGGCGTTCCCGCGCAGGATCTCACGGTCCTCCTCGAGGACGAGCTGGTACGGCACGAGGTCATAGTAGTTCGGCCGCGCCAGCGTGCGGGTGGCGGCGGCGCGCAGGTTCGTGGTCTCCGCGATGCGGTAGCGCAGGTGGATCGAGGGCAGCACCATGCCGTAGCCGTTCTCCCCCGCCGTCGGCGTCGTGCCGGCGAGGTCGCCGTCCTCGTCGAAGACGAGCTCCTTGCCGTGGTACGAGATGCTGGTGTCCTCGTAGCGCACGCCGGGCACCAGCGTCAGGCGGTCGCCGAGGTACAGCTCGGCGAGCGCGTACGCGGCGTAGACGTCCTCGCTGGCGTCGTAGTCGGCGAGGTCCTCCTCGTCGTCGTGCTCGCTGTCGAGGTCGTCGCGGCCGAGGATCGCGGCGGCGGTGTCGGTGGTGAAGAACGGCCCGGTGTCGTAGCGCCCGTCGATCAGCGAGCGGCCGGCGAAGGCGGGGTCGAGGTAGTCGGTCATGTAGACGTCGCCGTCGGCCTCGAAGACGGTGGTGTTGGCGTCGCGGCTCTTCTCCTTGCCCCGCGCCTTCGCGCCGAAGCGCAGCAGCGCGCCGAAGTCCGCGCCGGACGCGATCGGCGCCGACAGGTTGAGCGCCGCGACGACGTCCTCGTCCTTGGTGATGTTGTCCTCGACGCTCACGTCCTCGAGCTTGTACTTCGCCACGTCCTCGTTGAGAGGGTTGGCCTGGATGTCGTCGGGGTCGATCGCGTCCGCCGACACGTTGGGGTCGAAGGTGACGTTCTTCTGGCGGAACGTCGTGTAGCGGGCGTCGGGCTCGTCCTCCTCGGCGTACGCCCAGGAGACGGCGGCGTCGAGCTGCACGCCGCCGCCGAACAGGTGTGTGACGCTGCCGCGCAGCGACGAGATCTCCTGCGACTCGAAGCGGTCCTTGATCTCCCGCTCCATGCGCCCGTCGGCCACCCGGTTGCGGACGCGGCGGCGGTACTCCTGGTCGTCGAACTGGTTGAACATCCCGCCGAGCTTGAGCTGGGTGCGGTCCGAGGGCCGCCCGTCGAGGGTGGCGGCGAGGCCGATGCGCTCGCGGTTGACCGTGTAGTGGCGCAGCTCCAGCTCGTCGAGGTCGCCGTCGTCGTAGGCGACCTCGAAGTTCTCGCTGCCGCGGTCGGTGTTGAGGTACGAGCCGCCGATGATCACGCCGACCGCGCCATCCGCGAAGCGCTGTCCCCAGGAGGCGTTCGCGCTCTCCACGGTGTCGCTCGCGATGTCGTTGTAGCCGTAGGCCACTGCGGCGGACACCGCGGGCTCCATCGGCGCGTCCCTGGTGATCAGGTTGACCGTGCCGCCGATGGCGTCGGCGTCCATGTCGGCGGTGAGCGCCTTGGACACCTCGATCGCCGCCAGCAGGTCGGCGGGGATCACGTCGAGCGCCACGTTGCGGATGTCGCCCTCCGGCGACGGCAGCCGCTCGCCGTTGACCATCATCGAGTTGAGGCGCGCCTCGGTGCCGCGAATGAGGACGTAGCGCCCCTCGCCCTGGTCGCGCTCGATCGAGATCCCCGGGATGCGCTGCGTCGCCTCGGCGCCGTTTGAATCGGGGAACGAGCCGATGAAGTCGGAGGCCACCACGTTGACGATGTTGAGGGCGTTCAACTGCATGTTGAGCGCCTTCGCCTGCCCCTCGAGGTACGGCGCCGCCTGCACCGTGACGGTCTCGGTGAAGGCGATCGGCGTCAGCTTCAGGATGACGGAGGCGACCTCGCCCGAGCGCACCGTCACCTCGGATGCGCCCGGCTGGAAGCCGAGGTACGAGACTTCGATCGACAGCGTGCCTTCGGGCACGTCCACCAGTTGGAATCTCCCGTCGCTCGACGAGGTCGTTCGCAGCGTCGTGCCGCGGGCGGCCACCTCGGCGCCGGGCAGCGGGTTCCCCGCCTCGTCGACCACGCGGCCGGCCACGACCCCGGCGCCGGCCGCGAACGCCTGCACCGCGAGCAGACACACTGCCACGGCGATGAAAGCTCTGCGCATCGCTTCTTCCTCCCTCTCGACCGCCCGACGCGGCCCGGAGGATGATGGGGGAAGGTGGTGAAGCCGGTGTGGCATGAACGTGAAGAACGCCCGCCGGCGGATCAGCGCCGGCGACGGCTCGCGGAGCCGAGGGCCCTGCCCGCGGCGTGGGGCGGGATGACGCCGAGAAGGGGAGGCGGCGGCCCGGCGTCGTCAGGCCGAGGCGGGGAGCTCGATCGTCGCGCCCTCCGTGAGCTCCGGCATCCTGCCGGGCAGGGACGGCGGCCGGGTTGCAGGGGTCGGCATCGGCAGGACGGGCTGCAGGAGCGTGCGCGGGCCGATGACGAAGCGGCGCCCGCGCCACACCACCGAGCGGCTGAAGAACGGCACCGGCCACAGCATACCGGTAACCAGGTCTCTGGCGAGGACGAGAGCGGGATACACGGCGAGCGGCCGCTTCACTCCGGCGGCACGCTCGCTTGCGGCGTCGAGCGCGCTCCGGGCGACCAGCGTCGCGATGAGGACGACCGCGGTGGCCGCACCCGGCATCGCCGCCGCCGCGGCCGCCGCGACGAACACGGGGTTGAGCAGCAGCTCGCCGGCGTAGCCGAGCGGCGCGATGCGGCGCCGGATGCGCGCCCAGCGCAGGTGGCGCAGCGCGAAGTCGCGTACGGAGACCCGGCCCAGTACGTTGTCGACCGGCTGCGAGGAGAGCGCGATGCGCTCCCCGAGCGCCGCGACCTCCTGGCCACACACCTGATCCTCGGCGAGGAACCGCGACAGCCGGCGGAAGCCGCCGATGCGCTCGAGCGTCGCGCGCCGCAGCAGCATCGACTTTCCGACCACGCAGACGCCGCCGAACACCCGGTGCACGGCGGCGACGCCGCCCATCACGAAGCCGTTGAGCTGCAGCGCCTCGAGCGCGCCGCCGAGGCCGCCGGCGGCGCGCCCGCGGATCGGCGACGAAACCAAGCCGACGCCGGGCCGCTCGAGGTTGGCGACGAGATCGCGCAGGTAACCGGGGCGCACGCGCACGTTGCTGTCCGAGATCAGCAGCACGTCGTGCCGCGCGTGGCGCGAGATGTTGGCGAGGTTGTTGACCTTGGGGTTGGCGCCGACGCGCGCGGCGTCGACCACGATCGCGCTCGCCACCGCAGGGTGGCGGCGGGCCACGCGGCGGGCCACGGCGAGCGCCGGGTCGGCGGCGTCGTCGACGCCGAGCACGACCTCGTACGCGGGGTAGTCAAGCGCGAAGAAGCTCTCAAGGTTCTCCTCGAGGCCGGCGTCGACGCCGCGCATCGGCTTGAGCACGCTGACCGCGGGCCACACGGCAGGCGCCGGCGGCGTGCCCGCCGCCAGGTGCGCGCGCTGGGCGAGCGTCATCAGCGCCAGCGCCGCCAGGCCGACCGCGAGGAGCGCGAGCAGAGCCCACGTCACCATGGGAGAACGATCGGCCCAACGTGTGAAGATCGTGCGAAGAGGCGCGAGCGGCCGGCGGTCGTCTGCTACGCTCCGTTCCCATGACCTCGCTCCTCGGTCAGCCCCGGTCGCTCGCCGAGCGTGTGGCGCTGGTCGCGGTCGACATGGGGTACGGCCACCTGCGCGCCGCCTGGCCGCTCGCCGAGGCGCTCGGATGCCGGGTGCTCGAGCTCGACCGCCCGCCGCTCGCAACGGGCGAGGAGAGCCGGCGCTGGCAGCGCACCCGCGCCGGCTACGAGCTGATCTCGCGCGCCTCGCGGCTCCCGCTGGTCGGGCATGCCTTCCGCTGGCTCGTCGACACCCTGACCGCGGTGCCGTCGCTGCACGGCCGCCGCGACCACGCCGCCCCGACGGTGGCGGTGAGCGCTCTCGAGCGCATGATCGAGTCGGGCCTCGGCGCCACGCTCGCCGCCCACCTCAAGCGGCACGACCTCACCCTGCTGACGACGTTCTACGCGCCCGCGATCGTCGCCGACCTCTCCGGCATCGACCGCGCCGTCTGCGTCGTCACCGACGCCGACTGCAACCGCGTGTGGGCGCCGCGCGACGCCCGCGCGACACGCATCCACTACTGCGCGCCGAGCGAGCGCGTGCGCCGCCGCCTGCTCGCCATCGGAGTGCCCCCCGGCCGCGTGCACCTCACCGGGTTCCCGCTCCCGCCTTCGCTGACCGGCGGCGCCGACCTGGGCGTCCTCCAGCGCGTGCTCGCCCGCCGGCTCGTGCGCCTCGACCCCGCCGGCAGGTTCCGCGCGTCGCTGCGCGACGAGCTGCGCCACTTCCTCGGCGAGCTCCCCGAGCACGAGGCGGCGGAGCCGCCGCTGCTCACCTTCGCGGTCGGCGGCGCCGGCGCGCAGATCGAGCTGGCGCGCGCCTTCCTGCCGTCGCTGGCGCCGGCGGTGGAGCGCGGCACGCTGCGCCTGGCGCTGGTCGCCGGCACCCGCCGCGCGGTCGCCGACGAGCTGCGTGCGGCGCTCGCCCGCTGCGGACTCGAGCGGCACGCCGGTGTCGAGATGCTCCTCGCATCCGACTTCGCCGGCTATTACCGTGCCTTCTGCGCGTTGATGGAGCGTACCGACGTCCTGTGGACGAAGCCTTCGGAGCTGACGTTCTACGGTGCGCTCGGGATCCCCCTCGTGCTCTCCTCGCCGATCGGCTCGCACGAGCGGTTCAACCGGCGCTGGGCGCGCGAGCGCGGCGCCGGCCTGAAGCAGAACGACCCGCGGCACGCTCGCGAGTGGCTCGGCGAGTGGCTCGAGGACGGGGTGCTCGCCGCGGCCGCCTGGTCCGGCTACCTGCGCCTGCCGAAGTTCGGCACGCAGCGCATCGTCGACGTCGTCGGGCGCGTCGTCGACGAGTAGCCGTCGGCCGGCGCTGCTCTGCTGCTCCCGGCGTCGCTGCGGCGCGCGCTGGCCTCGGCACCGGCAGCGCCCCGGCGGCGCTCCGGGGGGAGGCCGCGAAATCATTCCTTCACAGTGAGCGTCGGAGCCGGCTCCTACAGGGCGGCAGCCAGCCCGCCGAGACCGGCGCCGAGCGCCGCTCCCGCCGCCACGTCCGAGGGGTAGTGCACGCCGAGAGCGACGCGCGACCACGCGATCACGAGCGCCAGCAGCACGAACACCGCGGCCAGCGCCGGCACGTGCGCGGCGACCGCCACCGCCGCAAGCGTGGCGTGCAAGGTGTGCCCGGAGGGGAAGCTCCCCGCATCGGGGATCGGCGCTCGCTGCGCCGGCCCGCCGTCCACGAAGCAGGGGCGCCTCCTGGCGAGTGCCGTCTTGAACGCCTTCTGGAACACGAGACCCGCGATCGCCGCGACGGCGAAGCGCCCGGCCGCGCCGGCCCCGGCGCCGGCGAGCAGCACGGCCGCCGCCGCCAGCGAGAGCCAGCCGTCGCCGAAGCGCGATGCGCCGCGCAGGAGCGCGAGCGTCGTCCGCCCGGCAACCGCCGCGCACACCGCCTGCGCGATGCGGAGGTCGAGGTCGAGCACCCTTCCTGCGGCGAGTCGGAGGGCGTCCGGCATGCCTGCATGCTGGCCGCGGAGTGTGAAGATCCTCCGAGGCTGCCGTGGAGTTGCGGTGAAGACGCGGCGTCCTGGCGGGCCCTACTCCCCCCACAGCGGGACGTACCCCGCCTCGGCGACGACGCGTTGGCCGGCGGGTGAGAGCACCCAGTCGATGAAGCGCTTCACGGCGCCCGTGGGCGGCTCCACCGTGTAGAGATAGAGGTAGCGGGCGAGCGGGTAGGAGCCGTCGCGCACCGTTGCGGCGCTCGGCGCCACGCCGTCGACGGCGCAGTGCCGCACGTCGGTGCCGTAGCCGAGGCCGCCGTAGCCGATCGCGTGCAGATCGGCGCGCACCGCGTCGGCGATCGCCGCGGTGGTGGGCAGCGCGGTGGCGCGCTCGGAGTACTGCTCCTCGTCGAGCACCATCTCCTGGAAGAACCGGTAGGTGCCGCTCGACGGCTGCCGTGTGAACACCGCGATCGGCGCGTCGGCGCCGCCGACCTTGGCCCAGGTGCCGATGCGGCCGGTGAAGATCCCCTTCACCTGCAGAAGGGTCAGCGAGCGCACCGGGTTGTCCGGGTGGAGGTAGATCGACAGCCCGTCCAGGGCGCAGTGAAAGCCCACGCCGAGGCGCCCGCTGCGCGCGTGCAGGGCCTCGACCTCGTGCGGGCGGAGCGGGCGGGAGGCGGACGCGATGTCGACGGTTCCGGCGATGAGGGCGCGGATCCCCTCGGCGGTGCCGCCTCCCGCGGCGAGGACGGCGGTGTCCGGATGGCTCTCCATGAACCGCTCCGCCCACAGCCGGGCGAGCACCGCCATGGTGTCCGAGCCGGCGAGGCGCACGGTCGCCGTCCCGCCGCCGCCGTGCGCGCACGCGGCCGCGAGCAGGGCGGCGGCCAGCGCCGCCCTAGCGTTTCTCGACCTGGGAGAGGCGGCGGGCCTGGGCATGGCGGACTCCGGGGAGCCACTCGGGCGGTCTGGCGTCCGACGCGAGCGCGAGGGCGAGCGCGAGCAGCACGCGCGTGTGCTGCGCCGCGGCGGCGAAGTCGAGCGGTTGCGAGAGGTCGTCGAACGGGGTGTGGTAGACCGTCTGCGCCCAGCGGATCGCGTGCCGGAGCGCCTGCTCCCGCCGGCGGTTGACGGTGTCGAACCCCTCGCTGACGAGCATCGCCGGAACGCCGGCCTCGATGAACGCCTGCTGGTCGGAGAACAGCACCGGGTCCAGCGAGCCGAGCAGCGCTGGCACCGGCGACACCGTGAGCCCGAGCTCGGCGGCCACCCGCGCAAGGGTGCGGCCGAGCGTCGACAGCTCGGCGCCGACGCCGATGACGTCGCGGAACTCGTCGTAGAAGGCGACCCCGTCGACGTTGAGGTTTGCGACCGTCGCGGAGAGCGGCGCCGCCGGGTGGTCGACGTAGTAGCTCGAGCCGAGCAGCCCGTGCTCCTCTCCCGTCGTGAGGAGCAGGATCACCGAGCGCGGCGGCGGCCGGCCGGCGAGAGAGCGCGCGATTTCGAGCACCGCGGCGACGCCGATCGCGTTGTCGATCACGCCGTTGTAGATCGCGTCGCCGTCGACCGGCGGGCCGACGCCGAGGTGGTCGTAGTGCGCCGAGAGCACGAGGTGGGTCGACCGCAGGCGCGCGTCGCTGCCTTCTATCTTCCCGACGACGTTCGCGGCGAGGACGTCACGCTCGGCGAAGACACCGTGGAAGCGCAACGACGCGGCGAGGGGGAACGAGGTCATCGAGTGCGACGCCGCGAGCTCGGCCACCTCGGCGAAGGTGCGGCGGGCGCCGCAGAACAGCAGCTCGGCGGCGCGCGGGTGGAGCACGGCGGCGAAGTGCTTCGGCACCCCGTACGCGAGCGCGAGCGGCTCGTGCGCGAACTGCCGCGCCACCCACTCCCAGTCGCGCCAGCGCGCCTCGGCGGGGGTGCCGAGCAGGATGCTGCCGCGCGCTCCCCTGGCCATGGCGATGCGCTGCTTGGTTTCGGGCGCCGAGTACACGGTGGCGCGCTCGCCGGCGAAGAACGCCCGGTCGGCGGAGGGCGGCTCGCCGGCGAGGAACACCACCACGGCGTCGGCGACGTCCAGCCCCTGGTAGTCGTTGTAGTCGAACTCCGGCGCGACGATGCCGTAGCCGACGAACAGCAGCGGCGCCGGGTGCGGGATGTAGGTCTGGAACCCGCCGGAGAACAGGAAGTAGTCGTCGGCGAGGGCCAGCGAGCGCGTCTCGCACGGCGTCACCACCGTGAGGTCGCTCGCCGGCAGCGGGCGGCTGCCGTGCACCGGCACCATCTGCAGGAAACCGCCGTCGTCCCCCGCACCGCCTACGCCCATCGCCGCGAGCTGCGCCGCGAGGTAACGGGCGGCGGCGCGCTCGCCGGCGGTGCCGGTGCCGCGCCCCTCCATGGCATCGGCGCCGAGCGCCTCGACGTGGGCCCGCAGGCGCTCGGCGCTCACCCCGGCGAGGCGGGCGCGCGCCTTCTCGTCGAGCGGCGGCGCCGCGGCGGCCGCCGCAGCAGCAGCCGCGAACGCGGCGGCCGCGGCCAGCGTCCGTGCGATCCTCACCCGGCCTCCGCACCAGCCTGCGGAGGCGGCGGGGCTGCACGCCGCAGCGCCTTGAGGACGCCCGGGAGATCGGACCACAGCTCCGCGAGCGCCGCCCGCCGGCGGGCGATCTCCTCGCGCTGCACCTGCATCAGCGCGCCAAGGGTGAGCAGCTCGTCCGGACGCCTGCCGCCGCGCCGCGCGCGCGCCGCGGCGTGCTCGGCGAGCGTTGCGAGGGCGACGACGGCGTCCTGCAGGGCGCCGAGGCAGTCCTGGAAAGGCACGAGGCGGGCGATCGCTGCGCGCATCGGCTCTCCGTACGGCTCGGCGAAGAACTCCGCCGTGTAGCGCAGGCGCTTGAACAGGATACGCAGGCGGTGAAGATCCTCGTTGCTCGCCCCGGCGCCGATCCGCTCCTCCCAGCGCCGCACCCGGCGGGCGGCCCGGGCGAGGAGCCCGGGCACGACCGCAGCCACCGGCGCGGCGCCGAGCGCGGCCGCCTCCGGCGGCGCGTCCGCCGGAATCTCCAGCGCGCCGAGCGCCGCGACGAGCGCCCGATACCGCTCCGAGCGCAGCGCGTCGCGCAGCGCCGCGAGGCCGGGGACGCGCCGGCGGGCGAGCGCCGCGGCCAGACCGGCGTCGCGCCCGGCGGCGGCGCCGGCGCGCTCGAGCTCGGCGCGCAAGCGCTCGCGCTGGACGTCGAGGTCGCGCACCGCGCCGAGCGCCGCCGCGATCCAGGCGAGCTCGGCGCGCAGCGCCTCGGCGCGCGCCTCGCCGTACAGCGGCGCCAGCAGGCGCAGCGCCGAGCGGGCGCGGCGGGTGGCGACGCGCAGGTCGTGGAGGTACTCGACGTCGAGGTCGGCGATCGTCCCGGCGGTGTTCGCCCACATTGCGTACGCCTGGCGCGCGAGGATCTTGTGCGCCGCCTCGGCCATCGTGTCGCCGGCCGCGAGGCGCAGCGCGTCGGGCACCGGCGCCCCGGGCAGCGGCAGGTTCAGCGCGGCGAGCGCCAGGACGAGCGGGTCGCCGGCGAGGCGGCGGAGCCGCACGAGGTCGCGCAGCGCCGTGGCGAGGTGCCGCGCCTCGGCCGGCGCCGCCGGACGACGCTCGAGCAGCGCCACCCGCGGCCCGCGGGCGGCGGCGCCGCCGCCGGGCGGCACGAACGAGAGCCGTACGAGGGCGAGCTCGAGCTCGACGCCCACCGGCGCGGCGAGCGTCAGGCGGGTGCCGGCCGCACGCACGAGCACCTGCGGCAGCAGCCGATGGCCCGCCGCACGCGCCGCCGCGCGCTCGCCGGCCGGACCCTTCGACGGCGGCGCCGCGCGGCGCGCCGGCTGCTCGGCGACGATCCAGCCGCGCTCCAGGGCCTGCCACACCGCGGCGGGATCGCACCGCCGCAGCCGCATGCCGGCGCGGTGCAGGCGGCCGTCCTGGGTATCCAGGTAGAGCTCGCGCCGGCGCAGCGGCCGCGTGGCGATCAGACGGTAGCCGGCGCCGGCGAGCGCGGCCGCAAGCGCGTCTGCGGAAAGCCGCTGCGGCAGGCGGAACAGCGGCGCGGTCTCGGCGGCGTCCGGCGGGTCGGCGGGCGGCGACAGCTCACACCCCCTTGCGCTTGACGGCGCGCGCGAGCTCCTCCGGGATCGCCCCGGGGACGCCGCGCGCCGCGAGGTCGCGCATCGTCTCCTCGACGGGGTACGCGAAACGCACGATGCGCGCGCGCGGCGGCGCCGGCGCTGCGAGGTCGACGAGCGCCAGCGCGCCGCGCGCGTCGCCGTCGACCGGGCGGCCGACCGAGCCGCAGTTGACCACGCGCACGCCGGCGAGCGCGCGGGTGAACGGGATGTGCGAGTGGCCGCACGCCAGCACCTGCGGCCGCGGCGCGCCGGCGAGCAACGGCAGCGCGCGCGCGGTGACGCTCGGGAAGACGTACTCGAGGTCCGAGCGGGCGCTGCCGTGCACGACTCTCACCGTGACGCCGCCGAGCGACAGGTCGAGGCGCTCGGGCAGCGCGGCGATCCACTCGCGCTCGGCCGGCCCGAGCTGCAGCGCGGTCCACGCGAGGTGGCCGACCTTCGGCTTGTCCAGCAGCCGCTTGGGCTTGCGGCCGCCCGCCGCGATCGCGAGCACCTTGCGCTCGACGTTGCCGCGCACCGCGCGCACGCCGCGCTGCATCAGCAGGCGCACCACCTCGACCGGGTGCGGGCCGGAACCGACGAGGTCGCCGGCCAGCACGACGGTCGCGGCGCCGAGGCGCTCGGCCGCCGCGAGCGCCGCGCACAGCGCCGGGAAGTTGGCGTGCACGTCGGCGAGGAACGCGACCCTCATGCGCGCCGCGCCTCGTCGGCCAGGCGCACCCGTGCGCCGAGCTCGGACTCGAACAGGTTCACCCGGCGCTGCAGCGACCACTTCTCGAGCAGCAGGTCGCCGGCGCCGTCGAGCTGCAGGACGATGTCCTTGCCGCGGCGCGCCGCCACCACCCGCTGGACGCGCTGGCGGTGGTCGCGGTCGAGCGCGTCGGCCAGCCGCAGCATGCCGGCCAGCCGCCGGACCGCATCCTGCTCGGCGCGCGACAGCTCCTGGTAGGGGTAGTGGTCGGACTGCGGCTCGGCGCGGCGGTGGTAGCGCGCGACGGTGGCGGCGAGCAGGATCTCGCGCTCGGAGAGGCCGGGCAGCTCGGAGTTCGAGATCAGGTAGAACGAGTGCTTGTGGTGCTTCTTGTAGGAGATGAACGAGCCGATGTCGTGCAGCAGGGCGGCGGCGAGCAGCACGCGCCGCTCGCTGCCGCCGAGGCCGTGCTCGGCGCGGAGCTGGTCGAACAGCGAGACCGCGAGGCGGCGCACGTGCATTCCGTGCGCCTCGTCGAACAGGTAGCGCCGTCCCACCGCGAGCGCGCCGGACACCACCTCCCGCTCGTGCCGGTCCTCGTAGGCGCGAAGGCTGGTGAGCTCTTCGATGAGATCGGCGACGAGCCCCTCGCGCAGGCCGACGAACGGGACGTGGATCTGCTCCGCGCCGGCAAGGCGGCACAGCCGCTCGTACACCATCGCCGCCGGCAGGATCACGTCGGCGCGGTCCTCGCGCAACCCGAGCTCGGTCACGCGCTGCCGGTACGACAGGCGCGACAGCGTGTCGATCACGCCCGCCAGCGTCGCCAGCGGCAGCAGGCCGATGCCGGTGGCGGCGCCGTCGACGCCGGCCAACCGGGCGAGCGCCTCGATGTTGCCGCCGGTGGCGATGAAGCCGGCGAGCGGGCGGGAGCGCGCCGCCGTCGGGATGCGCAGCGTCTCGATGTACTCGCCGACCAGGCGGCGGAAACGGCCGGGGTCGTCGCCGGCGCCGGCGAGCTCCTCGAGCAGGCGCACCGACCCCATCGTGTGCGACTCGCTCCACACGACGCCGGAGGAGTCGACCAGCGACACCTCGACCGAGCCGCCGCCGAGGTCGGCGGTGAGCCACGGCGCGTCGCCGAGCGGCATGCGCGCGGCGACCGCGAGGTAGACGAGGCGCGCCTCCTCGGAGCCGTTGATCGTCTCGAGCGTGACACCGGTCTCGCGGCGCACCCGCTTGCGAAACGCTTCGCCGTTGGCCGCCTCGCGCACGGCACTGGTCGCCACCGCACGCACGCGCGAGACGGCGAGCGCCGCGAAGCGCTCGTGGATCTCGGCGAGGGCGGCGATGGCCGCGTCCATCGCCTCCGGCACCAGCTTGCCGGAGACGAAGACGCCATGCCCGAGGCGCACCGGCACGCGGTCGGCGGCGAGCACGGTCTGCCGGCCCCCCTCGTCCACCTCCAGGGCGGTGTAGCGGATCGCGTTCGAGCCGAGGTCGATCGCACCCACGCGCAGCGGGAACACCACCTTGCCGTTGCCGCGCTTTCCTTCAGCCGAGCGCCGCCGCGCGCTGCCGTTGCCCCGTGCCACCGCTCCCCCGTTCCGGCCCCGCCCGCGGGACCGTAAACGCATCGTATACCACGCGGATGTGAACGGGGGATGAACGTGGCGGTCCTCGAGGAGAGGTCCTGCGGCCTCCCCTCGAGCGCCGGCGGCCCTGCCGGGCCGCCGGGGCGCTGCTGCTACCGATGATCTGCGCGCGCGTCGACGAACCGCGGGAGGAGCAGGTCAGCCGCCTTGCTGCCGCGCCCCGCTTCCAGCGTTCCTGTTGCCTCCCGCCTCTCGGCTCTTGCCTCTTGCCTGCCTCTAGCTCGCCACCTCGATGACCTTGGTGCCGGCGAGCTTGTCGCCCCAGCGCCGCCCCTCCGAGTCGGTGATCGCCAGCACGCCCTCGATCAGGCCGACGAGGCCGCCGAGGATGAAGATCGGGATCGACACCAGGTGGCCGAGCACCGGCACGATCCACAGCAGATAGCCGACGCAGTAGAACGCGAGCGGCAGGTTGCGCTTGATCGACACGTCCAGCGTCATCGGCTGGCCGTCGAGCCGGATCGGGCGCAGCTTCATGATCTTCTTGCCGAGCGACCGCTTGTCGGCGAACTCGAGGTCGAGCCCGTCGCGCACCAGCCACCAGCCGGCCGCCAGCAGACCGCCGATGATCCCGCCGATGAACGGGATCATGCCGAGGATGAACGACACCAGGATCGCCGGGATCGCATCGATGATCGCAGCGATGATCCGTTTGCCCAGGTCTGCCTTGCCTGCCGCCGGCGCGGCGCTTTCGGGTACAGCCATGGCTTCCTCCTTGTGTGCTCCCACGCGTCGAGAGAGAAAACCGGGGTCGATCTGCATTCAATCCTACCCGACGTGGGACGGAGGCGCAAGAAGCCTGCGGTAGAGCGCCTCGTAGCGGTCGACGACCGGACCGGTGGAGAAGTGCTCGACCGCACGGCGATGGGCCAGGCGCCTCTGGCGGGCGAGCTCGGCGCCGTCGGAGAGCAGTGCGATCGCCTGTGAGGCCATCGCCGCGGTGTCGCCGATCGGGAACACCCAACCCCCCTCGCCGTGCGCGATCAGCTCCGGGAGCCCGCCGGCATTCGAGGCGATCACCGGCACGCCGCACGCCATCGCCTCGAGCGCCGCGAGGCCGAACGATTCCTCGTTGGACGGCAGCAGGAAGAGGTCGCCGGCGCCCATCACCCCCTCGACCGGCGACACGTTGCCGAGGAACTCGACGCGGTGGGCGATCCCCGCCTCGCGCGCGAACTTCTCGGCGCCCGGGCGTTCGGGGCCGTCGCCGACCAGCGCCAGGTGCGCCGGCACCTCGGCGTGGACGCGCCGGAACACCTCGAGCACGTCCATGATCCGCTTCACCGGACGGAAGTTCGAGGCGTGCACCAGCAGCGGCGCGCCGTCCGGCGACAGCCGGCGGCGGTGGGCGGCCGCGAAGTCGCGGTCGCAGCGGTTGGCGTCGACGAAGTTGGGGATCACCTCGATCTCGCGCGGCACGCCGAGGCGCTCGTGCGTCTCGTCGGCGAGCGAGCGCGAGACCGCCGTGACGGCGTCGGCGCGCTCGATCCCGAGGCGCACGATCGGCAGGAACGAGGGGTCGGCGCCGACCACCGTGATGTCGGTGCCGTGCAGCGTGACCACCAGCTTCGGGACGCCGCCGAGGATCTCACGCGCCAGGTACGCGGAGATCGCGTGCGGGATCGCGTAGTGCACGTGCAGCAGCTCGATCGCGTGGTTGCGCACCGCGTCGGCCATCTGCGAGGCGAGCGCCAGCGAGTACGGCGGGTAGGAGAACAGCGGGTACGCCGGCACCGTCACCTCGTGGAAGGTGACGCCGGGCGGCACGCGCCCGAGCCGGTACGGCAGGGCGTAGCAGATGAAGTGCACCTCGTGACCGCGGCGCGCCATCTCGAGCCCGAGCTCGGTGGCGACCACACCGGACCCGCCGACCGTCGGGTAACAGGTGACGCCGATCCTCATGAGCCGCCTCCGTTCAGCAACCACACCAACTCGTCCGCCGCCAACGCCCCCAGCGCGGCGAACCCCTCGCCGAGCTCGCAGCCGACGGTGTTGCCGGCGGCGCGGTCGCGACCCTCGACCGCCGCCATGTAGTGCGGCGTCGAAAGGTGCGTCGGTGCGTCCCCGCCGGGCGCGAACTGCGAGGCGTACGCGGCGAGCGCGGCGCGCTTGGCGGCGTACACCGCGCTCACGTCGACCACCAGGTCGGGCGCGAGGAGCTGGCGCGGCCCGGGGTAGGCGAGCAGCAGGCGCGGTCGGTGCGGTGCGCCCGTCGCCGGGTGCCAGCGCGCCACCCCGGCGAGGAACGCCGCGCGGCGCGCGAGCGCCGCCGCCGCGGCGTGGTCCGGGTGCGGGTCGTCGGCGTGCGGCAGCAGCAGCGCGCGCGGCGCCGCCGTGCGCAGTGCCGCCGTCACGGCCGCCGCGTGCGCCTCGTCGTCGCCGCGCAGGGCGCCGTCGGGGAGCCCGAGACACGCCCGCCACGCGACGCCGAGCGCCGCAGCCGCGGCGGCCGCCTCGCGCGCGCGCAGATCGGGCGTGCCGCGCGTCGAGAGCTCCCCCGCCGTCAGGTCGGCGATGCCGACGCGCACGCCGGCGGCGGCGAGACGCGCCAGCGTGCCGCCGCAGCCGAGCTCGACGTCGTCGGGGTGGGCGCCGAGCGCGAGGACGTCGCACGTGGTGATACCGCCGCGCGCGCTCACCACCCGCCCCCCTCGTCCCAGTGCAGCAGGTGCATCCCGGGGTGCGCCGGGTCGACGGCGTCGACGAGCTGCGCCGGCCAGTCGAGGCCGAGCCTCAGCACCGGCGCCAGCAGCGACAGCTCGCGCTCCTGCGGCTTGCCGTGCGGGCGCAGGAACGCGGTCAGGCGGCGCCAGCGCCCGGCGTCGACGTCGACCGCGCGCGCCGCCGCCGCCGCCGCCCGCTGCTCCAGCCACGCCAGCGACCCCTCGAGCTTGTTGCGGGTGGCGTCGAGGTCGCCCTTGAGCGACGGCAGCTCGGCCGCTGCCGCCGCGTCGAGCGCGGCCAACGGCGCCGCAACCGCGCGCTGCAGGCGCTCGACGCCGCGGCGCACCCGCGCGCCGCCGAGCAGGTGGCGGGGCAGGCCCGAGTGCAGCAGGTGGTGCGGCTCGACGCGGAGCTGCCGCGCCAGCCGCCGCTCCGCCGCGGTCACGACGGTGACGTGCGGACGCAGCCGCCAGCGCGGTCGGCGCACGCCCGCGAGCTCCCACAGCGCCGCCGCCTGCACGTGGTACGCCAGCTCGGCGCCGCCGAGCAGCACCGTGTCGGAGGCGAGTGCCGCGTCCTGCACCAGGGGACGCAGCCAGACGTTGGCGCTGAAGCGCTCGGGCGCCGACCCCAGCTCGCGCAGCACGGCGGCGGGGCAGCTCCCGTCGGCGGCGGCCGCCAGCCGCACCCGCGCGCCGCCGACCAGGCGGAACACCGGCAGCCGCCGCGCCACCAGCGCTAGCGGCGAGCGCCAGCCACGCGCGCGCATCGCCCGCTCGCCGTCGGCGAGCGCCGCTTCCGCCTCGGGGAGCCGGCGCAGCACGACGGCCACGGTGTCGGCGGCGGCGCGCGCCAGCTCCGGCTCGAGGGCGTCGACGATCACGACTCCCGTCCCCCGCAGCACTCGGGCCAGGAAGCGTGCGGTCGCTTCGCCGAGCGTCGCCCCTGGAGGGTAGCAGCCGGCGGCGAACGCCGCCGCCTCGCGGGCATGCGGTGAGCCGCCGTGCTCGCCGAGGCGTTCGAGCAGCGCGCTGGCCGCGGCGCCGAGCACCGCGGCGCCGGCGATGCCGCCGCCGCGCACCCAGTCGCTCTCCTTCGCCTCGACCACTTCCTCGCCGGCGGCAAGCCGCGCCCACCCCATCTCGGGGAGGTCGTCGTCCGCGGTCGCCAGCCAGAGGAAACCCACGGCGTTGCGCCCGGCGGCGCGCCGGCGGCGCACCTCGGCGGCGACCGCCGCCGCCTTGACCAGCGTCAGCAGCGGGCCGCCGAGCAACCCGGGCTGCTGCCCGGTGACCACGGCCTCGGCGCCGGCACGCCAGCGCGCGAGCTCGTCCGCGACCGGGTTGCCCCAGCGCTCGTTGGCCGCCGCGAGCGCGGCGGCGAGTGCCGCCGGCCGCTCTCGCACCGGGCCGGTGGGCGTCTCGCCCGGCTCGGGGAGCGCCGCGTGCTCGAGCGCCGCCGGGTGCAGGCGCACCCACTCGGCCAGCGGGGCGATCGCGTGGTCGCTCATCGGCCGAAACCCCTGTCGCCGCGCTCGGGAGCGCGGGCGCCGTCGCCCGCGCGAACGCCGCACGCGGAACAGACCGGGCCCGCGAGGACGCCGGCCCACCACATCATCCTCACGCTCCGCGGTGAGGCGGTGCCGCATCGGGACTCTGGTGTCGTCACGCGGCAAGCGTAGCGCGTCGCGGCGGGGCGAGGAAGCCCGCTCAGCGGGCGCCCGCAGGCGGCGGCGCGGCCGGCGCCAGCTCGGAGACCTCGGTCTCGACGTGGAACTTCCGCTTGATGAACAGCACGCCGCCGACGCCGTCGGTGACGGTGCGCCCGACGTACAACGTGTCGCCGGCGCGCACGATCTCCAGGCGCAGCGACATCTCCTTCACGCCCTTCGGGTTCTTCGCCGGACGCGCGACCACCCAGAGGGGGTCGAGGGAGGTGCAGCTCCAGCGCAGCTCGCCGGTGGTCAGGCCGGCGTCGTTCGCGTGCTCCGGGCGCGGCGCGAAGGCGGCGCCGCACGCGTCGCCCTCGGCGGGCAGCGGCGTGAAGGCGAACGAGTCGGTGTGCTTGCCGCCCGGCAGCGTCATCTCGAGGTCCTCGTCGTCCTCCTCGTCGCCTTCCTTCGCCTTCTCCTTCTTCTTCACCCCGGCTTGCTCCCGCTCCTTAGCGAGCTCCGCGCGCGCCTCGGCGGTGACGTCCTTGCCGGCGCGGGTGGCGCTCACCACCTCGACCACCTCGGGGCCGCCGGCCCCGGCCCCCATGCGCATCACCGAAGCGCTCTCCTCGGGATCGTCGCCGTTCGTCTTCGACACCACGGCGCGGGTGGTGAGCAGGAACGTGCCCGGCCACTTCTCCAGCACGGTGCCGGCGGACTCGAGGCGAGCGAGCGTCTCCGCCGGCGGCCGATCGGCGGCCAGGGCGGCGGTCGAGAGAACGAGGGCGAGGAGCATGAGGCGGCGAGCGGGCACGTGGACCTCCCCGGCATCGTACGCGCCGCGCGCGGCGAAGTTCCCGGTCCGTCCCGGCGCGGGCCGTGCACCCGGGTTTCGCGCGACACTGTAAGCGCCGTCACACGCGCACCTCGGACGATCCCGGCGCCTGGCCGGTGGAGTGACCCCCGTCACCGGCGCGGCCCGCCGGGCAGCCATAGGCTGAGACGGAGAACAGCTATCGAGTTTCGCCACGGCGAGGTGCACCGTGAGAAGATCGGCCCTACGACGCGACATCCCCACCCTCGGCGACCCGACGCCGGCGCAGCGCCTGCGCGCCCTGCGCGCCGCCCGCGCGGCGCCGCTGCTCGACCGCGCCGCCCGCGCGGTGCACGCACCGGCCGCCGGCGCGGCGCGGCTGCGGGCGCTGGCGGCGCGTCCGCGCGGGCGTCTGTTCGGCAGCCCGCTCGAAGGCATCGACGCGGCGCCTTTGGCGGTGCGGGTGCTCTCGCGCATGGGGTTCGGCCCGCGCCCCGGCGACGTCGAGGCGTTCAACGCCCTCGGCGCGACGGACGAGGCACGGCTCGCGGCGCACGTCGAGCAGCAGCTCGACCCCGGCGGCATCGACGACTCGGATCTCGACGCGCGCCTGACGGCGGCCGGCATGACCACGCTCGCCAAGCCGCGCGAGCAGCTCTGGGCGGAGCACGTCGCCAACGACCCGGAGTGGTACGAGCGCCTGCGTCCGGCGATCGAGACGGAGCGCGCCGCGTTCCTGCGCGCGCTGTACTCGAAGCGGCAGCTCGTCGAGGTGCTCGCAGACTTCTGGCACGACCACTTCAACGTCTACGGGTGGGACTACATCTCGGCGCCGACGTGGGTGCACTACGACCGCGACGTCATCCGCGGCCACATGCTCGGCAACTTCCGCGCGATGCTCGAGGCGGTGGCGGCCTCGCCGGCGATGCTGGTCTACCTCGACAACTACACCAGCTCGGTGGCCGGGCCGAACGAGAACTTCGCGCGCGAGCTGCTCGAGCTGCACGCGCTCGGCGCCGAGAACTACCTCGGCGTCCTCAACCCGAACGCCGTGCCGCGCGACGCGCAGGGGCGCCCGGTCGGTTACATCGACAACGACGTCTACGAGGCCACCCGCTGCTTCACCGGCTGGACGCTCGACAACGCGACGGGCGCGACCGTGCACCGCGCGGACTGGCACGACCGCTTTCAGAAGTACGTGCTGGGAACCTGGATCGGCGCCAACCAGGCGCCGTTCAAGGACGGACGCGACGTCCTCGACACGCTGGCGGCGCACCCCGGCACGGCGCGCTTCATCGCCCGCAAGCTGTGCCGGCGGCTGATCGCCGACTCGCCGCCGCAGGCGGTCGTCGACGCCGCGGCCGCGGTGTTCGCCGCCAACACCGGCGCTCCCGACCAGCTCGCGCGGGTGGTCCGCACGATCCTGCTCTCGCCCGAGTTCGCCGCCGCCTGGGGGCAGAAGGTGAAGCGGCCGTTCGAGCTGGTGGTGAGCGCACTGCGCGCCGCGGGCGCCGAGATCGGCTTTGCCATGGACAGCCACACGGCGGACGCCTTCCTCTGGCTGTTCGACGCCACCGGCCACGGCAAGTTCAACTGGCGCTCGCCGGACGGGTACTCCGACGTCGCGGTCGACTGGCTGTCGACCGCCACGATGGTGCCGACGTGGCGGCTGGTCAACTGGGCGTTCGACGCCGAGGACGACAGCCGCGCCAAGGCGCCGGTGGTCGACGTCCTCGGCCAGACGCCGCCCGAGGTCAACACCGCGCGCGCGCTCGCGGACTGGTGGACCCTCCGTATCCTCGGCCGCCCGCTCCCCGAGGGGTCGCGCACCGAGGTGATCGAGTTCATGGCGCAGGGGCGCAACCCCGACGTCCGTCTGCGCCTTTCCGACGACGACGTGCGCTCGCGGCTGGTGACGATGGTCAGCCTGATCGCCCTCGGTCCGCACGCGCTGTGGCGCTGAGAGCTTGTGAGGAAACCACGAGCTCTCAGCACCGCGCCGCAGGCGCGGCGGCGGGTGAGGTGAAGCCCGCGAACTTGCTTCGCGGGCGAGGGGCGGGCGGCGGCCCGCCCCTGAAAAGGTGGGTCAGAGCTTGTGAAGAGCTCTCTTCACAAGCTCTGACGGCAGGGAGAACGGACATGCCCCAGACGACCCGACGCGGCTTCATGGTGGGATGCTCGGCGGCGATCGCCGCGATGGCCGGCTCGCGCCTCTCGTTCGCGGCGTTCGGCGACCCCGACGCCTCGCGCGAGGTGCTGGTGACGATCTTCCTGCGCGGCGGCGCCGACCTCCTGAGCCTGGTCGCGCCGACCGACGGCGCCGACCGCGGCCACTACGTCGCGGCGCGGCCGGTGCTCGCGCTGCCGGTATCCGGCGACGGGGCCCTGCTGCCGCTCGGCAGCGGGTTCGGCCTCAATGCCGCCGCCGCACCGCTGCACACGCTGTTCCAGGGCGGCAAGGTGGCGATCGTGCACGCCTGCGGCATGCACGTCGACACCCGCAGCCACTTCGATGCGCAGGAGTTCATGGAGCTCGGCACTCCCGGCACGCGCGCGATCTCCACCGGCTGGATCACCCGGCTGCTGCGCACCTCACCCGCCGCGCCGGCCACGGCGCTGATGCCCTCGCTGGCGGTCGGCAATGCGCAGCCGTCGTCGCTGCTCGGCGACCACCAGACGGTCTCCATGGACAACCCCGACGACTTCGACATCGGCGCCGGGCCGTGGCTGTGGCGCGACGCCCAGCGGCTGGCGCTACGGCGCCTGTACTCCCGCGGCAACACCGCCGTCCACCTCGCCGGCATCCAGTCGATGAACGCGATGGACCTCATCGAGGCGTTCGCCGGCGACGACGTGCCGCCGGCCAACGGCGCCGTCTACCCGGACACCGACTTCGGCCGCCACATGCGGATGATCGCGCAGATCGTCCGCCTCGGCGTCGGCCTGCGCGCGGTGACCATCGACCGCGGCGGCTGGGACACCCACGAGAACCAGGCGTACGGCGCCGGCGGCTACTTCGCCGACATCACCGGCGACCTTGCCGGTGCGATGGCGGCGTTCTACCGCGACCTCGACGACAGCGTCGCCGACCCCCTCTCCGCCCACGTCACCGTCGTCGTGCTTTCCGAGTTCGGTCGGCGGGTGCGCGAGAACGCCGACCGCGGCACCGACCACGGGCACGGGTTCCCGATCGTGGTGCTCGGCGGCAGCGTCAACGGCGGCCTGTACGGCGCCTGGCCGGGGCTCGCTCCCGACGCGCTGTACGACGGCGCCGACGTTGCGGTCACCACCGACTATCGTCGCGTGCTCGCCGAGCTCGTCGTCCGGCGCTTCCGCAACCCGTATCTGTCGCAGGTGTTCCCGGGGTACACGGGGTATTCGCCGCTGGGCATCGCGCAGGGCGCCGACCTGGTCACGCTGTAGCGCTCGCTTCAGGGAGCGCGGGTGTGGGGCGCGCGCTCGGCGCGCTCTGGTGCAGTGTTGCAGGCTTGAACCAGTCGGCGCGGAGCGCCGGCCCCACATCTCCCCGCGGACCGTCGTCAGCAGGGAGCGCGGGTTTGGGGCGCGCGTGGGCGCGCGCTGGTGCGGTCCTGCAGGCTTGAACCGGTCGGCGCGGAGAGCCGGCCCCACATCTCCCCGCACAGGTACGTCTGCCGCTTCCGGATGCGAGGGGATTCCCGCGCGACAAGAGCTTCGTCCCTCGCCGACCCGCAAGCAACATGCTCGCGGCGGTCGCACGGCACGGACGACGCAACGGGCCCTTGCTATCCTGCACACTCGTCATGATGGAAGGACACAACGTCGTCATCGTCGGCGCGGGCGTGGTCGGCTGTGCGATCGCGTACAACCTGACTGCGCTCGGCGAGCGCGACGTTCTCCTGCTCGAGCGCGAGGCGCTGCCCGGGACCGGCTCCACCGCGAAGGCCAACGGCGGCATCCGCGCCCAGTTCACCACCCCGGTGAACATCGCGATGTCGCTGGCGGCTATGGACATCCTCGATGCGCTCGCGCCCGAGATCGGCGACCCTCCGGTGTACCGCAAGGCGGGGTACTTGTTCCTCACCGGCGACGAGCGGCGCCTGGCCGCGATGGCCGGGGCGGTCGCGCTGCAGCGCGGGCGCGGCGTCGCCGTCGAGCTGCTCGACGCCGCGGGTGTCCGCCGGCGCGCGCCGTACGCCGAGGGCGGCTGCATCGTCGGCGGCACGTTCGGGCCGCGCGACGGGTTCATCGACCCCGGCGGGCTGGCCAACTGGTTCCTGTCGCGTGCGCTGGCCGCCGGCGCCAGCGTGCGCTACGGCGCCGAGGTGCTGGGGCTCGACGCGCTTCCCGGCGGCGGCTGGCGTCTCGCCACCGCCGCCGGCCGCGCCGAGGCGGGCGTGGTGGTCAACGCCGCCGGGCCGTGGGCGGCGCGGGTCGCCGCCATGGCCGGCATCGACCTGCCGGTCGTGCCGGTGCGGCGGCACGTCCTCGTCTCCGGGCCGTGCGCCGCGCTGCCGCGCGAGATCCCGATGACGATCGACGCCGACTCCGGCGTGCTGCTCCGCCGCGAGGGCGACCGCGTGCTGATCGCGCACTCGCCGCCCGACGAGCCGCCCGGGTTCGACACCACCTACGACCCGGCGTTCGTCGAGCGCGTCGCTGAGCCGCTGATCGGGCGCTTCCCCGCGGTCGCCGAGGCCGGCGTCGATCACCGCCGGAGCTGGGCCGGGCTGTACGAGGTGTCGCCGGACCACCACGCGATCCTCGGCGAGGCGCCGGGCGCGCCGGGGTTCATCCTCGCCAACGGCTTCTCCGGCCACGGCGTCATGCACTCGCCCGCGACGGGACGCTGCATCGCCGAGCTGATCGCCCGCGGCCGCGCCACCACCGTCGACATCGCGCCGCTGGCCCTCGACCGCTTCGCGCGCGGCGCCGCGATCCGCGAGACAATGGTGCTGTGAGCTTCCGCACGGAGGTGACCCGTTGAACCTCGCCGGGATCTACCCGCCGCTGACCACGCCGTTCGTCGACGGGCGCTTGGCTGCCGACCTGCTCGCCGCCAACATCGCCCGCTACCAGCGCCACCGGCTTGCCGGCTACCTCGTCCTCGGCTCGACCGGCGAAGCGGCGCTGCTCGACGACGGCGAACGCCTCGCGGTGCTGCGGGCGGCGCGGGCGGCGATCCCAGGCGATCGGACGATGATCGCCGGCGTCGGCCTGGAGAGCACCGCCGCCACCATCCGCCTCGCCTCCGCCGCCGCCGAGTGCGGCGCCGACGCGCTGCTGGTGGTCACGCCAAGCTACTTCCGCGCCCAGATGAGCGAGGAGGCGCTCGTCCGCCACTACACCGCGGTGGCCGACGCCGCACGGCGCCCGGTGCTGCTGTACAACGTGCCGCAGTTCACCGGCGTGACGATCCCGCCGGCCGCCGTCGCCCGCCTGGCGCAGCATCCGAACATCGCCGGGCTCAAGGACAGCTCGGGCGACCTCGCCTGGCTCGCCGCCGTCCTCGCGGCCGTGCCGCCGATGTTCCGGGTGCTGTGCGGCAACGCCTCGGTGATCCACGCGGCGCTCGCGGCGGGCGCGGTCGGCGGGATCCTCGCGCTCGCCGATGTCGCGCCCGAGCCGTGCGTGGCGCTGTTCGAGCTGCAGCGCGCCGGCCGCACCGAGGCCGCGATCGCGCTGCAGCAGCGTCTGCTCGCCGCCGCCGACCTCATCGTCGGCAGGCTCGGCGTCGCCGGCGTCAAGACCGGGATGGACGAGCGCGGCCTCGCCGGGGGACCGGTGCGTGCGCCGCTCCTGCCGCTCGGTCCGGGCGAGCGCGCCGCCGTGCGCGAGTGCTTGACCGCCCTGGCCGCGCAGGGCGACATCGCGGCGATCGCGCTGTGAGCGAGCCTGCCTGAGCGGGGGCCGCGCGGGCGCTGTTCTTGGGGGGAGGCGGGCGCTCCCGCCGAGGCGGGAGTGGCGGCGTCCCCGCCGGCCCGCACACCGCGCCCGCGCGCGCCACCGCCCGCCGGCGCGGCGCACGGCCGGCGCGGGAAAACCCGGCGGCGGACGCCGCGTATACCATCAGCGATGAGCCACACCACCGGGGAGCGGGTCTACCATTGGTGCGCGACGCGCGCCGGCGCGGGCGCCGAGGGACGGATTGCGACGATGAACGTGGCAGGCGACGACGGCGAGCTCGGTTCGTTCACGACGGTACTGCAGCGACGGGTGGAGCAGTGGCTCGCCTCCGCGGAGGCGGAGCGCTTCCCCTGCGCCTTCCTCTACCGCCACCTGCCCGACCTGTTCCTGCTGCTCGCCGAGCTGTCGCTCGACCCCGCCGTCGAGGCGCGCGAGCGCACCGCCGTGCGCAGCGCACTGAAGTACATCGTGGCGCCGTTCGACCTCATCCCGGAGGGCGTCGTCGGCACCGCCGGCTACCGCGACGACCTCGTGCTCGCCGCCTACCTGGTCGAGCGCCTCGGCGCGGCGGCCGGCGCCGACGCCCTGCGCTCCCGCTGGCGCCGCGACGGCGACCCGCTGGCGATCGCGCGGGCGATCCTCGACGCCGCCAGCGACCTCGTCGGCGGCGAGATCTGCGACCGCCTGCGCACCTGGGCGCCGGCGTAACTCTAGGGCCCGCTCCTGCGGCGCGGGAACCACGGAATGAACGCGCTCGTCGTCCGCTGGTACTCCGCGTAGTCGGGCCGGGACAGCAGGGCGCGCGCCTCGGTGGCGGGCACGCCGGTGACCTTGAGGAGGAAGAACAGCATCAGCGCCGGCCCGGCGAGGGTGAGCCACCACCACGGCGCGCCGGCCGCCAGCACGACGTACGCCCACCAGTGCACCCACTCGAAGAAGTAGTTCGGGTGGCGGGAGTAGCGCCACAGGCCGGCGGCGCAGGTGCGGCCGCGGTTGCCCGGGTCCGAGCGGAAGCGCGCGAGCTGGCGGTCGGCGAGGCTCTCGCCGGCGACCGCGACGAGCCAGACGAGGACGGCGGTGACGTCGCGTGCGCCCCAGCCGTGGCGCGGGTCGGCGGCGGCCACCCAGACGGGCAGCGCGAACAGCACCGCGAGCACCGCCTGCGCCTGATAGAACACGAAGAGACGGCGCTGCGCGGCGGCGCCCCACTCCTCGCGCAGCCGGGTGTAGCGGCCGTCCTCCGGCTCGGAGAGCACGCGCCGCAGGATGTAGGCCGCGAGGCGCAGCGACCACAGCGCGATCATCGCGCCGACCAGGAGGCGGCGGGCGGGCCACCCGGCGCCGAGCGCCGCAGCGAGGGCGCCGACGATGCCGACGCCGGCCGACCACCCGACGTCGACCCAGCCGGCATTGGCGGTGCGGCGCTGCACCAGCCACAGGCCGGCCATCACGGCGACCATGACCGCGAGACCGAGCGCGAGCGAGGTCATTGCGGCCGTTCCGACGCGAGCACGCGCGCGAGCGCCCCGGCGAGCTCCGGCTCGGCGAATCGGAACCCGCGCGCGAGGAGCGCCGCGGGCTCGACGCGGATCGAGGCGAGCAGCAGCTCGTCGGCGAGTGACCCGAGCGCCATGCGGAGCGCGAACGCCGGCGCCGGCAGCACCGCCGGCCGGTGCAGCGCCGCCGCGAGGGCGCGCGTGAACTCGCGGTTGGTGACCGGCTGCGGGCTGGCGGCGTTCACGGGACCGGAGAGCGTCTCGTCGGCCAGCGCGCGCTCGATCGCCGCGACGAGGTCGCCGAGGGTGATCCAGCTCCACCACTGCGTGCCCGGACCGAGCGGGCCGCCGCCGCCAGCGCGGAACAGCGGCAGCATGCGCGCGAGCGCGCCGCCCTCGGCGGCGAGCACCATCGCGATGCGCAGCACCGCGACGCGGATGCCGGCCGCGGCGGCGGGCGCCGTCGCCCCTTCCCAGGCGCGGCACACCTCCGCGAGGAAGCCCTTCCCCGAGAGCGAGCCCTCGCGAAGCACTTCGTCGCCGCGGCTGCCGTAGTAGTTGATCCCAGAGGCGCTGACGAGCACCGCGGGCGGCGTACGCAGGCCGGCGAGCGTCGTCGCCAGAAGGCGGGTGCCGCCGGCGCGGCTGTCCATGATCGCGCGCTTGCGCGCCGCGCTCAGGCGTCCCGTGCCGATGCTCTCGCCGGCGAGGTGGACGACGGCGTCGAGCCCCTCGAGCGCCGCGGCGTCCAGCGTCCCCGCCGCCGGGTCCCAGGTGATGGCATCGGGACCGGCGGCGGCCCGCCGCGTCAGGATCGTGACCGCGTGGCCCGCGGCGCGCAGCCGCGCGACGAGCGCGCCGCCGATGAGCCCGGTGCCGCCGCTGACGAGGATGCGCATCGCGGGCCTCCTAGCGAATCAGCACCAGCTCGGTCTGCGGCGTCGACAGCCAGTCGCAGCCGGTCTCGGTGACGAGCACCATCTCCTCGATCGTGCAGATCCCGCGCCCCGCCACCGGCAGCCGCGGCTCGATCGTGAACACCATCCCGGGCTGCAGCTTCTTGTGCGGCTTCTCGGCGTACTTCTCCCACGTCGGCCCGAGCAGCGCAGTGCCGTCGTGGGCGAAGCGGCCGACCTGGTGGCCGAGCGCGTGCGGGTACTCCTCGTAGCCGGCGCCGGTGATGATGCCGCGCGCCACCGCGTCGACCTCCCGCCCCTCGACGCCGGGGCGCATCGCGCGCTTCGCCTCGGCGATCGCGCGCACGATGGTGTCGAAGCCGCGCTGCACGTCGGGCGGCGCCTGCGTCTCGTCGTCGGCGAGCACGTAGAACGTGCGCTGCATGTCGGAGACGTAGTCGCCGACCTTGACGCCGAAGTCCATGTTGAGCACGTGCCCGCGCTCGACACGGCGCTCGCCCGGCGCGTAGTGCGCCTCGGCGCCGCCGGGACCGGTGAACACCGCCGGGCAGGTGGCCTCCTCCCAGGCGTGGCCGAGGCCGCGGCGCGCGATCTCCCCGTGGACGAACGCCGCGATCTCCTTCTCCATCCGTCCCGGCGCGATGAAGCCGGCGACCAGCGCGTAGATCTCCTGGGTGTGGCGGATCGCCTCGCGCATGGCGTCGACCTCGGCGACGGTCTTGCGCTCGCGCAGCGCCGAGACGATCGGCTCGGCCGAGACGATGCGGTCGGCCATCCCGACCTCCGCCAGCAGCTTGGAAAGCGTGAGGTACATGCCGTGGGTGATCCCGTCGGCGATCTCGCTGCCTTCCGAGTAGTTGACCGCGATCGTGCGCGGGTCGAGCGCGCGCAGGAGCTCCTGCAGCGGCTCGCGGATCCCGGTGACGTAGCCGACGACGTCGTCCCACACCCCGAGGTCGGCGATCGCCTGCACGTCGTAGCGGCCGACGATCGCGCGGGTGCGGCCGTCGCGCGCGACGACGAACGCCGAGTGCCACGTCACGTGGCCGGGGGCGAGGAACACCAGCGTCGGGTCGCCGTTGATCGCGCTCTCGCGCACGAACGTGATCCAGCAGTCGACGTCGAACTCCGCCAGCAACCGCTTCGCCTGCTCGACCTTCTCCTCGATGAGCATCGTCTCGACCTCCTCGCCGATCCTACGTCGCCGCGGCGCCGGTGGCGCCGCCCCGCAGCCAGTTGCGGGTGAGGAACAGCGCGACCGGCGACATCATGGCGATGCCGGCGTAGATCAGCCACATCGTCGCGGTGTCGCGCGGTCCGTCCGCCGGGCAGTAGCGCTGCAGGAACCACCCTGCGTACAGCCCGGTGATCAGCTTGGTGAGGAACCACGGGAGCTGGCCGATGCCGACGTAGGCGCCCGCCTTGCCGGGCGGCGCGAGCTTCGTGATGTAGTCGTAGAAGCGCGGCTGCCACATCGACTCGCCGATGGTCATCAGCACGATATAGGCGAACAGCGTCGCCGGCGTCGGCCCGAGGGCGAGCAGGAACGTCGGCAGCGCCATCACCAGCGTCCCCCACTGGCACATCCTGAGCGCGTCCCGCTGCGCGGTCGCCGCCGCCACCAGCGGCGCCAGCACGAACACCAGCAGCGGGGAGAGGTTGGCGAACAGCTCGAAGCGCGAGCTCACCCACGGCACGAAGGCGCGGTTGATGTACAGCGGCAGCGTCAGCCAGGTGTGCGCGAACAGCGTCTGCACCGGGATGAGGATGAAGACGAAGAACGCGAAGCGGGCGTCGCGCAGCGGGTGCTCGGCGAACCAGCGCGGCGAGAAGAAGCGCGGCCCCATCGTCGCGCTCGCCTTCGCCTCGGAGGCGGCGCGCTCCGGCCTTGCGGCGAGCGTGCTGGTCACGGTGTCGGAGGTGAGGATCAGCGCGGTGATCGCGATCGACGCGAAGGTGATCGCGGTGTAGACGGCGAACACCCCGTTGATCCCGTTGGGCGGGAAGGCGTGCGCCGCCGCGGTCCGGATCTGCGGCGACATGAGCCCGGCGGTGAAGGCGCCGAGGTTGTTGAGGCCGTAGATCACCGCGAACGCCATCGCCGAGGTCTCCGGCGTGGTGAACTGCTTCACGCCCGAGAACAGCGCCGGCTGCAGGATGCCGAAGCCGACCACGCAGATCGCCAGCGACAGCGCGGTGAGCAGGAACGCCGGAGACGCGAGCGAGCCGCCGGCCGCCGTGCCGGCGAGCGTGATGAAGATGCGCCCCACCCCGAGCAGCGTGATCGCCAGCAGGATCGTGCGGCGCAGCCCCCAGCGGTCGCCGAGCTCGCCTAAGAAGAACATCGCGAACGTGATCCCGCCGGTGAACAGCGAGACGACGACGCCTGCGCGGACGTCGCCGAGACCGATGTTCTCGGAGAGGTACTTCATCAGCAGGGTGAGAACACCGAAGTAGGCGATCCCCTCGAGGAAGTACGGGACGTTGACGCCCCACAGCGCCCGCGGCGAGCGCACGAACGCGCGCATCGTGCCGCTGATCTCGTCGAGGGCGGCGCGTACGGCGCCGGTCGCTCGTGTCCCGGGCTGCTCGCTCATTGCTCCCGTCACCCCCCGCGCTCGGCAGGCAATCTAGCAGAGTCCGCCGGGCTCGCCGCCGGAACGGAGGCGCCGGCGGCCGATTCTACCCGCTGGCCGTGCGCCTGCCCCGCGATCTCCCTCTGCTACCCTCGACGGCCGTGGAGGGCCGATGACGAGAGGGGTCTTTCCCCGGCTCCGGCGGCTGGCCGCCGCCGCAGCGCTCGCGCTTCTCGCGTGGCCTGCGGCCGCGTCCGATGACAGGCCGCCGGCGCGCCCGCCGCCGCGCTGGAGCGAGCTGCGTTTCGTCGCCCGCAGGCTGCTGCTGACCGCCGAGACCACGGTGCGCGTCTCGGAGGTCGCGGTCGGCGACACCGCGCTCGTCGACGTCCCCGGCCTCGCAGGCCGCACCCCCTCCGGAGACCGCGTCGCCCGCGTCGAGGTCGAGTCCCGCCTGCTCGGCCGCCACACGGTCGCCGCTGTGCTTCTCGACCCGCTCGACGGCGCCGCGCTGCAGAGCGTCACCCGCGAGTTCGGCAAGCGCGCGCGAGAGAAGGTGCAGCGCTTCGGCGCCGCGGCCGTCGCGGTCGCCCGCGCGCGGCCTGCGGAGGGCGAGACGCGGCTCCCGGTCGAGCGCTGGAGCCGGCGCTCCTCCGAGCGGCTCCCGCTCCCCGCGGCGGCCCCCGGGGAACCGTTGGCGACCGACTCCGCCGCGCTGCTCTGGCTGCTGGCCACCGCGCCGCTCGCGCGCCCCGGCGACACGCTGCCGGTGCGGTTGTGGTCGGGCGGCCGGGTGATCGCCGCCGAGGTCCGCGTCGAGGCCCGCACCCAGGCGGTGCTCGCGATCCGCGAGCGGCGGGGGGGCCGGGACCGCGACGTCGAGCGCACCGTCCCCGCGCTCGTGCTCGTGATCGCCGCGGCCGGCCCCGGCGACGGTGCGGAGGACGAGGAGGTCGAGGTGCTCGGCCTGCGCGGCCGCGTCCGGGTCGTGCTCGACGCCGAGCGGCGCTTCCCGATCGAGCTCGCCGGCAGGGTCCCGAAGGCCGGCGCCGTCACCGTCCGGCTGCAGGAGGCGGCGCTCCTCGACTGACCGCGGTCACGCGCCCTGCGCCGCGGGCGGCGGAACGGAAAGGCTCGCGAAGAACGCCCGCAGCGCCTCCCGCTGCGGCGCGGGCACGTACTCCACGTTGACGCGCCGGTCGCTGACCTCCCAGTACTTCTCGCGCGTGACGGCGAGCAGCTCGTCGCGCACCTGGGCGACGAGCGCCGGACCGAGGTGCTCGAGCACGCGGCGGATCGCCGCGAGCGGCCCGCTCTCGCCGCGCACGGCGAAGTAGCTCGCGAGGATCGCCTGCGCCTTGAGGACCCCCTTGCTGGCGGCGCCGCCGCCCGCCGAGTAGGCGAGGAAGCGCTCGAGGAGCGTCTCCCGGTTCGGCGCCCCGGCTTCCCATGCCGACCGGACGAGCATCGCGAGGTCGTAGGCGGCCGCCTCGGCGAGGAACGTCAACCCGAGATCGCGCGCGGCCTGGCCGTAGTAGCCGAGGTAGGAGGCGATCTCCTCGCCGAGCGCGGGGAACTCGCCGTTGAGCGCGTCCGCGAGCTGGCGATACTGGTCGAGGATGGCGAACACCGCCCTCGTCTCGCGGCGGTTGAGCGCGAGGCGGAGGAGGGTGTTGAAGTACTCCACCGTCAGCTCGCGCACGCCGGCGTCGGAGCGCGCAGCTCGCTCCTGCCCAAGCAGGCGCAGGGTCTTCGCCGCGGTCGCGGCCAGCTCCGGCTGCCTGCCGATCGCCGCCCCGACGATCTGGTGGAGCTGGCTGTAGACCTTCATCTCCATCCAGGTGCCGCTGGCGCGCAGCTCTTCGAGGGCGGCGTCGGAGAAGCCGAGGAAGTGCCGACCGTCCGGCTCGAGCCACGACCGCGGCAGCCTCGGCTTGGCCTCCCAGTAGGCGCGCAGGACGCGGCCGAGCGCTTCAACGCCCTCGAGCGCCGGGTTGCGGTCGCCGCGCTCGATGGAGCGGATCGCGACGTTGGCCACGTGCTCGATGCCGGCGGCCACCGCCGCCCGCGCCCGCCCGGGGTCGCGGCGGGCCGCGCGCAGTCCCGAGCGGATCTCCCTCTCGTGGCGGTGGAGCAGCGTGCTCGGGTGCAGGAAACGGAAAATGTAGTACAGGTACGGAACGAGGATCGCGAAGCACAGCACGGTGAGGAAGAACAGCGCCTCGAGCTGCACCGCGGGGATCGCCCCCTCGCGCATGCGATAGCCGCACCAGGTGTTGGCGGCGTCGACGAACACCACGAAAAGGAGGGTGGCGCCGTTGACCGGGTCGCGGATGAACAGCTCGAGGAACCGCAGCGAGTACATGTTGGCGGTGAGCGGCACCGCGATCGCCACGGCCATGAACACCACGGCCACGAGCTGGTTGAGGTTGCGGTTGAGCAGGTTGTTGAAGTGCATCGCCTCCTGCTCGCTGAACCGCCCCGGGGGGCCGAGACGGACACCGGCAAGCAGGTCCGGCACCGCCTGGACGAGCATGAAGCCCGCCATGGCGGCGGCCACGAGGAGAACACCTCGCAGAAAGAGCAGGGGGAGCCTTCGGGGTCGGCTATCGTTCACGGCGACGATCTCCGCGCGAATCATCGCGTGGCCGGCGGCCGGGATCAAGGCGCAGCCGCTCGCGCAGAACTGCGCGCGCCGCGACGACGCTCGGATGGAGCAGATAAGGAGAACGAATGGCGGCTAGAATCCGCGGCTGAGGTGACCATGAACCCCTGGCACTCCGCGCTCCTCGTCGCCCTTGCGGCGGCCGCCCCGGTCGGGGCCGAGTCTTCCCGCCGCTACGACCTCGTTCTCGCTGGCGGGCGCGTCGTCGACGGCACCGGCGCGCCGTGGTTCGTCGCCGACGTCGGCGTCGTCGGCGACCGCATCGCGGCGGTGGGCAACCTCGCGGGCGCGGCTGCCGCGCGCCGCATCGACGCCCGGCGCCTGGTCGTGGCGCCCGGGTTCATCGACATGATGGGTCAGTCCGAGTACACCGTCCTGGTCGACGGGCGAGCGGCGAGCAAGATCACGCAAGGCATCACCACCGAGGTGACCGGCGAGGGCAGTTCGATCGCGCCGCTCAACGCACGCATGCTCGCCGAGGGCATGGACGCGTTTCTCCATTACGGCGTCACGCCGTCGTTCACCACGCTGGCGGGGTACTTCGACGAGTTCGCGCGGCGCGGGTCCGCGATCAACCTTGCGACGTTCGTCGGCGCCGGCGGCGTCCGCAACCTCGTGGTCGGCAACGTCGACCGTCCGGCGACACCGGCTGAATTGGCGGCGATGGAGGCGGCGGTCGCGCAGGCAATGGAGGAAGGCGCGCTCGGGTTGTCGACCTCGCTCATCTACGTGCCGGACCGCTTCGCGAGCACCGAGGAAATCGTCGCCCTGGCGCGGGTGGCGGCGCGCTACGGCGGCTCGTACGCGACTCACCAGCGCAACGAGGGCACGGACACGAAGGGCACCATCGACACCAGCCTCGACGAGGTGTTCCGGATCGCGCGAGAGGCCGCGATCCCGACCGAGATCTTCCACCTCAAGGCGAGCGGCAGACGCAACTGGGGCCGCATGCCGGCGATTCTCGCGCGCATCGAGCAGGCGCGCGCCGCCGGACTCGACGTTGCCGCCGACCAGTACCCCTGGACCGCGAGCTCCAACGCCCTCGCCGCCTCGCTCCCGGCATGGGTGCAGGAGGGCGGCGCCGACGCGATGGTCCGCCGCCTCACCGACCCGGCCGCCCGCGCACGGGCGAAGCAGGAGTTCCTCGCCGCACCGGGAAACGAGGATTGGCCCGAAGGGGCCGCGCGCGTGCTCGTCACCAGCGTCCTCAGCCCGGCGCTCAAGCACTACGAGGGGAAGACGATCGCCGAGATCGCCCGCGCCGAGGGGAAGGATCCGCTCGACGCCTGGCTCGACCTCGTGGTGGCGGACCGGGGCAACACCGGCCGCGTCAGCTTCACGATGAGCGAGGACGACGTGCGGGCGGCGCTGCGCCACCCGCTGGTGTCGTTCTGCACCGACTCCGCCGCCCGCGCCGAGGACGGACCCCTCGCGCGCGAGCGCTCGCACCCGCGCGCCTGGGGCTCGGCGCCTCGCATTCTCGGCACCTACGTTCGCGACGAGGCGCTGCTCACGCTCGAGGAGGCGGTGCGCAAGATGACGTCGTTGCCCGCCTCGCGCATGCGCCTGGCCGACCGCGGCATCGTGCGGCCGGGGATGGCCGCCGACCTGGTCGCCTTCGACCCGCTGACCGTGCGCGAGCGCTCCACCTACGCGGACCCCAGCCACTACAGCGAGGGCGTCCCCTACGTGGTCGTCAACGGCCGCCTCGTGGTCGACGGCGGCCGCATCACCGATGCGCGTCCCGGCCGCATCCTGCGCGGCCCGGGATATCGGCCGCGCCCCTGAGGGTGCGGCCTCGCGACGGCGCGGGACGAGGGTGAGTCATCTTGACAGCATGAGTTATAGTCATCATGATGTCTCCATGCGGACAACCGTGACCCTCGACGACGACGTGGTGCGAGATCTGCGCGAGGCGCAGCGCCGGTCGGGACGCGGCTTCAAGGAGGAGCTGAACGAGGCGCTCCGCCGCGGCCTGCACGCCGGGGAGAAGCCGGTCCGGCCGCGCCGTCGTTTTCGCGTGCGGCCGAGGGCGTGCGGCTTTCAGACTGGCGTGGACGTGGCGCGCCTCAACCAGCTCGTCGACGAGCTCGAGCTCGAGCGAGCGGCGCCGGCGGCTGCGCGTTCGCGGCGCCGCCGATGATCCTCCCGGACGTCAACCTCCTCGTCTACGCCTACACCTCGGACGCCCCGGATCACGCGCGTGCCCGCTCGTGGTGGGAGGACTGCCTCTCGGGCGTGGCCTCGGTCGGCCTGGCATGGACGGTCATGCTCGGTTTCGCGCGCGTGATGACGAGCCGTCGCATCCTGACCGACCCGATGCTCCCGGCGGAGGCGTTCGCCCACGTCCGCTCGTGGCTGGACCAGCCGCAGGCCCAGATCGTCCACCCGGGCAGCCGGCACATGGAGCTCGTCGAGCAGCTCATCACCGGGTCCGGCGCCGCGGGCGAGCTGATGACTGACGCCCACCTGGCCGCCCTGGCGATCGAGCTCGGCGCCGAGCTTCACTCCAATGACGCCGACTTCGCCCGCTTTCCGGGACTGCGCTGGCACAACCCCCTGGGAGCCGCACGCTGATCTCGCCCTCAGAGGCATGCTGCTGACACGCAACGTCAGCCACTTCAGACGAGTCGCCGGGCTAGCGGTGTCGCCCGTGAACGAGGAGGAGGGTCTCGTGGCTCTGGTGCTGCCTGCGGCTACCTTCTCGCGGCGACCGTGATCCTGGTGACCGCGGCCTCAAGGTGGGCGCGCTGCTGCTCGAACTCCTCGCCGCTGGCGGCCTTGAGCGCCGACTCCGCCGACGCCTTCTGCCGCCTGGCCGCTTCGACGTCGATCTCCTCCGGCAGCTCGGCAACTTCGGCGAGCACCGTCACCTGGTCGTTCGCGATCTCCGCGAACCCCCACTGCAGCGCCAGATAATGCTCGCGCATCCCCTTGCGGTACGACATCTCGCCGATGCGGAGCTGGGTGAGCAGCGGCGTGTGCCCGGGGAGGATGCCGATCTCGCCGATGGCGCCGGGCAGCGCGACCTCGTCGCACGGCGCGTCCACCACGACCCGCGTCGGGGTGACGACCTTCAGGTGGAGCTGGGACTTCGCGTCGCTCATCGGTGCTTCTCCGGCAGGCTCACAGCGGGGCCGGCGCCTGGCGCCGGCTGCGCGCACGGAGTGCGCGCCCCACATCGGATCATGCAGGTCGTGGCGGCCACGGCTACGCCTCCGCCTTCAGCCGCTCCGCCTTTTCGATCGCCTCCTCGATGGGGCCGACCATGTAGAACGCCTGCTCCGGCAGGTGGTCGAGCTCGCCCTTGCAGATCATGTCGAAGCCGCGGATGGTGTCGGCGATCTTGACGTACTTGCCCTTCAGGCCGGTGAACTGCTCGGCGACGTGGAACGGCTGCGACAGGAAGCGCTGGATCTTACGCGCCCGCGCCACCGTCGTCTTGTCCTCCTCGGACAGCTCGTCGATTCCGAGGATGGCGATGATGTCCTGCAGGTCCTTGTACTTCTGCAGCACCTTCTGAACCTCGCGCGCCACCCGGTAGTGCTCCTCGCCGAGGATGTTGGGGTCGAGGATGCGGCTGGTCGACGCGAGCGGGTCGACCGCCGGGTAGATGCCGAGCTCGACGATCTGGCGGGAGAGCACGGTGGTGGCGTCGAGGTGGGCGAACGCCGTCGCCGGCGCCGGGTCGGTGAGGTCGTCGGCGGGCACGTAGATCGCCTGCACCGAGGTGATCGACCCCTTCTTGGTGGAGGTGATGCGCTCCTGCAGCTCGCCCATCTCGGTGGCCAGGTTGGGCTGGTAGCCGACCGCCGAGGGCATGCGGCCGAGCAGCGCCGACACCTCGGATCCGGCTTGGGTGAATCGGAAGATGTTGTCGATGAACAGCAGCACGTCCTGCTCCTCGACGTCGCGGAAGTACTCCGCGACCGTGAGGCCGGACAGCGCCACGCGCAGCCGCGCCCCCGGCGGCTCGGTCATCTGGCCGTAGATCAGAGACGCCTTCGACTTCTGCCAGTCGGAGGGGTCGATGACGCCGGACTCCTGCATCTCGTGCCAGAGGTCGTTGCCCTCGCGGGTGCGCTCGCCGACGCCGGAGAACACCGAGTAGCCGCCGTGCTGGAGCGCGACGTTGTTGATCAGCTCCATGATGATCACGGTCTTGCCGACGCCAGCGCCGCCGAACAGGCCGGTCTTGCCGCCCTTGGTGTACGGCTCGAGCAGGTCGACGACCTTGATCCCGGTCTCGAACATCTCGACCTGCGTCGACTGCTCCTCGAACGACGGCGCCTCGCGGTGGATCGGCCAGCGCTCCTTCGTCACGCACGGCCCCATCTCGTCCACCGGCACGCCGACGACGTTGAGCACCCGGCCGAGCGTCTCGCGGCCGACCGGCATGGTGATCGGCGCCCCGGTGTCGACAGCCTTCATGCCGCGCACCAGCCCGTCGGTGGCGAGCATCGATACGCAGCGCACGCGGTTCTCCCCGAGGTGCTGCATCACCTCGGTGACGACGTGCATCTCTCCGGCCTCGGAGCGGTCGCGGATCTCCACCGAGTTGTAGATCGCCGGGAGATGCCCCTCGGGAAACTCAACGTCCACCACGGGTCCGATGACCTGTACGACGTGCCCTTCGGTCTTCGCTGCAGCGGCCATGCCTGGCTCCTACTTTCCTCCCAGCGCCTGGGCGCCGGAAACGATCTCGATCAGCTCCTTGGTGATGGATGCCTGGCGCATCCGGTTGTAGCTCAGCGTCAGCTTGTCGATCATCTCGCCGGCGTTCTTGGTCGCCGCGCCCATCGCGGTCATGCGCGCGGCGTGCTCCGCCGCCACCGACGAGAGCACCGCCCGCAGCACCTCGACGTCGACGTAGCGCGGCAGCAGATGGTCGAGCAGCACCGCCGGCGACGGCTCGCAGACGTAGCCGACCAGGCTGCCGCCGCCCTCGAGCTGCGCGCGCTCGACCGGGAGCAGCTTGTGGAGCACGACCTTCTGCTGGATGATCGAGCGGAAGCGGTTCGACAGCACGTAGATGGCGTCGGTGTCGCGCGCCGCGTAGCGCTTCGCGAGCATGCGGCCGAGAGCGAATGCCGACTCCGGCGCCGCCTTGGCCAGCAGGTCGGCCGGCGCGGCCAGCGGCGTGACGCCGCGGTGCTTGAAGTAGTCGACCGCCTTGCGGCCGACAAGCACGAGGTCGACGCGCTCCCAGCGGCCGCTCGCCATCAGTGCCGACGCCTCGCGCAGGACGTTGGTGTTGAACGACCCGCACAACCCGCGGTCCGAGGTGATCACCACCAGGGTCGCGCGCTTCTCCTCGCGCTGCTCGAGCAGCGGGTGGCGGTTCTCGGCCACGCGCGCTGCCAGCGAGGCGAGCACCGCGTGGAGACAGGTGGCGTACGGTCTCGCCTCGAGGATACGGGTCTGCGCCCGGCGCAGCCGCGCCGCGGCGACCATCTTCATCGCCTTGGTGATCTGCTGGGTCGACTTGACCGAGCGGATGCGGCGCCGCAACCCCTGGGTGTTAGCCAATGGCCGCCTCCGGGTGCTCCTTGAGGAAGCGCTCCTGCGCCACCCTGCACGCCGCCTCGAGCTCGGCTTCGACCGCCCCCTCGAGCTTGCCGGTCTTGACGATCGCATCGAGCACCGCCGCGTGGTGGGCGCGCAGGTGGTCGTGCAGGTACGCCTCGAACTTCGCCACCGCACTGACCGCGAGCTTGTCGAGGATGCCGCGGGTGCCCGCGAAGATCGACGCCACCTGGTACTCGACCTCCATCGTCTGGTGCAGCCCCTGCTTGAGCAGCTCGACGAGGCGCTCGCCGCGCGCGAGCTGGCGCTGCGTCGCCTTGTCGAGGTCGGAGCCGAACTGCGCGAACGCCGCCAGCTCGCGGTACTGCGCGAGGTCGAGGCGCAGCGTGCCGGCGACCTTCTTCATCGCCTTGATCTGGGCGTTGCCGCCGACGCGCGACACCGAGATGCCGACGTTGATCGCGGGCCGCACGCCGGCGAAGAAGAGGTCGCTTTCGAGGAAGATCTGGCCGTCGGTGATGGAGATGACGTTGGTCGGGATGTACGCCGAGACGTCGCCCGCCTGCGTCTCGATGACCGGGAGCGCGGTGAGCGAGCCGCCGCCGAGGTCGTCGCGCAGCTTGGCGGCGCGCTCGAGCAGGCGGGAGTGGAGGTAGAAAACGTCGCCGGGATACGCCTCGCGGCCCGGCGGCCGCCGCAGCAGCAGCGAGATCTCGCGGTACGACGCCGCGTGCTTGGAGAGGTCGTCGTAGATGCACAGCGCGTGCTGGCCGTTGTACAGAAAGTACTCGCCCATCGCACAGCCGGCGTACGGCGCCAGGTACTGCATCGGCGCCGGCTCGGAGGCGGACGCCGACACCACGATCGTGTGGCCCATCGCGCCGTAGTCCTCGAGCGTCTTCACTACCTGCGCCACGGTCGAGCGCTTCTGGCCGATCGCGACGTAGATGCAGGTGATGCCCTTGCCCTTCTGGTTGATGATGGTGTCGACCGCGAGCGCGGTCTTGCCGGTCTGGCGGTCGCCGATGATCAGCTCGCGCTGGCCGCGGCCGATCGGGATCATGCCGTCGATCGCCTTGATGCCGGTCTGCACCGGCTCCTTCACCCCCTGGCGGCCGACCACGCCCGGCGCGATGCGCTCGATCGGGTTGTACTCGGCGGTGGCGATCGGGCCCTTGCCGTCGATCGGCTGGCCGAGCGCGTCGACCACTCTTCCGACAAGCGCCGGGCCGACCGGCACCGAGAGGATCTTGCCGGTCCGCCGCACCTCGTCCCCCTCCTTGATGGAGTAGGTCTCGCCCATGAGAACGCAGCCGACGCCGTCCTCCTCGAGGTTGAGGGCGAGGCCGTAGACGCCGTGGGGGAACTGGATCATCTCGCCGGCCATCGCCTTGTCGAGCCCGAAGACGCGGGCGATGCCGTCGCCTACCGACACGACGGTGCCCACCTCGGCCATCTCGATGCCGGTGTCGAGCCCCTCGATCTGACGCCGCAGGATGTCGGTGATCTCGTCAACCTTGATCTGCATGCCTGTCTCCTAGTGCTGCCCGCCGGAGCGGGCGAACCGCCGCAGTTGCGTGCGCAGGGAACCGTCGTACACCGTGCTCCCGACCTTGACCACGAAGCCGGCGAGCAGATCGGGGCGCACCTTCGCCTCGAGCTCGACGCGCGTCCCGAGCAGCGCGCCGAGCGTCGCGGCAAGCGCCTGCACCTGCTCGGCGGTGGCCGCCACCGGCAGCTCGACGGCGGCGCGCGCCATGTTGTCCCTGCGGTCGATCAGGGCCCGTAACGCCGCCGCCACGTCGGCCACGAAGCGCAGCCGGAAGTGCTGCTCGAGCGCGGCAAGCAGCCGCTGCGTCTCGCCGCGCAGGCGGAGCTCCCGGCCGATGGCGCGCAGAAGCTCCTGCTTTTTCGCCGGCGGCACCGCCGGCACCTCGAAGGCGCGCAGCAGGGCGGGGTGCGCCCGCAGCAGCTCGGCGACCGCGGCGAGCTCGGCCTCGACCTGGCGGAGCACGGGGATCCCATGCTTCTCGAGCACCTTGAACATCGCCGCGGCGTACGGTCGCGCGATGCGGCGGCTCACCGCGCACCTCCCGCCGCCGGCGCCGCCAGGCGCTCCAGCGTGCGCTTGAAGATGCGGTCGCGGTCGGCCGGCGTGAGCTCGCGCTGCAGCAGCTCGAACGCCATCTCGGCGGCGAGTTCCGCCGCCTCGCCGGCGAGGCGCGTGCGCGCCTCGGCGACGCGCCGCTGCGCCTCGAGGTCGAGCTGAGCGAGGACGCGCGCCGCCTCCGCCTCGCCGGCGCGCTCGAGCTCCGCTTTCTCGCGCTCGCCGTCGCGCACGAGGCGTTCGCGCATGGCGGCGATCTCGCCCTGCAGCGACGCGACGCGCCGCTCCATCTCGGCCTTCATCTGCGCCGCCTCCTCGCGCTGCCGCGCAGCGTCGGCGAGGGCGCGCGCGATCTCCTCGCGCCGGCTGCGGAAGAACTGGGAGAGCGGCCTGGCCAGCAGGTAAACGAGCAGAGCGAAGAACGCCAGCAGGTTGGCGGTCTTCCACAGCCACACCGGCAGGCCCAGGAACGTTGCCGCCGCGGCGCCCTCGGAGGCGAGGGCGGGCGCGGCGAGCAGGAAAGCCGCGGTGACGAAAGGCAGCCGCCTCACGATGCGATCCTCCGCTCGAGCAGGCGCTCGGCGAGCGAGCGGGCGAGCTCGGCGCTCCTGGCCCGCAGCACGGCACGCGCCTCGTCGGTGACGGCGGCGAGCTCGCCGGCGAGGGCGGTGAGGCGCTCCTGCCCCTGCTGCCGCGCGGCATCGAGGCGGGCGCGGCGCAGCGACTCCCCCTCCGCACGCAGCGTTGCCCGCGCCTTCTGTCCCTCGCCGGCCGAGACCGCGAGCTCGCGCTCGCAGGCGGCGATCGCCTCGCCGAGCCGCTCCTTCGCCTGCGCGTACGTCTCGCGGGCGGTGCGGGTCTGGCTCTCCCGCTGATCCAGGAGGGCGCCGACAGGCTTGAGGAACTGCGTCCTGACGAGCAGGTAGACGAGCCAGAAGCACGCCATGATCAGCAACAGAGAGAGGTTTGGCGGTGACACCTGCGCCCTCCGGCCTATGAGATGAGAAGGGGCTCCCCCCGGGGCCCCCCGACATCGTGTGATAAAAGTATCAAACTCAAGGTCGGAGGTCAACATACGGCGACGGCGGCCTGCCGGCCCGCGCGGGCCGGCGGCCCGCGCGACGGCGCGACGGCGGTCACCGCGAGGAGACGGCGGCGGCGAGGAAGAAGCGGCGGCCCGGCGCCGGGTAGCCGCGCACCTCCTCGTAGGCGCGGTCCGCGAGGTTGTCGGCGCGCACCCGCATGGTGAGCCACGGTGTCACCGGGACGGCGACGGCGGCGTCGAGGGTGACGAACGCTGGCTGTTCGACGCGCGCGTAGGTGACGGGGTCGAGGTCGTCGCGCGCCCCCACCCAGACGGCCGCGACCTCGCCGCTGACGCCGGCGACGAGCGGCCCGGCGAGCGTGGCGGCGCCCGACCACTCGGGGCGGCGCAGCAGCGGCGCGCCCTCGCCGTCGCGGGCGTCGAGCCACGTCAGCGCGAGCGACACCCAGCTCCCGCCGCCGAGCGGCGCGCCGAGGGTCGCCTCGATGCCGTCCTGGGCGGCGCGCTCGACGTTGCCGAAGCGGAAGGTGGCGTAGTCGAAGTCGATGAGGTCGGCGATGCGGTTGCGGAACGCCGCGAGATCCAGCCGCGCGCTACCGGCGGGCAGCGGCAGCGAGGCGCCGAGCTCGAACGAGCGCGAGCGCTCGGGAGTGAGCTCCGGGTTGCCCGACATGGGGTAGTAGAGCTCGCCGAGGCTCGGGGCGCGGAAGGCGTGGCCGTAGGAGATCCAGGTGCGCGCCGCCTCGCCGTGCCAGCTCGCGGTCAACCGCGGCGAGACCTCGTCGCCCCACGCCGACGCCTCGTCCCAGCGCACCCCGGCCAGCACGCGGAAGCGCTTCCCGAGCGCCACGGCGTCCTGCGCGAACAGCGAGCGGGTGGTGATCCGCGTGCCGTCGAGGGAGACGCCGTACGTCGAGACGTCCGTCGCCGTGTCGCGCCGCCACTCGCCGCCCACCGTGACGCGGTGCGCCGCCCAGATCCGGAGGAACGACGCGCGCGCGCCGTCGGAGTCGGCATCGGTGTCGGAGGAGGTGAACCCCCAGGGGTCGTCGGGGTCGCGGTAGGACAGACGGCGCTCGACGTGGTCGAGCGTCGCCTCGAGCCGGCCGCCCGCGAGGGCGGCGTGAAGCGGCACAGCGACGAGGGTCTCCTCGGCGGCGGTCGAGCGGTTCGGGGTGGCGGTGGCGCCGGAGAACGGCACCTCGGTGTCGCCGTCGCTCCAGCGGCCGACGAGGCCGATCCCGGCACCGGCGGCGAGCGCGTACGAGAGGTCGAGCAGCGCCGAGCGGCCGGCGAAGTCGTCGTTGTCGAGCTCGCCGCTGCCCGCGCGCAAGGCGGCGGCGAACGTGGCGTCGACCCCGCCGATGCGCGCGCTCGCCGTCGCCTCGGCACGCTGCCACCCGTCGGGTCCGCCCTCGAGGAGGAGGCCGGCGCCGGGCGCGCGGCCGCGCTCGGGGAGGAGTTGCACCACGCCGCCGATCGCGTCGCCGCCGTACAGCGCCGAGTACGGCCCGCGCACCACCTCGATGCGGCCGAGCCCGGCGGCCAGCGGCAGCGACCAGTCGTAGCCGCCGAAATACGGCGAGTTGAGGCGCACACCGTCGAACAGCACCAGCGTGTGGGTCGACGAGGTGCCGCGCACGAACAGGCTGGCGACGCCGCCGTCGAGGCCCGACCGCAGCAGCGTGGCGCCGGTGACCCTGCGAAGCAGGTCGGCTACGGCCGCCTCGCCGGAGGCTGCGATCTGCCCGCCGCCGATCACGGTGGTCGCCGCCGCCACCTCGCCGGCGTCCTGCTCCTCGCCGGTCGCGGTGATCACAACGGTCTCCGCGAAGGCCGGGGTCTGCTGCGCGCGGGCTGCCGCAGCCAGCAGCATGGGGATGGAAAAGAGGACACGCACGGTCGCTCGCATCGGAACCTCCCGTTCCCGGGAGCGGGCTCGTGCCCGCGCCCACGGGGTGGCAGGTCTCCTGGCTCCCGGATCGTCCTCGCCGCTCGCCTTCCCAGGGCCTCGGCCGGTCGGCTTCGTGCCCCAGTGGCTGTGGTGAGCGGTTCGTCCCCGGTTACAGTGGCGGGGGCCGCGCCGGTCTCGCACCGGCTTCCCTCGGCACCACCCCTACTTTGTTCCAGCATACCACGCGGGGCGAGACCGCGCCCGCGCGCCATGCCGGGAAAAAGCAAGAGGGCCACTGGGCGCCTGTGCACCCCGTGACCCTCTGGAAAACCAGGAGAACAGGAAGGCTACTGGACCGTGGCGACGATCGGGACGGTGATCGACTTGCGCGAGGGGTCGTTGGTGGTGATCGCGAGCGTGGCCTTCTGGGCGCCCTTCGGCGTGCCGGCCTTCATCGTCACCGCGACCTGGAAACGCTGCCCGGCCTGCAGCGGGATGAGCTCGTAGGAGAACTGCGCGTTGTCGATCTCGACCTTGGTCAGCTCGAGCTGCGTGCCCTGCCGGTTGTTGATCAGGATCACGTTGCGGCCGATCGGCGCGTCGGAGGCCACCGTGCCGAAGTTGATCTCGGCCGGCACCACCTGGACGATCGGACGCACGACGCCCGACATCTGCAGCGCCACCTCCGGCGTCTTCGGCTGGGTGGTCTTGATGATCAGCTTGTGGTTGAGCAGGCCCTCGGGCGCGTCGGCCGCGACGGTGACCTTGACCTCCCACTGGCTCCCCTTGCGGTCCGGCACCCGCTCGTTCTCCGGCAGCTCGCGGAACTCCACCTTGTACGGACCGCCGGCGGTGTCGACCGCGGTGACCGCGAAGGTGCCGCCGTCCGCAGCCGTCAGGGTCACCTTGTCGCTCGCCGGCTCGCCCTGCAGCACATTCAGGCGCAGCAGGTTGCGCGGCAGCACCTCGACGAAGGAGCGGACCTCGGCCTTGACCACGAGGTTCACCTGCGGGGTGGCGGTGTCGCTGGAGTACACCAGGATCGACTTGGCGATCGGGCCGGTGAAGGCGTCGGTGTCGACCTCGGCCTCGACCTTGCCGGTGCCGCCGGGCGCGATCGTCTTGTCGAAGGCGGCGACCGTGCAGCCGCACGTCGGGCGCACGCTGGTGATCTCGAGCGCGGCCTTGCCGGTGTTGCGGATCTCGAACACCGCCTTCAGTTTCTCGCCCTTGGCTACGGTGCCGAAGTCCTTCACCTTCTCGGGAACATCGATGACCGGCTTGTCCTCGCCCGCGGCGGCCGGGGCCGCGGCCTGGGCGAGCCCGAGCACCGGGACCATGACGAGCAGTGTTGCCAGTAAGAAGTAACGCCTCATACGTCCGACCTCCCCTTCGCGGCGCCGCGCTTCCGGCTGCGGCCGAGGGTGGTAGAGTACACCCCCGCGCGGCGCCGCGCCACAACGTATGCAGAAACCTTGCCATTCCTACCTGCTCCCCATCGGGGGTACCGCCACCGCCGCCCTCGCCGGCCTCCTGCACGCCTCGGGCGAGCGCGTCTCGGGCGTCGACTCGGCGCTGTACCCTCCCGCCTCCGAGGTGCTCGCAGCGCTCGGCATCCCTGTGCGCATCGGCTTCGACCCCGCGCTCATCCCGGACGACCTCGACCGCGTGATCATCGGCAACGCCGTCCCGCGCAGCAACGTCGAGGTGCTCTCCGTGCTCGAGCGCGGCCTGCCGTACACCTCGCAGGCGGCGGCGTTCGGCGAGCGGTTCTGCGCCGGAGCGCGCTCCGTCGTGGTCGCCGGCACCCACGGCAAGACCACGACGACGGCGCTCGCCGCCCACCTGTTCGTCGCCGCCGGCCTCGACCCGACGACGCTGATCGGCGGCGTGCCGCGCGGCGGCTCGTCGTGGCGGCTCGGCCGCGGCGGCTGGACGGTGGTCGAGGGCGACGAGTACAACACCGCCTTCTTCGACCGCGGGCCGAAGTTCCTCCACTACCGACCGCACCTGTTCGTGGTGGGCAACGTCGAGTTCGACCACGGCGACATCTACGCGGACCTCGATGCCATCATGGCAGCGTTCCGCGCCGGAACGGCGCTCATCGGCGAGGGCGGCGCCGTCGTCGCCAACGCCGGCGACCCGGGTGCGCGCGCCGTCGCGTCGGGGCACCCGCGCGCGGTGTGGTACGGCCTCGACGAGGGCGCCGACCTTCGCTGCCTGGCGTGGTCGGCGGACATCGACGGGATCGACGCCGAGCTGTCGTGGCGCGGCGAGCGTTTCGCGGCGCGGGTGCCGCTGGTCGGCCGCCACAACCTCGACAACCTCCTCGCCGCCTGCGCCTGCGCGCTGCTCGCCGGCATCCCCCCCGCCGCCGTCGCCGCCGCGACCGCCATCTTCCCCGGCGTCCGCCGACGCCTCGACGTCCTCGGCGAGGCTGGCGGCGTCGTCGTCGTCGACGACTTCGCGCACCACCCGACCGCCGTCCGCCTGACCCTCGCGGGCGCGCGCACGCGCTTCCCGGGCCGGCGCCTCGTGGTGGTGTTCGAGCCGCGCTCGCTTACCGCCGGGCGCGCCGCCTTCGCCCGCGAGTACGAGGCCGCGCTCGCCGCCGCAGACGTCGCGCTCGTCGCCCCGGTGTTCCACCGCAGGCGGCTGCCGCCCGAGGACATCCTCGACCGCGAGGCCCTCGTCGCCGCGCTCCGCCGGCTCGGCCGCAGCGCGGCGGCGCTCGCCGACGACGCCGACCCGCTGCCCGCCATGCGCGCCGCCGTGCGCCCCGGCGACGTCGTGGTGACGATGTCCTCCGGCGACTTCGGCGGCCTGCCGCACCGCCTCCTCGCCGCCCTGCGGGACGGCGCGTGAGAGCCCGGACGGCGCGCGCGCTCGCCACCCTCGGCGGGCTCGGCGACCGCCTGCCGGCGCCCGGCACCACCGCCGGGTCGCTGGCCGCCGCCCTCGCGTTCTCCGGCCTCGCCGCGCTCGCGCCCGCGGCCCTGCCGCCGCTCGCTGCGGCGCTCGCCGCACCCCTCGCCGCCCTCGCGGTGTGGGCGTGCGGCGCCGAGGCGGCGCGCCGCGGCGAGGACGACCCCGGCGCCATCGTCGCCGACGAGGTGGCCGGCCAGTGGCTGGCGCTCGCCGCCCTCGCGCTCGCCCTGCGCCGCCCCCCGACGCTCCCCGAGATCGCCGGCGGCTTCGTCCTCTTCCGCCTCCTCGACGTCGTCAAGCCGTGGCCGATCCGCCGCCTCGAGCGCCTCCCTGGCGGCTGGGGGGTCGTCGTCGACGACCTCGCCGCCGGCCTCGCCGCCGCCGCCGCCGAGCTCGCCGTCCTTGCGGCACTGCGCTAGGCGGACCGGCCCGGCGGCATCGGCCGCGGCGGCTCTCCGCGGAGGTCGGTCGCAGGCTCGGCACGCGGCTCGCCCACGGCCTCAGCAAGAAGATCCGCCGCCTGCGCCCCCGCGCGCGGCGCCTCTCGCGGGTCGCCGCCGATCTGCATCCCGATCCTCTGCGCGCCGCGCGCAGAGGATCGGGGCCGGCAGATCAGTGAAGGGAGACCAGGGTCGTGACGGTGCCGGCGCCGCTCTCGAGCCCCGACAGGGCCTTGCCGACCACGGCGCCGCCGCACAGGGCGCTGTCGCCGCAGCGCATGGCGTGGCCGGGGGTCGCCGCGGCGACGAGCAGGTCGCCCGGGCGGATGGCGCCGTTCTCGGCGCTCGCCTTGACCGGGACGATGCCGACGATCGCGAGAGGGATCCGCTCACCGCCGCCCGCCCTGCCGTCGCCTCCGAGGAAGGCCGGCTTCGTGGAGTAGATCCCGGCCACGTTGGTCTGCATCGGCGTGTCGGTCGGGATCAACGTGCCGTCCGGCCCGATGGCCACGAGGTCGCCGGGCTCGAGCCCGCCGCACGACGGGAGCAGCTCGGCAAAATCCGCAGCCGGGCTGGCGAAGGTGCCGTCGGCGCGGACGTTGCCGTTGTAGTCGACGGTGAACTCCGCGTCGTTCTCCGCGTTGTTCACCGCCTTGATGAACAGCCCCCCGTTGGCCTGGAGGTAGAGCACCTCGCCGCTGCCGCTGTTCCTGAAGTGCGCCGTGGCGAAGTTCGAGCCGTTGGTGAGGTAGGCGGCCATTCCGCCGGCGGCCGTCGAGTTGTGCGCGCGCAGCGCCGCGTCATCGCGCGCGGCGCCGGCGCCCAGGGCGTAGACGCCGTTGCCGGACGGGCTGTACCCGTAGACGCCGCGTCCGCTTTCGGCTCTGCCGTACACACCCCAGCCGCTTCCGTCCTGCGACCCGTAGACGCCGATGCCGGTGCCGCCGGTGCCCCTGTTCTCGCCGCGCACCGCTGCGGAGGACCCGCCGGGCGACGTGCTGCTCACCAGCCCGTAGACGCCGATCGCGTTGGCGCTGGTGCTCTTCGTCTCGCCGAGCACGCCCGGGTTGGTGCCGCTGGCGGCGTTGTGGAAGCCCGCCACGCCGGTGCCGCTTTCTGCCGTTCCATAGACGCCGTACCCGGTGTTGCTGTCGCCGTGAACGCCCTTGGTTGCCGACCCCACGCCGAAGACGCCGCCGTTCTGCCACCCGATGTAGGCGTAGTTCCCGGACGGCGTGTGACGGCCCTCCAGACCGGTGCAGCCGTTGGTGCACACGCCCTCGACGGCGGCCGCCTCGGCGCCTCCGAAGGTCGCCTTGATGGTCGGCTGGAAGGCGGTCGAGGACGAGACGTCCACCGGGATCTTGAGCCCGAGCGGCGCTCCCACGGTGCCGTCGCCGACGAGCGTGGCGTCGTGAAGCACCGTGTCGACTCCGACCAGCCCCTGCTTGTACGTCATCTCGAACGTCGTCGGGTCCTGGACCGGCTTCGGCATCGTCGTGTCGTTGGTGATCATCGAGCCGTAGCAGACCACCTCGCCGCTCCCCGCGATCACCTCCACCGTGAGCCTGGAGTTGGTCAGCGAGACGCCCGGGAAGTAGTCCTTGAACGCTCCCTGGACCTGCGAGAGCGGCGGCACGACCTTGTCGAACGTGCCCTGCGGGACCCCGAGCTCGTCGCGGGCGGTCCACCGGACCGTGGTCTGGCTCCCGCTGGTCTCGACGCAGCCGATGTTGAAGCGCGCCTCGGAGGTCGCGTCCGGCTGCGTCTGGTAGCCGCCGAGGATGTCGGCGGACTCGCCGATCCCGATGGCGAGGGAGGCCGGCACACCCGCGAAGTCCTGCCCGAACGACTGGTTCAGCGGTGCGCCCGCCGACTCCTTCGAGAACACGCGGGCCGAGGCGACCACCTTCTCGCTGCACTCCACGCGCAAGGCGCCGTAGACCGTCTTGCCGAAGGTGTCCTCGACGATGTTCTCGAAAAGCTTCGTCTCGCCGGCCGCGAGCACCACGGTGACCTTCGGCGGCGGCGTGGCGACGTTGTTCTTCTGCCGCTCGAGGAAGGAGACGTCGACCGCGACCGCCGCGCCGTTGGGGTTGTAGATCCACAGGGTGGTGAACCAGTTGGACGGGTACACCCCGGTCCCCCGGCCGGCCATCGGGATGAAGAGGTCCGTTCCCGCGAACCCCGAGAAGGCGGGCGGTGCGGCGAGAGCGGCGAGGATCACGACAACGACGAATCGGAAACGCATGACGTCCCCCCTGGTGTGTCGCCGCGTCGGGGCGCCGCAACCTGCTCCCCAGGCTCTGCCGGCAAGGCCCCACGCGGCCTCGGTTGTGCTGACGTCATCATACTCGCACCGCCGTCCTTCGCGAGCCGGACCCCCTCCCTTCGGGCGCGGGGCCCCGACCGGTGTCGGCCGGGCCGGAGAGGTTGCCCTCCCCGGCCCCCCGCAGGCCAGGATGCATGGGTACCGCACATGGGTGCCGGATGGCGACCGTGGAGCGTGGCCATGCCATTCCGGCGCCAACGCCGTGGGACAACCGCCGCTCCCCAGCCAGCCGACCAGGATGATCTGATCGTCACGCCGGGTACCCATGGGTACCGGTGTGCGAGGTGCTGATGGGATGCCGACGAGGCGCCGATGCCGAGGCGGTTCGCGGTTGGCGCCGCCTCACCGGCATCGCCCGCGGCGAGAACGACGAGCCGCGGGGTGGCGACTCGCCGGGTGCTGCAGCTCAGGAGCGACCGGCGGGCAGGGAGCGGCGAACGCTGAAGAGGTCGGCGATCCGCGGGTTGATCGCGGCAACGGCGGCGAGCACGGCGTCCGCCCGCTCCCGCGCTCCGGCGGCCTGCAGCGCCTCCGCGAGGGCGACCTGGTTCGCCAGCTTGAGCACACCCAGGCCCTCGCCGACGAAGGCGAGGTCGCGGTCGGCGGCGTCGAGCAGCGCCACGGCAGCCGTGGCGTCACCCTGGGCAAGCAGGCGCACCCCCTCCATGTGCGCCGCGGCGGGCGAGCGGCCGGGCATGGCGGGCTGCCCGGTCGCGCTCATGGCCTTCGGCGTCTTGCCCGCGGACTCCTCGAGCGCCTGCGCCTCGGCGAGGCGCCCGCACAGCGTCGCGGCGCGGTGCGCGAGCACGGCGTCGCCGGGCAGCTTCTTCAGGCAGCCGCCCTGCGCCGCCGCCCAGGCGCCCTCCCAGTCGCCGGCGAGGAAGCGGCGCCACAGCGCCGCACTGCACTCGAGCGCCTCCACCTCCGGCGCGCTGCACCGGCCGCCGGCGGCGGCGCGGGCGATCACCGCGTCGGCCATCGCCGCGTCGCCCTTGAGATGGGCGACGAGCAGCAGGTGCCGGTAGGAGGCGCAGAAATCGGGGCGCAGGCGGAGCGCCTCGTCGAGCTCCGCGGCGGCCTCGTCGTAGCGGCCGAGGAGCGTGTAGAGCTCGCCGAGGGAGTCGCGCGGGTTCGCCTGGTCGGGCGCGATGTACCTGTAGGCGAGGAAGCTCTTCTCCGCCTCGGCGAAGCGGCCCCGGGCCATGGCGATGTAGCCGAGGTAGTTGTATGCGAGCACCCAGTTGGGGTCGACGCGCAGCAGCTCGCGGTTGCAGCGCTCGGCCGCCTCCCAGTCGGGCTGTTCCCAGAGGTCGGTGCAGCGGCGGAACAGCGCGTACGAGTCGTTCGGGAACGCCGCGATGTGCGCCGCGATGACGCGCGCAGCCGCCGCTGGATCGCGGTCGATCTTGGCGAGCGTGTAGCGGACGAGGAAGCGCTCTCCCGGCGACAGGAGGCCGAGGTCGGCGGCGCGGACGTCGGCAACCAACTGCTGCAGCCGCTGCCTGTCCTCGACCTGCAGCGACCCGATCAGCATCAGCTTGGCCGCGACGAACGCGGGATCGAGCTCCAGCGCCTTCTCGTAGTGGGCCGCCGCCTCGGCCCTGTACAGCTTCATCTCGGCGTGGAGACCGTGCGCGAGCTCGGCGACCGCGGCGGCGGAGTCGCTCGTCCACTGCCGCTGCGGCCGCAGCGCCAGCACGGCGCCGGCGGCGGCGGCCAGCGGGACGGCGATCGCGGCGATCCGCAGGGCCGCTCTCATCGCCCACCCTCCCCGGGGCGCCCGGCAGCATGCGACGGCCGGACGGCGGACGCCGCCGCGGCTCGGGGACGGTCCGGAGCGGGGGCCGCCACGCTCACGCCCGAGTCTACGGCAGCGAGCCGTGCGGGTTTCGCTCCGTCACCGGGCCCTCGCTGCGGCGGAACACAACGTTGTGGCGGGCGAGGTCGGCGAGGATGAAGTCGTGGCAGGCGGCGTCGCGCCCGAGCAGCTCCGGCGGGGCGATGCCGGGCTCGCGCCACAGCCCGCGCGCGATCGCCCGCACCGCGGCGGTGCAGGTGTAGCCGGTGGTGCGCGCCATCGAGGTGACCTTGGTCGCGCGGTCGTACCGGTCGACGAGGTCGGCGGAAAAGCGCACCGCGACGCCGTCGCACACGCCCTCGGCCGCGACCTTCATCACGGTCACGTCCTCCTCGCCCTCCTCGAGGTGCCAGGCGGCGGCAAGGGCGGCCGCGGCGACGTCGCGCGGCCGCACGCGGGCGCCGCCGCACTCGATCTCGCCCTCGGAGAGCAGGCCGCTCTCCCTGAGCAGCAGCACCTTCTCGGCGTGGCCCGGGTAGCGCATCGTCTTCTCGACCATGGAGGGCACGCTCATGGTGCGCAGCAGCGAGCGCAGCCCGTCGGTGTTGAACGCCTCGAGGGTGCCGACGCCGGGGATGTCGACCAGCTCCAGGTCGGTCAGCGCCGGCACGGTGATCACCACGCCGCCAGCGACCAGCCGCGCCGGGCGGGTGTACTCCTCGACCACGTCGAGCGGCGAGAAGGGCGCCTTGTACTCCCATGGCCAGCGGCGCACCACCGGCAACCCGCCGACGTAGCAGGCGAAGCGGTCGAGACGCTCCCAGCTCGCCCCCAGGCGCCCCGCGAACAGGTTCGAGCACCCCGGGGCGATGCCGCAGTCGACCACGGCGCGCACGCCGCGCGCGCGCGCTTCGCCGTCGAGGCGGAAGGCGTCCTCGGGAAAGAACGAGATGTCGACGACGTCCTTGCCGGCGGCGATCACGGCGGCGAGGGTGGCGAACCCCATGAACCCGGGCACCGCGCCGACCACCAGGTCGGCGTCCGCGACGACGCGCGCCACTTCCGCCGGGTCGCCGATGTCGGCCGCGACCGTGGTCACCCCGGCGGTTGCGGCGAGCCGCGCCAGCGCCGCCGCCGAGCTGTCCACCGCCGTCACCGCGAACTCGCCCGCGAGATCGCGCACGATCGCGTTCCCCACCCGTCCCGCACCGAGCACCGTGATCCGCATGCCTGCCTCCCGATCGGGGCCGCGTCGAACGGACCCGCGACCGCGCAGTGTAGCGTCGTATAATCGCCGGCTGCGACCGGGCCGCCGGGCTAGCCCGGCGCCGGCAGGGGGGACACGCTGGGCCACGCTTCACCGCGACCGACGTCGGCGCTCGCTTTCCGGCAGCGCTTCCTTCACAACCTCCGCTACCTGCGCGGCCTCGAGCTGGAGGAGGCGACCGCCGCCGACCAGTTCGCGGCGCTCGCGCTCACCGTCCGCGAGCAGCTCGTCGACCGCGCCACGGCGACCAAGCGCACGTACCGGCGGGTCAAGCCGAAGACCGTGTACTACCTGTCGATGGAGTACAAGCTCGGCCGCGCGCTGCACAACAACCTGATCGCCACCGGGCTGCTCGCCGAGGCGCGCGAGGCGATGGCGTCGCTCGGCCTTGACCTCGACACGTTGTTCGAGCAGGAGGAGGACCCCGGCCTCGGCAGCGGCGGCCTCGGACGGCTTGCCGCCTGCTTCATGGAGTCGCTCGCCACGCTCGACCTGCCGGCGATCGGCTACGGCCTGCGTTACGACTACGGCACGTTCCGGCAGGAGTTCCGCGACGGGTGGCAGCACGAGCTCCCCGACACGTGGCTGCGCGCCGGCCATCCGTGGGCGATCCACCGCGCCGACCTGCAGGTAGCGGTGCCCGTCGGCGGCCATGTCGAGCGCCACTCCGGCCACGGCCACCGCGCCCGCTGGGTGGGCGGCAATACCTTCTTCGGCGTGCCGCACGACGTGCTGATCGCCGGGTTCGGCACGCCCACGGTCGGGATCCTGCGGCTGTGGCGCGCCGAGGCGCCGCAGGAGTTCGATCTCGAGGTGTTCTCGCAGGGCGACTTCCTGCGCGCCGTGGCGGCGCGCGAACGCGTCGACGCCATCACCAAGGTGCTCTACCCATCGGACGCCGCCGAGGCCGGCCGCCAGCTCCGCCTGCTGCAGGAGTACTTCCTGGTTGCGTGCTCGGTGCGCGACATCATCAAGCGCTTCCACCGCCGCCACGACGGGCACTGGTCGCTGTTCCCCGAGCGCGTCGCGATCCAGCTGAACGACACCCACCCGGCCCTCGCGGTCGCCGAGCTGATGCGCTTCTTCATCGACGAGGCGGGGCTGTCGTGGGCGAAGGCGTGGCCGCTGGTCGTCGGGAGCTGCGGCTATACCAACCACACGCTGCTGCCCGAGGCCCTCGAGACGTGGCCGGTGGCGCAGATCGAGCACCTGCTGCCCCGCCACGCCCAGATCATCTACGAGATCAACTCGCACTTCCTGCAGGACGTCCGCAGGCGCTTCGGCGGCGACGACGAGCGGGTGCGGCGCATGTCGCTGGTACACGAGGACGGCGACCGCCGCTTCCGCATGGCGCACCTCGCGATCGTCGGCAGCCACCGCGTCAACGGCGTCGCGCAGCTCCACACCGAGCTGCTCACCAGACGCCTGGTGCGCGACTTCGCCGAGCTGTGGCCGGAGCGCTTCGTCGCCATCACCAACGGGATCACGCCGCGTCGTTGGCTGCTGACCTGCAACCCGCGGCTGGCGGACGCGATCACCCGGCGCATCGGCGGCGGCTGGCCGACCGACCCGGCGCGTCTCGCCGACCTGCTGCCGCATGCCGACGACCCGGAGTTCCAGGACGAGTTCCTCGCGATCAAGCTGGCGAACAAGCGCGACCTGGCGGCCGGGATCCGCGCCGCCACCGGCGTCGAGGTCGACCCGGAGTCGCTGTTCGACGTCCAGGTCAAGCGCCTGCACGAGTACAAGCGGCAGCTCCTCGCCGCCATGCACATCGTCGCGCTGTATCGCCGCATCAAGGCCAAACCGCGGCAGGCGGTCACGCCGCGCACCTTCGTCTTCGCCGCCAAGGCGGCGCCGGCGTACCGGATGGCGAAGCTGATCATCAAGCTGATCAACTCGATCGCCGGGGTCGTCAACCGCGACGAGGACGTCGCCGGTCGCCTGCGCGTCGTCTTCCTGCCCAACTACAGCGTGTCCCTCGCCGAGAAGATCATTCCGGCCGCCGACCTCTCCGAGCAGATCTCCACCGCCGGCAAGGAGGCATCGGGCACCGGCAACATGAAGCTGGCGCTCAACGGGGCGATCACCATCGGCACCCTGGACGGCGCCAACGTCGAGATCCGCGACGCCGTCGGCGACGAGAACATCTTCATCTTCGGGCTCACCGCCGACGAGGTGGAGCGCGCCCGCCGCAGCGGATACGACCCGTGGCAGCTCTACCGCGGCGACCCGGAGCTCGCCGGCGTGATCGACGACCTGCGTGACGGCGCCTTCGTCGGCGGCGACCAGTGGCTGCTGCGTGATGTCTACGCGGCGCTCATGGAGCGCGGCGACTACTACATGCACCTCGCCGACTTCCGCGCCTACCTCGATGCCCAGGCGCGCGCCGCCGCGCTGTTCGCCGACCGCCGGGCGTGGGCGGCAGCCGCCATTCGCAACGTCGCCGGCATGGGGTTCTTCTCCTCCGACCGCGCGATCCGGGAGTACGCTGAGAAGGTGTGGCAGGTGGAGCCGGTGCGGGTCAACGGCGCTCCCCCGCCGTCGGCGCGGCGCCGGCGGCCGTGACGCCGACCGTCCCGGCCGCACACGGGAAGTGCACGACGTCGATGAGCGCCGCTCCCCCGCCGGGTCCCGCGCCCGCGCCGCCCCCCTGGCGGCCGGCAGTCGAGCTCGTGGCGATTGCCGTCGCCGTCCTCCTCCTTTGGCGCACGCCGCTGGTCTGGCCGCTGAAGATTCTCGTTGTCTTCTTCCACGAGCTGTCGCACGGCCTGGCGGCGATCGCCACCGGCGGCACGATCGAGCGCATCGAGGTGGCGGCGGCGCAGGGCGGCCTCTGCCTGACGCGCGGCGGCAGCGCGTTCGTGACGCTCTCGGCCGGCTACCTCGGCAGCCTGCTGTGGGGCGCCGCCGCCCTGCTCGCGGCCGCTCGCTCGCGACGGGACCGCGGTTTGACGGCCGCACTCGGCGGCGTGGTCGTGCTGGCCACCGCGCTGTGGGTGCGCCCGCTCCTCTCGTTCGGGTTCGGCTTCCACCTGGCGGCGGGTCTCGTGCTCATCGCCGCCGGCGCGTGGCTGCCCGAGGCGGTGTGTGACGCCATCCTCAAGGTCTTCGGCGTCGCGAGCTGCCTGTACGTGGTGCCGGACATCTGGTCGGACACCATCGCGCGCTCCGGGATGCGCTCCGACGCCCGCATGCTCGCCGAGCTGACCGGCGTCCCGACCGTCGTCTGGGGCGCGTTCTGGCTGGTCGCGGCGCTCGCCATCATCGCGGCCGCCGCGGCTGCCGCCGTCCGCCCGCGGCCGGCGAGCCACGGTCTCGCCACCCGCCCGGACCAAGCGTAGCGTTGCGCCGCACCGCGATGCGGCGCCGCAGGCGGTGCCGGGCGGACGGGCCGCGGAACGACGCAGCGCCGCGGAGAGCGCCAGGTAGGCGGCGCCAGGCCGACTTGTGATCGGCGCCACGGGGGCGCTAGCATCCGGTACCATGAGCCCATCCCCGGTCACCGTCGCACTGCGCCGTCGCCAGCGCGGCGGCGCCGTCCTCTGGCTGCTCGCCGTTCTCGGCATCGTGGCCCTGCTGATCGCCGGCTACCTGCTGGTGGTTCTCACCTGGTCGTACTCCGAGGGTGAGCGCTCGGGGGTGCTGCAGAAGTTCTCGAAGAAGGGGTGGCTGATCAAGACCTGGGAGGGCGAGCTGGCGATGACCACCGTGCCCGGCGTCGCCCCGGTGATCTGGAACTTCACGGTGCGCGACGACGCGGCGGCGCAGCAGGTCTCGGCCGCCCTCGGGCGGCCGGTGGTCGTCCACTACCGTGAGCACCGCGGCCTGCCAGGAACGCTGTTCGGCGAGACCTCGTACTTCGTCGACGGCGTGCGCATCACCGGCGACGGGGCGGCGGCGGTCGTCCCCGAGCTGTAGCGCCCGCCGTGCGCTACCGTCCTCTCGGCGACTCCGGGATCCCGGCCTCGGTCGTCGCCTTCGGCGCCTGGGCGATCGGCGGCGGCCCGTGGTGGGGGCCGACCGACGACGCCGAGTCGGTGCGCGCGATCCACGCCGCGCTCGACGCGGGCGTCACCCTGATCGACACCGCGCCGGTGTACGGCTTCGGGCACAGCGAGGAGATCGTCGGCAGGGCGATCGCCGGCCGCCGCGACCGGGTGGTGATCGCCACGAAGTGCGGGCTGTGGTGGGGCGACGAGACCGGCACGCCGTTCTTCGAGCAGCTCGGCCGCACCGTGCGCCGCTCGCTCGACCCGCGCACGATCCGCGTCGAGGTCGAGGCGAGCCTGCGCCGCCTCGGCAGCGAGTACATCGACGTGCTGCAGACGCACAAGCAGGCGGTCGAGCCGTTCAAGACGCCGATCGCCGACACCATGGCGTGCCTGGAGAAGCTCAAGGCGGAGGGGAAGATCCGCGCCATCGGCGCGTCGACGGCAACCCCCGCCCAGCTCGACGAGTACCGTGCCGCCGGCACGCTGTCGGTGTGCCAGCCGCGCTACTCGCTGCTCGACCGCCGCATCGAGGCGGACGTGCTGCCGTACTGCGCCGCGCACGGCATCGCGACGCTGGTGTACTCGCCGCTCGAGCAGGGGCTGCTGACCGGGCGCATCGGCCTCGACTACACGCCGCCGCCGGGCTCGTTCCGCCACACGCTGCCGTGGCTCAAGCCCGGCAACCGGCGGCGCGTGCTCGACCTGCTCGCCTCGTGGGGCGACCTGACGGCGACCTACTCCTGCTCGCTGGCGCAGCTCGTGATCGCCGCCACCGTGCAGCAGGCCGGCGTGACGCACGCGCTGTGCGGCGCCCGCACGGTCGCGCAGGCGCTCGACAACGCCGGCGCCGGCGACCTCGTGCTCGCGGACGCCGACCTCGCCCGCATCCGCCGCGACGTCGAGGCGCTCGGCGACCCGCTGCCGGAGCGAGCGACCACTACGGCCGCCGCAGGATCGCTCTGAACTCCGTCGGGTCGCCGTCGTCGCGGGCGCCGACCGGCGTGGCGCAGACGGCGCAGCGGTACTCGTACTTGTTGCCGGTGGGGAGCACCAGCAGCAGGTGCTCGCGCACCGGCCGCGCGGCCTTGCACTTCGGGCAGAACAGCTCGGATGCCTGGAACGCCCCGTAGGACGATCGCCGTTTCATCGCCGTCATGGTGCGCGGGCGCGCGGCCGCGGTCAAGGGCGGGAGCGCGGGGGAGGACGGCGGCCACGACAGGCCGGGGTCCGAGCCCCGGTAGAGCCGTGACCCGAGGTCGCGACCCGGGTGCGGGAACACCGCGAGGGCTCGTTCAGGCAGGAGGAAGGTCCCGGCGATTTGCTTCCGCCGGGGCTCCCGCCTATGCTCGACCTCACTGCGGGCCAGGCGGGACGGGAGGCGGACGACCATGGCTTTCTCCAAGCTCGAAAACCAGCGCTGCCGGCAGGATTTCCCGGCACTCCAGCGCACCCTCGACGACGGCCGGCCGCTCGCCTACCTCGACGGCCCGGCCGGAACGCAGGTGCCGCGGCAGGTGATCGGCGCGATCTCGGGCTACTACGAACGCTGCAACGCCAACACCCACGGGCAGTTCATCACCAGCCGGGAGTCCGACAAGCTCGTCTGGGAGGCGCGCGAGACGGTCGCCGCGTTCCTCGGCGCGCACGGCCCGGCGACGATCTCGTTCGGCGCCAACATGACGACGCTCGCCTTCGCCCTGTCGCGCGCCCTCGGCCGCAGGCTCAAGGAGGGGGACGAGGTGGTCGTCACCCAACTCGACCACGAGGCCAACCGCGGCCCGTGGCTCGCGCTCGAGGAGCGCGGCGCGATCGTGCGCGAGGTGGTCCTGCGGCCGGACGGACGCCTCGACCCCGAGGACATGGCGCGCAAGATCACCAAGCGCACGCGCCTGGTCGCGGTGGGCATGGCGTCCAACGCCCTCGGCACGGTCAACGACGTCGGGCTCGCCCGCCGCCTCGCGACGCAGGTGGATGCGCTGCTGGTCCTCGACGCCGTCCACTACGCGCCGCACTTCCCGCTCGACGTGCGCGCCCTCGGCGCCGACTTCCTGCTGTGCTCGGCGTACAAGTTCTACGGCCCGCACGTCGGCGTCCTCTACTCGCGGCCGGGGTTGCTCGACCGCCTGCGGCCCGACCGCCTGGCGACGCAGGACGAGGCGCCTCCGTACCGCATCGAGACCGGCACGCTCAACCACGCGGCGATCGCCGGCGTCAAGGCGGCCGTCGAGTACGTCGCCTCGTGGGGAACCGGCGGCACGCTGCGCGAGAGAGTGGTCTCGGCAATGGAGGCGATCGCGGCGTGGGAGCACGCGCTCGCCGCCTACTACTGGTCGCAGGTGAAGATGGTCCCCGGCGTCGCCGTCTGGGGTCCCGACTTCTCCACGACGCGGCGGGCGCCGACGGTGTCGATCACGATCGACGGCGTGGACGCCACCGAGGCGGCCCGCCGCCTCGGCGAGGGCGGCGTGTTCGTCTGGGACGGCCACTTCTACGCGGCGCGCGCGGTCGAGGTGCTCGGGCTGGCCGGCCGCGGCGGCCTGTTGCGCACCGGCATGTCGATATACACCACCCGCGAGGAGATCGACCGCCTGCTCGCCGGCGTCGCCGAGATCGCCGCGAGCTGATGCCCACCGCCCCCCGGCCGCTGCGGCTGCTGCTCGCCGGCTTCGGCAACGTCGGCCGCACGCTCGCTGAGGTCCTGCGCGACCGCGAGCGCTACCCCCGCCTCGCCGCTCTCGACGCCGCGATCGTCGGCATCGCCAGCGGCCGCCACGGCGCCATGCTCGACGCCGCCGGCATCGACCCGCGCCGCGCCCTCGCGGCGTACGCCGCCGGCGCCCTCGGGCCGCCCGCGGACACCCTCGCGGTCGCCCGCGAGCTCGATTACGACGTGCTCGTCGAGCTGTCGCCGCTGTCGGTCGCCGGGCGCGGCGAGCCGGCGATCGCGCACGTGCGCGCCGCGCTGGCGCGCGGCCGCCATGCGGTCTCCGCCAACAAGGGACCGGTGGCGTGGGCGTTCCGCGAGCTCGCGGCGCTCGCCGCAACCAACGGTTGTGCGTTCCTTCACGAGGCTGCGGTGATGGACGGCGCGCCGGTGTTCAACCTGGCGCGCCACTGCCTGACCGGCAACGTCGTGACCCGCCTCGACGGCGTGCTCAACTCGACAACCAACGTCGTCCTCGGCCTCGTCGAGCGCGGCGCAACGCTCGCTGAGGGCGCCGCCGAGGCGCAGCGCATCGGGGTCGCCGAGACCGACCCCTCGCTCGACCTCGACGGCTGGGACGCCGCGGTCAAGCTCGCCGCGCTCGCCAACGCGGTGATGGGCGTCGAGCTGCGACCCGAGGAGGTCGCCCGCCAGAGCCTGCGCGATGTGGACGAGGCGTGGGTGCGGGACACGGCGGCGCACGGGCGCCACGTCAAGCTCGTCGCGACCGCTGACCGCACGCCGGACGGAGTCGCCGCCGCGGTTGCCGCCAGGGAGCTCCCGGCGGGCCACCCGTTCGCGGGCGTCGACGGCGCCGGCTCGGTGCTGCGCATCGCGACCGACCTGATGGGCACGATCGTCATCGCCGAGGAGGCGCCGGACCTCAGGACCACGGCGTATGGCGTGATCGGCGATCTGCTCGAGATCGCCAGTGGGTAGACGGCCGGGCGCCGTCTTCCCGGCGCCCCTTGCCCCTTGCCCTCCTCTCACACTCCGCGCTCGACCTCGCTCATCGTGACGCCGGGCAGCGACTCGGCGAAGCCGGGGCCGAAGGCGCGCGCCGGCGTCCAGGCGCCCGGCTTGATGCGGCCGGCAAGCGCGCGCGCCGCGCACTCCACCGCCGCCGTGGCGGTCAGCGAGTACCCCTCGGGCGTCTCCATCGTGCGCGTGACGGCGAGGCCGTGCTCGGTGGCGGCGCGGCCCCACAGGTAGGCGCGGGCGTTCGCGCGCGTGCTCTCGTCCGGCCCCCTGACCGAGCGGCCGACCCACCATTGCGCGAGCCGCTTGACGGCGGTGACGCGCATCGCAGGGAGCAGCCGGCTCAGCTTCTTGAGCTGCGCGATCTGCTGCGGCGGCACGCCGGCGTAGACGCGGATGTTGGGAATGCCGGTGGTGTGGTAGGCGGTCGACACGTCGCCCCACGGGATGGTCATCACGGTGCGGCGGCCGCACGGGAAGACGATCTCGCGCACGTCGTGCGCCAGCGGCACCTCGACGATGTGGCCGTCGAGGCGGATCGCGCCGGCGCCCGGCATGCTCTCGATCGCGGTCTTGAGGGTGCCGGCGGACCACTCGCCGCGCTCGCCGGTGAACGCGAGATCGAGGCGGTTGGCATCCGGGAGGTCGGTGACCAGCGTGGCGGCCAGGCAGTCGGACGGCACGACGTCGAAGCCGACGCCGGGCACCAGCGCCACCCCCGCCGCCCGCGCCTCCTCGGTGCGCGCAAGCACCGCCTCGAACACCGCGATCTCGCCGGTGATGTCGAGGTAGTGCGCGCGCAGCGCCAGGCAGGCGTCGACGACCGGCCGGCTGGTCCGCACGAACGGGCCGGCGCAGTGGAGCACCAACCGCACGCCCTCCAGCCCACGCCGGAGGTCGTCTGGCGAGTCGAGCGAGAACACCCGCGCCGGCAGGCCGAGCTCGTCGGCGAACGCCAGCACCGCCTCGCTCGAACGCCCGCCGAGAATCGGGGCGAGCCCGCGCCGTTTCGCCTCGCGTGCGATCAGTCTCCCCGTGAAACCGGTCGCCCCGTAGATCAGCCAAGTCGCGTCAGCCATCGCCGCCTCCCCGCGCTCCCGTCATGGACGGGCTGCCGCCCGTCTCTTGAGCCCGCGACGTGAAGTCGTGGGCTGCACCCCACCCGCCGCCGTGCCGCCGGCACGGCGACGAGAGCCCGTGAGTCGCTCACATCCCATCAGCGCCACTGCCTGACGAACTCGCGCTGCTCCCACGTCTCCGGCGACGGCACGTCGCGCTCCGGCGTCCCCTCGCGCAGCCGCGCGATCGTCGCCAGCGCCTCGTCGGGCGACGCGCCCGTGCGCACCATCCAGCAACCGACTACGGCGCCCGTTCTGCCGATGCCGCCGAAGCAGTGCACGTACAGGACCTTCCCCGCTGCCAGGCCCTCGTCGATGGCAGCCAGGATCGTTTCCATTTCGGCGGTCTCGGGCACGCCGCGGTCCGGGATCGGGAAGCGCCGGTGGCGGGCGCCCACGAGCAGGTGGGCGTACGGCTCCACATGGTACTCGCCGGGCTCGGTGAGGTCGATGTACTCCTGGACACCGCACCAGCCCAGGCGGCGGATCTGGCGTCTGGCCCGCCAGGCGTCGGCCGCGCCCGGGTACTCGCCGGCGAGCAGCCGTCCCGGCACCACCCAGTACGAGTCCGGCAGCGGGTGCGGCGCCGCGACCACGTCGGCCGCCAGGGCCTGGTACAGCGCCGCCAGCTCGGCGACGAGTGGGCTGTCGCTGCGCCGCCGCAGGACCTCGAGCACGGCGCCGTAGTACCAGAGCGGATCGGAGTCCTCGTCGAAACGTTCCCAGAAGCGCTCCCCGAGCACGCGGAAGCCGTCGACGATCGTGCGCAGGTTGGCGACCTTGTCGGCGAGGGACACCCGTACGGCGCCGTCGCTGGCGCGCGGCAGGTGGTCGAGGTAGCGCTCCTTGCGCACCCGCCACGGCTCCTTGACGGTCTCCAGCGTGTCGCTGCACTCGCCGACGATGCCGGCGACCGCGGCGCCGAAGCGGCGCTCGATGTCGGCGAGGCGGGCGCGGCCGCCGCGGTCCTCGGCGGCGTCGTGGAGCAGCGCGGCCGCGAGCTCGACCGGCGAGCCGCCGTCCTCGGCGACGAGCGCCGCAACGGCGAGCAGGTGGGAGAGGTACGGGATCGTGGTGCCCTTGCGGAGCTGCCCGTCGTGCACCTCGGCGGCGTAGGCGAGCGCCTCGCCGGGAAGTGTCCAGGCGCCGGACGGTGGTGGCGTCGACATGACTCCATGGTACGCGAGGAGCGGGCAGATCCGACTGCACGTGTCCGGCGACCGGACGGACGCGCGGCACGCCGCGGGGAGGGAGGGCGCCGCGCGCGACCGCCGCGTGCCGCACCCCGCGCGCGCGGCAACGGTGGCCGCGGGCGGGCATTGGCACGGCCGTGTTAGCGTTGGCGGTGTGACTGGTTGGCCGCGCCGCGTGGCGGGCAGCCCGAGGTGAGACGATGACCAGAACCCCGTGCGCCGTGATCTTCCTGCTCGCCGTTGCCGGAGCTGCCGCCGCCGACGACCCCGCCCTCGACCTCGCGGTCGGCGACCCCGCGCGCAGGGATGCGTACGCCACCGTCGTGCTCGACGGCATCACCGACACCCGCACCGGCGATGTGATCACGCCCGCGGAGCTGGCCGCCCGTCTCGACGGCGTGAAACTGCTGTTCGTGGGCGAGAGCCACACCAACGACGACTTTCACCAGGCGCAGCTCCGCGTCGTCCAGGAGCTGCACAGGCGCGGCCGCCAGGTGCTGATCGGCCTCGAGATGTACCCGGCCTCCGAGCAGGAGTGGCTCGACCGCTGGTACGCCGAGCCGGGGATGAGCGAGGAGGCGTTCGTCGCCGGCTCGCGCTGGTACAGGAACTGGGGATACCACTGGAACTACTACCGCCCGATCTTCACGTTCGCGCACGCCAACGGCATCCGCATGTTCGGTGTCAACGCCCCGCGGGCGGTGGTGCAGACGGTGCGCATGAAGGGGCTCGAGGCGCTCACGCCGGAGCAGCGGGCGTACCTGCCGGAGCGCATCGACCTCGACAGCGACGAGCACAAGCGGCTCTTCCGGGCGTTCTTCTCCGGCGCCGACGCGCTGCACGGCAACATGCCGGACGAGATGTTCGTCGCGATGTTCCGCGCGCAGTGCACGTGGGACGCCGCGATGGGGTGGAACGCGCTGCAGGCGCTGAAGAAGCACGGCGGCGAGAAGGCGATCACGGTGGTGCTGATCGGCGCCGGCCACGTCGCCTACGGGCTCGGCGCCGAGCGTCAGGCCCGCCTGTGGTTCGACGGGCGCATCGCCTCGGTGGTGCCGATCCCTGTCGCCGACGCCGAGCGCGAGACGGTGGTCTCGCAGGTGCGTGCCTCGTACGCCGACTTCGTCTGGGGGCTGCCGCCGGAGACCGACCCGCTCTACCCGACCCTCGGCGTCTCGACGCCGGAGCAGAAGAGCGGCGAGCGCTACACGGTGATCGCGGTCGCGAAGGGGTCGGTGGGAGAGGCCGCGGGGTTCAAGGTGGGCGACGAACTGGTGTCGGTCGACGGGGTGGCGATCACCGACAAGGAGACCAACAACCGCATGATGGCGGAGCGGCGTTGGGGCGACGCCGCCGCCTACACGGTGCTGCGCGGCGGGCAGGAGGTCACGCTGCGCGCCTTCTTCCGGCGCACGCCGCCGAAACCGGCCGCCCCGAGGACCGCCGAGGCCGCGGCGCCGGCCGAGGCGGCGAAGCCCGCCATGCCGGCGATGCCGGCGATGCCCCCGGGGATGCCGCCGACGCAGCCGAAGAGGGAGAAGCCGGAATGAGCCGCCGCCATGCCGCCCTCGCCCTCGCCGCCGCCCTGCTGCCGGCGGGGGCCGCGGCCGCCGAGCCCGCCGGCCGCGTCCGCCACGCGCTCGCGGTGGAGCTCGACCCCGCCCGCGGCCGGCTCACGGTCGCCGACACCGTGACGGTGCCGGCGGCGCTGGTGCGAAGCGGCGCCGCCGAGCTGCTGCTCAACGGCGCGCTCGCGGTCGAGGAGGCCGAGCCGCCGCTCGCCGAGGTGCCGCTCGGCGGCGCCGCCGACGCCGAGCGGTTCTTCGGCATCAACGGCAGCGCCGACGCCGCGTGGTCGCAGGGCAGGCTCAGGCGCTACCGTGTCGCGCTGCCCGACGCGGGCGGCGCCGTCCGCCTGCGCTACGCCGGCGCGTTCGACTTCGGCCTGTCCGACGAGAAGGAGCAGTACACGCGCGGGATGCGCGAGACGCTGGGGATCGTGTCGAAGGATGGAGTCTACCTCGCAGGCAACGGTTACTGGTACCCGCACCTCTCCGACGGCCTGATCGAGTACGAGCTCGCGGCGGCGCTCCCCGACTCCTGGCACGCCATCGCGCCCGGCAACGGCACCTCGCGCGATGCCGCCGGCGTCGCGCGTTGGGAGTCGCACGGCCCCGTCGACGAGATCACGCTCGCCGGCGGGCCGCTCGTGCAGTACGGCGAGGCTGCGGGCGCCGTCGAGGCGCTGGTCTACCTGCGGCAGAAGGACGACGCGCTGGCCGCCAGGTACCTGCAGGCGACCGCGCAGTACATCGAGACGTACCGCGCCCTGATCGGCCCGTACCCGTACGGCAAGTTCGCCCTCGTCGAGAACTTCTGGGAGACCGGCTACGGCATGCCGTCGTACACGCTGCTCGGCTCGCAGGTGATCCGGCTGCCGTTCATCGTCACGTCCTCCTACCCGCACGAGATCCTCCACAACTGGTGGGGCAACTCGGTGTTCGTGGACTACTCGAGCGGCAACTGGTGCGAGGGGCTGACCGCGTACATGGCGGACTTCCTGATCCAGGAGCAGCGGGGGCGCGGGCACGAGTACCGGCGCGACACGCTGCAGAAGTACCGCTCGTACGTGCGCGACGGGCGCGACTTCCCGCTTGTCGAGTTCCGCTCCCGCCACTCCGCCGTCACCGAGGCGGTCGGATACGGCAAGGCGTTGATGGTGTTTCACATGCTGCGGGCGAGGCTGGGCGACGACGGGTTCCGCACCTGGGCCGCCCGCTTCTACCGCGAGCAGCGCGGCCGGCAGGCCTCGTTCGCCGACGTGCGCACGTCGATGGAGGCGATCGCGGGCGCGGATCTCTCCCGCTTCTTCGCCGACCACGTCGGACGCGCCGGCGCGGCGCGTCTGGAGGTTGCGGCGAACGCGGCGCCGGCTCTCGGCGGCGGCTGGCAGGTGACCGGCACGCTGAAGCAGACGCAGGCCGGCGCGCCGCTGCTGCTGGACGTGCCGGTGGTCGTCCAGACGGCCGGCGCGCTGGTGACCGTGACGGTGCGCATGGAGGGCGCCGCGGCGCCCTTCGCCGTGCGCGCCGACGCGAAGCCGCTCGCCCTCCACGCCGACCCTCACTTCGACACCTTCCGCCTGCTCGACCCGCGCGAGGTGCCGCCGTCACTCGGGCAGGTGTTCGGCGAGCCGCGGCCGCTCGCCGTCCTCCCGGCGCAGGCGCCGCCAGCCGAGCAGGCAGCGTACCGCTCCCTGATCGAGGGGTGGCGCAGCGACAGCCACCAGCCGGAGATCCGCACCGACGCCGAGGTGGCGCGGCTCCCTGGCGACCGCGCGGTGTGGCTGCTCGGGCGCGGCAACGCGCTCGCCTCCGCGCTCGCCGCGGCGGCGGAGTGGTCGCTCGCCGGCGGCACGCTCGCGGTCGGCCGAGAGACGATGCCGCTCGCCGGCCACGCCGCCGTCATCGTCCGGCGCCACCCCGGGGACCCGGAGAAGGCGGTCGCCTGGGTGCTCGCCGACGACCTCGCGGCGCTCCCGGCGCTCGGCCGCAAGCTGCCGCACTACGGCAAGTACTCCTACCTGGGTTTCGCCGGCGCCGAGGCGAACAACGTCCTCAAGGGGCAGTGGGAGGCCGGCGACTCGCCGCTTCGCGTCGACCTGCGCCCGAGCCCGGAGCGCGCGACCGCGCTGCCGGCGCTCGCGGCCCCGGCGCGCAAGGCGCTCGCCGAGCCGCCGCCGGTGTTCTCGCAGGGGGCGCTGATGGGTCACATCGAGTGGTTGGCGGCGCCCGAGCGCGAGGGACGCGGGATCGGCACGAAGGGCCTCGACGCGGCCGCGGAGTACGTCGCGGCGGCGTTCATGGCGATAGGCCTGAGGCCCGGCGGCGACCAGGGCACCTACTTCCAGTCGTTCGTCTCGGTGAGAACTCCGACCGGCGCCCCGACGACGCTGCGCAACGTGATCGGCGTGCTGCCGGGGACGAAGCCCGAGCTCGCCGGACAGGCGGCGCTGCTCACCGCGCATTACGACCACCTCGGCTTCGGCTGGCCCGACGTGCGCGCCGGCGACGAGGGCAGGCTCTACCCCGGCGCCGACGACAACGCCAGCGGCGTCGCGGTGATGCTCGAACTCGCCAAGGTGCTCTCCACCGGGGCGCCGCCGCAGCGCACACTGGTGTTCGTCGCGTTCACCGGCGAGGAGGCAGGACGATTGGGGTCGCGGCACTACGTCGACCACCCGGCGTTCCCGCTCGACAAGACGATCGGCGTCATCAACCTCGACACCGTCGGCCGCCTGCACGACCGGAAGGTGTCGGTGATCGCCACCGGCACCGCGACGGAGTGGCAGCACATCTTCCGCGGCGCCGGCTTCACCACCGGCGTCGAGGGGCGGATGATCCCGGACAGCCTCGAGTCATCGGACCAGAAGAGCTTCATCGACCGCGGCGTGCCGGCGGTGCAGGTCTTCACCGGCCCGCACGCCGACTACCACCGCCCCGGCGACACCGCCGACAAGGTCGATGCTGCAGGCCTCGTGAAGGTCGCGACGTTCGTCAGGGAGGCGATCGCCTACCTCGGCGAGCGCGCCGAGCCGCTCACCGCGACGATCGCGGCCGCCGCCTCGGCGCCGCCCCCGGCAGCAGCCGCCGGCGGCCAGCCCGGCGGCCCCGGCGCGGGCGCCGGACGCCGCGTGAGTTTCGGCACCATGCCCGACTTCGCCCACCCGGGTCCGGGAGTCAAGGTCGCCGGCGTCACCCCCGGCTCACCGGCGGAGAAGGCCGGCGTCAGGGAGGGCGACGTCATCCTCCGGATCGACGGCAGAGACGTCGCCAATCTTGCCGGCTTCTCGGCGATCATTAAGGAGCTCACTCCCGGCCAGACCGTGCAGGCGGCGGTGGAGCGCGGCGGCGAGACGATCACGGTGGAGGTCACGGTCGTCGCGCGATGAGGACCGTGTCTGGTGGTTCGTGGTTCGAAGAAGAGGGATGAGGACGAGCGCCAACCGGAGCGGGACGGGCGGCGCACGGAGGCCGCTCACCCCCACAGCGCGCGCGGGTCGTCGGGGTGAAGGTTCGCCCAAGCGCTATGCTGGATTGCCGTGACTTCACCGCAACGACCCGACCTCGCGCGACGATCGCTGACGTCTGCGGGGTGGCGGGTGAGCGCGACCTCGCTCGCCGCCGGGCTCGCCTTCGGCCGCGCGGTGGCGCTCGCTCGCATGCTGCCGGTCGAGGCGTTCGGCGTCTACGCGCTGGCGGTGTCGCTGGTCACCTGGAGCGGCTACCTCGGCACGCTGGGGTTGTCCGGCGCCCTGCTGCACCGCGCGCCAGAGACTGAGAACGAGGAGCGGGCGGCGGCGGTGCACTTCACGCTCACGGCAGCGCTGACCCTGGCGTGGGGCGCGGCGATGGCGGCGATCGCCGCAATCGCCGCCGACGGACCGCTGCGCCTGGCGCTGGTGGCGCTCACGCTGACCGCGTGCGCGGCCAACCTCGCGGAGACGCCGCGCACGCTGCTGGTGCGCCGCGTCGAGCATGGCCGCCTGGCGGCGGCCGAGGTGCTCGGCACGGTGGCGTCGATCGCCGCCGCGGTGCCGGTGGCGATCGCCGGCGGCGGCCTGCTGGCGCTGGTCGCCGGCGACCTGGCGATCGCGTTCACGTCGATCGCCGTACTCTACCTGTGGCGGCCGGTGTGGCGGCCGCGCCTGACCGACCCGCGCAGCGAAGCGCGCTACTTCCTGCGCTTCGGCGCCCAGGCGACCGCCACGAGCCTCCTCGCCGTCTCACTGGTGCGGCTGGACAAGGTGTGGACGGGACTGGCGCTCGGCCAGGTGCAGCTCGGCTACTACTCGCGCGCCGCCGTCTTCGCCGGCTACCCCCAGCAGGTGCTGCTCGCGCCGATCGAGTCTGTGGCGCGCGGAGGGTTCGCCGAGATCGCCCACGACCGCGCCCGCCTGTCGCGGGCGTTCCTGCGCGCCGGCGCGCTGGTGACACGGGCGGCGTGCGGCGTGGCCGGCGCGCTCGCGCTCGCCGCGCCGGAGCTGGTGACGCTGGTGCTCGGCGCCCGCTGGCTACCGATGGTGCCGGCGTTTCGGGTGCTGCTGCTCGCAGCGGTGCTGGCGCCGCTGCGGGTGCTGCTGTCGTCGCTGTTCGTCGCCGTGGGCCGGCCGGGGATCGAGGCGCGTGCCGGGGTGGTGCAGCTCGCGGTGCTCGCGGCCGGACTCGCCGCCGCCGGTGACCGGCTCGATACCGTCCGGGTCGCCGCCGCCCTCTGCGCCGCGCTGGCCGCCGGCGTGGCTCTGATGCTGCTGTGGGCGCAGCGCCACGTCGACCTCTCGTTCCACCGCCTGGCGGCCACCCCGGCGCCCGCCGCGGCGCTCGCTCTGGCCGCCGGCTGGGCGGCGGCGCAGGCGGCGGCTGCTGGGCCGGCGCCGGTTGTCGGGCTGGTCAAGCTCGCGGCGTTCGGCCTTGCGTACGCGGCCGCTCTCGTGGTGCTCGAACCTCGCTGGCTGGCAGAGCTGCTCGCGCCGGCCCGGCGCGGCGTGGGAACGTAGGTGCCGCCGCGCGTGCTCGTGGTCGCTACCAGCGCCCCGTGGCCCGCCGCGCGGGGCGGCAGCCTCGCGGTAGCGTCGCTGGTCGAGGCGCTGGCGGCCGCCGGGCTTGCGGTGCGACTGGTGGCGCCGGCCGCCGCAACCGTCGACCCGGCCCCGCTGCTGCGCCCGGTGGCGGCCCGACCGCGGCCCTGGGTCCGGGCGGCCGGCGGCCGCTTGCTCGGCCTCCCGGCAGCGGTCAACCGCTACAAGCTGCGGGCCCTGGCGGCCGCCCTCGACGACGAGATCGCCTCCTTCCGGCCGGACGTCGTGCACGTGGAGCAGATCCATCTCGGCTGGCTTATCCCGCTTCTCGCCGGGCGCCTGCCGGTCGTGCTGCGCCAGCAGAACGTCGAGTCCGACCTCCTCGGCCAGCTCGCGCGGCTTGCGCCGCCGGTGCTCGCCGCCGGGCTGCGCCTCGAGGCCCGGGCGCTGGCTCGCTTCGAGGCGGAGGCGTGCCGCCGCGCCGACCTCGTGGCGGCGATCTCGCGGCCCGACGCCGCGGCGTTCCGCCGCATCGCGCCCGGCGCCAACGTCGAGGTGCTGCCGCCCGTCGGCCCGGCGGCGATCGGCGCCGTCCGCGAGCGGCTCGCGGGCGATCCGCCGTTCCTCGCTCTCGGCTCGTTCGACTGGTGGCCGAACCGCGACGGCGCCCGCTGGCTGGTGAGCGCCGTCTGGCCGCCCATCCTCGCTGCGCTCCCCGGCGCCCGCCTCCACCTCGCCGGTCACGGCTCGTCCACTCTCGGCCGCGGCGTTCCCGGCGTCATTCACCGCGGCTTCGTCGCCTCGCCGGGCGAGCTCTACGACCCCGCCGCGACGGTCCTGATCCCGGTGCGCGCCGCCTCGGGCGTGCGCATGCGTCTGCTCGAGGCTTGGGCCGCGCACGTCCCCGCAGTCAGCACGCCGGCCGGTGTCGCCGGGCTCTGCGACGGCGACGACAGCGGCGTGGCGGTCGGCGAGGACGCCGGGGCGTTCGCTGCGCTCGCGGTGCGCCTCGCCCGCGACAGCGCGATGCGCTCCGCGCTGGTCGCGGCCGGTGCGGCGCGGCTCGCCGGCCTTGCCCCCGCGCGGGTGGCCGAGCGCGCGCTCCGCCTCTACGAGACGGCGATCGGCGCGTGGCGGGAGGTGCGGCGGCCGTGATGCGGCGCTCTCGGCGCGGGGGGGCGGCCCCCGCGGGGGCCCCCCCCCCCCGACGCGCCGTTGGAGGGGGGGTGGGGCGCCCAACCCACCCCCCCCACCGGTGATTAGCG
>CAZQLL010000018.1:82385-93523 GCA_964594125.1 uncultured Thermoanaerobaculia bacterium | reverse complement strand
GGCTGATACCACAGCCCCTCAGTGAGTTACTGTCGACGCTCCAAGGAACTTCGGATTAAGAACAAGGGTTGGAACGGGTGGCCCCACCGCAGGAGCAGCACATCGCGCGGGTCGACGCGGGTTATCACATGCCCGGACTTGGCGACGATGAGGAACTCCTGCCGCCCGTAGGACGCCGCGCCCAGCCACGCGTCTTGACGGTCCGCCGGCGCCGTGCCGACGAGGACCTCCTCGCTTCCGTCTCCGTCGATGTCCGCATGCTCGACGGTTTCGACCGGGCCGACCAACGGAATCTTCCAGGTCGCTTGACCACGGGCGTCGACGCCGCGCACTTCTGTGCCGGCGGCCTCGACGCGGACGGTCTCGCGATGGGCGAGCGCGCGCAACGTAAGGGCACTCGCACCGGCCAGCATGATGAGCGCCGTCGCTGTGGCCATGGCGCGCCGCGAAACGCGCCGCCGCACCCGCCGCGTTTCGAGCGCGCGCGCCACGGCGATCGCGCTCGGGCGGTCGGCGGGACGCGGATCGAGCGTTCGGGCGAGCAGGCGCTCGAGCCAGCGCGGGCACGCCGGGTCGTCGCGGCGCAGCGCCGGCGGACGCGCCTTCTGGCGGCGAACGAGCGTGTCGATGGCAGTATCGCCGGCGTGCGGCACCTTGCCGGTGAGGCACTCGTAGAGCGTGAGGCCGAGCGCGTAGACGTCGGCGGCGGGCGTCAGCTCGCCGCCGCTCCCCTGCTCCGGCGCCATGTACGCCGGCGTGCCGACGGTCATCGCCGTGGCGGTGAGCGTCTCGCCGCGCTCGAGCAGCCGCACCAGTCCGAGGTCGCAGAGCTTGGCGACGCCGGACTCGGTGATCAGGATGTTGCTCGGCTTGACGTCGCGGTGGACGAGGCCGTGCGCATGCAGGTGGTCGAGCGCGGCGGCGATCTGGCGGCCGATTCCGATCGTCTCCTCGATGCCGAGCCGGTGGCGCTCCTCGCCGAGAATGTGCGCCAGACTGCGCCCTTCGACCAGCTCCATCGAGAGATACGGCATCGGCCCGCCGTCGTCGTGCAGGTCGTAGACGGTGACGACGTTGGCGTGGCCGTGGCGCGCCGCCTGCACCTCGCGGCGCAGGCGCTCGCGACTGACGTCGTTGACGAGGTCGGGGTGCAGCAGCTTGATCGCGACGCTCTGGCCGAGCCGGCCATCGCGCGCGACGTAGACCACGCTGGTACCGCCCTTGCCGAGCACTGCCTCGATGACGAACCGGTGGCCGAGGACTGTCCCGGGCTCCGGCAACGGCACCAGCCGCGGGCGCACCGCGGTCGGCGTGTGCTGCCCCGGCGCCCAGCTCCCCGTGCGTGGCTCGTCGCTCATGAGGCCGGTCTTCTTGCGACCGGCGAGGATTCTACTGCGATCAACGGCGATTGTAGAGGTACAGCACGGACGCCCACCCGCTCGGGAGCGACAACGGCGGCTGCGACAGCTCACGCCCATAGCGGACAACCATCTCGAGAAAACAGCGCACATCGCTCATCCGCGTTTCCTCCTTCGGCTCACCGACGAGCCTGTCGCGACGCTACCCCAGCGTCAGGCGCTGGACGCCCGGGAAGTGCTCGATGTGGCGATCGCTTGTGAGCAGAGCGAGCTTTGCGCGCTCGCACAGCGCCGCGATGAGCGCGTCGGTTGCAGGTACGGTCACGCCTCGCTGCCGCAGCGTCGCCAGCTTCTCGCCCGCGGCTCGGTAGTCGTCTCTTGTCGTCTCGACGAAGTGCAAGGCTTCGAGCAACTTCCGGAGTCGAGGCGCGTCGCGGTCGCGAACTCCGTGGATCAGCTCCATTTCTACGACACCGCACAGCACCACGCGATCCCCGTCGAGCAGCGCATCCACCGCGTCCGCGACCTGCCCCGTCCCTTGCCTGAAAAAGTCGACCCACGCGGACGTGTCAACGATGACGTCTGACATTGGTCTCTCCCGCCTCCTGGACGTCCGCGGCGCGGAGCGCCTCCCAGTCTCCGTCGATCGCGAGCTTGCCCCTGAGCGCCCGCAGGCGGTCGAGCTTCTTCCACCGCACCCAGTCTCTGAGCGCCTGGTTTACCGCCTCGGTGCGGGTGCGGGCGCTGGTGAGCGCCATCAGCTCCCTGGCGACGTCATCACCAAGCGTCACGGTCGTCCGCATGCTGTCCTCCGTCACCATCCTTGCGCGTGAAGTGGTGCTTGTCAAGGTCATATCCAGGCGGCCATAGCCTGTGATCGGGGTGCACGAGCTTGATCGCGACGCGCTGGTTCAGGCGGCGGTCACTGGCGACGGAGACGACGCCCGTGCCGCCCTTGCCGAGCACCGCCTCGATGACGAAGCGCTCGGCCGGGACCGTCCCCGACTCGGGCAACGGCACCAGCCGCGGACGCACCGCGGTCGGCGTGTCCGTCCCGGCGCCCAACTTCCAGTGGGTGCCTCGTCGTCCATTCCGGTCAACCGATGCATGAACCGTTGAGATTCTACAGCGTCTGTCTGCTACTCTCGGACGATGCTGAGCCCCACGCCGCCGGAGAAGCTCGTCGACTCGCAGGGGAGGCCCTACTTCCTGTGGGATTGCGACATGACGCTCGCGGAGTTTCGCGAGCGCCTGCGAGATCCTGACTCCGGCGTGCGCGCCTATCTGCTCGGCAAGCTCATGCGGCAGGCGAAGCCCGACGACGTTCTGACGATCGTCGACCTCGAGACGATCAAAGCCCACTGGACACTGGCCCAGAGACACCTGGGCACCTCACGCGAGTTCTGGCGGTGGCTCCTGCGAGCGTGGAATGTGATCGATGCCAACGAGTAGGCTCTCCGCGCTCCAGGAGCGAATCCTGCGCTCGCTCGCGCCTGCCGTTGGCGGCTGGCGGCTTATCGGCGGGGGCGCCCTGGTCGGCTTCTACCTCTTCCACCGCGAAACCCGCGACCTGGACCTCCAGTGGTCCCCGCTGGGCGAGCTCGGCGATCTCCCCGCCCGGACCGCCGAGATCCTCCGCCATGAAGGCTTGGAGGTCTCGAGCATCCAGGTGGCGCTGGCCTTTCATCGCCTGCGCGTTGCACACCTTGGCGAAGTGACCAACGTCGACCTGATCGCCGACCCGGCGGCGCCGGCGCACGCCCCGGAGAGCCGCCCGCTGGCGGGTGCGACCATCGCGCTGGAGCCGATTCACGACGTTCTCGTCTCGAAGCTGTGCGCCCTGCTGGGGCGCGCCGAGGTGCGCGACCTGATAGACGTGCGCGCGCTGCTCGCCGCTGGTCAGGACCTGCGCGCGGCGGTCACGGCCGCGCCTTTCCGGGATGGCGGCTTCTCTGCACCGACACTGGCGTGGGTCCTCCAGGGCCTCAATGTCGTGGCGCTTGCGCGTGCGGCGAAGGTACCCGACGAGGAGGCACGTGACCTTGCGGCGTTCGTTCCGTGGCTTGTCGGCGAGCTGCTCGGAATCAGCCGGCCCGGGTAGGAGCTCCCGCCGGCTGCCGGCGACTGCCCTCCTGGGTGCGGCGCCGTTCGCATTCTCCTGGCCTGTGCTCGGATAGTGATCAAGCGGGACAGCAACTGCGGTAAGAGACGTGGTGCCGCTACACCTGCGAGAAGGCGCGCTATATGCTCTGAAAGGGACTCTCGATGCGTAGCGGACCGAGGACAAGACCGTGCTGCAGGTCCTCCGTCCACAAACGGGTGGCCCCGAGACACGCCGCCGCGTGGACGATCATCGCATCCCAGTAGGAAAGCGTGGCGCTGGTTGCGAGCTCGCCGGCCGCAATGACGTCGCCGCTCGAAGGCGCGAACACCGGCCAAGCGGAGTAGTCGCGCAGGATGCCCAGCGCAACCCCGGGCGGCAGCGGCGACGGTATTTTGCGAGTGGCGATCCAGAAGAACTCCTGCATCACCTGGACGCTGAGGCAGCCGTTTCCCGACTCCCACAGGCGCTCGAGCACGGCGCGAGCGCGATCATGTTTCGGCCGGGTTGTCGTGTCGTACGCGTACACCAGAACATTGGTGTCGACGAATTCAGCGCTCATGGAGCTCGTCCCTTGTCCAACCGGGCCGACTGCCGACGCCCATCGGAATGCCCTCGCGCATCTGTGCGAGTGCTCGTTCCTTCGCCTCCTCATAGGTTCGGTTCGCAACCAGCATCCGCTCGAGGTGCTCGGCCAGGAACCTCGACAGCGACACGCCGCGCTCGACGGCCGCATGCCGCGCCGCCTTGACGATGTGCGTTGGCAGGCTCAGCGTGACGTTCGTCTGCTCCATTTCCGCCTCCACAAGTCCAGTGTATCACGAATTCACGGACGGTATCTTTCTTCTTGGGTCAAGGAAACCCATCAGGACCGGAGCGCGGGCGCCCTCGCCCGCGCGGGCGGAGTCCGGGCCGGCGAGGGCGCCGGCCCTCCCGGAGGTTTCCTGTCTCGCCCGACCGCCGCGCTGCGGCGTACCCATGCTCGGGATGACAGATTCTGCGTGGCGAGAACGGCGCTCCAGCTCGTGTCACCCGCCTCGTGCCTTGCCCGTCGCGCCTCGCGCCTCGTGCCTCGTGCCTCGCGCCTATCGCCGCATGATGCTGTCGAGGATCATCATGAAGGCGGCCTGCTGCTCCGGCTCGGTCTTCTCGATGACGGCGAGGCAGCCGGAGCGGTCGAACTGCTCGTGCAGCTCGTCGGCGGTGTGGCCGGAGGTGATGACGACGCGCTTGAGGTTGACGCCGCGGGCGCGCGCCTCCTCGAGCACGGCGTGGCCGTCGAGCACGGGCATCTCCCAGTCGAGCAGCATGATATGGATGTCGGGCCGCAGCGCCGCGACGGCCTCCCGCGGGTCGGTGTAGGTCTCGACCGCGACGCGCTCGCCGTAGCGGCGCTCGAGCAGGCGCCGCCAGGCGGCGCACTGCAGCGGCGAGTCGTCGACGACGACGGCTCGCCGCGGCGGCCGCGGGTCAGCCGGTGCGCTCACGGCGCCAGACGACGTTGCCGTCGACGATCGTCACCGCCGGCCACCCGCGCAGCTTCTGGCCGGCGAACGGCGTGTTGTGCGACAGGGAGCGGAAGCGCCTTGGCTCCACCGTGTCGCGCGCCTCCGGGTCGATGAGCGTCACGTCGGCAGCGGCGCCGACCTTGAGCGTGCCGCCGGGGAGGCCGAAGACGCGCGCCGGGTTGGTCGACCACAGCGACACGAACAGCCGCAGCGGCAGCTTGCGCTTGCGCACCAGCAGGTCGTAGGTGACGGGCACGGCGGTCTCGAGGCCGACGATGCCGAACGGCGCGATGTCGAACTCCTGCGCCTTCTCGTCGGCGTGGTGCGGCGCGTGGTCGGTGGCAAGGCAGTCGATGGTGCCGTCGCCGATCCCCTCGAGCAGCGCCGCGACGTGGTCGGCCGAGCGCAGCGGCGGGTTCATCTTGGTGTTGGTGTCGAATCCGGTCGCCGCCACCTGCTCGTCGGTCAGCGCCAGGTGGTGCGGCGTCACCTCGCACGTGACCGGCAAACCCTTGCTCTTCGCCTCGCGCACGCGCTCGATCGCTCCGCGCGTCGACAGGTGGGCGATGTGCACCCTGCCGCCGGTGAGCTTGGCGAGGATGACGTCGCGGGCGACCATCACCTCCTCGGCGGCGGCCGGGATGCCCTTCAGCCCGAGGCGCGTCGCGACGTCGCCCTCGTGCATCACGCCCTTGGCGGCGAGCGTCGGCTCCTCGCAGTGGTCGACGACCGGTGTACCGAAGAGCTGCGTGTACTCGAGTGCGCGGCGCATCAGGTAGGCGCTGGCGACCGGTCGGCCGTCGTCGGAGAACGCCACCGCGCCCGCCCGCACCATCTCGCCGAGCTCCGCCATCTCCTCGCCGGCGAGCCCCTTAGACACCGCACCGATCGGGTACACCTTGCAGAGCCCGATCTCGCGGGCGCGAGCGCGGATGAACTCGGTGACCGCCGCGTTGTCGTTCACCGGCTGGGTGTTCGCCATGCAGCAGACGGCGGTGAAGCCGCCCGCCACCGCCGCGGACGAACCCGACGCGACGGTCTCCTTGTACTCGTACCCCGGCTCGCGCAGGTGGACGTGCAGGTCGATGAACCCGGGCGCCGCGACCAGGCCGGCCGCGTCGATGACCTCGGCCTTCCTGTCCTCGATGCGCTCGGCCAGCCGCGCCACCGTGCCGTCGACGAGCAGGATGTCGAGGCCGGCATCCAGGCGCTGCGACGGGTCCACGACGCGCGCTTGCCTAATCAGCAGTCGGCTCACTGTGACCTCCAGCCAGCAGATAGAGCACCGCCATCCGAACGGCGACGCCGTAGGTGACCTGCTCGAGGATGACCGACTGCGGCCCGTCGGCGACGCGCGAGTCGATCTCGACGCCGCGGTTCATCGGTCCGGGGTGCATCACCAGGCAGTCGCGCTTCGCCAGCCGCAGCCGCTCCGGCGTGAGCGCGAAGAAGTCGTAGTACTCGCGCACCGTCGGGAAGTTCATCCTTCCCTGCCGTTCGAGCTGGATGCGCAGCATCATCACGACGTCGGCCCCCGCGACCGCGTCCTCCATCCGCCGGTGCACCTCGCAGCCGAGCCTGTCCATCCCGACCGGTATCATGCTCGGCGGCCCCGCGACGCGCACCGTCGCGCCCATGCGCGAGAGCAGCATCACGTTTGAGCGGACGACGCGCGAGTGCTGCAGGTCGCCCACGATGGCGACCGTCTGACCCGCGAGCGTGCCACGACGCTGCCGTATCGTCAGCGCGTCGAGCAGCGCCTGCGTCGGGTGCTCGTGGGCGCCGTCGCCGGCGTTGATCACCGACGCCTTGAGGATCCTCGCGAGCTGGTGCGGCGCGCCCGCGTAGGCGTGGCGGATCACCAAGAAGTCCGGCTGCATCGCCTCGAGATTGCGGGCGGTGTCGATCAGCGTCTCGCCCTTGGTCACCGACGAGATGTTCGCCGAGAAGTTGAGGGTATCGGCCGACAGGCGTTTCTCCGCCACCTCGAAGGAGAAGCGGGTGCGTGTCGACGCCTCCATGAAGAAGTTCACGACGGTCTTGCCGCGCAGCGCCGGCACCTTCTTGATCGGCCGCTGCGCCACCTCGTGCATCTCCACCGCGGTGTCGAGGATGAGCTGGATCTCCTCGGGGCTCAGCGGGTCGATGCCGACCAGGTCCTTGCCGCGCAGGCGCGCGGCGCGCGCGACGCTCATCCCGCCACCTCCTCCCGGGCGACCCAGACACCCTCGTCGCCGTCGGTCTCGTCGAGGCGCACCTGCACGTCCTCGCGATCCGCCGTCGGCACGGCCCGCCCGACGAAGTCCGCCGCGATCGGCAGCTCGCGGTGCCCGCGGTCGATCAGCACCGCCAGGCGGATCGCGCGCGGGCGGCCGTAGTCCATCAGTGTGTCGAGCGCGGCGCGGATCGTGCGGCCGGTGTAGAGCACGTCGTCGACCAGGCACACGGTGCGCCCGTCGACGGCGATCGGCAGGTGTGTGGCGCGCAGCACCGGCTGCTGGTGCGCGGGCCGCCACGGGCCGACGTCGTCGCGGTAGAGGGTGATGTCGAGCGCGCCGACCGGCGTCTGGTGGCCCGTGCTCTTCGCGATGAGCGCTGCGATCCGCTTCGCCAGCGGCACGCCGCGCGTCTGGATCCCCACGAGGAAGAGCTGCCTCTCGTCCTGGACCCGCTCGAGGATCTCCGCAGTCATCCGCTCGACGGCCCGACTAATGCCTTTTTCGTCAAGCACTTGAACGCGCGCCATGACACCTCCCCGCGCCGCGCCTTGCCCTATCATCGGGCGAGCATGCTAGCAAAACGGCGGTCGATAGGCGATAGGCGATGGGTGGTGGGCCGAGCGTGATGGAGGTGAGGGTGAGCAGCGAGGAGGACCCTGGTCCGGTGCGGTACCATGTCTGCACGAGGAGAGGGACCATGCGAGCTCTGGGGATTCTGGCTGCCGCGGCCGTTCTCGCGGTCGGCGCCGTGGAAGCGCACGCCGAGACGACAGCGACCGCCGTGGTGTGCACGTCGGTGGCGGATCGCGCACCCGTTGGCGCCGCCGACCGCTTCCCGGCGGCGGTCGGCAGACTGTTCTGCTTCTCCGAGGTGCGGGAAGCGGAGGGCAAGGTGGTGCACGTGTGGATCCGCGGAGATCGCGAGGTGTTCAGCATCGAGCTGCGGGCGAACGGTCCGCGCTGGCGCACGTGGTCGGAGAAGCAGATCCTGCCGGAGTGGACCGGCCCGTGGCGCGTCGAGGTGCGCACCACCGGCGGCGCCGTGCTCGCCGTGGCGAGCTTCACCGTCGAGTAGGAGAGACTCCCCCGCCGCGACCTCCTGCGGCCGGGCCGCAGGATCGGGGCCCAAGGCCCCTCCTGTGCCGTCCCTCCCGCCAGACCCCTTCTACACGGGCCGTTGCGACGGCATGAACTCCATGGCGAGCGCCGCGAGCACGAGCGCGCCGCCGGGGATGACGTGCGCCGGCGGCGCCTCGCCGAGGAGCGCCCACGCCCACACCGAGGCGAGCACGGGCTCGAGCAGGGTGACGAGGTTCGCGCGGTACGCCTCGAGGTGCGCCAGCGCCCAGTTGATCAGCGTGTGGCCTGTGAGCGTCGGCACCAGCGCGAGCCCGAGCAGGCACAACCACGACCGTCCGTCCGCCGGCCACGGCGGCGTGCGCAGCAGCGCCACGGCGGCGGCCAGCGTGAGGGCGGCGCCGCCGTAGACGATCGCCAGGTAGCGCTCCAGCGGTATCTCGCCGCGCAACCGCTTGCCCACGACCAGGTACCCGGCGACGGCGACGGCGCCGCCAAGCGCCAGCACGTCGCCGAGCAGCGTCCGCGGCGACAGCGCCACGTCGCCGCCCGCGATCACCGCCACCCCCGCGATGGCGAGCGCGAAGCTTGCCACGTTGCGCCGGCGGATCGCCACGCCGAGGAGGCGCGGCGATGCGAGCAGCACCCACAGCGGCCCGGTCGAGACGAGCACTACCGATGCGCTCACGCTCGTCAGCCAGAGCGACGGGATCCAGAGCCCGAAGTGGAGCCCGAGCAGCAGACCGGCGAGCGCGACGGCGCCGCCCCGCCCGCGCGGCGGCGCGACGCCTCCTCTCGCCCACGCGAGCGGCACGACGATCGCCGCGGCCAGCACCATCCGCCAGGCGGCAACAGCGAGCGGCGCGGCGTCGGTGAGGCGCGCCAGCGGCGCCCCGAGCGAGATCGCGGCGACGGCCACGACCAGGCCGACGGCAGCGGCCGACCTCACCGCGAGAACCCCTCGGCGAGACCGGCGGCGATCGCGTGCGCCAGCTTCTCGCGGAACCGCCAGGTGGTGAGCTGCTCGCGGTCGTCCTCGTTGTTGAGGTTGCTCACCTCGACCAGCACGCTGGTCGGCACACGGTTGTAGCGCAGCACCGCCGGCACCCACGACGACCCGCCGCGGATCACCGCGTTGCGCACCGGCTTGAACGGGTGGATCGGCACCCCGTAGCGGCGCGCCGAGGCGACGATGGTGCCGGCGAGCTGCTCCGACAGCGCCTCCGCCCGCGCCCGGAACTTCGCCGGGAACGTCGGCGCGCCCACCTCCTGCGTCTCCGTGCAGGCCCACAGCCCCGCGGGCGACGGACCGCGGTACCTGCGCAGCGCGCGCGACGGGGTGTAGACCATCAGGCCGCGCACCGACGGGTGCAGCGAGTCGGCGTGGAGTGAGACGAACGCGACGCTCTCGGGGTCGACCTTCTGCTTCTGCAGGCGAGCGAGGATCGCGTTGGACAGCACCCAGCGGAGCTGCACGCCGGTGGTGGAGTCGGAGAGGTCGTACGGCGGCTGGACGAGGAGCCGGTGGCGGCGCGACTTCGGCAGGACGTCCAGCTCCGGAGGCTCGCCACCGTTCTGCAGGTCCCTTACCGTGGCCCACACCGTCGCCTTCGTCTCGCGCTCGAGCACCCGCTTGAGGCGCTCCATCACGTCGTAGACGTACGTCGCCTCCCACACGCCGCCGGAGATCGCGCCGGTGTCCTCGCCGCCGTGGCCGGCGTCGAGGATGACGTGCACGCCGTCGAGGTTGGCGGCGCGGATCGCGCGTGTGATCGCCGCCAGCTCTTCCCTGCCCCTCTCCCACTCGCGCCGGCGCGGGTCGCCAGCCGGGAGGTACTCGGGCAGCAACAGGTCGAACGGGATCCGCACCGGGTAGCCGACCGGGATCGCCGTGACGTCGGCGATGCCGCTGCGCCTCGCCAGTTCCGCCGCGGTGGCGCTGACGTCCGGAGCGTGAAGCTGGCCGGTGAAACGGACCACGACGGCGGAGTAGAGCGCCTCGCCGGCGCGCAGCCGGTAGACCGCCGAGCCGTCTTCGTACTCGAGCTCGCCGGGCGCGGCCGGGGCGGCGCCTCCGCCGAGCGCCGCCGGCGCCGTGGGCGCCCTCGCCGGGGTCTTCCGCGGCTCCGACGCCGCCAGCGCCGGCGCTGCCGCGGGCGCCGCAGGCGCCGCGGTTCCGGTCGGCGCTCTTGACGCACCCGCCGACTCAGGCCTGAGCCGCCGCAGCTCCACGATGAGCTGCTCGGTCGGCACCAGCACCACGTCGCCGCGCGCTGGGAACATTCCGACGCCCGGGTTGGCCGCCCGCACGGCGCCGTAGTTGCCGCCCTTGCCGGTCAGCAGCTCCGCCATCTCCCACCACGACTCCGGCTCGCCGCTCCACGGCGCCACGACGACGTGCTCCCAGCCGGCGGCGACACGCCGGTCCGCCGGGAACATTCCGCGCAGCGCCGCGGCGCGCAGCTCGCCGCGCGCCAGCGCCCACGGCACGCGGACGCGCACGTCGCGCAGCAGCTTCGCACTCCCGGGGTTGGCCGCACGCAGCGCCGCGGCCCGGCCCGGCGATCCGGTCAACCGGGCGGCGAGCTGGGTCCACCCCTCGCCGGTGCGTGGCAGGACGAGCAGCACCGGCGCCTCGCCGCGCCGCCACACGACACGCTCACGGGGCGACAGCTCCGCGGTCAGCGTGACGCCGCCGGCAGCGGCGGCAGCGAGCAGCACCGCCGCGATCACCGGTGCGGGCGGGAGGGGCCGGCAGAGGGCACGGTCACGGTGCCCCGTGTGGCTCGCGGCGCGGCGGCGGCTCCTCTCATGGCCCGACCGGGATCGTAACACGCGGCCGGGACGTCTTCTTCTTCAGGGGCGGGCTGCCGCC